>NZ_MKXB01000145.1:27216-115152 GCF_001865245.1 Streptomyces sp. CC53 | reverse complement strand
CAGGGGGCGCGGCCGGGCCGTCGTGGCCCGGCTCCAGGGGCTGTGCCGACGGGGAGGAGCTGGACGCGAGCGTGCGGCTGCGCACCCGGTACAGGCCGGTGTCGAGGTCGTCGGCCTTCTCCAGGTGCACCTTGATGGGGCCCATGAAGGTGTACCGCTGCTGCTTCGCGTAGTCGCGGACCAGGCCGGCGAGCTCGTCGCCGAGCTGCCCCGAGTAGGGCCTCAGGCGCTCGTAGTCCGGCGTGCTGAGCTCCACGATGAAGTCGTTGGGGACGACCGTGCGGTCCCGGTTCCAGATCGTCGCGTTGTTGTCGCACTCGCGCTGGAGGGCTCCGGCGATCTCGACAGGCTGGACCTCGGACTTGAAGACCTTGGCGAAGGTGCCGTTGACCAGGCCTTCGAGACGCTGCTCGAACCGCTTCAGGACTCCCATCGGGCACCTCCTCCGTCGTTGCCGTCCTGGTACTGCTTACTGATCGTATCCACGCGTCGGGAAATCGGCTGGTTCCCCTTCTCTGCCCTGTGGATAAGTGTCACCTCTCACATCTCCCACACGGATCGTAGAGGCGCCCTGTGGACAGTGTCCCGCACCCTGCACGGAGCGGGGGTGTGCGGGGCGAGGGCGCCCGGATTCGGCCCCTGCGGCTCGGGTGCCGGGCGGGGCCGCGGGCCTGCGGCTGCGCCGGGTGGCGGTGCGGCGGGCCCGGCGGTCGCCTGCGGATGCCGGGCGGTGGCCGTGGGCTCGGGGGGAGCCGACGGTCGTCGGTTCCGATCCGGCGGATGCCTGGGGTCGCCTGCGGGGCGGTGGCGCCCGGTGCCCGGGCGCGCGGGTGAGGCAGAAGCGCGCGGCCCGGCGGCGGAGGCTGCGGGGCGTTCCTGGACGGGGCGCAGGCCGGCCGGATCGGGCCTCATCGGTCGGCCGTCCGATGTCGCGCGGGAGCGCGCCGCCGGGCACCGGGTGGTGCAGGCGCGGAAGGGCCGGACCCGGTGCCACGCCGCAGGTGACTGCGGGCTGCGGCTGTCGCGGTCCGCCGCGGGTGCGCGAGCAGGGCCCGGTCGGTGGTGTGCGGTCGGTGGGGTGCGGTGCGCCAGGTCCGGTGCGTGGCGCCGGCGGTCCACTCCGAGGCGCCGTGTACGGGGCCGGTGGTCGACGCCCGGGCGCCGTCCACGGGCTGCGGCACCGGGAGCGCGGCCACGGGACGGGGGATGGGCGCCGCGTGCGGGCTCGGCACCGGGGTTGTCACCTTCCGGCCATGACCTCCCGCGGACCGCGGGGCACCGGGGCTGTGCGGGCGTGGGCGCGGTTTCCCGGGCGCCCTCCGGGCACCGGGCGCCGCGTTCCTGCTGCCGCACGTCTCCCCGCACCTCTCTGGTCGCGGCCGGCCCCGGTCGGGGGTGTCGGCGCCTGCCGGTGCCGGGCCTCTCCCTACCTCCTTGTTCGCCTGCCGGGCCCCCGAAACAAACGGATGTGAACCCACCCGCCGTGGCGTGCTAATCTTCAGATGTCGCCAGGCGGTCGCACCGAAAAGGTGAAGGCCGGAGGCGGCAACACCCAAATGCGCGGGTGGCGGAATAGGCAGACGCGCTGGATTCAGGTTCCAGTGCCCGCAAGGGCGTGGGGGTTCAACTCCCCCCTCGCGCACAACGCGGAAGGGGCGGCATCGCAAAAGCGATGCCGCCCCTTCCGCTTTTCCTGTGCCCGGATGCTCTGTCCCGTCCTGATGCATGGCGGTGGCCTCCGCGGCGCGCCGCCGGGATGCCGGGTGATCGGCGCCGACCGGCCTCGGTCCGATCACGACGCGAGGCCATCGACGGGAGGCCGTCCCCGCGGTTGTCCACAGGGGGAGACGGGAGCAGGGGCGGAAGGTACCTTCTGGGTTCAACGACGGCGGGCGGGTGATCGGCCCAGTAAGGACCGGGGGGCTCATGGACGACGGGATGCGGGTTGCCGTGCCGGCTCAGCGTGCGGGCGCCGGCCCCACCGGCGGCGACGCGGCCGGTGGCGCACGGATTCCCGCAGTGCCGGGATTCGCGCAGCGGCAGTACGGGACGTACGCGGAGGGCGGCAGCGCAGGGCCCAAGGCACGCGGCAAGGCCCTGCGCGAACGGGTGCCCCGGCGGTCGCACGACGTGCTGGTCGTCGGCGCGGGGCGGCCGGACGCTGTACGCGCGGTGGAGGAGTCGAACCGCGGCCGGGTGCCGGCACTCGCGCCGATACGAGCGGGCAGGATGGCGGCGACGCCGTTCTCGTTCCTGCGCGGGGCGGCCGGGCTGATGGCCCACGACCTGGCGGAGACGCCGGTCACGGGCGTGGGCGCCCAGATATGCGGCGACGCGCATGCGGCGAACTTCGGGCTGTACGGCGACCAGCGGGGGCGGCTGGTCATCGACCTCAACGACTTCGACGAGACCGTCGTCGGCCCCTGGGAGTGGGACGTCAAGCGGCTCGCCGCCTCGCTCGTACTGGCGGGGCGTGAGGTCGGCGCGGCCGAGGACGTGTGCCTCGCGGCGGCGTACGACGCGGTGGGCGCCTACCGCCGGACCATGCGGCTGCTGGCCAAGCTGCCGGTGCTCGACGCCTGGAACGCCATCGCCGACGAGGAACTGGTCTCCCACACGGACGCACGGGACCTGCTCGGCACCCTGGAGCGGGTCTCCGAGAAGGCCCGGAGGAACACCAGCGCCCGGTTCGCCGCCAAGGCCACGGAGCCCTGCGAGGACGGGCACCGGCGGTTCGTCGACGCGCCGCCCGTGCTGCGGAGGGTCCCGGACGCGGAAGCGGCCGCTGTCGCGGGTGCGCTGGGGCCGTACCTGGAGACCCTGCCGCCCGACCGCAGGCCGCTCCTGGCGCGGTACGCGATCCACGATGTGGCGTTCCGCGTCGTCGGTACCGGAAGCGTGGGCACCCGGTCGTACGTGGTGCTGCTCCTCGACCACCGCGGGCAGCCGCTGGTGCTCCAGGTGAAGGAGGCCCGCCCGTCGGCGCTGCTGCCGTACCTGCCGGCGGCCGGGTTCGCCGGAGACGTTTCCGGGGAACCGGACGGCGGGCACGAGGGGCGGCGGGTCGTCCTCGGGCAGAAGCGGATGCAGGTCGTCAGCGACAGCCTGCTCGGATGGACCACGGTGGAGGGCCGCCCGTACCAGGTGCGGCAGTTCCGCAACCGCAAGGGAAGCGTGGACTCGTCGGCGCTGGCGGCCGACCAGATCGACGACTACGGGCGGATGACCGGGGCGCTGCTCGCCCGAGCGCACGCCCACAGCGCGGACCCCCGGCTCATCGCGGCGTACTGCGGCAAGGGCGACGAACTGGACGCCGCCGTGGCGCGGTTCGCCGTGGCCTACGCCGACCGTACGGAGGCGGACCACGCGGACCTGCTGGCCGCCGTGCGGAGCGGCCGGGTCCGCGCGGAACTGGGGGTGTGACGGGGAGCGGGCGGCCGCCCGTAGTCTGGTCCGGTGACGACCCCGAGCGACGACGTGAACGGCACCCCCGCCCCGCACGAGCCTGAGGCCGACAAGGGCTCCGGGGCCGCGGAGGCCCCTGAAACGCCCCCGGCCCCCGAGGCCGCGGCGGCGCCCGAGGCGCCTGAGGACATGGAGGCGCCTGAGGCTCGGCTGGCGCGGGCAGTGCGGGCGGCAGAGCAGGCGCTGATCGAGTTCGAGATCGCGGTGGAGACCTTCCGCATCGAGGTGGAGAACTTCTCGCGGCTGCACCACCAGCGGCTCGGGCCGGTGTACGCGCGGCTGGAGGAACTGGACGCGTTGATCGCGGAGGCACGGGCCGAGCGCACCGGGGACCCGGAGGACCTGCGCAGGGCGCAGGAGCTGCGGGCCGTGGTCATGCCGATGCCCGAAGTCGACGAACTGTTCCACCACTGGGTCGACTCCGAGGGGCTGTCCCCCGAGGCCGCGGCCATGCTGAACGAGCAGTCCGTGCAGGCACCCCCGAGGGTGCGGCCCGGTGACGAGGCGCGTCGTCTCTACCGGGAGCTCGTGCGCAAGGCGCATCCGGACCTGGCGACGGAGGACGCGGAGCGGGCGCGGCGCGACGAGTTCCTCACCCGTGTGAACGCCGCGTACGCCCGCGGCGACGAGGCGCTGCTGCGCGAGCTGGCGGACGAGTGGGACGCGGGGCCCGCCCCGGTGGCGGCCGACGTCAGCGAGAGCGAGCAGCTCTACGCCCGTCTGGACTGGCTGGCGCAGCGCAAGGAGCTGCTGGCGGCGCTCGCGCGGGAGCTGGAGGAGGGGGCTATCGGTTCGATGCTGCGGCTGGCGCCCGACGACCCGGACCGACTGCTCGACGAGGTGGCCGAGCAGTTGCTCGCCCAGGTGTCCGAGCGCGAAGCGGAGCTGGCGGGGCTGCGCGCTTCCTGAGCCCACCGGTCAGCTCCTGCGGAGGGGCGGTGGCCACGGGCCCCCGGCGCCGCGGGGTACTGGGCTCGGGATGCGATGCTGGCAGGGGCGCCGGTGCGGTGTCACCGGTGCTCGACCAGCTTCCTGCCGCGTTGTACACGAGAGAAGGCCCGATCCATGAATTTCGCCCCGCTGCCGACCGTGGACGTCGCGTCCGTGCCGGCCGACGCGCTGCTGCTGGACGTCCGGGAGCACGAGGAATGGACCGCCGGGCACGTCGAGGGGGCCCTGCACGTGCCGATGAGCGACTTCGTCGCCCGCTTCGGTGAGGTGACCGAGGCGGTGGCGGAAGGGCGCCGCGCCTATGTGATGTGCCGGGTCGGCGGCCGCTCCGCGCAGGTCACCCAGTACCTGGTGCAGCAGGGCATCGACGCGGTCAACGTCGACGGCGGCATGATCGCCTGGGAGGCTGCCGGGCGCCCGATGACGACGGAGCACGGGGCCGCAGCCGTCGTGCTGTGACCCACCCCGCCGGCCCCTGGCGCAGGGGCCGGCTCGGGCGTCCGGAGCAGCGCTCAGCGGTCGAAGTCGAGCTCCACCTCGGCAGTGAGCGGATGCGACTGGCAGGCCAGTACGTAGCCCGCCTCCGTCTCCTCCGCCTCCAGCGCGTAGTTGCGGTCCATGCGGACCTGGCCGGATACCAGGAAGGCACGGCATGTGCCGCAGACCCCGCCCTTGCACGCGTACGGCGCGTCGGAGCGGGCACGCAGCACGGTCTCCAGCAGTGTCTCGCCCTCCTCGACCGGCCAGGTGCCGGAGCGTCCGTCGAGCGTCGCCGTCAGCGCGGAGTGCGCGGCCTCTCCCGGAAGGCGCGTGCGGACCGTCGCGGAGCCGTCGTCCACATGGAAGATCTCCTGGTGGACACGGCCCTTCGGAACCCCCAGCGCTTGCAGGGCGCGTTCGGCGCCCTGCACCAGGCCGAGCGGGCCGCACAGGTACCAGCCGTCGACGTCAGCCGGCGGCAGCAGCGCGGGGAGCAGTCGGGTCAGGCGCTCCTCGTCGAGGCGCCCCGACGGCAGACCTGCCTGCTGCTCCTCGCGGGACAGCACCGTGACCAGCTGGAACCGTTCGGGGTGGCGGTCCTTCAGGTCCGCGACCTCGTCCAGGAACATCGTCGACGCGGCGGTGCGGTCACTGCGCACGAGGCAGAAGCGCGCTTCCGGCTCGCGATCGAGCAGGGTCGCCGCCATCGACAGGACGGGCGTGATGCCGCTGCCGCCGACGACCGCCGCGAAATGCCCGGGGCGCGGCTGCAGCAGGAACCGGCCCATGGGCTCCATGACCTCGACGGTGTCCCCCACCGCGAGCTCCTTGAGCGCGTACGTGGAGAACTCGCCGCCGTCGACCAGCCGGATGCCCACGCGGAGCACCGGATCCGCCCCGGGCGGTACGGCGCGGGAGCAGATCGAGTAGGTGCGGCGTATCTCCTCGCCGCCGGCCGTCACCCTGCGCAGGGTGACGTGCTGGCCCGGCGTGTGGCGGAACGCGTCGCGCAGCCCCTCGGGGACCGCGAAGGTGACGGCCACGGAGTCGTCGGTGAGCCGCTCGACCTCGCTCACCCGGAGCGGATGGAACATCTACAACTCCTTGAAGTGGTCGAAGGGCTCCCGGCAGGACACGCAGCGGCGCAGGGCCTTGCACGCGGTGGAGGAGAACCTGCTGAGCAACTCGGTGTCGGTCGAGCCGCAGTGCGGGCAGCGGATGGCGAGCCCCAGCGGGACCGGGCCGTCGGCTGCCTGCCGGCGGGGTGGTGCGATACCGAACTCGGTGAGCTTGCGGCGGCCCTCGTCGGTGATGTCGTCGGTGGACCAGGCGGGCGAGAGCACCGTCACCACGGAGACGTCGGCTATGCCGTGCTCGCGGAGGACGCGCTCGATGTCCGCGGACATCGCCTCGATGGCCGGGCAGCCGGTGTAGGTGGGGGTGAGAGCGACCCTCACCCGGCCGGGCGCGAGGACCTCCACGCCGCGCAGCACGCCCAGTTCCTCCAGGGTCAGCGCGGGCAGTTCGGGGTCCGGTACCGAGCCGGCGAGCCGGCTCAGTTCCTCCTCCAGCGGGGTCGTGGTCACCATGTCGCCCCCGGGTGGCTGCGGTGCAGGTGCTGCATCTCGGCGAGCATCCGCCCGAACGGCTCGGTGTGCACGCCCTGGCGTCCGGCGCCCGCGCTCCACGCGGTCAGCCGCGGCCCGTCGGGCACCGTGAGCCCGGCGCGCGCCAGCACCGCGGACACCGACGTCAGCCAGTCGGACTCGAGCTCCGCCCAGTCGGTGTCGAGGCCCTCCACCGGCAGGAAGAGCTCCCCGGTGAAGCGCCACAGGGCGTCACAGGCCGTCTGCATCCGCGTGCGGCTCTCCGCCGTGCCGTCCCCCAGCCGCAGGGTCCACTGCTCGGCGTGGTCCTGGTGGTAGGCGACCTCCTTCACGGCCTTGGCGGCCAGGGCCGTGAGGCCGGTGCTGCCGGTCTCCGGGGCTGCGGCCAGCCGGCCGTACAGGAGCCGCTGGTAGGTGGAGAAGTACAGCTGGCGGGCGATGGTGTGGGCGAAGTCGCCGTTCGGCTGCTCGACGAGCTGGACGTTGCGGAAGGCCCGCTCCTCGCGCAGGAAGGCCAGCTCGTCCTCGTCGCCGACCAGGGAGAGCAGCACGCGGGCCTGGCCCAGGAGGTCCAGGGCGATGTTCGCGAGGGCGACCTCCTCTTCCAGTACGGGTGCGTGCCCCGCCCATTCCCCGAGGCGCTGGGACAGCACGAGGGCGTCGTCACCCAGGGCGAGGGCCGCCGACTCGATGGTTGCCGTCACAGGTGCTGCACCCCCTCCGGGATCTCGTAGAAGGTCGGGTGCCGGTACGGCTTGTCCGCCGACGGTTCGAAGAACGGGTCCTTCTCGTCGGGCGACGAGGCGGTGATCGCGGAGGACGGCACCACCCACAGGGACACGCCTTCGTTGCGGCGGGTGTAGAGGTCGCGGGCGTTGCGCAGGGCCATCTCCGCGTCCGGGGCGTGGAGGCTGCCGGCGTGGGTGTGGGACAGTCCGCGGCGCGAGCGGACGAACACCTCCCACAGCGGCCAGTCGCTGGTCGTCATGCCGTCGCCTCCCCGTTCCCGCCGGTGCCGAGCTGTCCGGTGCCGGTGCGTGCCGTGTCGTTCTGTGCCGTGCCGTGCTGCGGGGCCGTGTGCTTCGCGGCGTAGGCCGCTGCCGCCTCACGGACCCAGGCTCCCTCTTCGTGGGCGCGGCGGCGCTGCGTGATGCGCTGTTCGTTGCAGGGCCCGTTGCCCTTGAGGACCTGCTGGAACTCGGACCAGTCGATCGGGCCGAAGTCGTAGTGGCCGCGCTCCTCGTTCCACCGCAGGTCCGGGTCCGGAAGGGTGAGCCCGAGGGATTCGGCCTGCGGGACGCAGATGTCGACGAAGCGCTGGCGCAGCTCGTCGTTGGAGTGGCGCTTGATCTTCCAGGCCATGGACTGGGCGGAGTGCGCCGACTGGCCGTCGGGCGGGCCGAACATCATCAGCGACGGCCACCACCAGCGGTCCACGGCGTCCTGGGCCATCGCGTGCTGGTCGGGTGTCCCTCGGGAGAGCGCGAGCAGGGCCTCGTAGCCCTGGCGCTGGTGGAAGGACTCCTCCTTGCAGACCCGGACCATCGCGCGTGCGTAAGGACCGTAGGAGCAGCGGCACAGCGGCACCTGGTTGGTGATCGCGGCGCCGTCCACCAGCCAGCCGATGGCGCCGACGTCCGCCCAGGTGAGAGTGGGGTAGTTGAAGATCGACGAGTACTTCTGTCGGCCGGAGTGGAGCTTGTCGAGCAGTTCCTCGCGGCTGGTGCCGAGGGTTTCGGCGGCGCTGTACAGGTACAGCCCGTGGCCGGCCTCGTCCTGGACCTTGGCCATCAGGATGGCCTTGCGGCGCAGTGACGGCGCACGGGTGATCCAGTTCGCCTCCGGCTGCATGCCGATGATCTCGGAGTGGGCGTGCTGGGCGATCTGCCGGACCAGCGTGGCGCGGTAGGCGTCCGGCATCCAGTCGCGCGGTTCGATGCGCTCGTCCGCGGCGATCGCCGCGTCGAACACCGTCTCGTACGCCTGCTGAGAGTCAGCGGTCACTGCCGTCATCGGGCCCCCTACCGACCGATCGTTCGGTTGAATGACTTCAATGGTCGGTCGGCGGCCCGTATGGTGTCAACCCTGTGGATAACTGCGGGGACGACGCGGATCGGGGCGGGATGGAGTCGAACGACGAGCGGCGCGAGGGGGCGGGCGGCGCCGCCCCGCCCGGAGCGGGGACCGGGACGGCCGCGCTGTCCCTCCCGTACAAGGTCGTGGCCGGTGTCGTGGTCGTGGCGATCGGCCTCCTCGGCTGCCTTCACCTGGGGATGGTCTTCCTGCACGTCGCGCCGGCGAACACGCTGACGAAGAAGCACGGCGAGGCGGTCAACGACTGGGTCCTGCCGGAGTTCGAGCAGAACTGGAAGCTGTTCGCCCCCAACCCGCTCCAGCAGAACATCGCCGTGGAGGTCCGCGCCGAGATCACCGTCGGCGGCGAGCGGCGGTTGACGCCGTGGACGGACCTGTCCGCGCAGGACGGCGAGGCGATACGCGGCAACCCCTTCCCGAGCCACGTCCACCAGAACGAGCTGCGCCGGGCCTGGGACTTCTTCGCGAACTGGCACAACGACGAGAACCGGGCCACAGGCGTCCGCGGCGAACTCTCCGAGCGCTACATCCGCCGGATCGTGATGCTCCGACTGGAGGACATGGACCTGGGCGGGAAGGTCGAGCGCATACAGGTGCGCTCCGCGACCCGCGCCGTCGCCGCCCCGCCGTGGAGCGGCGAGAAGACCGACACCCGCCCCTACTACCGGGTCCTTCCCTGGTGGACGGTGACCGCGGCGGATCTGCCGCTCGGCGTGACCGGCGGGCGCGACGGAGAGGCGGCGCCCCGGTGACCACGAACGAACCCGGCCGCGGCTCCGGCGACGAGAGCCGTCAGACCCCGGATCCCCGTGACGACCGGGGCCCGCTGGACGCCCCCGCTCCCGGCGGCCTTCTGGGGCACCCCGCGCAGGAGCCGACCGCGCCCGGAGTGCCCTCCTGGGCGAAGGCCCCCGTCCCGGAGCCGACAGCCGCCGGGGCGTCCGTGCCCGGGGCGCCCGCCCGGTCGAAGTCTCCGGCCTCTGCGTCCGCCGGAAGCAAGAGCCCTGCCGGCGGGTGCGTGACGGCGGAGGGGCCGACGGGCGGAGGGACGCCCTCCGACGCGTCGACCCGCGCCCCGGCCGGAGGGATACCCTCCGGCGCGTCGTTCCGCGCCCCGGCCGGGGGGACGCCCAGCGGCGCGTCGACCAGGGCCGAGGGGCAGAGCCCGTTCGACCGGCGGGTCGTCCCCCTGGTCCGAAAGGTGACCGGGACCGTCCTCGGCCCCTACCAGACTGCCGTCGTCCGTATCGGTTTCGCCGCCACCTGGCTGTTCTTCCTGCTCCGCGAGTATCCGCACCGGCACGAGCTGTACGGCCCCGACGGCCCCTGGGGGTGGGACCTCGCCGAGCGGCTGATCACGGACAACCGCTCGTTCACCGTCCTGCTGTGGACGGATTCGGCGCTCTGGTTCGAGGCCGTGTACGCCCTGGCCGTCATCGGTGCGGCCCTGCTGCTGGTGGGCTGGCGCACCCGGGCGTCGTCCGTGCTGTTCATGGTGGGCGTCCTGTCGCTGCAGAATCGCTCCGTCTTCATGGGCGACGGCGGCGACAACGTCATCCACATCATGGCGGTCTACCTCACCCTCACGCGCTGCGGGCAGGTCTGGTCGCTGGACGCCCGGCGCCGGGCACGTGCCGCCGGCCGCGAAGGCGGCGCGTCCGACGTCGTGGGGCCGGTGCTGTGGTCGCTGCTGGGCCTCGGCCTGGTCGCCGCGACGCTTCACCGTCAGGTGACGGGCGAGGGCTGGTTCCTGGGTTTCCTGTGGCTGCTGTGGGTCGCGCAGGGCGTGTGGTGGCTCGTCTGCCGGTTCGCCCCGGGCCAGCCCCGCACCCTGCTCGACGTCATCGGGAACGCGGTGCACAACGCCACCCTCGGCGTGATCATGGCGGAGGTCTGCCTGATCTACGCCACCGCCGGCTGGTACAAGATCCAGGGCTCCCGGTGGCAGGACGGCACCGCGCTCTACTACCCGCTGAAGCTCGACTACTTCTCGCCCTGGCCCGCGCTGTCGGACCTGCTGGCGCACGGCAGTCTCGTGGTCATGATCATCACCTACGGCACGGTCATCGTGCAGGTCGCGTTCCCCTTCACCCTGCTGAACCGGCGGGTCAAGAACGTCCTCCTGACCGTGATGATCGCGGAGCACGCGGGCATCGCGGTGCTGCTCGGGCTGCCGTTCTTCTCCCTCGCGATGATCACCGCAGACGCGGTGTTCCTGCCGACCGTGTTCCTGCTGTGGACGGAGGGCCGGGTGCTGCGCGCAGGCCGCCGGCTCCGGCGAGCCGGGCGTGACCGGCTGCGGAGGTCCCGTTCCGACTCCGACAGCGGCAGCCACGGGCCCGGAGGCGGCGGCTCCGCGGACGCGGCAGGGGCGAGCGTTCCCGGTCAGCGGCCCGGCAGCGGGGACGCGGCGGGCCGTACCCTCGTCGGGTGAGCAGCGAGACCCCCACGGACACCGCCCTGCAGGCTCCCGGACCGGCCGACGGCACGGAGCCCCTGCAGTACGACGACGGCTTCGGCGACCAGGTCGGCGTCGGACCCCACCCGCGGCCCTGGCCGCAGGGTGAGCAGTACGACCCCGAGCTGCTCGCCCACGGGGACCGGCGCAACGTCGTCGACGGCTACCGCTACTGGACGCGTGAGGCGATCGTCGCCGACCTGGATACCCGCCGCCACGACTTCCACGTGGCCGTGGAGAACTGGGGCCACGACTTCAACATCGGCTCCGTCGTGCGGACCGCCAACGCGTTCCTCGCCAAGGAGGTCCACATCGTGGGCCGCCGGCGCTGGAACCGGCGCGGTGCCATGGTGACCGACCGCTACCAGCACGTGCGGCACCACCCCGACACCGAGGCGCTGACGGCGTGGGCCGAGGCGGAGGACGTGCCCGTCATCGGGATCGACAACCTGCCCGGCGCCGTGCCGCTGGAGCGGACCGTGCTGCCCCGGCGGTGTGTGCTGCTGTTCGGGCAGGAGGGGCCGGGGCTCACCGAGGAAGCCAGGAAGCACGCCCGCATGGTGTGCTCCATCGCCCAGTTCGGGTCGACCCGTTCGATCAACGCTGGTGCGGCCGCGGCGATCGCCATGCACGCCTGGGTCCAGCGGTACGCGACGATCGCCGGGCCGCCCGCGGGCTGACGGCCGGGCCGGGCGCCCGCCCCGAGCGGTGCTCGGGCCGGGCGGCGGACCGGAGCAGCGATCAGGCCGGGCGGCGGACCTCCACGATCCGGAAGCGGTTGGCGACGAACGCGCTGTCGCACAGCGCGGCGTTCGCCGCCGGGTTGCCGCCGGAGCCGTGGAAGTCGGAGAACGCGGCCGTCTGGTTGACGTAGACACCGCCCGTCAGGTTCAGCGACAGCTGCGCCGACTCCTCCAGGCACACCTCCTCGACGGCACGCTCCACGTCAGCCGACGTGGTGTAGGCGCCGACGGTCATCGCGCCCTTCTCCCGCACCGTGCGGCGCAGCAGCTCCAGCGCGTCGTCCGTGGAGTCCACGGCCACGGCGAAGGAGACGGGGCCGAAGCACTCCGACATGTAGGCCGCTTCCGCCTCCGGCTTGGAGCCGTCCAGCTTCACCATGAGCGGGGTGCGGACGACGGCGTCGGGGAAGTCCGGGTGGGTGATCTCGCGGGAGGACAGGGCGACCTCGCCGAGCTCCGCGGCCGCCTCCAGGCGGGCCTTGACGTCCGGGTTCACCAGGGCGCCGAGCAGCGCGTTCGCCCGTGCGTCGTCGCCCAGCAGGCCGTCGACCGCGGCCGCCAGATCGGTGACCACCTCGTCGTACGACTTGTGGCCCGCGTCCGTGGCGATTCCGTCCCGCGGGATGAGCAGGTTCTGCGGGGTGGTGCACATCTGGCCGCTGTACAGGGACAGTGAGAACGCCAGGTTGGACAGCATCCCCTTGTAGTTGTCGGTCGAGTCGACGACGACGGTGTTGACGCCGGCCTTCTCCGTGTACACCTGTGCCTGCCGGGCGTTCTGCTCCAGCCAGTCACCGAAGGACGTCGACCCGGTGTAGTCGATGATCCGGATCTCGGGCCGGACGGCGAGGGCCTTGGCGATGCCCTCGCCGGGCCGCTCGACGGCCAGTGCCACCAGGTTCGGGTCGAAGCCGGCCTCGGCCAGCACCTCGCGGGTGATCCGCACCGTCAGGGCGAGCGGCAGCACCGCGCGCGGGTGCGGCTTCACGAGCACCGCGTTGCCCGTCGCCAGTGAGGCGAACAGGCCGGGGTAGCTGTTCCAGGTCGGGAAGGTGTTGCAGCCGACCAGCAGGGAGACGCCCCGGCCGACGGCGGTGAAGGACTTGCGCAGCTCCAGCGGTTCCCGCTTGCCCTGGGGCTTCGACCACTCGGCCTCGACCGGGGTGCGGGTCTGCTCCGCGTACGCGTACGCCACCGCTTCCAGGCCACGGTCCTGCGCGTGCGGGCCGCCGGCCTGGAACGCCATCATGAACGCCTGACCGCTCGTGTGCATGACCGCGTGCGCGAACTCGTGCGTGCGCGCGCTGATGCGGGCCAGGACCTCAAGGCACACCAGCGCGCGGGTCTCCGCACCCGCGTCCCGCCAGGCCGCCAGGCCGGTGCGCATCGCGGGGAGCAGCTCGTCCACGTCCACGTGCGGGTACTCGACGCCGAGCGCCGGGCCGTACGGGGACACCTCGCCGCCCGTCCAGCCGTCGGTGCCGGGCTGGTCGAGCTCGAAGCGGGTGTTCAGGGCCGCCTGGTGGGCGGCGAGCCCGTCGGCCGCACTGAGGGAGCCGTTCTCCCCGTACGCCTTGGGGTGCTCCGGGTGCGGGGACCAGTAGGCGCGGGTCCGGATCGCCTCAAGGGCCTGGTCGAGCGTGGGCCGGTGCCTCTCGGCCAGGTGGTCGGGGGTCAGCTGCGCGGCGGCCATGGCGGACCAACTCCTCGGTGAGCTGGGCAGGGACAGGCGGACAGAGCTAGAGTAACCGAACGATCGGTCGGGACAAGGGGGTCTCTCGGACATGTGGACAACCCATCGGGAAGGATCGCCGGCATGACCGACACCGAGGCCACCACCCCGGCGGCGCGTTCCGCCGTCCCCCGAGGCAGCACCGTCGCCGTCGTCGGAACCGGCACCATGGGCCAGGGCATCGCGCAGGTCGCGCTGGTCGCCGGCCACCCCGTCCTCCTCTACGACGCCGCGCCCGGGCGGGCGGAAGCGGCCGCGACCGCCGTGCTCGACCGTCTGGACCGGCTCGTCGCCAAGGGCCGCCTCGCGCAGGACGCGCGGGACTCGGCCGCTTCCCGGCTGCGGCCCGCGGCCGTGCTCGACGAGCTGGCCGACGCCGCTCTCGTCGTCGAGGCGATCGTCGAGCGGCTCGACGTGAAGCAGGAGCTCTTCGCCGCGCTGGAGAAGACGGTCGCGGAAGACTGCCTGCTCGCCACGAACACCTCGTCCCTCTCCGTCACCGCCGTCGCCGGGGCGCTGCGCCACCCGGGCCGCTTCGTCGGCATGCACTTCTTCAACCCGGCGCCGCTGCTGCCGCTCGTCGAGATCGTCAGCGGCTTCGCCACCGACGAGGCCGCCGCCACGCGCGCCTACGACACGGCCGACGCATGGGGGAAGACGCCGGTCCGCTGCGCCGACACCCCCGGGTTCATCGTCAACCGGGTCGCCCGGCCCTTCTACGCCGAAGCCTTCCGGGTCCACGAGGAGAGGGGCGCCGATCCGGCCACCATCGACGCCGTCCTGCGGGAGTGCGGCGGCTTCAGGATGGGCGCCTTCGAGCTCACCGACCTGATCGGGCAGGACGTCAACGAGGCGGTCACCCGGTCCGTGTGGGAGTCCTTCTTCCAGGACCCGAAGTTCGCCCCTTCCCTGGCACAGCGCCGCCTCGTGGAGTCCGGCCGCCTCGGCCGCAAGACGGGCCACGGGTGGTACCCGCACGGCGAGGGCGACGAGCGCCCTGGGCCGCACACCGCCCCGCCGGCCGACCCGCCCGCGCACGTCACCGTCCGCGGCGACCTCGGACCGGCCGAGCCGCTGGTGGAGCTGATCGAGCAGGCGGGCATCGAGGTGCGCCGGCGCACCGGTGACGGCTGGATCGACCTGCCGTCCGACGGCCGCCTGTGCCTCGCCGACGGCGAGACGTCCGCGGAGTACGGGGACGACCAGATCATCTACTTCGACCTGGCACTCGACTACGCCTCCGCGCGCCGTGTCGCCCTCTCGACCTGCGACACCACCGCCCCGGAGGCGCTGAGCGAAGCGGTCGGGCTCTTCCAGGCCATCGGCAAGCAGGTCTCCGTCATCGGGGACGTCCCGGGCATGATCGTCGCCCGTACCGTGGCCATGCTGGTGGATGTCGCGGTGGACGCCGTCGACCGTGGCGTCGCGACGGCGGAGGACGTCGACACGGCGATGCGCCTCGGCGTGAACTACCCGCTGGGCCCGCTCGCCTGGGGCGAGAAGGTCGGCTACGCGCGCGTGGCCGGCCTCCTGAAGGAGATGCACAAGCGCTACCCCACGGGCCGTTACGCGCCGGCCCTGGGTACCGTGCGGCGCGGATACGCCGAGGACGCGAGGATCGACTGATGAGCACTCCCAGGCGGGACACCTACACCCCCGAGACCCTGCTCTCCGTGGCCGTCCGGGTCTTCAACGAGCGCGGCTACGACGGCACCTCCATGGAGCACCTCTCCAAGGCGGCGGGCATCTCGAAGTCGTCGATCTACCACCATGTGGCGGGCAAGGAGGAACTGCTGCAGCGGGCCGTCAGCCGCGCCCTGGACGGGCTCTTCTCGGTTCTGGAGGAGGAGCCCGCCCTCCAGGGCCGGGCCGTCGAGCGGGTCGAGTACGTGACCCGGCGCACCGTCGAGGTGCTGATGGACGAGCTGCCCTACGTGACGCTTCTGCTGCGGGTCCGCGGCAACACCCGGACCGAGCGCTGGGCCCTGGAGCGACGCCGTGAGTTCGACCAGCGCGTCGCGGACCTGATGAAGGCCGCCGCAGCCGACGGCGACCTGCGCCCGGACGTCGACATACGGCTCGCGACCCGCCTGCTGTTCGGCATGGTGAACTCGCTGGTCGAGTGGTACAAGCCCCAGCACGGCGACGGCACCGAGCGGCAGCAGCTCGCGGACGCCGTGGTCCACATGGCCTTCGACGGGTTGCGCGCCACCCACTGAGCGACGAACGCGCACGTTCCGCCGGGAGCCGGAGCGCCGTCGCGGCCGGTGGCGAGCGCCGACCGTCATCGAGGGCGGAACGCGGACCGCCCGCCGGGTGCGGCGGGACGCACGGTCCGAAGGGGTGGTGGAGCGCGCGCCGCCGAGCGGCCGACGAAGGGGCTGCCCGCCGGCCGGCGGACGCGCGGGCCCGATGCCCCTCGCGGAGGGGAGAACGCGGCGCCCACCGGGTGCCGGGCCGCGCCCCGGCCGAGGCGGGAAGAACGCGAAGCCGCCGCGACCACCCGGCGGCTTCGGCGTGCCAGGCGGCGGTCACATCTCTTCCGCCGCGATCCTCCGGTGGAGGTCCGTCTCCTCGAACACCAGCAGCGTCCGCGTGGACAGCACCTCGGGGATGGCCTGGAGCCTGGTCAGCACCAGCTCGCGCAGCGTCCTGTTGTCCGGGGTGTGCACGAGCAGCAGCACGTCGAAGTCGCCGCTGACCAGCGCGATGTGCGCGGCACCCGGCAGGGCCTGGAGCTTCTCGCGGACCGTGCGCCAGGAGTTCTGCACGATCTTGAGAGTGATGTACGCGGAGGCCCCCTGCCCCGCGCGTTCGTGGTTGACCCGGGCGCCGAAGCCGCGGATCACTCCGTCGTCGATCAGCCGGTTGATCCGCGCGTACGCGTTCGCGCGGGACACGTGTACGCGCTCGGCCACCGACCGGACCGACGCGCGGCCGTCCGTCTGGAGGATCCGCAGGATGTCGCGGTCGATGGCGTCGAGCGGACGCGGTGCCGGCACCTGGTCCTCGTCGCCCTGCGGCGCCCGGTCCCAGCTCGGGGCCATTTGTTCAGCTGCCATGTCCCCCCACCTCTCTCTCGTGGACGACCTGCTTCTATCCCAGGCTGTGCAGAACCGTTTGTCCACAGGCTGAGGGTGCCTGTGGCCAAATTGGCTCCACGACCGAACAATCGGTAGGTGAGGCGCGCCACATGCGCGCCGCCCCCGGGTCTTATGCCCACTCCCACGAGGAGGTGCTGTCATGACGGTCCAAGAGCTGCCCGGCGCGGCCTCTTACCGGCCCACGCCCCCGCCGGCGTGGAAGCCGCGCACCGACCCTGCGCCGCTGCTCCCGGACCCCGAGCCGTACCGCGTGCTCGGCACGGACGCCGTGGCCGGGTTCGCGCCCGAGCTGTTGCGCCGGCTCCACGCCGAGCTGGTGCGGGGCCGCCGCTACAACGCGCAGGCGACCGCGCTCACCAAGCAGGGCCGGCTGGCGGTGTACCCGTCCAGCACCGGTCAGGAGGCCTGCGAGGTGGCCGCGGCGCTGGTCCTGGAGGAGCGGGACTGGCTCTTCCCGTCGTACCGCGACACCCTGGCGGCCGTGGCGCGCGGCCTGGACCCCGTGCAGGCCCTCACGCTGCTGCGCGGCGACTGGCACACCGGCTACGACCCGCGCGAGCACCGCGTCGCCCCGCTCTGCACGCCACTCGCCACCCAGCTGCCGCACGCCGTGGGCCTCGCGCACGCGGCCCGCCTCAAGGGCGACGACGTCGTGGCCCTGGCGATGGTCGGCGACGGCGGCACCAGCGAAGGCGACTTCCACGAGGCGCTGAACTTCGCCGCGGTGTGGCAGGCGCCGGTCGTCTTCCTGGTGCAGAACAACGGCTTCGCGATCTCCGTCCCGCTGGCCAAGCAGACCGCGGCCCCCTCTCTGGCCCACAAGGCCGTCGGCTACGGCATGCCGGGCCGACTGGTCGACGGGAACGACGCGGTCGCCGTGCACCAGGTGCTGTCGGAGGCCGTGGACCGCGCCCGCAGGGGAGGCGGCCCGACCCTCGTCGAGGCCGTGACGTACCGCATCGACGCCCACACCAACGCCGACGATGCCACCCGCTACCGCGGGGACGGCGAGGTGGAGACGTGGCGGCAGCACGACCCGATCCGGCTCCTGGAGCAGGAGCTGACGGAGCGCGGGCTGCTCGACGAGGACGGCATCCGGCAGGCGGCGGACGCGGCCGAGGCGATGGCCGCGCGCCTGCGGGAGCGGATGAACGCGGACGCGGAACTCGAACCCATGGACCTCTTCGACCACGTCTTCGCGGAGCAGACCGGGCAGCTGCGCGAGCAGGCCGCGCAGCTGCGGGCCGAGCTGGCAGCCGAAGTGGAAGGTGACGCCCGATGACCACCGTGGCAGCCAAGCCCGCCACCCTGGCCCAGGCTCTTCAGCGCGCCATGCGCGACGCGATGGCCGAGGACCCCACCGTCCACGTGATGGGCGAGGACGTCGGCACGCTCGGTGGCGTCTTCCGCGTCACCGACGGACTCGCCAAGGAGTTCGGCGAGGACCGGTGCACGGACACCCCGCTCGCGGAGGCCGGAATCCTCGGCACCGCCGTCGGCATGGCGATGTACGGGCTGCGCCCGGTCGTCGAGATGCAGTTCGACGCGTTCGCCTATCCGGCCTTCGAGCAGCTCATCAGCCACGTCGCCCGGATGCGGAACCGGACGCGCGGCGCCATGCCGATGCCCCTCGTCGTCCGCGTCCCGTACGGCGGTGGGATCGGCGGTGTCGAGCACCACAGCGACTCGTCCGAGGTGTACTACATGGCGACTCCGGGGCTCCATGTCGTCACACCCGCCACGGTCGCCGACGCGTACGGCCTGCTGCGCGCCGCCATCGCCTCCGACGACCCGGTGGTCTTCCTGGAGCCGAAGCGCCTCTACTGGTCCAAGTCCGACTGGTCGCCCGACGCCCCGACGCAGGTGGAGCCGATCGGCCGCGCCGCCGTCCGGCGCACCGGCCGCAGCGCCACCCTCATCACCTACGGCCCGTCCGTGCCCGTCTGCCTGGAGGCAGCCGAGGCCGCACAGGCCGAGGGGTGGGACCTGGAGGTCGTCGACCTCCGGTCCCTGGTGCCGTTCGACGACGAGACGGTGTGCGCGTCCGTGCGGCGCACCGGTCGCGCGGTCGTCGTCCACGAGTCCGGCGGGTTCGCCGGACCGGGCGCCGAGATCGCCGCCCGGGTCACCGAGCGCTGCTTCCACCACCTGGAGGCCCCCGTGCTGCGGGTGGCGGGCTTCGACATCCCGTACCCGCCGCCGATGCTGGAGCGGCACCACCTGCCGGGTGTCGACCGGATCCTCGACGCGGTCGCCCGACTGCAGTGGGAGGCGGGGAGCGGATGGCTCAGGTGTTGGAGTTCAAGCTGCCCGACCTCGGTGAGGGGCTCACCGAGGCGGAGATCGTCCGGTGGCTCGTCGCCGTCGGGGACGTCGTGGTCGTCGACCAGCCGGTCGTGGAGGTGGAGACCGCCAAGGCCATGGTGGAGGTGCCCTGCCCGTACGGGGGTGTGGTCACCGCGCGGTACGGCGAGGAGGGCGAGGAGCTGCCCGTGGGTGCGCCGCTGCTGACCGTCGCGGTCGGTGCCGACGCCCGGCCTGACGGCGCCGCGCCTGCCCCCCCGGCCGGCGGGACTACCGGCGCCGACGGCGCCGACGGCGCCGACAAGGCGGCCCCCGCTGCGGAGGGCTCCGGAAACGTGCTGGTCGGCTACGGCACCTCCGCCCCCGCCGCACGGCGGCGCCGGGTGCGCGCGGGCGCTTCCCCCACGGCGCCCGCGCCCACCGCCGTCCCGGCCCCTGCGGCGGCGGCTCCCGCCGCGCCGCAGAGTCCGCCTGCTGACGGGCCGGTACCGGTGATCTCGCCGCTGGTGCGGAAGCTGGCACGGGAACGGGGCATCGATCTGCGCACGGTGCGCGGTTCCGGCCCCGACGGGCTGATCCTGCGCGCTGACGTCGAGCGACTGTCGGCGGTCCCGGCAGAGGAGGCCGTCCCGGCCGCCCCGGTGGCTCCCGCCGCGCAGGGCTCCGGGGAGCGGGTGCCGCTGCGCGGGGTGCGGGGCGCCGTGGCCGACAAGCTGAGCCGCAGCCGCCGGGAGATCCCCGACGCCACCTGCTGGGTGGACGCCGACGCGACCGAGCTCATGGCCGCCCGCGCCGCCATGAACGCCGCGGGCGGTACCAAGATCTCCCTGCTGGCGCTGCTCGCCCGGATCTGCACCGCCGCGCTCGCCCGCTACCCGGAGCTCAACTCGCGGGTGGACATGGAAGCGAGGGAGATCGTCCGGCTGCCCGAGGTCCACCTCGGCTTCGCCGCACAGACCGAGCGGGGCCTCGTCGTCCCCGTGGTCCGCGACGCGCACACCCGGGACGCGGAGTCCCTGACGGCGGAGTTCGCCCGGCTGACGGAGGAGGCCCGCAAGGGGGCGCTGACCCCTGCGGACTTGACGGGGGGGACGTTCACGCTGAACAACTACGGCGTGTTCGGGGTGGACGGCTCCACGCCGATCATCAACCACCCCGAGGCCGCGATGCTGGGCGTGGGCCGGATCGTGCCGAAGCCCTGGGTGCACCAGGGCGAACTGGCGGTACGTCAGGTCGTCCAGCTGTCGCTGACCTTCGACCACCGGATCTGTGACGGGGGCACGGCAGGCGGCTTCCTGCGGTACGTGGCGGACTGCGTCGAACAGCCCGCGGTGCTGCTGCGCACCCTGTGACGACACGGGGCGGTACGCCACGGCGGGTACCGCCCCGGGTGCCTCGTGCTGCGCGGCCGGCTATGCGGCGGGGAGGCGCTTCGTGCTGCGCGGCCCGGCTATGCGGCGGGGAGGCGTCTCGTGCTCCGCGGCCGGGGTATGCGGCGGGGAGCCGGCCCTGTGCTCCGCCCAGCGTTCCCGCCTCTTCACCCGCGCAGGAGTCCCTCACCCACTCCGGGGCCCCACGCAGGTCCTGGGGCATTGCGGTGTCTTTCCCTGAGAGGCCCCGGGCAGCCTCCCGGGGGCGCCCGGGGCCTCGGCACGGCCGCGACCTCCGTGCCGGAGGGCACGGCCGCGTCCTCCCTACGGGAAACGGCGGCGCAGGACGGAGTGAGGGGGGCTGGTCCTGCGGGTGAGCGCGGCGACCATACTGGGCGGGTGACCCGATTTGATGCCGTGGTACTGGCGGGCGGTGCCGCCCGGCGGCTCGGCGGGGCGGACAAGCCCGCGCTGAGCGTGGGCGGGCGCGCACTCCTGGACCGGGTGCTCGACGCTTGCGCGGACGCCGGGCGAGCCGTCGTCGTCGGTGGGCGCCGGGCCACCGCGCGGCACGTCGTCTGGGCCCGGGAGGAGCCGCCCGGAGGCGGCCCGCTCGCCGCGCTCGACGCCGGGGTGCGGCACGTGCAGGCCGACACGGTCGTCGTCCTGGGCGGGGACCTGCCCTTCCTCGACGCCGCGACCGTGCGCGGACTCGTCGACGCGCTCGACGGGGGCCGTACCGACGGGGGTCGTGTCGAGGCCGCACTCGCGGTGGACGCGGACGGCCGTGACCAGCCGCTCGTCGCCGCGTACCGCACGGAGCCGCTGCGCCGCGAGATCGCCCTCATCGCCGCCGAGCACGGCCGCCTCTCCGGCTTGCCCCTGCGGCTGCTGACGCAGGAACTCGACATCGCCCGCGTACCGGGCCGCCCTCTCGCGTCCTTCGACTGCGACACCTGGGAGGACCTTGCCGTGGCCCGGGCCCGCATCAGGGAGCATGGAACCGTGCTGGACGAATGGATCACCGCAGTCAAGGCCGAGCTGGGCATCGAGCTGGACGTCGACACCGGCGTCCTCCTGGACCTCGCGCGTGACGCCGCACATGGCGTCGCCCGCCCCGCCGCACCCCTCACCACGTTCCTCGTGGGCTACGCCGCCGCCAAGGCGCAGGACGCAGGCCCCGACGCCGTGGCCGAGGCGGCGCAGAAGGCCGCCGCGCTCGCGGCCCGCTGGGCGCAGGAGACGCCGGACGGGAACGGCGCCGGATGAACGAGCCGGACGTCGACGGTGTCGAGGAGGCCCTCGCCCTCGTGGGACGGCCCGCCCGGGTACCGGCGCACCCCGGCGGCACGCGGGACGCGTCCGCGGGCGCGCAGGCCGTGCACGGCGGGACGCCCTGGGCGCGGGCCCGCGACATCGCTGCCCGCGCCGGTCGCGACACGCCGGCGGGCACCGTGCGTACCCCGCTCACGGGGGCGCTCGGCAGGGTGCTGGCCGAGCCGCTGACCGCGCTCACCGACCTGCCGTCGTTCGACACCTCCGCCATGGACGGGTGGGCGGTCGCCGGGCCGGGCCCCTGGGAGGTCTTCACCACCGGGTCCCTGCTGGCCGGACACGGTGACGTACCGGCCCTGCCCGATGGTGCCGCCGTGCGCATCGCCACCGGTGCACGCGTGCCGCCCGACACCACGGCGGTCCTTCGCTCCGAGCACTCCCGCACCGACGCCGACGGCCGCCACGTGCACGCGCTGAAGGACGTCGTGCCCGGCCAGGACATCCGCTCCCGCGGCCAGGAGTGCCGGGCGGGTGAGCCGCTGCTGCCCGCGGCCACGGTCGTCACCCCGGCGGTCCTGGGACTCGCGGCCGCCGCCGGATACGACGCGGTCACCACGCTGGACCGGCCGCGTGTGGAGGTCCTGGTCCTCGGGGACGAACTGCTCGCCTCCGGCGTCCCGCACGAGGGGCTCATCCGCGATGCCCTCGGGCCGATGCTCGCTCCGTGGCTCCGGACCCTCGGAGTCGACGTCCTGGGCACCCGGCGCCTCGGTGACGACGCGGAGGCCCTGTACGAGGCGGTCACCGGGTCCTCGGCCGAGCTGGTGATCACGACCGGAGGCACCGCCTCGGGACCCGTCGACCACGTCCACCCCGTGCTGCACAGGGCAGGCGCCGAGCTGCTCGTCGACGGGGTGCAGGTCCGCCCGGGCCACCCGATGCTCCTGGCCCGGCTCGCCGAGGGCCGCCACCTGGTGGGCCTGCCCGGCAACCCCCTGGCCGCCGTTTCGGGACTGCTCACGCTCGCCGAGCCGCTGCTGCGCGAGGCCACCGGCCATCGTTCCCGGGCTGAGACGCACGTACCCGTGCGCGACGCGGTCCACGGGCATCCGCGGGACACCCGCCTCGTCCCGGTCGTCCACCGTGCGGGACAGGCGGTGCCGTTGCACTACAACGGTCCGGCCATGTTGCGGGGCCTCGCCGCGGCCGACGGACTCGCGGTCATCCCGGCGGGTGGCGCCAAGCCCGGTGATGCCCTGGAGATCCTCGGCCTGCCCTGGAGAAGCCCGATATCCGCCCTCGTCTCGGCGCCGTCCCCCGCCGGAGGTTTCACGTGAAACAGCCGGAGCCCCGCTCGGCCGGCCAGCGGCTGCTCACCGGCCAGCTCAAGCTCCCCCGCCAGATCGTGCAGCACCCCCTGCGCCAGGTCGCCAAGCGCTTGACCCTGGCCGCAGTGGTCCTGCTGTTCACCGGGCTGATCGTCGCGCTCGACCGCGACGGCTACAAGGACGGCGCCGACGGGCAGGTCAGCGTGCTCGACGCCTTCTACTACGCGACCGTGACCCTCTCGACCACCGGTTACGGCGACATCGTGCCCGTCTCGGACGCCGCCAGGCTCATCAACGTCTTCGTGGTGACGCCCCTGCGGGTGATCTTCCTGATCATCCTGGTCGGCACCACCCTCGAAGTGCTCGCGGAACGAACCCGTCAGGAATGGCGGGAGAAACGCTGGAGGCGCGCCTTGCGCGATCACACCGTCGTCGTCGGTTTCGGTACGAAGGGCCGCTCCGCACTGGAGACGCTCAGCGCCACGGGGCTGAAGAAGGACCAGGTCGTCGTCGTCGACCCGAACAGCGCGGTGATCGACCTTGCCAACGCCGACGGGTTCACCGGTGTCCTCGGTGACGCCACGCGCAGCGACGTCCTCCTACGGGCACAGGTGCAGAGGGCCGGCCAGATCATCGTCGCCACCCAGCGCGACGACACGGCCGTCCTCGTCACGCTGACGGCCCGACAGCTCAACCGCAGGGCGAAGATCGTCGCCGCCGTCCGGGAGGAGGAGAACGCCGCGCTGCTGCGCCAGTCGGGCGCCGACGCGGTCATCACCAGCGCGAGCGCGGCCGGGCGGCTGCTCGGCATGTCGGTCCTGAGCCCGAGCACGGGCACCGTGATCGAGGGGCTCATCCAGCGCGGTACGGGCCTGGACATCGTGGAGCGGCCGGTGACCAAGGCAGAGGCCGGGCGCGGTGTCCGGGAGACCGGCGACCTCGTGGTGAGCGTGCTGCGGGGGCACCGTCTGATCGGGTACGACGACCCGGAGGCCAGCCCCCTCCAGCTCACCGACCGAGTGATCACCATCGTGCGTGCCGTCAACGGATCGAACGCGTCGGCGCCTTCCGAGTAGCCTCGCGCCATGCATGCGATCACGATTCCGGAACCCGGTGGCCCCGACGCGCTCGTCTGGGCCGAGGTGCCCGATCCCGTGCCCGGCGAGGGCGAGGTCCTCGTCGACGTGGCGGCCACCGTCGTCAACCGCGCCGACCTGCTGCAGCGCCAGGGCTTCTACCCGCCACCGCCGGGCGCGCCCGTGTACCCGGGGCTTGAGTGCTCGGGGCGTGTGGCGGCCGTGGGTCCCGGCGCCACCGGCTGGGCCGTCGGCGACGAGGTGTGCGCCCTGCTGGCGGGCGGCGGGTACGCCGAGAAGGTGGCCGTCCCCGCCGGGCAGCTGCTGCCCGTACCGAAGGGCGTGGACGTCGTGACGGCGGCGGCACTGCCGGAGGTCGCCGCGACCGTCTGGTCGAACGTCTTCATGGTGGCGCATCTGCGGCCCGGCGAGACGCTGCTGGTGCACGGAGGGGCGAGCGGCATCGGGACCATGGCCATCCAGCTCGGCAAGGCGGTGGGAGCGCGCGTCGCGGTGACCGCCGGAAGCCCGGACAAGCTGGCGCGGTGCGCCGAACTCGGTGCGGACGTGCTCATCGACTACCGGGAGCAGGACTTCGTGCAGGAGGTGCGCAAGGCGACGGGCGGTGCCGGGGCGGACGTCATCCTGGACATCATCGGCGCCAAGTATCTGGAGCGGAACGTGGAGGCGCTGGCTGTCAACGGACGGCTGGCCGTCATCGGCCTCCAGGGCGGCAGGAAGGCCGAATTGAACCTCGGCGCGCTGCTCGCCAAGCGGGCCGCCGTCACGGCGACCTCGCTGCGCGGCCGGCCCCTCACGGAGAAGGCCGCCATCGTCGCGGCCGTCCGGGAGCACGTCTGGCCGCTGGTGGCGGCGGGCGCGGTGCGTCCCGTGGTGGACCGGGTCCTGCCCATGACGGCGGCGGCGGAGGCCCACCGGGTGCTGGAAGACAGCACGCACGTCGGCAAGGTCCTGCTGACCGGCCCCTCAGCGAGCTGACGGGAGACACGGAGGCCCGGCATCCCTCGGGAGGGTGCCGGGCCGTTCTTGCTGTCGTGCGGGTCCGTGACCGCCGCGGGACCGCAGGGGGCGGGTACGTGCGAGCGCGGGTCACGAATAGGCCCGCACGCCCACGTGCTTGAGCCTGCGTCAGCCCGCCGCACGCGCCTGAGCGCAGCACGCGCCGGGCCATCGCCGGCGTCCGGCCTCCGCACGCCGGCAGCGCGCACCGGCGCCCGCGCGTGCGCCGAGCGGCCACCTGGGGTCATGCGCGGACGGTTTCAGCACCCACGCGGGGCCGGCCCACCGTGCGGGTCCAGCGCCCGAGCCGGGCGGGCCTTCGCGCGGAGCCTTCGCCGGTGTCGGGCCCGCAGGGCGTGCCGCCCGGCCGGCCGTCCCTCGCCGGGCGGCCGGGAAGCCGGTACGGGATCAAGACCGTGTGCCGTACCGCTCATGCGCCTGAACACACGTCACCCCTGCGGCCGGCCGCCTCCACCCGCGCTCCCCGCGGCCTCACGTCACAGGTACGGGCCGCCCGTACGGGTGGCGTTGGGCCCCTGCTGGTCGTCGTCGCTGCCGCCCGCACCCGCCGGGAGCGCCCGGCGCATCTGCTCCAGCTGGGCGCGAGCCGCCATCTGCTGGGCGAACAGCGCGGTCTGGATACCGTGGAAGAGGCCCTCAAGCCAGCCGACCAACTGAGCCTGCGCGATGCGCAGTTCCGCGTCCGACGGCACGCCGTCGTCCGTGAACGGCAGGGAGAGCCGCTCCAGTTCCTCGACGAGCTCCGGCGCCAGGCCCTCCTCCAGCTCCTTCACCGAGCTGTGGTGGATCTCCTTGAGCCGGACGCGGCTGGCCTCGTCGAGAGGTGCCGCCCGCACCTCCTCCAGCAGTTGCTTGATCATGCTGCCGATCCGCATGACCTTCGCAGGCTGCTCGACCATGTCCGTGACCGGGACCTCGCGCACCTCGTCGTCATGCCCACCGGCGAGCGCCATACCGTCCTGTCCGACGATGAGGACGTGCGGGCTGTCCTGCGACCGTTCATTCCTCGGCATCTCCATGCCGCCATTCTCTCGTACAGATGCGTCACCCCACGGTGTGCCCCCGCACGGGGGTGATCCACCCTCGCGCAGGGGCACACCGCGGTCACGTGCCCGCCTGCCGGCTCCGGCCGCCGGGGCAGGCCCCGCGGTCGCCCGCCTCGCGGCACGCGCCCGGTCACGTCAGAGCTGCGTGCCGCTCACCGGCCCGGACCGCTCAGGCCTCCGCGCGGCGGGCCACGGCGCCACGCGACCGGGTGAGCAGGGCGGCCAGCACCGCCGCGCCGAGCGGAACGGCGACGAGCAGCGCGCCCAGAGTGGGCCAGGGGACGACAATGGGCACGCTGGGTACGGTGCCGAGGCCCACACCGCCGGCGGCGAGCTGCTCCTCGTACCAGTCCAGCGCCTGGCGCCGCTCGGTGAGCCGCAGCCCGATCGCGGGCAGCACCCCGGCGGCCGATCCGAGCAGCACGCCCATCGCGGCCACCACCCCGCACTGGAACCCGCTGAGGGTGCGGCGCACGCGGTTCGGTGCCCCCACGGCGGCCAGCGTCCGCAGGTCGGCCTCCGCGTCGGCCTGGGCGAGGCCCGTGGCGATACCGGCCGCGCCGAGGGTGATCAGACCGGCGAAGACGGTCAGCGCCAGCAGCACGATGCCGTACTCGCTGACATAGCCCGATTCGACGTGCAGGTCGGCGTCGATGCCGGAGTGGGCCACGGCGGCGTCGAGCTTCTGCTTCTGCTCGGAGCTCGGCGGCTGGTGTGTCGAGTAGTACGAGCCGAGGGGCACCGTGGCCAGACCGGCCGCCTTGGCGGTGGCGGGGCTCATGACCGCGTTGACGCCGTAGGACTCGACGTCGTCCGCGAGCTGGTAGGCCTGGAGGGACCGCACCGCGCCCTCGGGCTCCTTGCCCTGCTCGGCGGCGCGGTCGGCCTTCTCGGTGTCGGTGACGATCCGCAGCGCGATCGTGCCGTCCCCACCGATCTGCGCCTTCCAGAAGGAGACGACCTCACCGGCGGCCAGGGCCCGGGCGGCGGCCGGGTCGTCGACGCCGAGCACCGCCAGCAGCTTCTCGTCGCCGATCAGGAAGCCGTTCTCCGTGGGGACGAAGCCGTAGCCGCGGGAGGCGCAGCGCCAGTCCTGGGCGAAGCCGCGGCGCTCCTCCGGCGAGAACGCCGCCTCGGGGTCCGGGCTGTTCCACAGCGGGCACTCGTTGGCCTCGGGGATGACCACCTCCAGCCTGCCGCAGCCCGGCTCGCCGCCCCACGGGTTGCAGGTCGGCTTGCCGACGGTCACACGGGACACGTCGGCCCGGACGTCGACCGGCAGGTTCTTCTGCACGGCGTCGCGGATCGCCGGGACGTCCCGGCCGCCGTCCACCGTCACCAGCGCGGCGACCGCGCCGTGCGGCAGCCGCGCCTGGTACTCGGCACGGTCCTGCGCGTCGCTGCTGCTCGCGTACGTGGCCACGGCGACGGTGCCGGCGACGGCCGCCAGGACCGCGGCCACCGCGGGAGCCGTGCGCCCCCGGTTGCGGACGGCGTCGCGCAGGGCCAGCCGGGGCGACAGCGGCAGCCAGCGGCCGATGCGGCCGAACAGCCCGACCAGCATGGGCGTCATGGCGACGACGCCCAGCTCCGCCAGGGCGCTGCCGCCGACCACGACGGCGAACTGGTCGCTGAACACCGACCCGTACAGTGCGACGGTAGCGCCGAGCAGGGTGGCGACCAGTCCGACGACGGGCAGCACGCGGCTGCTCCTACGGACTCCGCGGCGTCCCGTGAGCGAGGCCAGCACGGTCTCGCGGGACGCGGTGACCGCCGGCACGATGGCGGCCAGCAGGCCGGTGAGCACGGCGAGCAGGGCGATGCCGAGCAGTTCCAGCGGCCGGATGTCGAAGACCCCGAAGCGTTGTCCGATGGTCTCCTCCAGCCACGGCTGGAGGGCGAAGGTGAGGACCACGCCCAGGACGGTGCCGACGACGGCCGCGGCGACGCCGACGACCAGACCGCCGGCCAGGGCGATGGAGCGGATGTGGCGGCGGTCGCCGCCGTTGGCGCCCACCAGGCCGAGCTGGCGGCGGGAGCGGCGCGCACCGACGGCGAACGCGGGGCCGGCCAGCAGGCAGATCTCCAGCATGGCGAGACCCGCGACGGTCGCGGCGGCCATGAGGGCGAGCCGCTCCGCGCCGGGAGAGTCGTCGTACCAGCCCGAGTCCTCCTGCTGGAACAGCGGAACCTCGGCGCGGTCGGGCGGGTCGATCAGGACCGTGCGGGACACGACCCTCACGCCCTTGGCGTTCGCCTCCTGGACCATGTTCCACGTGAAACCCTCGCCGTGTGCCCCGTCGCCGAGGGCGAGCAGGTAGCTGACGGAGGGCCCTGCCGCGGAGCGGCCGTCGGCTTCGAGGGCCTTGCCGAGCGGACCCAGCAGCGCGCCGGGAAGGACGGTGACCTGCAAGGCGTCGAGTTCGTCGGGGAGCTCGTACACCCCGACGATCTCGTACGAGCGGTCGAGTCCGCGGGCGGTGAGCCGCGAGCCCACCGCCAGGCCGCTGTCCCGCAGGAAGCCGCCCGTGACCGCGACCTCGTCGTCCCGCTCGGGGAAGCGCCCCTCCAGCAGCGGCATCATGCCGCGGACGAGCGGGTCGGACGCCTTGATCTCGCGGACGTCGGTGCCGAGCAGGCCGTGGGCGGTGCTCAGCTTGGCGAAGCCGTTGGCGTCGGCCAGCACCCGAGACCCCGCCGGGAACGCCTTGGCGACGTCCGTCGACCCGTCCGGGTACGGCTGTCCGACCGCCGGTTCCTTCGCCGGGGTGGACACCCTGCCGTCAGGGCTCTGGAAGACGGCCGCACCGCCGGTCTCGGCGTCGATCAGGCGGGCGTCGGCGGCGCCGAGGAGACGGGTGGCCTTCTCCTGCGGGGAAAGCTCCGCGCTGCGCAGTGTCAGGTCGGCGGCGCTGACGCCCAGGATCGGCAGCGCGATCATGGCCAGGACGAGGAAGCTGCGCCCCTTGAAGCGCCAGGCGTCGCGGCGGGCGATCCGCACTGCGGCACGCCAGGAGTGGAACCAGTTCGTCACTGCGGGCCGCCCGCCTGACCGGCCGCCCCCAGGGGGCCGCCCTGGGGGCCGGTGGGGGCCGCGAGCAGGGACTCGGCGTCGCTGCGTACGGTCTGGTCGACGACCGAGCCGTCCCGCAGGAACACCACGCGGTCCGCCCAGGCGGCGAACCGCGGCTCGTGCGTGACGAGGACCGCGGCGGCGCCGGCGTCGCACCGGGTGCGCAGCAGCGCGAGAACGGACTCACCGGTCTCGGAGTCGAGGGCGCCGGTCGGTTCGTCGGCGAGGACGAGCCGCCGATCGCCGACGAGGGCGCGGGCGATGGCGACCCGCTGCTGCTGGCCGCCGGACATCTCGTCGGGGAAGCGGTCGGCGAGGTGGCCGAGGTTCATCTCCTCCAGGGCGGCGAGCGCCTCGGTGCGGGCCCGGCGGGCGGGGGTCCCGTCCAGTTCGCGGGGGAGGGCGACGTTCTCCGCGGCGGTGAGCGCCGGTATGAGGTTGTAGTCCTGGAAGACGTAGCCGATGCTCCCGCGGCGCATCGCGGCGATCGTGCTCCGGTCGGCGGAGCTGATGTCGGTGCCCTCGACGATGACTTCCCCGGAGGTGGGGGTGTCCAGCCCGCCCGCGAGGGTGAGCAGCGTGGACTTCCCGGAGCCGGAGGGGCCCATGACGGCGACCAGTTCGCCGGGGAAGACGTCGAGGTCGATCCCGCGCAGAGCGTGGACCTCCGTGGCGCCGCTGCCGTGGACGCGGGTCAGCTTGCTCAGCCGCAGGACGGGCCGGTGAGGCGGCTGTGACGTGAGTGGCATGGATGGTGACAAGGAAGGATCCCCCTTGGCGTACGCGGACGGCGCCGGGTACGGAGCGGTGTCGGTGTGCGTGGTCGGGCCCACGGGCGGGGTGGCGGGCCGGTGGTAGGGATGGGTGTGGTGGGTGGGTCGGTGCGGGCCGGTGGGGTGAGGGACGGAGGGAACGCCGCCCCGTGAGGCAGGGTCGTCCCCGGGCGGAGGCACTGCCGCCCACCCCCGGCGAGGGACCGCCGGTGCGAGCCCGGACCACTCGGCCGGCCCGATCCCGGCACGGTCCGGCGCGGCCCGAGCGGGGTGGTGCCTTCCGTGGTCGGCCGCGGGTGCCGTCCCGTAGACGGTCGCCGTCGCCTTCCGGTCGTCCCGGTCCGGACCGGGACGACCGGAAGGAAGGGCAGCCTCCGCCGGCCTGACCCGGCCCGTTGGCCCGGCCGGGTACGGCCCGCCGACCCGTGCGCCGGGGCGCGGGCGCCCGGCGGGGCGGTATCGGAGCCGCCCGGCAGCCGCCGGCACCGCCCGCCGTGCGCCGCGGCCGGGTCCGGTACTCGGACGGTCGACGACGGATCGTCCCCGTCCTCGGGGGCCGGCCCCTGCACCCGCCGCCACGTGCGGGGACGCGCCCTACGCCCGCCCCGAAGCGGCCGGCGCCTGCCGGGAGGCGGCCCGTGCCTGCCCCGCAGCGTCCGGGCCCGCGTCGGGCGCCGGGGCCGGGGTGGGCTCCTCCCCCGTGGCGGAGACCGCGGCCGCGAGCCGGACGAGGCGGGCCTCGCAATGGTCGAGCCAACGCGCCTCGGCCTCGGTCTGGAAGATCAGCTGCTCCAGCACCAGCAGCCAGGCGACGTCGTCGCGGTCCCGGGAGGAGACGGCGGCGCCCGCGCCCTCCAGGGCACCGAGCGCGCGGGCCTTGAGGCGGGTGTAGTCCTGCATGGCCTTCACGGTGTGGTGCCGCTGGGCCTGGATGACCGCGCGGATGTCGACGCCGGGGGCACCGACCGCCATCGCCAGCTTGATGGCGAGTTCGTCGCGCGCGGGGCTGGTCCGGTCGACGGGCCGCTCGTACCAGGTGCGCAGTTCCTCGCGCCCGGAGTCGGTGATGACGTACAGGGCGTGCCCCGCCGCGTCCTCGCCCTCCTGGGTGACCAGGCCGTCGCGCTCCAGTCGGTTGAGCGTCGTGTAGACCTGGCCGACGTTGAGCGGCCAGGTGGAGCCTGTGCGGGCCTCGAACTCCGTACGGAGTCGGGAGCCGTAGCGCGGGCCGCGTTCGAGGAGGGCCAGGAGCCCGTGGCGGATCGACATACTCAGTATGTATACCGGGTATGCCGTCGTCGGCAACCGACTGCAGAGGGACCGCGTGCCTCCCCCTCAAGGATGACCCGCAGGTCGGTGGAGGTGCTCAGCCGCGGCGCAGGCGCAGTCCGAGGAACCCGATGCCGGCACCCATGAAGGCGAGGCCGAGCCCCAGGGTCAGGACGGGGACCCGCCGGTCGACGGTGGTCCCGGTGGCCAGTGATCCCTGGTGGCGGGGCTCCGGGGAAGTGGTCGACCAGGGGAGGACGACCCCGGGGGACCCCGCCTTCGGGACGGCCTCCCACGCCGGTCCCCGCCGCGAGTGCGCGGCGGTCGCTGTCGCCGTCCTGTCGCGCGGGGAGGGCGAGGCCGCCGGCGAGGCAGAGGTGGATGCGGTGGCGGAGTCGGACGCGGACGGGCTCGGCAGGGGGGAGAACGGGAACGGGAACCGCCCCGGGCGGGGCCGCCCCACACCCTCCGGGCGCCCCGCCATCGACGGCAGCAGGGAGGGGCCGGGCCGGGCCGGTGCCGTGGAGGCGGGCGGCGACGCCTCCGGCGGGTCCTCGGACGCGGAGGCCCCCGGCGAGGCGCTCTCCGTGGGGGACGCCTCGGGCTCCGGTGGTCCTCCGCTGGGGCCGGGGCTCGGGCCGGTCGCGATCGGGGTGCCGGGCGCCGTCGTCGACCTGTTCCGGTCGGTGTACGCCTCCGTGGACGCGGAGGGCGCCGCGGAGGCCGCCGGCACTCCGGCCAGCCCACCGCCGAACAGGACGGCGGCCAGCCCCGCGGCCGCCCCGGTGGCCCGGCGCCTGCGGGCGGGCCGGGCGCCACCCGCGCGTGGACCGTCCGCACCGTCGCCGCACGGGGCCGCGGCCCGGCTCGGCACGGCGCCACGCGCGCGTACCTCGTCCGGAGGGGGGATGAGCGGTGGAGTCACGAGGGACCCCCTCCCGTGACGAGGTGCCGTGTCGTTGGGCTCAGCGTCACACAGCACTCGCACTCCGGCATCTCGCCGTTCCCGCGGTCGCGCCGTCCGGGGTTACTGGGCGCCGTAGCCGGTGGACACGGTGAGGGTGAACTCGACGTCCGACGGGTCGACCTCTTCGCGCTGCTTCGGGTACTGGTCCATGACGGCGCCCTCGCCGTACACGGCCTCGTCCTGGGGGATCTGCCGGGTGATCTTCCAGCCGGCCGCCTGGATGCACTGCTTCACCGAGGTGATGTGCTTGTACCGGAAGTCGGGCAGCTCGATCTTGGACGGGTCGCCGCTCGCCTCCTTGGGGTCCGTGCACTCCTTGGAGTCGATCGTCTTGCCGAGGTCAGGGCCCGTGTACTCGCGCTCTCCGGCATCCGCTGACGGGGTCGCACCCGCGGCACCGGTGCTCCCGGTGTCGTCGTCCTTGAGGTTGAGGACCGTGATCACGCCGCCGACGGCGATCAGGGCGACCACGATGGCGCCCACGACGACCGGCAGGTTCCGCCGGCCGCCCGAGCCGCTGCTGCCGCCGCCGGTGTAGGCGGTCGGGGGCGGGGTCGGGGCCGGGGTGGGGTACGGGCCGGGGGCCTGCTGGTGCGGGTAGCCGTACGCCGCCGGGGCGGGCGTCGGCGCCGGGGTGGGCGGTCCGTACGAGCCGGGGGCCGGGGTGACGTGCTGCGGCGGCTGGTACGGCGTCTGGACGGACCCGTGCGGGCCCGGCGCGGGGGTGCCGGAGTAGTCGACCGGGGGGAACACCGCGGAGCCCACGCCGGCCCCGCTGTTCGTGGGGGCGCCCTGCACGATGACCGGCGCGCCGGTCTGCCCCGCCGACAGCACCCGCAGGCACTCGTCGCGCATGGCGGCCGCGTCGGGGAAGCGCTCGTTCGGGTTCTTCTTCAGGGCCCGCGCGACGAGCGCGTCCATGGCGGGGGTCACCGCCCGGTTGATGGTCGACGGGACCGGCGGCTCCTCCTGCACGTGGGCGTAGGCGATGGCCAGCGGAGAGTCCGCGTCGAAGGGGAGGCGCCCGGTCAGCAGCTGGAACAGCATGATGCCGACCGAGTACAGGTCCGAGCGGGCGTCCACACCGCGGCCCAGCGCCTGCTCGGGGGAGAGGTACTGCGGCGTGCCGACGACCATGCCGGTCTGCGTCATCGACGTGACGCCCGACTGCATGGCCCGGGCGATGCCGAAGTCCATGACCTTGACGACGCCGCGCTTGGTGACCATCACGTTGCCCGGCTTGATGTCGCGGTGCACCAGGCCCATCTCGTGGCTGGTCTCCAGCGCGGCCAGCACGTCGGCCGTCACCTTCAGGGCCCTGTCGGCCGGCATCGCGCCCTGCGCCTGGACGTCCGCCGCGAGCACGGAGCCGAGGGGCCGGCCCTCCACGTACTCCATGACGATGTACGGCATGACGCCGCCGTCGCCCTGCGCCGGATCGGCGAAGGCCACGGTGTCCTCGCCGGTGTCGAAGACCGACACGATGTTCGTGTGCTGGAGCTTCGCCACGGCCTGCGCCTCGCGCCGGAAGCGTTCGCGGAAGGACTGCTCGCGGCCCAGCTCGGTGTGCAGCGTCTTGATGGCGACCTGGCGGTCGAGCGCGCTGTCGTACGCGAGGTACACCGACGCCATGCCGCCCTCGCCCAGCAGGTCCCGCAGCTGGTACCGGCCGTTCGCGACCGAACCGCCCGCGTAGCGGCCCCGGGCGCCGTCCTGGCTCATCTGTGCTTCCCCCTACGCGCGCATGGCCGCGGTGATCCTCATGTACGCGGCCAAGTCTGCCCCAGGCCACCGACACGTCAAGCCGCCCGCCCGTTCCGTGACCGTACGCGCAAGAAGCTTCTCGGAAGCGTTATGCGGCCGGAATCACACGGCACTCGATTTGCACAGGTGTACGGCTCGCCGCTGGAACGGCCGGTCCGTCCGGGACCGGGGCGACGCGCGGAGGCTGTAGCGTGACGGGGCGAAGTACCCCTTGAGAGACGGCGGCACACCGCCCGCGGGCACAGCGCGCGGACAGCGGACGGAAATGACGGCGAGGACCATGGCACCCGGATCCGAAGCAGGTGGCGGCGGAGTGTCGGATGACGGAGCGTCGGCGCGCCCGGCCGGCCACGCGGCAGGCGGCGAAGGTGCCGAGTTCGGCGTCGGCGGCCTCGTCGGGGACGGCCGCTACCGGCTGACCCACCGTCTGGGCCGTGGCGGCATGGCGGAGGTGTTCGCCGCCGAGGACGTGCGGCTCGGCCGCACCGTCGCCGTGAAGCTGCTGCGCCCCGACCTCGCCGAGGACCCCGTGTCCAAGGCCCGCTTCACCCGCGAGGCGCAGTCCGTCGCGGGCCTCAACCACCATGCGATCGTCGCCGTGTACGACTCCGGCGAGGACGTCGTGGGCGACCGGTCCGTGCCCTACATCGTCATGGAGCTGGTCGAGGGCCGCACCATCCGTGACCTGCTGATGAGCGCCGAGGCGCCGCCGCCCGAGCAGGCGCTCATCATCGTGTCCGGCGTGCTGGAGGCGCTCGCCTACTCCCACCAGCACGGCATCGTGCACCGCGACATCAAGCCCGCGAACGTGATCATCACGAACAGCGGCGCCGTCAAGGTGATGGACTTCGGCATCGCCCGCGCCCTGCACGGGGCGTCGACGACGATGACACAGACCGGCATGGTCATGGGCACGCCGCAGTACCTCTCCCCGGAGCAGGCGCTCGGCAAGGCCGTCGACCACCGCTCCGACCTCTACGCGACGGGGTGCCTGCTGTACGAACTGCTGGCGCAGCGGCCGCCGTTCGTCGGCGAGACGCCGCTGTCCGTGGTGTACCAGCACGTGCAGGACACGCCGGTGCCGCCCTCGGAGGTGTCGGCGGGGGCGCCGCCGGAGCTCGACGGGCTCGCGATGCGGGCGCTCGCCAAGGACCCGGACGACCGCTTCCAGAGCGCCGAGGAGATGCGGGGCCTGATCCAGTACGGGCTGCGCATGCTCCAGGAGCAGGGCGGCCACACCGGCGTGTGGAACACCGGCCCGGTGGGGACCTATGACGGCGGGCACACCCCGGACGGCGGCATGGCCGCGACGTCCGTCATGGGCGCCCCCGTCGTCCCCGGCATGGGCCCGCAGCACGGCATGGGGCCGGGCGGCGGCCTCGCCCCGCACCACGGCCCGGGCGGCCACCCGCAGTACGCGGACACCTCGCAGGGCCCGATCCTGCCGCCCGCCAACCCGGACGACGGGGCGTACGCCGTCGGATACGACTACGACGGGCGCAGCCGCGGCGGCCGCGGCAAGGTGCTGCTGTTCGTCGGGTTCGCACTGGTCGCGATCATGGCGGGTGTCGTGTACGCGCTGAAGGTGGCCGAGACGTCGGCCGAGACGCCCTCGAAGCCGGTCGTGAGTCCGTCGTCGTCCTCGTCCTCGACCGAGCCCAGCCCCACCCCGTCGCCCTCGCAGAGCGAGGAGGGCGAGCAGGACACGGACACCTCCACGGGCGGCGGCACCGGCTGGGAGCCGCAGCCGCAGCGCCCGAAGTACCCGACGTACAGCCGGCAGCCCAGCCCGTCGACGAGCGCCTCGGGCGACACCGGCACGGCCGACGGCGGGACCGACGACGGCGGCACGACGGACGGCACCACCGACGGGGGGACCGACGACGGGGGCACCACCGAGGGCACCACCGACGGCAGTAACAGCGAGGGCGGCACCAACGAGGGCAGCGGCGACGGCGGCACGACCGGTTCGACCGACGGCGGGGGCACCACCGACGGCGGGGCTTCCACGACCTCCGGTGGCGGCCAGCAGGGCGGGACGGCCGCGGGCGGCGGCAGCACCAGCACGGGGACGACCACCGGGGGCTGACGTTCCGTCAGGGCCGGGGCCCAAGGCCCGAGGCCGCCGGTGCGGCAGCGACGTGAAGGGGCACGGGCTCCGCGGGGCCCCCGGCGCTACGGGTGCGCGCAGGCGCACGCGCTTGACGCGGGTACGGGGGTCGGACCACAGGAGCCCAGGGGCCCAGAGGTGCGAGCGCGGGTGCGGGGCCGCACGGCTTCATGGGCCCGGGGGCCGCGGGACCGCGGCGGTCCGCGGGTTCACCCGGCGAAGGCGTCCCGTACCGCTTCGTACTCCCGGGTCCACCACACCGTCAGGGCCGACGCCGCGGGGAACTGCGGGTCGGCCCTGCTGTCGCGCAGTTCGTAGCGCCAGCGCAGTATCCAGAAGTCGTTGAGCCGCTCCCACCACACCCTGTGGACGGCCGCGGCGAGCTCCGCCGCGCCGGCCCCGGCGGACCGGCGGTACGCGCGGGCGTAGGCCCGCACCTTCGGCAGGTCGAGGCGTCCGGTCGGCTGCACGTAGAAGATCAGCGCGGCCCGCACCGCCTCCTCGGCGCGGGGCTGCACCCCGAGCCGGTCCCAGTCGACGATCGCGGCCGGCTCGGCCCCCCGGTACAGCAGGTTCAGCGGGTGGAAGTCGCCGTGCACCCAGCCGCCCGACCCGGGCGCGGCCGGGCCGGGCCGCCGGTGGGCGTGCTCGGCCAGCAGCCGCCGCCGCTCCAGCAGCCGCTGCTCGGCCAGCTCGTCGAAGGGGTCCCGCTGGTGCCGGGCCCTGACCAGGGCCAGCAGCTCCTCGATCGCCCGGTGGGTGTCCTCGGGGTCGGCGCTGCCGTGCGGCTCCGCGGGCGCGCCCCCCATGACCCGCTCCAGGCAGGTGTGGACGAGGCCGAGCAGGGCGCCCAGGCGGCGGGACCCGCCCCTGGTGAGCTGGGCGCCGTCCCTGTGGCGGCCCTCCACCCACGGGTGGAGGGCGTAGCAGTGGCCGCCGACCACCGCGACCGTGCGGCCGTCGACGGCCGGGAGCGGCGGGGCGACGGGGACGCCGAGGGCGTGCAGCCGCTCGGTGGCGCGGTGCTGGCGGGTGATCGTCGCCCGGTCCGAGGTGGGGGCGTCGACGTGCTGTTTGAGGAAGAAGGTGCCGCGGGTGGTGGTGAGGCGGTAGCCGCGGTTCAGCAGCCCCTGGGTGAGCGGCTCGCAGGACACCGCCTCGGCGCGGGGCACGTACCGGCGCACCAGCGCGTTCACAGGAGGGACGGGCGCAGCGGCGCCGAGCGGGGCGGGGCGCCGGGCGGCGGGGGGTAAGGCGAGGAGAGGAGCGAGAGGCGCAGATGCGACAGATGAGCGCGGCACCCGACAGATGTTAGATCACGATGAGATCACTCCGCTGCGCCGTTCATCAGGCGGACAGCACCCGCCGGCGGTACGGTCCGGCAGACGAACTCTTCCCGTGGCCGGGGTCCACGGGATACCGTGCCGCTGTTCCGGCGGCCTGCAGGGCTCTGACCAGTGATTGTTCCCCGCTTTCCCGATTTACTTGGAAATCCAAGCAAAATCGCAGGTCAAGTGGGGTTTCGCAGGAATGCGACCCACTGGGTAACGTGCCTATGACAGGGTGCTCGCCGGGACACCTGTCACGCCTGCCACCGGCCGAGGGCACCCACCCCGTGCACGCGTACGGAGTCAGGCGGAGAGCCGCTCCCCCCAGCTCACCGCAGCCAGGGGGACCCCAGTCGCCCGGCGGACCCCGGGGACCGGACAGACGGAGGAGCACGCACGTGACCGTGGAAGGCACTGCCGCGCGCAAGCCGCGCCGCAGCAGCGGGGCCAGTACCGGCAGCACCGGCGCCAAGCGGAGCGCCTCGCGCGCGCACGCGAAGAAGCCGCAGGGCCAGAACTCCGAGCCCCCCCTCGTCCAGCTGCTGACGCCGGAAGGCGAGCGCGTCCAGCACCCGGACTACGACGTCGACCTCAGCCCGGAGGAGCTGCGCGGTCTGTACCGCGACATGGTGATGACCCGCCGTTTCGACGGTGAGGCCACCGCGCTGCAGCGCCAGGGCGAGCTGGGCCTGTGGGCCTCGCTGCTGGGCCAGGAGGCCGCACAGATCGGCTCCGGCCGGGCGCTGCGCGACGACGACTACGTCTTCCCGACGTACCGCGAGCACGGCGTGGCCTGGTGCCGCGGCGTCGACCCGACGAACCTGCTCGGCATGTTCCGCGGCGTGAACAACGGCGGCTGGGACCCGAACAGCAACAATTTCCACCTGTACACGATCGTCATCGGTTCGCAGACGCTGCACGCGACCGGCTACGCGATGGGCGTGGCCAAGGACGGTGCGGACTCCGCGGTGATCGCGTACTTCGGCGACGGCGCCTCCAGCCAGGGAGACGTGGCGGAGTCGTTCACGTTCTCCGCGGTGTACAACGCGCCCGTGGTGTTCTTCTGCCAGAACAACCAGTGGGCGATCAGCGAGCCCACGGAGAAGCAGACCCGCGTCCCGCTCTACCAGCGCGCCCAGGGCTACGGCTTCCCCGGCGTGCGCGTGGACGGCAACGACGTGCTGGCCTGCCTGGCCGTGACCCGCTGGGCCCTGGAGCGGGCCCGCAACGGCGAGGGCCCGACCCTGGTCGAGGCCTTCACCTACCGGATGGGCGCCCACACCACGTCCGACGACCCGACCCGCTACCGCACGGACGACGAGCGGGCGGCCTGGGAGGCCAAGGACCCGATCCTGCGGCTGCGCCGCTACCTGGAGGCGCAGGGCCACGCGGACGCGGCCTGGTTCGACGAGGTCGAGGCGGAGAGCGAGACGCTCGGCAAGCGCGTGCGCGAGGCGGTACGCGCGATGCCGGACCCCGATCACATGGCGATGTTCGAGCATGTGTACGCCGACGGGCACGCGCTCGTCGACGAGGAGCGCGCGCAGTTCGCCGCGTACCAGGCGTCGTTCGCGGATGGCGAGGTCAAGTGATCATGGCGGTGCAGAAGCTTCCCCTGGCGAAGGCGCTCAACGAGTCGCTGCGCAAGGCCCTGGAGACGGACCCCAAGGTCCTGATCATGGGCGAGGACGTCGGCAAGCTCGGCGGTGTCTTCCGCGTCACCGACGGCCTGCAGAAGGACTTCGGCGAGGAGCGGGTCATCGACACCCCGCTGGCCGAGTCCGGCATCGTCGGCACCGCGATCGGCCTGGCCCTGCGCGGCTACCGGCCGGTCGTGGAGATCCAGTTCGACGGGTTCGTCTTCCCGGCGTACGACCAGATCGTCACGCAGCTCGCCAAGATGCACGCCCGCTCCCTGGGCACGGTCAAGCTGCCGATCGTCATCCGCATCCCCTACGGCGGCGGCATCGGCGCGGTGGAGCACCACAGCGAGTCCCCGGAGGCGCTGTTCGCGCACGTCGCGGGCCTCAAGGTGGTCTCCCCGTCGAACTCCTCCGACGCCTACTGGATGCTCCAGCAGGCCATCCAGTCCGACGACCCGGTGGTCTTCTTCGAGCCGAAGCGGCGCTACTGGGACAAGGGCGAGGTCGACCCGGAGGCCATCCCGGGCGAGCTGCACCAGGCCCGTACCGCCCGCGAGGGCACCGACCTCACCCTGGCGGCCTACGGGCCGATGGTGAAGGTGTGCCTGGAGGCCGCCCAGGTGGCCGCCGAGGAGGGCAGGTCCGTCGAGGTCCTGGACCTGCGCTCGGTGTCCCCCGTCGACTTCGACGCGATCCAGGCGTCGGTGGAGAAGACGGGCCGGCTCGTGGTGGTGCACGAGGCGCCGGTGTTCTTCGGGTCGGGCGCGGAGATCGCCGCCCGCATCACCGAGCGGTGCTTCTACCACCTGGAGGCCCCCGTGCTGCGGGTGGGCGGCTACCACGCCCCGTACCCGCCGGCACGGCTGGAGGAGGAGTACCTGCCGGGTCTCGACCGGGTGCTCGACGCCGTCGACCGCGCGCTGGCGTTCTGAGGAAAGGCGAGAACACCGTGATCCGCGAGTTCAAGATGCCCGACGTCGGTGAGGGACTCACCGAGGCCGAGATCCTCAAGTGGTACGTCCAGCCCGGCGACACCGTCACCGACGGCCAGGTCGTGTGCGAGGTGGAGACCGCGAAGGCGGCGGTCGAGCTGCCCATCCCGTTCGACGGGACGGTGCACGAGCTGCGCTTCCCCGAGGGCACGACCGTCGACGTCGGCGAGGTCATCATCTCCGTCGACCTGACCGGCGGGGCCGCCGGCGCCGCCGCGCCCGAGGCCCCCGCCGCCGAGGCCCCCGCCCCGGCCGCACCGGCGCCCGAGGAGCCCGCCGAGGAGCCCGAGCCGCAGGGCCGCCAGCCGGTCCTGGTCGGCTACGGCGTCGCCGCGTCGTCCACCAAGCGCCGCCCGCGCAAGCAGGCCGCTCCCACCGGGGCGGCGCCCGCCGCGGTGGCCGCCGTGCAGGGCGAGCTCAACGGCCACGCCCCGGCGCCCGCCGCTCCGGTCCCGCAGGGGCGTCCGCTGGCCAAGCCGCCGGTGCGCAAGATGGCCAAGGACCTCGGCGTCGACCTGGCCACGGTCACCCCGACCGGCCCCGACGGCGTCATCACCCGCGACGACGTCCGCAACGCCGCCGCACCCGTGCAGGCCCCGCCCGCGCACGCCCCCGCGGCCGTGCCGGCGCAGGCCCCCGCACCGGCCGCCGCCGAGCCGGCCGAGGCGGCCGACGCGGGCGCCCGGGAGACCCGGGTCCCGATCAAGGGCGTGCGCAAGGCGACCGCGCAGGCGATGGTGGGGTCCGCGTTCACCGCGCCGCACGTCACCGAGTTCGTCACCGTCGACGTCACCCGCACCATGAAGCTCGTCGAGGAGCTGAAGGGCGACAAGGACATGGCGGGGCTGCGGGTCAACCCGCTGCTGCTGATCGCGAAGGCCCTGCTCGTGGCGATCCGGCGCAACCCGGACGTCAACGCGGCGTGGGACGAGGCGAACCAGGAGATCGTGCGCAAGCACTACGTGAACCTGGGGATCGCCGCCGCCACCCCGCGTGGCCTGATCGTCCCGAACATCAAGGACGCCCACGCCAAGACCCTCCCGGAGCTGGCCGAGGCGCTCGGCGACCTGGTGGCCACCGCCCGCGAGGGCAAGACCACCCCGGCCGCCATGCAGGGCGGCACGGTGACCATCACCAACGTCGGCGTCTTCGGCGTCGACACCGGCACGCCCATCCTGAACCCCGGCGAGTCCGCGATCCTCGCGGTCGGCGCGATCAAGCTCCAGCCGTGGGTCCACAAGGGCAAGGTCAAGCCCCGCCAGGTCACCACCCTGGCGCTCTCCTTCGACCACCGCCTGGTCGACGGCGAGCTCGGCTCCAAGGTCCTGGCCGACGTGGCCGCGGTCCTGGAGCAGCCCAAGCGCCTGATCACCTGGGCGTAGCGGGACGCACCACCGGCGAGTGCCCCGTCCGCGATGCGGACGGGGCACTGTCTTGTACCCGTCTTGTATCTATGCTGTGCGCATGCCAGCCGCCCCGTCACCGCCCGCCGCAGAGCGCGTCTACGCCCACGTCAAGGAAGCCGTCCTCGACCGCCGCTACGAAGGCGGCACCCTCCTCACCGAAGGCGCACTCGCCCAGGCCGTGGGCGTGTCCCGCACGCCGGTCCGGGAAGCCCTGCTGAAGCTGGAGACGGAGGGGCTGCTGAAGCTCTACCCCAAGAAGGGCGCCCTCGTCCTCGCCGTCTCCGCCCAGGAGATCGCCGACGTCGTCGAGACCCGCCTGCTGGTGGAGGAGTTCGCCGTCCGCAGGTGCGTGCCCGCCCCCCTGCCGCTCCTCGAACGGCTGGCGGGCCTGCTGGAGGAGCAGCGGCGGCACGCGCGCGAAGGAGACCTGCGGGCCGTCGCCGTGACGGACCGGTGCTTCCACGCCGAGATCGTGCGGCACGCCGGCAACCAGATCCTGTGCAGGCTGTACGACCAGCTGCGCGACCGCCAGCTGCGGATGGGCGTCGCCGTCATGGAGGCCCATCCCGACCGCATCGCCAAGAACATCGCGGAGCACGCCCAGATCCTGGAGGCGCTGCGCGCCGGCGACGCCGAGGCCGCCGCGCGCTGCGTGCACGGCCACGTCAGCCGGGTCAGGGTGCTGGTCCGGGGTGAGGACCGGTGACCCAGGACGGCCCCGCCGCGCCACCCGCCGATCCCCCCGGAGGCCGCCGCGCCGTCCTCGTGTGGGGCGTCGGCGTCTCCGTCTACTTCGTCTCGGTCGTCTTCCGCACGTCCCTCGGAGTCGCGGGCCTCGACGCCGCCGACCGCTTCCAGGTCAACGCGTCGGCCCTCTCCGCCTTCTCCATCGTGCAGCTGCTCGTCTACGCCGGCATGCAGATACCCGTCGGCCTCATGGTGGACCGGCTCGGCACCCGCAGGGTCCTGACCCTGGGCGCCGTCCTCTTCACCATCGGCCAGCTCGGCTTCGCCCTCTCCCCCTCGTACGGCATGGCCCTCGCCGCCCGCGTCCTGCTGGGCTGCGGCGACGCGATGACGTTCATCTCCGTGCTGCGGCTCGGCGGCCGCTGGTTCCCGGCCCGGCGCGGACCGATGATCGCCCAGGTGGCGGCCCTCTTCGGAGTGCTGGGGAACCTCGTCTCCACCCTGGTGCTGGCGCGGCTGCTCGACGACGTCGGCTGGACCGCGGCCTTCGCGGGCAGCGCCTGCGCGGGCCTCGTCGTCCTCGTCCTCGCCCGGGTCTTCCTGCGGGACCACCCCGAGGGTCACGCCCCGCCGCCGGTGCCGGCAGGGGGCGCGCCGTCCGTGCGGTGCCAGATCGCCGCCTCCTGGCGGGAACCGGGCACCCGGCTCGGCCTGTGGGTGCACTTCACCACCCAGTTCCCCGCCATGGTGTTCCTGCTGCTGTGGGGCATGCCGTTCCTGGTGGAGGCGCAGGGGCTCAGCCGCGGCCGGGCCGGGGAGCTGCTCACCGTGGTCGTGCTGTCGAACATGGTGGTGGGGCTCGCCTTCGGCCAGATCATCGCCCGCCACCACGCCGCCCGCGCACCCCTGGCGCTCGGCACCATCGGGGCGACCGCCGCCCTGTGGGCCGCCGCGGTCGCGTACCCCGGTGACCACGCACCCCTGTGGCTCCTGGTGACGCTGTGCGTCGTCCTCGGCGCCTGCGGGCCCGCCTCCCTGATCGGCTTCGACTTCGCCCGCCCCGCGAACCCGCCGGAGCGCCAGGGCACCGCGTCCGGCATCGTCAACATCGGCGGATTCACGGCGTCCATGGCGATCCTGCTGGCCGTCGGCGTGCTGCTGGACACCACCGGCGGGAACTACCGGATCGCGTTCTCGTCGGTGTTCGTCCTCCAGGCGGTCGGCCTGGCCCAGATCCTGCGGCTGCGGGGCCGCACGGCCCGGCGGGAGCGGGAACGCCTGGTCGAGAGCCGGGTGGAGACGGTCCACGTCCCGGCGTGACGGGAAGTCACGGGAGGTGTGACGGGATGTCACGGGGCGATGGCGGCACGGGCCGCGCCGTCAGCAGTCCGGGGCCACCGCCGGGCCGCGTCCGCCCGCGGGCCCTGGCACGGGGTGCCGGGGCGTCAGACCGACGGGGAGAGGACGGCGTCACGGGGTGACGGCGAAGTGGGCGAGGATCGCCGCGGCGAGCTCCTCGTCGCCCTCGACCTTGATCCGGTCGGCGACCGCCGCCGGGCGGACCCGTCCGCACGCCAGGCGCACGTACGTCTCCCAGTCCAGTGCGAACGTCACCGCGGGGCCCAGGGACGGCGCCCCGTCGACCGTGCCGCGGCCCTCGCCGTCGACCCGCACGGTCCGCAGGAACTCCACGGGGCCGTTGACGTCGAAGACGACCGCGGAGTTCCGGGGCGCGCCCGCGTCCTTGGCGACGACCCGGGGCAGCACCTCCAGCAGGTTGTCCCGGGCGACGAGGGCGCCGGGCGAGTCGAGGTTCCCGGGCCTGCCGAGTGCGGCCCGCAGGTCCTGCTCGTGCACCCACACGTCGAAGGCCCGCATCCGGTAGGCCACTTCGAGGGTCTGCTCGGCGCCCAGCGGGGCGCGCACGAGGGTGTCGGGGGAGCGGCTCTCGTTGCGGAGCATGCGGGCCCGGCGGATGAGCACGTACTCGAACTCCGAGGTCATCTCCGGCGCGGTGTGGTGGCGCCGCACGTCGACCTGCATCTCCATGTAGCGGGCGAAGTCACTGCGTACGTGGTAAAGATCCCGCGGCAGCGAGTGAATCGGCCGCGGGTCGCCCAGCATTTCGCACTCCATGCCGATGACATGGGAGACGATGTCACGGACCGACCAGCCGGGGCACGGGGTGGCGCGATTCCACTCCCCCTCCACGAGCGGTTGCACCAGCTCGGCTATCGCTTCGATGGAGTGGGTCCAGGCGTCGGCGTAAGTCTGGAGGCTGGGATGGACGGTCACGGGACCCCTCGTGCGGCTTGCGGCGTGCGGCTCGGAACGCGGACTTGGCGCTGTGGCGCCTGGCGGGGGGCGGCCCGGGGGCTGGCCCCCGGGAGAGAACAGTACGCTCCTCGCAGGCACCTCGGCAGTGCTTTCGTGTGACGATCGTAGGCCCGTATTGACGGCTCCAACGCCAGGACGGTGGTAGTGTGCGCGCCTCGCTTCTCCAGATCGCGGTCAAACCGGACGAGTCGGTAGCGGCCCGTCGGGCCCGCGCCGCGGACCTCGTGCGCGATCAGCGCGGCGCGGACCTCGTGGTGCTTCCGGAACTGTGGCCGGTGGGCGCTTTCGCGTACGAGTCGTTCGCCGCGGAGGCCGAGCCGCTCCGGGGACCCACGTACGAGGTGATGGCGCAGGCCGCGCAGGACGCGGGCCTGTGGCTGCACGCCGGGTCGATCGTGGAACGCGCCCCCGGCGGCGCCCTGTACAACACGTCCCTGGTCTTCGGCCCCGACGGTGAGCTGGTCAGCTCCTACCGGAAGATCCACCGCTTCGGCTTCGACCAGGGCGAAGCGGTGCTGATGGCGGCGGGTCAGAACCTGGTGACGGTGCCTCACCCGCTGCTGCCGTTCGGTGTGGCGACCTGCTACGACCTGCGCTTCCCCGAGCTGTTCCGGGGCCTCGTCGACGCCGGCGCGCGGGCCTTCGTGGTCCCCGCGGGGTGGCCGGCGCGGCGCCGGGCGCACTGGACGCTGCTCGCGCGGGCGCGCGCCGTCGAGAACCAGGCGTACGTGCTGGCGTGCGGGACGGCCGGTACGCACGCGGGCGTGGAGCAGGCCGGGCACAGCATCGCCGTCGACCCCTGGGGCGAGGTCCTCGCCGAGGCGGGCCCCGGCGAGGAGACCCTGACGGTGGAGCTGGACCCGGGCAAGGTGGCGGTGACGCGCGAGCAGTTCCCCGCCCTCAAGGACCGGGTGCTGGGGACGCCACCGCCCGCGCGCGCGTAGCGGCTGCCGCCGCACCGGACCGGGGCCGTGGCAGGCCCACGCGCCGGGTGACCGCCCGCACGCACCCGCGGCTGCCGCCTCACCCGGGCCGTGGCCCCGTCCGAGCGCCGAGAACCGCAGCGCCCCTCCTCCGCGCGCGTACGCGTCCGCCGCGCGGGGCCGGAAGGCGGACGGGCCCGGCTTTCCGGCTGCCCGGCCTGCCCGGTGCGGCGGCGGGGGTCAGGAACCGGGCTTCCAGCCCGCGAGCCAGTCGGACACCTCCTGGCCGGCGGCCTGCGCGTCCGTCAGATGCGGCCGGTCGCCGCTCGCGGGCCCGGCGCCGGGCCCGGTGTTCCGGTACTCGGCGAAGCGGTCGTCCTTCCAGGAGAAGCCGCTCATGTCCGTCCACGGCTTCGCCTTGACCGCGGCGCTCAGCCGGGTGTCCCGGACGGTGGTCTGCGGGTCCAGGGACGCGTCACCGCCCGCGTGCCAGGGCCGCCCCAGGTGGAAGGTGCCGTCGGCGACGTCGCCGTCGACCACGGACCGGCTGATCAGCAGGCCCTTGCGGCCGGCCGGGGTGCTGGGCGCCGTGACGTAGCCGCCGGACGATCCGTCCCAGCGCTTCTTCAGGGTGATCACCGACTTGTCGATCACCGCGGTGGCCCGGCCGAAGATGAAGTCGACGTTCCCGACGACGTACGAGTTCGTCATGTAGACCCGGCCGAGCCGGTCCTTGGACGCGGTGTCCAGCAGCAGCGTGTCCTGGTCGCCGCTGACGATGACGCCGTCGAGCAGCACCCGGTCCGCGGCGGTGCGCAGGGCCACCGCCTGGTGGCCGCGGACGTGCTGGTTGCGGGCCTCGTCGAAGTCGTTGGACACGGTCAGGTTGCGTGCCTGGAAGCCGTCCGCCTCGACGGAGACGGTCGCGCTGCCGCTGGTGCCGTACGTGCCGGAGCCGTCCGGCTTCGGCGTGCCCGCGGCGTTCCCGTACACGATGACGGTGTCCTTGCGGCCGGCCCCGGTGCCCTCGATGGTGACGCGCGGTTTGTTCGCCGGCACCCTCACCGTCTCCCGGTACGTGCCGGGCGGCGACCCGGATGACCACGCGGGACGTGTTGCCGGCCGGGACGGCGTCCACGGCGGCCTGCACGGTGGCGTACTGCCCGCTGCCGTCCTTCGCGACGGTGAGCACGGTAGCGGCGGCCGGGGCCCTCCCGGCCGTCCCGAGGGAGGAGCGCGGCCCGGCGCCGCCCTTGACCCGCGCGGGGACGTCGGCGGCCGGGTCGAGCGTGTACGGGTAGAAGGCCCGGGGGTCGAACGCGGTGCCGCCGGACTCGTTGCGGCCGGTGGTGCCGGAGAAGACGTTGCCGCGCTGCACGAGGGAGGCGGTGGCGTCCTTGATGACGGGGTTCCGCATGCCCTGGAAGTAGCTGTTCTCCAGCACCATCCGGGTGCGGCCGCGCGCGTAGTTGCCGTAGGACGACGTGACGGCGGTGCCCGGCTCGTCCTGGAGGTAGTTGTTGTAGAGGTGCGCGTGGGCGGCGTTGTCGGTGGACGGATTGCGCTGCTCGGTCTCGCGGATCCAGTTGTGGTGGACCGTGATGTCGGTGACCACGTTGGGGGTTCAGCCGATGCCGAACGCCTTGTTGTTGTGGCTCATCCGGTTCCAGGACACCGTCACGTACGTGGAGTCCTTCGCGAACCCGTCGGCCGCCTCCTGCGCCCACACCGGGACGGCGGCCGCCGCCCGCTCCTGCGCGTCGTCGCCGAACACCCCGAAGGCCGTGCCGTACGCAAGGGCCCCGGCGGCGGCCAGCGCCGGCGGCAGGCCCGCGGTGAGGGCCGTCCTGCGCCGGCGGTGCCGCGCTCTTCCGCGTGTCTCGCTCACGTGTCGTTTCCGTTCCGTGGAGGGGTGGATGGTCCACGGAACGGTCGCCGCCGACGGCGGGAAGGTTGCCGCCGGAGCCGGATGGCAAGCTTGAACCATGAACGATGCCGCCCCGGCGCCCACCCCCGCGCCCGCGCCCGGGCGTGCCCGCGCCCGTGCTCCCTAGCTGATCGTCAAGGGTGGCTGGCTCAACACGGGTGGGTGGAGTCTGACGCTCGCGGACTCACGAGGTAAGTGCGTTGGCGTTGTCGTGAATTTCTGGATTTCCTGAACCAACATGAGCACTCCTCGCTGGCGTGGGACACGTGCACCAACACACCGCAGCTGACCCGTACTCGCGCCTGTCACTGGACCGGGAGGGCAAGACCGCGATCGATCGCCAGGAAGCCGACTGCCGGGCGTGGGCGGAGCGCAACGGACGGACCATCTGAAATGACGATCGAAGTCCATTACCTCCTTAAGAGATGTCCTGAGTCGCTATGGACGGAACGGAACCAAACGTCATTCCGTCACTTCGTCACTGGGGCCGCCCGAGGGCCGGCGTGAAGTTGCGCGGTGGTCGCCATCCCGACGCCGGCCACAGTTCGGAAGACGCACGCTGGGTGTGACGCCGTTTTTCGGGCCCATCGTGGCTCTGACCAGCACATATCGACCGCCGAAGACGCGAGAGCGACACAGTTGACGCCCTGCGAAGCCCGCCGAAGGCCCCACGGAACCACCGGGCGGGCGGTGGCACACCATGAGCCCCCGTCCTCGTCGCCCCGGATCGGGACGGTGGGTGTGGGAGCTCCGTCTCATCAGGTACCCCGTCGGGATACGCCCACCGGACACGGTGCATCGGAGAATGGCCAGGGGCTGAGGGGTTGCCCAGACAGCGCGAACCTGCCCGACAGCGTTGTTCCCCTGTCGCGGGACGGGGCACTTGCTCGGGGCTGCCTCTTGGCATGTCTGACGCGTCATTCCGGCGGCTGGCTGTACCTCTCCAGCGTCGCCTTGCTCGTGGACCGGTCCACCAGCCGCAGTTCCCAGGGGCCGGTGTTCACGTCGAAGTCCTTGCCGAAGCCGACCCACTTTCCGGCCATGCGCCGTCCGGTCGGCTCCACCAGGAGTTGGATGGCCCCGTGGTAGCGGGCCCCGCTGTAGTAGCCGTCTGCGGCAGTCTGCTCGACCCACGTACCGGTGACCACGTTGCGATCAACGGTCAGGTCCATCGTGAGCGGGCTGTCCGGGTTGCTGCTCGCCCCGGGCAGGCTCTGAACGGTCAGCCGGTTCCCATGCTGGACGATCACTACGCAGTGCTTGCCCTCGTACGAGTCGTCCCGGCTCGAAGAGAAGAACTCGTAGCGGCTGAGCCACACCCCCGAAAACGTCTCCTCACCCGTCTGCGCGGCGGGCTGCACGCCTGCAGCGGCAGATGCGACACCGGTTGCAGCGGTCTCCATGTCATGTCCTCCCTTCCCGTCGGCCTGGACTCGTGCCGTCGGCACCGGCAGGGCGAACCCCAGCGCCTCGATCGGACGACCAGTGACCCGTTCTAAGGCCCTGGCGTAAACACCCCGAGGCGTCTTGCTCGTGCCGGACTCCCAGCGCTGCACCAGCCGCTTGGAAGCCTCGTTCGGCTCCCCCAGTTCCGCACCTGCCCGGCGGAGCGCCTTGGCGAAGTCGTCTTGGCTCAAGCGCAGGCCGATACGCACGGCCCGCAGCACATCATTCGGCACCACGGAGGTCGTCGTCATGACGTCAAAGCTAGACCGAACAGCCATGCAATGACACCGGTTTGACGCCCTAGGGGGCGTCATTGACACCCCACTGAGTGACGCCCAGGCGACGCCCGAAGCGTCGTCGTCCCGACCGACCGGCGGCGGGAACATCGGTTCACCAACCGGACCGGGCAGCGGAAGGCAAACCATGACCATGACCGTGCGGGTCTCTCGCGATTCCGGCCAGACGTTCGGCTCTGAGGTGATCTACCCCCAGCAGCAGCGCCGAGAAGCCGTTGACCCCCATGTCCTCTGCCGCCTGGCCCCCTGCAGGTTGCCCCGGATGCTCCTCACAGACCAGGAAGGCACAGACGTGGCGATCACCGACACGACGAAGACCGTGTACGACCTCATCACTCCGGAACTGAGGGCCGACCTCATCACCATGGTCCGCGAGGACTCCTGGCCGGAGATGACCGACGATCAGGGCGAGCGCGGCGTCAACCAGGTGGCGGCCTTCCTCGCCGTCGCCGCGAACACCACGGAGAGGGCCACGCCCAGCCTCCGCGTGGGCCTCTTCTGGCATGCGCTCGTGCTCCACACCAAGCACTACGCCGAGTTCTGCGACGCGCTCGGCTGCGGGTTCATCCATCACGTCCCCGACCGCAACAGCGGCCACAACCCGGCCGAGGGCCGGGCCGCGATGCGTCGGACGGCCGAGATGATCCGATCGGCCGGCTTCGACGTGGACCCGGAGTTCTGGCCGATCGACGGCGCGGCCGACTGCACCCAGAGCTACGCGGGCTGCTCCGACAGCCCCGTCGCCAAGTAGCTCCGGCGCAAGCGGAGCGACCGACCCACCAGAGCTTCAGCCGCCCGGTATCGTGCCGGGCGGCTGTCGCCGCGAACGAGAACGGACAGGTAGTGACTGACGCTCGCAGCACCGCATGGGACACGTACTCGCAGAGCAAGCCCCAGCGTCGGAAGACCAACGCCGAGGGCGAGACCACGTGGTTCAACTGGACCCAGTACCCGGACCACGGCCCCAGGGCCGATGTGCTCCAGCTGAACCCGGGAGACAGTGCACTCGACCTCGGCTGCGGGTCTGGAGGGAACGCCGCTCATCTCGCAACGCTCGGCATGAAGTCCGTCGGGATCGACCTCTCCGCCAAGCAGCTCGACAAGGCGCGCGAGCGGTGGCCGGACGTGGACGGGATGGAACTCCACCAGGCCGACGCCCTCACCTACCTCGGAGACACGTTCACGATCTTCGATGCGGTGTACAGCGTGTTCGGCGCTGCCTGGTTCACCGCCCCCGGCCTCCTGCTGCCGATCGTTCACGCGAGCCTCAAGCCGGGTGGTGTCTTCGCCTTCTCCCAGCGGCCCCCGGTCGAGGGGTGCTACGGCTGCCAGGCGTCATACATCCCGCGCGGGCCCGAAGAAGACCCCGCTGTCGTCAAGCGGTGGGACTACGACCCCGATGTGTGGGCGCTGATTCTCAAGGAACACGGCTTCGTGGACGTGTCAGCGTCCGTGCTTGCCCCGCCCCTGGGGAGTCGCCGCACAGGCACCCTCTTCGTCCGGGGCATCCAAGGAGGCTAGGGCAGGGGGACTGGTCTGAACCGACGAAAGCCCTCGACAGGCACTCATCAGGACAGCCGCTGGGGCAACGGCGTCGCACGGCCGTGATCCGGTGTTCATGGGCCAATGGCAAGCTTGAACCATGAACGATGCCGCCCCGGCGCCCACCCCCGCGCCCGCCCACCGCCGTGCCCGAGTCCGCGCTCCCGAGCTGATCGGCAAGGGCGGCTGGCTCAACACCGGCGGGAAGGACCTGAAGCTCGCCGACTTCCGAGGCCGCATACTGATCCTGGATTTCTGGACCTTCTGCTGCATCAACTGCCTGCACGTCCTCGACGAGCTGCGGGAGCTGGAGGAGAAGCACCGGGACACGGTGGTCATCGTCGGCGTCCACTCGCCGAAGTTCGTGCACGAGGCCGACCACCAGGCCGTCGTCGACGCGGTCGAGCGGTACGGCGTCGAGCACCCCGTGCTGGACGATCCGGAGCTCACCACGTGGAAGCAGTACGCCGTGCGGGCCTGGCCGACGCTCGTCGTGATCGACCCGGAGGGGTACGTCGTCGCCCAGCACGCCGGTGAGGGCCACGCCCACGCGCTGGCCGAGCTGGTCGCGGAGCTGGAGGCCGAGCACGAGGCCAAGGGCACCCTGCGGCGCGGCGACGGCCCGTACGTGCCGCCGGAGCCGGTGGCGACCCACCTGCGCTTCCCCGGCAAGGCACTGGTGCTGGAGTCGGGCCATCTTCTGGTCTCCGACACGACCCGCCATCAGCTGGTGGAGCTCCAGCCGGACGGCGAGACCGTCGTGCGGCGGATCGGCAGCGGTGAGCGGGGCCTCGCCGACGGGCCCGCGGACCAGGCACGCTTCAGCGAGCCGCAGGGGCTGTGCGCCCTGCCGGACGGCCGGGTCGTGGTCGCGGACACCGTCAGCCACGCGCTGCGGGTCTGGGACCCGGCCACCGGGGAGACGGCCACGGTCGCGGGCACCGGCGCCCAGTGGATGCAGGGCTCCCCGACCCGGGGGCAGGCGCGCGAGGTGGCGCTCTCGTCGCCGTGGGACGTGGCCTGGTGGCAGGGGAAGGTGTGGATCGCCATGGCGGGCGTCCACCAGCTGTGGACGTACGACCCGGAGACCGGCACGGTGGAGGCCGCCGCGGGCACCACCAACGAGGGCCTGGTCGACGGGCCGGCCGCCGAGGCGTGGTTCGCGCAGCCGTCGGGGCTCGCCGCCACCCCGGACCGCCTGTGGGTCGCGGACTCCGAGACGAGCGCACTGCGCTGGGTCGACCCGGACGGCACCGTCCGCACCGCGGTCGGCACGGGCCTGTTCGACTTCGGGCACCGCGACGGCGCCGCCGACCAGGCGCTGCTCCAGCACCCGCTGGGCGTCACCGCCCTGCCGGACGGTTCGGTCGCGGTGTGCGACACGTACAACCACGCGCTGCGCCGCTTCGACCCGGCGAGCGGCGAGGTCACGACCGTCGCCACGGACCTGCGGGAGCCGAGTGACGCGGTGCTCGTCGGCGAGGACATCGTGGTCGTGGAGTCGGCCCGGCACCGGCTGACGCGGCTGCGGCTGCCCGAGGAGGCCCTGAAGGTGGAGGCGGTCGCGCACCGCACCCGGCGGGAGGCCACCACGGTCGCGCCCGGCACGCTGTCCCTGGAGGTCGTCTTCCGCGCCCCGGCCGGACAGAAGCTCGACGAGCGGTACGGTCCCTCGACCCGGCTGCTGGTGTCCTCGACGCCCCCGGAGCTGCTCACCGCGGGAGCGGGCACGGGCACGGACCTGTCGCGTGAGCTGATGCTGAACCCGGAGGTCACCGAGGGCGTGCTGCACGTCTCGGCGATGGCGGCGTCCTGCGACGACGACCCGGACAACGAGTACCCGGCCTGCCACGTGCACCAGCAGGACTGGGGCGTCCCGGTGAAGGTCGAGGCAGGTGGCGCGGCGCGTCTTCCCCTCATCCTGGCGGGACTTGACGCCTAGCCGACCGCGGGAGGGCCGCCGGTACGATGCCGGGCGAGGGCGGGGCCGTAGCGCAGAGGTGGTCGCGCGCGGTCTCCAAAATCGCGAGGACGCCGGTTCGATCCCGGCCGGCCCCGCCCGCCTGGAGCTACGCGCCTGGCGGCGGGGCGGCGCCGGTCCGAGGCGGGCCGGCCTTCCTCGGGCTCCGGGAAGTGCTGCCCCGCCAGGTCAGCGGATCGCCTCGTCCATGAGGAGGTAGAGCAACCCGACGAGGGAGCCGCTGCTGACGATCTCGCGCCGGTCGATCATGGCCCGCACGTCGGTCAGCGGGATCCACTCGATCCGGTCCGACTCGTTCTTCTCGGTCGGCGGTCCTTCGTACGTCGCCCCGTCGGCCCGGAAGATGTGGTGCTGGGAGTCAGTGATGCCATTCGCCGGCTCGGCGTAGATCAGCGGCGTGATCGGCCCGGGCCGCCAGCCGGTCTCCTCCAACACCTCACGGGCTGCCGCCTCGGCCGGCGTCTCCCCCTCCTCGACCAGGCCCATGGGCAGCTCCCATGCCCACGCGTCCGTGATGAAGCGGTGGCGCCACATCATCAGGACCTCACGCCGCTCGTTGATGACGGTGGCCACTGCCAGGTGGCGGAGCTTCACGACGTGGTGCTCCCAGCGGTTCCCGTCCGGCGTCTCGACGTCGGTGAGCCACAGGTTCACCCAGCTGTTCTCGTAGATCGGACGTTCCCCGTGGATCTTCCACTGCATCGCTGCGGCCCCTCTCGATCGGCCTCCAGCATCGCAGAGCGGCGGCTGACAGGAGCCGGGTTCGCCCCCTCTTCACGTCAGGCTGACGAATACCGGACGCCTTCCCCTCGACAGGGGCCCCTTGCCCTCATTCCGGCTCGGAGGCGGCCGCGAGGCGGCGGAGGCAGTGGTCGGCAGCCGTGAGATGCGGCTTGTGCAGCGCATCGCTGTAGAGCCGCATCTCACGGGCCGCTCGGTCCATGTGCTGCCAGAAGGCGAGTGGCAGATCGAGATCCACTGCGAGATCGACCAGACTGTCGAAGGCGAGTCCCAGCTCGTTGTACTCCAGGAACTCGGCGGGCGCCGAGAGGTCGACGCCCGGCAGGCTCGCCAGATGGGTTCGCGCCGCCGCCAGGTGTCTGCGGGTGCGGTCCCAACTGCTGTGCAGGGCGTCCGGGTCAACGGTCATGAGGTCAGTGTCGCCTGTGGGCACGGCCGGCCGGATGCCCCGTGGCGGCCGTCAGACGAGCGGGTCGCGGGTGCCGTCGCGGACCTCGTGGGCCGGGTCCGTGACGGTGGCCGCCATCGGTTGCACCAGCGCCCTGCGGCGCCGGGCGATGCTGGTGTAGGCGGCGACCCCGATGAGCCCCACGGCCATCATGATGAGTCCCGCCACGTCCACGTTGAAGCCGCTGACCTCCCAGTCGGTCGCGAAGGTGAGGATCGCACCGCCGGCGAGGAGCAGCAGGCATCCGCCCAGGCCCATCGTTCGCCTCCCTTTCATCCGTGTTCACGGAAGTCCGAGGACGTACCGGTACCCGGGTAGGCGCATCCAACGCCTGGGCGGACCGCGTTACTTGAGGAAGGCGACGAGGGCGTTCGCGAGCAGGTACGGGTCGTCCGCGCCGCACAGTTCGCGGGCGCTGTGCATCGACAGGCAGGCGACGCCGATATCGACGGTGCGGATGCCGTGGCGGGCGGCGGTGATCGGGCCGATGGTGGTGCCGCACGGCAGGTCGTTGTTGGAGACGAACGCCTGCCACGGCACGCCCGCTGCTTCGCAGGCCGCCGCGAACACGGCCTGGCCGCCGCCGTCGGTGGCGTACCGCTGGTTGACGTTCACCTTGAGGATGGGGCCGCCGTTGGGGCGCGGGTGGTGCGTGGGGTCGTGGCGCTCGGAGTAGTTGGGGTGGACGGCGTGGCCCACGTCGGAGGACAGGCACACCGTGCCGGCGAAAGCGCGGGCCCGGTCCTCGTAGCTGCCGCCGCGGGCGAACACGGAACGTTCCAGCACGCCGCCGAGCATCGGGCCCTGCGCCCCGGTGTCGGACTCGGAGCCGTTCTCCTCGTGGTCGAACGCGGCCATGACGGGGATGTACGCCGGCTCGGTGCGCGCGGTGGCGACGGCGGCGAGCGCGGCGGTGCAGGCGTGCACGGACAGCAGGTTGTCGAGGCGGGGCGCGGCGAGCAGTTCCCGGTCGCGGCCCAGGTAGGCGGGCGGTTCGACGGAGTGGACCATGAGGTCCCAGCCGACGACGGAGGACGCGTCGATGCCCTCCTCCTCGGCGAGGAACCGCATCAGGTCGCCTTCGCGGACGTCGTCGCCGAGGCCCCAGATCGGCTGCATGTGGCGCTGCCGGTTCAGCTTCAGGCCCTCGTTGACCTGCCGGTCGAGGTGGATGGCGAGCTGCGGCACGCGAAGCAGCGGCCGGTCGACGTTGACGAGGCGCGAGGTGCCGTCGCGCAGGGTGAGGCGTCCGGCGAGGCCGAGGTCGCGGTCGAGCCAGGAGTTCAGCAGCGGGCCGCCGTAGATCTCGACGGCGACCTGGCGCCAGCCGTGCCCGCCGCTGTCGGGGCGCGGCTTGACCCGCAGGTTCGGCGAGTCGGTGTGGGCGCCGACGATGCGGAACGGGGTGTGGGCCTTGGCGCCCTCGGGGACGTACCAGGCGACGATGGCGCCGCCCCGCAGCACGTACTTGCCGCCGGTCGTCCCGTCCCACTCGGCGGTCTCCTCGACCTGCCGGAAGCCCGCCTTCTCCAGCCGTTCGGCGGCGGTCGCGACGGCGTGGTACGGGGACGGGGAGGCCGCCAGGAAGGTCATCAGGTCGTCGGTGTGGCCGCGGTCGAAGCGGGCGGGTGAACTGCTCATGCCCACACCATACGGGCGGGCCCCGGCGGGGTCGCAGGGGTTCGCGAACCGGGCGTTGTCAGTGGTGGCTGTCAGTATCGGTGGTGACGACCCACCGTTGATCGACGCGAGTCCGGAGGTGCACGGTGACGACGATGACGAGTGCGGCGGCGACCGCGGCGGCCGCACCTGCGCCCGCCCTGTGCTGCGCGGTGTGCGAGGCGCCGGGTGCGGAGTGGAGCGCCGTGTTCGCGATACCGATGTGCGCGCTGTGCGCGAGGACCGGTGCGGGTGCGCCGGACGACCGGGACCCGGTGCGGCTGGGGGACCTGCTGCCGGTGACGGCGGCGGCGCTGCGGGCGTCGTCCGCGACGCGTTCCGGCGGGGCGTCCCCGGCGCGGGTGAGGGCACGGGTGCCGGCGCCCCGGTCCGGTTCCCTGATGATCTGCCGGCAGTGCGGCGGCCGGGCGCGCTGGCACCGGACGACGGGTGACCGGTGGGTGGCGATGGAGCCGGGCGTGCGCCCGGCGGCCGGGGTGCCCAACGGCAAGCGCTGGTACATCGCGGGGGACGGCACGGCGGTGAACCTGCGGCGCGCCATGCCGTCGGACACGTGCCGGGTGAGCCACTTCGACGTGTGCCCGGGGCGGGTGGGCGAGTGAGCCACTTCGACGTGTGCCCGGGGCGGGTGGCCGGGCAGGACCGGCGGCCGCGTCCCGGTGCGGACGGCGGGCACGGCAACGGCCCGCTTCCCCGGATCGGACCTTCCGGGGAAGCGGGCCGTCATGCCCTGTGCCGAGCTGCCCGCTCGCTGACCGGAGAGCCGCTCGACCGGTCAGCGGGCCGTCATGACCTCAGCCGATGCGGCCGACCAGTCGATGCGGCCGGTCAGCCGACGCGGCCGGTCAGAACGCGGACTCGTCCAGCTCCATCAGGGAGTTGTCGACGCCCTCCGCGATGAGGCGCTCGGTGGCGACGCCGGGCAGGACGTTGGCCGCGAAGAACTTCGCGGCCGCGATCTTGCCCTGGTAGAAGGCGACGTCCTTGGCGGGTGCGCCCGCGGCCAGCTTCTCGGCGGCGACGGCGGCACCGCGCAGCAGCAGGTAGCCGACGACGACGTCACCGGACGCCATCAGCAGGCGGGTGGTGTTGAGGCCCACCTTGTAGATGTTCTTGACGTCCTCGCCGGTGGCGGTGAGGTGCGTCAGCATCGTGCCGACGATGCCCTCCAGGTCGACGGCCGCCTTGGCGAGCGCGTCGCGGGCCGGGGCCAGCTCGTCGCCGCCGGCGCCGAGCGCGAGGAACTTCTTGATCTCCTCGGCCAGCGTGTTCAGCGAGGCGCCCTGGTCGCGGACGATCTTCCGGAAGAAGAAGTCCTGGCCCTGGATGGCCGTGGTGCCCTCGTAGAGGGTGTCGATCTTGGCGTCGCGGATGTACTGCTCGATCGGGTACTCCTGGAGGTACCCGGAGCCGCCGAAGGTCTGGAGGGACTGGGCGAGCTGCTCGTACGACTTCTCGGAGCCGTAGCCCTTGACGATGGGGAGCAGCAGGTCGTTCAGGCCGTGCAGTGCCTTGGCGTCCTCGCCCGCGGCCTCCTTCTCCTGGATCGCGTCCTGGACGGCGGCCGTGTACAGCACGAGGGCGCGCATGCCCTCCGCGTACGCCTTCTGCGTCATGAGGGAGCGGCGCACGTCCGGGTGGTGCGTGATGGTGACCTTCGGCGCGGTCTTGTCCATGAAGTTCGCCAGGTCGGTGCCCTGGACGCGCTCCTTGGCGTACTCCAGCGCGTTGAGGTAGCCCGTCGACAGGGTGGCGATGGCCTTCGTGCCGACCATCATGCGGGCGAACTCGATGATGCGGAACATCTGGCGGATGCCGTCGTGCTTGTCGCCGATCAGCCAGCCCTTGGCGGGGTGCTGGTCGCCGAAGGTCATCTCGCACGTGTTGGACGCCTTGAGGCCCATCTTGTGCTCGACGTTCGTGGCGTAGACGCCGTTGCGGGCGCCCAGCTCGCCGGTCTCCCAGTCGAACTCGTACTTCGGGACGAGGAAGAGCGACAGGCCCTTGGTGCCCGGACCGGCACCCTCGGGGCGGGCGAGGACGTAGTGGAGGATGTTCTCCTCCATGTCGTGCTCACCGGACGTGATGAAGCGCTTCACGCCCTCGATGTGCCAGGAGCCGTCCTCCTGCTGGATCGCCTTGGTGCGGCCCGCGCCGACGTCCGAGCCGGCGTCCGGCTCGGTGAGCACCATGGTGGAGCCCCAGCGCTTCTCGACGGCGATCTCGGCGACCTTCTTCTGCGCCTCGTTGCCCTCCTCGAAGAGGATGCCCGCGAAGGCGGGGCCGGAGGAGTACATCCACACGGCCGGGTTGGAGCCGAGGATCAGCTCCGCGTACGCCCAGATGAGCGAGCGCGGCGAGGTGGTGCCGCCGATCTCCTCGGGCAGGCCCAGACGCCAGTACTCGGAGTCCATGAAGGCCTTGTAGGACTTCTTGAAGGAGGCCGGGACCGGCGCGGTGTTGGTCTCCGGGTCGAAGACCGGCGGGTTGCGGTCCGCGTCGGCGAAGGACTCGGCGAACTCGTTCTCGGCGAGACGGCACAGCTCGTCGAGGACGCTCTTGGCCGTGTCGACGTCCATCTCCTCGAACGGACCGGTGCCGTACACCTTGTCGCGGCCGAGGACCTCGAAGAGGTTGAACTCGATGTCGCGGAGATTCGACTTGTAGTGCCCCATGGCGAACGGCTCCGTAAGGGATCGGGAGGCAGGTTCCTCGTGCATCTACCAGGTAGTAGCTACGATGATGCTACCCGTCGGTAATAAGGGCAACCCCTGGCGCCGAATCTGTGACCTGTCTCAAACCGGACGAGCCGGGCGGGGCGGGTCGTCCCGGGCGCCACCGATCGGGCGCGCCCCGGCGGCGGGCGCCTCCCCCCTGTGCCTACGGTGGCGCCATGCGCGCCGGACGAGAGCCCGCCGAGCCCGAACCCGAGCCGGAACCGGACGCCGGCGCGGGGCGCGGGTCGGCCTCCTGGTGGGAGGGCGGCGACTGGTTCGAGTTCACTCTGGCCGTGCTGCTCGCGCTGGCCGCCGTCGGCACGGCGTGGGCCGGCTTCCAGAGCGCGAAGTGGAGCGGCGTGCAGGCGAACTCCTACGCCTCCGCCGCGGCGGCGCGCACCGAGTCCACCCGCCGCTCCACGGAGGCGGGCCAGTTCCTCACCATCGACGTGATCATGTTCACGCAGTGGCTCACCGCGCTGAACGAGGAGATCCTCGCCGACCCGTCGCAGCGGCCGGAGGGCACGTACCGGCCGGACCCGGACACCGTCTCCGGCCTGCTCTTCACCCGCTTCCGCAGCGAGTTCAAGCCCGCCGTGACCGCCTGGCTGCGGACCCGGCCGCTGTCCGACCCCGCGGCCCCGGTGACCCCCTTCGCCATGCCCGAGTACCGGCTCTCCGCCGAGGAGGACGCGCTGCGGCGCCTGGACGAGGCCCAGCGCCTGTCGGAGAGGGCCCGGCAGGCGAACCAGCGCTCCGACAACTACGTCCTGACCGCGGTCCTCTTCGCCCTGGTGCTGTTCTTCTCGTCCCTGGCCGGCCGCGCCCGCTCCCGGCTCGCCCGGATGCTGCTCTTCGGCCTGAGCGTGCTGACCCTGGCGGGGGCGGCCGTGCTCCTGCTGCTCTATCCCGTCGAGGTGTGACCGGCGGCGGCGTGCGGGCCCCCCGCGGACGGGCGGGGGCCGCACGCCCCCGCTAACGCGCGGCTGGCGGGGCCCGCCCCGGGCTCACCTGGAGCACCTCCAGCAGGGCGCGGGCCGTCGCGAGGTTGCAGTTCCGAGCATGACCAGCGGCGGCGTCCCGAAGTCCCGGCCGAGGCTCGGCAGCGTGATCCCGTGCGACCCCAGCACGATCTTGAGCCGGTCGACGCAGTCCCGCGCCTCCTTGTCGAGCTCCAGCGGCATGTGCATGAGCGGTGTCACCTTTCTGTGCGCGGTGTGACGGACGACTGGTCACACAGTGGTGCCGAACCGGCGTAGCGTGGAAGGGGTCTGGGCGCCTCGGCGCGAGGTGTGGAAGGCGGTCACCTGTGGGTCAGAGGAAGCGCAAGGACATCGACGGGTCGCAGAGCGTCCCGTGCTTCTACGGCAAGGAGTTGAGGTTCCAGCGGGAGAAGGCGGGCCTTTCCATGGCCCAGCTCGTGGAAGGCAGCTTCTACGGGACGTCCTACCTCAGCGAGATCGAACGCGGGCAGCGGCGCATGCCGGTCGACCTGGCCCGGCACGTGGACCGGACGCTCGGGACGGACGGGTACTTCGAGCTGTGCTGTGAGGATGTGCGGCGGGCGAGGCAGGGTGCGCACGCGTCGTACTTCGCGCCGATCGCGGAGGCGGAGACGCGGGCGCAAGCCATCGACGTGTGGGCCAACGCCCTCATCCCGGGCCTGCTCCAAACGGAGGCGTACGGTCGGGCCGCCAACCGGGCCACCGATCCGTTCGACCAGCCCGATGCAGCCGAAGCCAAGCTCCAAGCGCGTCTCGCGCGGGCCAGTCTCTTTGACTCCCCAGAGCGCCCGGAGTACTGGGCTGTTCTCCACGAGTCGTTGATCTTCCAACCCCTCCTTTCGCCCGTGGAGATGGCCGTACAACTGGAGCACGTTGCGGCCTTGGCCAAGGAGGGGCGCATCGTTCCGCAGGTACTGCCGTGGAACGTCGGGACGCGGTCCCTCTTGCAGTTGCCGCTCATGTTCCTGGAGTTCGACGACGAACCGACCCTGGTCTATACGGAAGGCCCTTATCACGGCCAGATCGTGGACGATCCCTGGCCTCGTGAAGCGATACCGCAAGGCATACGATCGGCTTAGGGCCGCCGCTTTGGCACCAGAGGCGTCCCTCGCCCTGATCGAGCAAGCGGCTGAGGACTACCGAAATGGCAAGCGACCAGGACTGGTTCAGCGGGGCTCACTGGCGTAGCAGCAGCTACAGCAGCGGCGGCGGGGAGTGCCTGGAAGTCGCCGAAGCCTTCCCTGGCGCCGCCCGCTGGCGCAAGAGCAGCTACAGCAACACGTCCGGCGGCAACTGCGTAGAAGTCGCCGAAGCCTTCCCCGGCGCCGCGCACTGGCGCAAGAGCAGTCACAGCACCAACGGCGGCGAGTGCCTCGAAGTCGCCGACGACCTCGTCGGCCTCGTCCCCGTGCGGGACTCGAAGGTGCCGGACGGGCCCGTGGTCACCGTGTCCGCGTGGGCCTGGGCGCCGTTCGTCGCGGCCGTCAAGGCGGGGCGGCGGTAGCCGCGAAAGGACTCGACCGAACGACCGTACGGTCCGTACCCTGCCCCGCATGATCGAATACGGAATCGCGGACCGCGCCGGTCGGAGCATCACCCTGCACGGGATCGACGACGACAACTGGCGGGACGTCGCGGACGTGGCGCCGCTGGACGACCAGCGGCGGTTCGCCCCGGCGCTGGCCGCGCGCTACCTGCTGCTGTCGATGCGCGGCCAGGTGTGGACCTCGCTTGCGGTGTGCGCCGACAAGGCCGTCGTCGGGCACGTGATGTGGGCGCGGGACGACGATGACGGCTCGTACTGGATCGGCGGGCTGCTGATCGACGGGACCGAGCAGGGCAAGGGCACCGGCCGGGCCGCCGTGCGGACCCTCATGGCGTGGCTGGCCGAACGGGAGGACTGCGCGGAGATCCGGCTGTCGTACGAGACGGACAACACCGCCGCCGACCGGCTCTACTCCTCGCTCGGCTTCCGGCGGACGGACGCCACCGAGGGTGACGAGGTGGTCGCCGCCCTGCCCGCGCGGGAGGCGCTCCCCGCCTGAGCCGCTGCGGCCCGACCCGGCCCGGCTCGGGAGGGCGCGCCCCGGGGTGCTCCCGTGGCGCGGCACCGCCCGGCCGTGGCGGTGGCCGACCGCTGGCGGTGGCCGGGCGGGGCACGGACCGTCAGCCGTGGGATGCCGTGTGCCGCAGGATCTCGTCCGCCAGGCGGTCGTCCAGCTCCGGGGGCAGGGTGTGGCCCATGCCCTCGACCAGCACCAGGCGGGCGCCGGGGATCGCGGCGGCGGTGGCCTCCGCGTGGGCGGGCGGGAACATCGGGTCCTGAGTGCCGTGCAGGACCAGCGTGGGCGCCTTCACCGACGCCAGGTCCGCGGTGGAGCGGTCCGTGCCGGACGCTCCGGCGAAGGTGTGGTTGACCGCCGCCCCCAGGTCGCGGGCCCGTTCGTACACGCGGCGCTCCATCGCCCGGTACGCCTCCTCGGGGAACGGCAGCGCCGGCCCGTGCAGCACCTTCCACAGCGGGAGCCGCGCCGCGAGGTAGCCCTCGACGCCGCTGCCCGGCTGCGGGAGGGCCGAGACGAGCGCGGCCAGCAGTTCCGGTGCGGGGGGCGGGAGTTCGCCCGGCAGCGGCGCCTCCCCCGCCATGACCCGCTGCACGGCCGCGGCCGTGTCGGTGCCGAGCGGCTGGGACGAGAGGCTCGTCAGGGTCCGTACGCGCTCGGGGTGCGTGACCGCGAGGAGCTGGGCGATGATCCCGCCGAGGGAGGCGCCCACGACATGGGCCCGGTCCGCGCCGAAGGCGTCGAGGACGGCGAGTGCGTCGGAGGCCAGGTCGGCGATCGTGTACGGCCGGGCGGCGAAGTCGACCGTGGAGGACCGCCCGGTGTCGCGGTGGTCGTAGCGGATGACGCGGAAGCCGCCGTCGGCGAGCCGCCTGACGAAGCCGTCGTTCCACTGGATCCCCTGCGCCTGCGCCCCCATGACGAGCAGCACTGCCGGGTGGTCCGGATCGCCGGTCTCCTGCGCCCACAGCTCCAGGCCGTCCGTGTGCACCGTGCGCTCGTGGTGCGGGGTGTGCGCGAGTTCATTTTCCTGCATGGTCATTCAAGATAATGGCTCGGTGCGGTGCGCGCACCTCCTTTGTCCCGGGCAACCGGTTGGACGCGGGGGCGCCCGCCGGGCACCCTGATCCCCATGGCCGGGGTCAAGGGGCAGGTGCAGAAGCGGGGCGTGGAGCGGCGCAGGGCCATGGTCGACGCCGCGATCGAGTTGTTCGCGCGGCAGGGGGTGCGGGGCACCGGCGTGGCGGCCGTCGCCGAGCGGGCCGGGGCCACGCCGTCCGCGGTGATCCACCACTTCGGCAGCAAGGACGGCCTCGTCCAGGCCGTCCTGGAGGAGGCCGACCGGCGGGCCCTGGAGCGGCTGTCCGTGCCCGAGGGCGCGGAACCGACCCTGGACGAGGCCCTTGACTGGCTCGTACGGGACGCCGAGCACACGGCCGCGACGGAACGGGACCTGGCCGCCCTGCACACCACGCTCACCGCGGAGAACCTGGAGCCGGGCTCGGCGCTGCACACGTGGTTCCGGGACCGCGGCCGGGTCCTGCGGGCGCACCTGTCCGCCCTGTTCGCGCGGGCCGCGGCCGACGGCTCCGTCCCTGCCGGACTGGACCCGGAGGTGCTGGCCGCGGAGACGGCCGCGTTCCTGGAGGGCGTCCACCTGCTGTGGCTGCTGGACCCCGAGCGGGTCGACCTGGTCGCCGTGCACCGCAGTTACGTCGACGGCCTGGCCGCGCGGCTGCGGGGCTGCGGAGGCTGACGGGGCGGGAGGGCGCGGCCCGGTCGCAGGGTCGGCTCGATGACGGCTCAACCGGGGCTTCGCCCGCCGGGCCCGCCCGTGCCGGGTGCGTCGGAGGGATGCTGTTGTGTCCCCCCGCCCCGCCGTCTCCTGCCCGCAGGGGCGGGGCCCGCATGGTCTTCGCGACGGCGCGGCCGGCCGGACCTGGCGTCTTCGTGCGCGCGGGGACGGGACCGCCGGACCCGGCCGGGCGCGGGTGGCGCGTGCGCGGCCGCAGGGAGGCGGTGCGGTGGGGTGCGCGGGCAGGTGGCAGCTCACCGCCGTGCGCGTGCCCGCGGGGTCCTAGTACGCCTGGAAGGCGGGCTCCAGCACCTCCGCCAGCCGGCGCTTGACGGCCCCCGCGTAGTGGAGCGGCACCCGGGGGCCGCCGCGGTGGAGGCGGACCCCGAGGTCGGCCAGGAGGTACAGCATGCGCAGGGTGCGCAGGGCGTTGGAGGTGTGCGCGGGGGTGGTGGGCACACCGGGCGGCCGGCCCGCGGCGAAGTGGGCGCCCAGGGGGTCGAGCCAGCCGGTGGCCTCCGCCTCGGTGAGGTCGGGGCGGGTCAGGCAGCGGGCCACGGCCTGGGCGAGGCGGTCGTCCTCCTGCTGCGCGAAGAGCTCGTCCGTGGGGGACAGGAGGCGGGCCGCCGCGAGGGCCGGCATGTCGGCGGGAGGCACTTCGGGGTGCAGGCCGAGCGCGCCGAGGAGGTCCGCCCCGTGGGCGACGGCGTGCAGTCAGCCCACCTCGGGGTCGTGGCCGCGCAGGTCCTCCTCCGCCGGGTACCAGCGGCGGAAGGCGGCGGTCCAGGCGGGATCGAGGTCGCCCCGGCGGACGATCATGTCGAGGACGAGCGGTGCGAAGGCCCTGGCCTGGACCTCGGGGTCCTCGAAGCGGTCGGCCATCACGGTGCCGAGCCGGACCCGCAGCGGCCCGTCGACCACGTCCCGCTCGATCCAGGTGCGCAGCACCATGTACGGGTAGCCGTCGCGGACCTCGGGGGCCGGGTCGCGCAGGGCCCCGGCGAGTTCGTCCACCAGGGCCGGCAGGTCCGCGCCGGCCGGTACGGCGCAGTCGTTCTCGTACACCCGCTGCCAGCGGGCCGGGTCGACCCGGGCGCCGTCGATCGTCGTCATGCGGGGAGCTTCGGCGCCGACGGCTCGGCGGGCAAAGGCTTTTCGGGATTCCCGGGCGCGGTCACGGGGGCGGCGGCGCACTCAGTACCCTTGCGTGCATGTACGGCTACGAGCAGAACCCGGGTGCCCAGCAGTACGCCCCGCCGCACCAGCAGGGGTACGGCCAGCAGCCGCCGCTGTATCCGGAGCCGTCGCCGCCGTCGCTCGCGGACGCGGTGCGGGCCTTCACGACCGGGTCGCTCTCGTCCGAGGACTTCCAGCAGATCTTCGCCACCTCCAAGGTGTACTGCCCGCGCGGCGACAACCCGGGCTTCCTCGCGCTGCACAACACGCAGCAGCCGGTCATCCCGATGTTCTCCACGCTGAAGCAGCTCAGGCGGTACGCGGGCAAGGAGTCCAAGTACTTCGTGATCACCGGTGCCGAGGTGCTCGACCTGCTGCCCACCGGGTACGGCTTCGTCCTCGACATGGAGGGCGAGCACCGGATCGTGGTGGACGCGAAGGCCGTGGAGGAGATGGTCGACTTCGCGATGCGCCGGATGTACGGCTAGGACTGCCGCTTCCTTCGCCTCACGTCCACGGCCCCGGCCCGCCGTGCATGATGTCCGGGTGACTCACCTGGCCCAGCGCGTCAGCGCCTGGATCTCGGCCTTCGGCGTCCTTGCCGCGGGGCTGCTGCTCGTTGTCTCCGCCGGTGAGTACCGCGCCGGGGCGTCGGTCCTCTGGCCCGTGGGGGGAGCCTCGGTCTTCCTCGGCGCTGTGTACGCGCTCGTACGGGACGTGCGGCGGCTCCGCACGCGGCCGGCCCGCTGACAGCGGGACCGTTCCCACCGGGCCCACCGGTTTTCGTCCGGGTGGGCCGCCGACGGGCGCGCGGTGCGCGCACACCGGGCCGTTCCTGCCGGGTGGGGCACGAGCCCGGCCGCGGCCCGCGCGGACGCGGGGGGTGTCTCCGGACCGCACGGCCCGGCGCGGTCGCCGGCCAGGGCGGCCGGGGCGGCGGTCCACGGCGGATGCGCGGCGCCCGTACGCCTCCGGGTGGCCGGTCGCCGACTGCACGGCCCGTACGGCTCCGGCAGCCCTTCGCCGCCCGTGCGGCCGGGGCTGCGTCCGGAGCGCCCGTAGCCCGGCAGCCCGCGCCGTCCCGTGGCGGTCGCCCGCGGTCGGGGTGACCGGTGTGGTGCGGCCCGTGCGGCTCGCGGCGGGCGCCCTTCCCGGCGGCGTCGCCGACGGTGTCTGCGGCCACGGGTCCCGGTGCGGTGCCGGCGCGGGAATGGCGGCGGCTGCCGGCGCGGGAATGGCGGCGGCTGGCAGGGCGGGAATGGCGGCGGCTGGCAGGGCGGGAATGGCGGCGGCTGGCAGGGCGTTCCCCTAGGCAGGAAGTTCAGCTTTCAACTAAACTGGACCCATGCACTACCGGCCCTGGAGGTCCGCATGCCTGCCGTAACCGTCGAGAACCCGCTCACCCTGCCGCGCGTCGCCGCGCCCCTCGACGCGCCGGCCCGCAAGGTGCTGGCCGTCACCACCGCGCCCGCCGGCCTCGAAGGCGAGGGCTTCCCCGTGCGGCGCGCCTTCGCCGGCATCCACTACCGCCACCTTGACCCGTTCATCATGATGGACCAGATGGGCGAGGTGGAGTACCAGCCCGGGGAGCCGAAGGGCACGCCCTGGCACCCGCACCGCGGCTTCGAGACCGTCACCTACATCATCGACGGCGTCTTCGACCACCAGGACTCCAACGGCGGCGGCGGCACCATCACCAACGGCGACACCCAGTGGATGACCGCGGGCGCGGGCCTCCTGCACATCGAGGCTCCGCCGGAGCACCTCGTGGTGTCGGGCGGCCTCTTCCACGGCCTCCAGCTGTGGGTGAACCTGCCGGCCAAGGACAAGATGATGCCGCCGCGCTACCAGGACATCCGCGGCGGCCAGGTCCAGCTGCTCACCTCCTCCGACGGCGGCGCCCTGCTGCGCGTCATCGCGGGCGAGCTGGACGGCCACCAGGGCCCCGGCATCACGCACACGCCGATCACGATGGTCCACGCGACCCTGGCGCCGGGCGCCGAGGTCACGCTGCCGTGGCGCGAGGACTTCAACGGGCTCGCGTACGTCCTCGCGGGCCGCGGCGCGGTCGGCGCCGAGCGGCGCCCCGTCCAATCCGGGCAGACCGCCGTCTTCGGCGCGGGCGGCTCGCTGACCGTCCGCGCCGACGAACAGCAGGACGGGCACACGCCGGACCTGGAGGTCGTCCTGCTCGGCGGCGAGCCCATCCGGGAGCCCGTGGCGCACTACGGGCCGTTCGTCATGAACACCCGGGAGGAGCTCGTGCAGGCGTTCGATGACTTCCAGGCGGGCCGCCTGGGGACCATCCCCGCCGTGCACGGCATGACCGAGGGCGGGCTGTAGGCCCTCGCCCGAGGGACGGTTCCCCGGCTCGCCGGTGGCTCCGCCCGGTCGGCCCCGCCCTCCGGTCACCGGCGGACGGGGCCGACGGCCGTGAAGCCTCTTGCGTCCGACTGCTCCCCCTCTCGCCCGCCCCGGGGGACGGGGCCCCGGCGGGCCGCTCCGGGCGGGCCGCTTCCTGCGGCCCGCGCCTCGAAGCCCCGGGGACCGCTGCTCGTTCGGCGGCGGTCCCCGCGGCGCCGCACGACTGACGGCGCGTCATCCCGGCGGGCCCCCGGCGGGCGCCCGCCCGAGGGGTGTGGTGGAGTGGTGGGGTGCCTCTGTCACCGCTGCCCGAACCCGTGCGGCGCCTCGCCGCCTGGTGTGTCGTCGTGCTGCTCGTGACGGCCGTGGCCTACGTCGTCATCTGGCTGTGCGTCACCTTCCAGACCGCCCTCACCGCCATCCTGCTCGCCGTGCTCGGTGCCGCCCTCCTGCGGCCCGTCTACCGGCGGCTCGTCGACTGGCACGTCCAGCGGTCCCTCGCCGCAGGGCTGACCTGCGCCGCCGTGATCGCCGTCTTCGGCGGCGCCGGGTACATCCTCGTCACCGCGCTGATCGACACCGGCGACCAGATCATCGAGTCGCTGCGCCAGGCCGTGCGCGACCTGGCCCGGCTGGTCGGGGCGCCCGGCACGACCCTGGACGACCTGATCACACAGGGCTGGGACCTGCTGCGGAGATTCGGCGGCGGCGCCGCCTCCGGCGTCGTCAGCGGCATCAGCCTCCTCGGCCAGGTGCTGACCGTCGCCCTGCTCGCGATGCTGCTCCTCTTCTTCTTCCTGCGGGACGCAGGCCGCGTCCTCGCCGCCCTCCGGGACCTCGCACCCGGCGACAGCGCCGAGACGCTGGAAGCGATGGCCCGCCGCGCCTTCGAGGCCGTCGAGGGCTTCATGCGCGGCACGACGATCGTCGCCCTCATCGACGGCTTCTTCATCACCGTCGGGCTCCTCGTCCTCCAGGTGCCCGGGGCCTTCGGGCTCGGCGCGCTGGTGTTCGTCGGCGCCTACATCCCGTACCTGGGCGCCTTCTTGTCCGGGGCCGTCGCCGTCCTCGTCGCCCTAGCCGACCGGGGCCTCGCCATCGCGCTGTGGACCCTGGGCGTGGTCCTGGCCGTGCAGACGCTGGAGGGCAACATCCTCCAGCCGGTCATCCAGAGCCGCACCGTGCGGATCCACCCGGCCATCGTCCTGGTCGCCCTCACCGCGGGCGCGTCCGTCGCCGGCATCCTCGGCATGCTCCTCGCCGTGCCGTTCACCGCGGCCGCCTTCGGCATCGCCGGCGAGCTGCGCAGCCGCTACAGAAGATCCGGCACCTCGACGGACAAGCCGCCGGCGCCGGCGCCCGACTCGTAGAGCTCGAACCAGATGGACTTGCCCTCGCCCCGCGGGTCCACGCCCCACGCGTGCGCCAGCATCTCCATCAGGACGAGGCCGCGGCCCGAGGACGCCATCTCGCCGGGGCGGCGCCGGTGCGGCAGCTCGTCGCTGCCGTCCGCGACCTCCACGCGCAGCCGCCGCTCCCCGTGCAGCCCCGTCGCCTCCGCCACCAGCAGCGCGTCCCCGTCGGTGTGCACCAGGACGTTGGTGACCATCTCCGACACCATCAGGACGGCCGCGTCCACCTGGTCCTCGTCCGCCCAGTCGTGCAGCAGCTCCCGCAGCTGGTGCCGGGCCGCCGCGATCCGCTCCGGCTCCGCCTGCGCCACGCTCAGCACCGTGCGGCGCGGTGCCGACACGCGGGACGCGGGTCCCGCAGTCCGGGACAGCAGCAGCACCGCGATGTCGTCCTCCCGGCGGTCCGCGAACGGGCCCGTCGTGTGGTGCGAGGCCGGCCCGTGCACCGCGTGCACCAGCGCGTCGGCCAGTATGTCGAGGGACTCCGAGGCCGGCTCGTACTCCTCCAGCAGCTTGCGGACCCGCAGCCAGCCGGTGTCCATGTCGTGCCCGCCGGTCTCCAGCAGGCCGTCCGTGCAGATCATCAGGGTCTCGCCGGCCTCCAGCACCAGCCGGGTCGTCGGGTAGTCCGTGTCCGGGACGATGCCGAGCGGCAGCCCGCCGTCGGTGTGCCGGAGCAGGACCGTGCCGTCCGCCATGCGCAGCGCCGGTTCCGGGTGGCCCGCCCGCGCGATGTCGACCGTGCCCGTGGCCGGGTCCACCTCCAGGTACAGGCAGGTCGCGAAGCGCGGTCCGCCGTCCTCGCGGTCCCCGCCGTCCTCGCGGTCCCCACCGGGCCCGCCGTCGCCGTTCGCGCCCTCCGTGATCCCGCACAGGAACCGCGACGCCCGCGACAGCACCGCGTCCGGGCGGTGCCCCTCCGCCGCGTACGCCCGCAGCGCGATCCGCAGCTGGCCCATCAGGCCCGCCGCCCGCACGTCGTGCCCCTGCACGTCGCCGATGACGAACGCGACCCGGCCGCCCGGCAGCTGGATCATGTCGTACCAGTCGCCGCCCACCTGGAGCCCGCCGCCCGTCGGCACGTACCGCGCGGCCACCTCGACACCGGGGATCGCGGGCCCCAGCACCGGCATCATCGCCCGTTGCAGGCCCAGCGACAGCTCCCGCTCCGACTCCGCGACACCCGCCCTGGCCAGCGCCTGCGCCAGCATGCGCGCCACCGTCGTCAGCACCGACCGCTCGTCGGGCGTGAACCCCACCCGGTACGTGAAGGCCGCCATCCACGCGCCCATCGTGCGGCCCGCCACGATCAGCGGCAGGAACGCCCACGACTCCCGCCGGAAGCGCTGCGCCAGCGGCCACGTCGCCGGGTACCGCTCCCGGTAGTCGTCCGGCGTCGGCAGGTAGATCGCCCGGCCGGTGCGCACGACCTCCGCCGCCGGATAGTCCGTGTCCAGCGGCATCTCCGCGAAGGGGCCCTCGTCGCCGGCGTGGTGCCCGTGGTGCCCGATGATCGTCAGCCGGTCACCGGACACCCCGAAGACGGCCAGCCCGTCCGGGGAGAAGCCGGGCATCGACAGCGACGCCGCCACCCGCAGCACCTCGGCCGTCGACCTGGCCTCCGCCAGGGCCCGGCCCGCGTCCAGCAGGAACGCCTCGCGCGAGCGCCGCCAGTCGCCCATCACCGGGGCCCGCCCCGCCGTGCCGGGCTGCGGCTCCGCGGTCTCCTGGAGCGTGCCCACGAGCCGGAAGCCGTCCGCGTCCAGGAGCGGCTTGCAGCGGGTGCGCACCGTTCGCACCACCCGGCCGCTCTCGTCCATGACCCGCAGGCGGGACTCGGCGAGGGTGCCTTCGGTGAGGGCCAGGTTCACGATCCCGTCGATCTCGTTCCAGTCGACGGGGTGGAAGCGGGAGCGGACCGCGCCCTCGGTGAGTTCCGTCGGCTGCGCGGGCAGCCCCAGCAGCCGGGCGGCCTCCGCGTCGAGCGTGACGGTGCCGGTCGCGTTGTCCCAACGCCACAGGCCGGTCAGGACCGCGGCCAGGACGTCCTCGGTGCGCATTGCCCCACTTTAAGAAGATGGACCGATGAATCGCCACTGTGGGGGTGCTGTGAGCTGCGGCTCAGTCGACTCCCTGATACCGGAAACCGATCTCCCGCTGCCCGGTACCCTGGGGTTGTTTCACGTGAAACGCGCCCCCGATCAGCGAAGGCTGGATGAACGACGATGCATCGGTACAGGTCCCACACCTGCGGCGAGCTCCGCGCCTCTGACGTCGGCACCGACGTCCGGCTGAGCGGCTGGCTGCACAATCGGCGCGACCTGGGCGGCATCCTCTTCATCGATCTGCGCGACCACTACGGCATCACGCAGCTCGTCGCCCGCCCCGGCACCGCCGCGTACGAGGCGCTCGACAAGCAGACCAAGGAATCCGTCGTCCGGATCGACGGCAAGGTCGTCTCGCGCGGCACCGAGAACGTCAACCCGGACCTGCCCACCGGCGAGGTCGAGGTGGAGGTCTCCGAGGTCGAGGTGCTGGGCGCCTCCGGCCCGCTGCCGTTCACGATCAACACGGACGACGGCGTCAACGAGGAGCGGCGCCTGGAGTACCGCTTCCTGGACCTGCGCCGCGAGCGCATGCACCGCAACATCATGCTGCGCACCGCGGTGATCGCCGCGATCCGGCAGAAGATGACCGCCCTCGGATTCAACGAGATGGCGACGCCGATCCTCACCGCGACCTCCCCCGAGGGTGCCCGCGACTTCGTCGTCCCGTCCCGGCTGAACCCCGGCCGCTTCTACGCGCTGCCGCAGGCGCCGCAGCAGTTCAAGCAGCTGCTGATGGTCTCCGGCTTCGACCGGTACTTCCAGATCGCGCCCTGCTTCCGCGACGAGGACGCCCGCGCGGACCGCTCGCCCGGCGAGTTCTACCAGCTCGATGTCGAGATGAGCTTCGTGACGCAGGAAGACGTCTTCCAGCCGATCGAGAAGCTCATGACCGAGCTGTTCGAGGAGTTCGGCAACGGCCGCCACGTGACCTCGCCGTTCCCGCGCATCCCGTTCCGCGAGGCGATGCTGAAGTACGGCTCTGACAAGCCGGACCTGCGGGCCCAGCTGGAGCTCGTCGACATCACCGACGTGTTCGCCGACTCCGAGTTCAAGGCGTTCGCCGGCAAGCACGTGCGCGCCCTGCCGGTGCCGGACGTCGCCGGGCAGCCGCGCAAGTTCTTCGACTCGCTGGGCGAGTTCGCCGTGGAGCACGGCGCGAAGGGCCTCGCCTGGATCCGCGTCGGCGACGACATGGCCTTCACCGGGCCCATCGCCAAGTTCCTCACCGAGGAGAACGTCAAGACGCTCGTCGACCGCCTCGGCCTCAAGCCCGGCCACGCGGTCTTCTTCGGCGCCGGTGACGTCGACGAGGTCGCGAAGATCATGGGCGCGGTCCGCGTCGAGGCCGCCAAGCGGGCCGGCCACTTCGAGGAGGACGTCTTCCGCTTCTGCTGGATCGTCGACTTCCCGATGTACGAGAAGGACGAGGAGACCGGCAAGATCGACTTCTCGCACAACCCCTTCTCCATGCCGCAGGGCGGCATGAAGGACCTGGAGGAGAAGGACCCGCTCGACATCCTCGCCTGGCAGTACGACATCGTCTGCAACGGCGTCGAGCTGTCCTCCGGCGCCATCCGGAACCACGAGCCGGACATCATGATCAAGGCGTTCGAGATCGCGGGCTACGACCGCGACACCGTGGAGCGCGAGTTCGCGGGCATGCTGCGTGCGTTCCGCTTCGGCGCCCCGCCGCACGGCGGCATCGCCCCCGGCGTCGACCGCATCGTCATGCTCCTCGCCGACGAGCCGAACATCCGCGAGACCATCGCGTTCCCGCTGAACGGCAACGCGCAGGACCTGATGATGGGCGCCCCCACGGAGCTGGAGGAGGCGCGGCTGCGGGAGCTGAACATCGCGCTGCGCAAGCCGGTGGCCGACAAGGACAAGTGAGCCGCACGGCGCACCGCACACGCTGAGCGCGGGCCCCGGGACCGGAGGAATCCGGCCCGGGGCCCGCGCGTTTCTGTCGACCGGGCGGTCACCCGCAACCCCGCACGGGCGCGGAGGCGTTGACAGGGGGTGAAGCCCCGGCCCCGGCACCTCCGGCTCCTGCGAAAGGCCCGACCCATGCCCGCGTTCCGCCGCCCGCGCCGCCGCCTCCCCGTGGTGGCCGCGGTGCTGTTCCCGCTCCTGCCGGTGACCGCGTGCGCCGACGGCGGCCCACCGGACGGGGCGCGGAGCCACCCGCCGGCCGCCGGGGCGAAGGGCCCCGGCGACCACGGGGGCACGCCGCCGCCCGCGGGGCGCGCCGCTGCCGGTCTCCCCTTGCTGCCGCCGCCCGCCCCGGCCGACATCCCCGGCCTCGGGCCCCGCACCCGGGCCGCCCTCGACCCGGCCACCACGCAGGCGGTCGTCGTCCGGGGGAAGGACCGGGACTCCAGCGACGCCACCGTCACCCTCTACGAGCGGCGGCCCGGGGACGGCTGGAAGCCGGTGTCCGGCCCGTGGCCCGCGCACAACGCGGCCAAGGGGTGGACCGACCACCATGTCCAGGACGACCTGCGCTCGCCCGTCGGCGTGTACGGCCTGACGGACGCGGGCGGCCTGCTGCCGAACCCGGGCACGAAGCTCCCCTACGACCAGGGGCCGGCCTTCACGGTCACCGGCACCGGTGCCCTCGGGGAACCGCTGGCGGGCTCCTTCGACTATGTCGTCGCCATCAACTACAACCGCAAGCCGGGCACGTCCCCCCTGGACTGGACCCGCCCCCTGGGCGCGGAGCGCGGCGGAGGCATCTGGCTCCACGTCGACCACGACGGCCCCACCCAGGGCTGTGTGTCCCTGGAGAAGCCGCAGATGAAGGAGGTGCTGACGTGGCTCGACCCGTCGGCGCGGCCGGTGGTGGTGATGGGCGACGTGCTGAGCCTGGCCCGGTGAGGGGAGGCCGGTGACCGTGGGCCGCCGGGTGCGTCCCCGGTGACCCCGGGGGGTGGTGTCCTGCCCGGCGGGGGCCGGGGCGCGCCGAGCCCGCGTGGTGGGCACGCCGACGGTCTGGCCGGGTGGGTGCGGGGCGTCGTGGCCTGGCGGTGCGTGGCGCGGTGGGGGAGGGTGCCGTGGCGGTGTGCCGGGTGCGGTGCCGGGGGCCGCCGGGGCGGGGCGTGTGGGCCGGGCGTGGTGGGCGGAGGCGCGGTGGGCGGAGGGTGCCGTGGCGGTGTGCCGGGTGCGGTGCCGGGGCCCGGCGGGGGGCGGCGTGGCGCGGGTGCTCAGAGCGCGCCGGCCGCCGGCTCGTCCTCGTCCAGCAGGCCGGCCTTGGCGATCAGATAGGCGAGCTGGGCGCGGCTGCGGCTGCCGAGCAGCTCGGACGCCTTGCGGATATGGGTGGCGACGGTCCGGGTGCTCATGCCGAGGCGCCCGGCGATCGTCTCGTCCGTGTAGCCGTTGACCATGAGCTGGAGGACCGCGCGGCGGGTCTCGTTGGCGAGCAGGGGCGGGCGGTGCGCGCTGGGGGCGTAGTCGAGGGGGACGGCGCGCTCCCAGGCGTGGTCGAAGATGCCGACGAGGTAGCGGATGAGGCCGGGGTGTTCGATGGCCAGGGCGAACTGGCGGCGCTCCTCGGCGGGGTCCGGGACGAAGGCGATCCTGCGGTCGCAGACGATGAGCCGGTCGAAGACCTCGTCCAGGGTGCGCACCTCGGCGCCCGCTGCGGAGACCTGCTCCACGTAGGACAGCGTGGGGCTGTGGGTGCGGACGGTGTGCTGGTAGATGGTGCGCTGGCGTACGCCGCGGCGGAGCGCGGCCACGTCGGACGGCAGCGCCTCCTCCAGCAGCTCCTGAGCCCGGCCGCCGCCCGGCTGCGCCGTCAGCAGCTCATCGTGGCAGGAGTTCACCACCCTCTCCAGCGTGGCGTTGATGGCGGCAGCGCCCCGGATGACCCGCACGCCGGAGTCGCTCCCGACGGATCGGTAGACCTCCTCCACCTGGTGCACCGCCGCTCTTGCCCGGGCCAGGACCCGCTGCGTGGACTCGATCCTCTCCTCCATGGGGACGAGCAGGGAGTTCGCCGCGAGGCCCGGTGGGATGGGGACGAGCTGGCCGTCGCCGCCGCGTTGTACGAAGCCCAGAGCGAGTAGACATTCCGGGCATTCCTCGGGCTGGAAGCGACCCTTCAGGGTCTCCGCGTAGAAGGACAACCCCTCTTCGCACACCGACGGAAGTCCGGTTTGATCTTTTTCATCACTTTTCGTGCACATGTGTCTGACCTTCAGGTTCTGGCGCTTGCATGATCATGCTGCTGGGTTTCCCTGTTCCAGGCGACTGCCAGGGCGCATGATTCTGGTCACGGGCCGGAAGTGGCGGCCCGACAGGATATTGGGGGGAATTTTTTCATGCTGAAGGCAAAGATCCTTCGTTCCGTATTCGGCGTGCTCGGTGCGGCGGTCCTCGCACTTCTGGCGGTGGGCGTTCAGGCGGATACCGAGGGGCGGCCGGAGCGCGCCGCGGTCGCCGCCCTGGCGGACGACTCGCGGTGGGGCTGACCTTCCCCGTCGAGCCGCCGCACCGAATACCAGTGACAGGAGAACCATGTCCGCCGAACAGCTTTCCGTGCGCCCGCCGGCCCCGTTCGAAGGCCTGGCCGGCAAGCTGACGGACCTCAAGGCCTCCGGCCTCTACCGGGAGTTCACGCCCTGCTCGTACCTCGCGGAGGAACCGGGGTACGCGCTGCACCAGGGGCGGCGCATCCAGGTCTGGTGCACCAACGACTACCTGGGCATGAGCCAGAACCCGCAGGTCATGGAGGCGCAGATCGCCTCGACGCGGAGGCACGGCACCGGCAACGGCGGCTCCCGCAACATCGCGGGGACCAGTGAGGCCCACGTTGAACTGGAAGCCCGGCTCGCCGCCTGGCACCGCCGCCCGCGGGCCCTGGTCTTCACCAGTGGATACGTCGCGAACTTCGAAACGCTCACCACTCTCCTCGCGGCCGAGCCCGACACGGTGGTGTTCTCCGATTCCCTGAACCACCGCTCCCTCATCGAAGGGATCCGCTCCGTCGGGAATCGCCGCCACATCTTCCCGCACAGCGATGTGGCGGCGCTGGAGGAACTGCTCGCCCAGTACCCGGTCGAGCGGCCCAAACTGATTGTCTTCGAATCCGTCTACTCGATGGACGGGGACGTCGCGCCGATCAGCCGGATATGTGATCTGGCGGAGCGGTACAACGCCATGACGTATCTCGACGAGACTCACGCGATCGGTGTCAACGGGCCCACCGGCGCCGGTATATGCGAGGAGATCGGCGAGTACCGGCCCACCTTTGTGCAAGGGGTCTTCGGAAAGGCCGTCGGCACCACCGGCGGCTACGTCGCCGGCCCCGACACGGCCCTCGACTACGTGCGGTCGTACGCGCCCGGCTTCATCTTCACCACCACCATCCCGCGGTCCAGCCTCGACGCCACCCGGCGCAGCCTCGACGTCATCCAGGGTGAGCAGGGCGCCGAGATGCGGCTGCGGCTCAAGGCGAACGCCGTCCGCATGCGGACCGCGCTGCACCGCGCCGGAATCGACTTCATCGACGCGGAGAGCCACCTGGTGCCCGTGCTCGTGCCCGGCGGCGAGCGCGTCAAGGCCGTCTCACGGCGGCTGCTCGACGAGTTCGACATCTACGTCCAGCCCATCAACTACCCGTCCGTCGCCAAGGGCGGCGAGCGGTTCCGCGTGACGGTCGCGCCCTTCCGCACCCAGGAGCAGATCGACGGCTTCGTCCGCGCCCTGCGGACCTGCCTCGACGCCGCCTGACGACCGCCCGTACCCACCTGCCAAGGACCCACGCATGCAGATCAAGGACATCACCCCCTTCATCGGCTCCGAGATGACCGGAGTGACCTACGAGGACCTCCAGGACCCGGAGGTGTTCCGGCAGCTCCTCGACGGCGTCCACCGGCGCGAGCTCGTGGTCGTCCGCGGGCTGGAGCTCACCCCGCAGCAGCAGATCGCCCTCGCGTCCCGGATCGGCCGGCCCGTGCCGTTCCTGATGGCCAAGTACCGGCACCCGGAACACCCGGAGATCATGATCTCCTCGAACGCGACGCGGGCGAACCGCCCCGTCGGCGTCGCCCGGGTCGGCAACTTCTGGCACCAGGACTCCTCGTACACGAAGGACCCGGCGCCGTACACGATGCTGCACGGTGTCGACGTGCCCGGCACCAGCGGACACACCCTCTACGCCAGCGCCGTCGACGTCTACGACCGGCTGCCGCAGCGGTGGAAGGACCGGATCGCCGGCCGTACCGCCCTGCACACCGTCGGCAAGCGGCAGCGGATCGCGCAGGAGCACGTGGGGCTGTCCATCGCCGAGTTCCGGGCCCTCGTCGAGCAGGAGTACCCGCCGACCGAGCACCCCCTGGTCAGGCTCGACCCGCACACCGGCCGCCCGTACCTGTACGGCGCGCCCGAGTACATGCAGGCGGTGACGGGCTTCGACGCCAACGAGAACGAGGAGTTCTTCGCGGTGATCGACGGTCTGATCCAGGACCCCGCCCATGTCTACACGCACCGCTGGACCAGGAACGACCTGCTGGTCTGGAAGACCGCGACGACCTACCACGCGGCCACCGCGGTCGAGCCGGGCGTGGACCGCACCGTGCACCGCGTCAGCATCGAGGAACGCGGACAGGACGCCCAGTGGGCGGCATAGCCGACTTCGCCGTCCGCCTCCCCTCCGCGAGGGCCGACATCCACGCCATGCACCGGGCCTCCGGTGTGGCCCTCGCGGACCTCGCCTCGATCACCCACTGCGAGAGCTTCCCCGTGCTCGCCGACGGCGAGTCGGCGTGGGAGCTGGCCCGGGACGCGGCCCGGGACGTGATCGCCAGGACCGGCGTGGCGACCTCCCGCATCCGGCAGGTCGTCTACGCCGGCTCCGGAGAATGGGACCGGCCGTTCTGGTCGCCGGCCGCGAAGGTCGCCCACGAACTGGGCGTCGACCGCGCCCACTGCTTCGAGGTGGCGAACTTCTGCAACGCCGGGATGACCGCGCTGCGCCTGCTGACCGTGCCGGGCGCGCTCGGCCCCGGCGACCACGCGCTGGTCCTGGTCGGGGACCGGCTGAGCCGGATGGTGGACTACGGGGACCCCGATGCCAAAGCTCTGTTCAACTTCGGTGATGCGGCTGCGGCGGTACTGCTGGAGGGCGGTGCGGGCCGTTTCCGCCTCCTCCACTCCGCCATGCGCACCGACGGCAGCTGGTCCGACTACTACGCGGGCGAGCAGGCGCACGGCCGGGTGGTCATCCGGCGCGCCGCGCACCGCAGCGGCCTCGCCGACGCGTACGTACGGAACTTCACCGACCTGGTCGACGAGACGCTCACCGTCCTCGGCAGGAAGCGCCCGGACATCGCGCACTTCCTGATCAACCACGGCGATCGGACCATGCATCTGCGGCTGCTGGACAGCCTGGGCATCCCGGCCGCACGCAGCGTCTTCAACTACCACCGCCTGGCCCACATGGGCGGTACCGACACCCTCATCGCGCTCGGTGACCTCGAACGCGCAGGCCGGCTGAGTCGCGGCGACCTGATCATGCTCGCCACCAGCGCCATGGGCTTCAGCTGGGGCATCACGACCTTGGAGTATCAGGGATGAAGATCCTCGTCATGCACCAGGTGCCGTACCGGAAGATCGACTACCAGCGGGCGATCGACCACGGGCGGCACGACGTGACCTACGTCGGGCACCCCCACCGGATGGCCGACCTGCCCGACGGGCTGCGCTGCACCCGGCTCGTCCTCGACCCGGACGAGGACCTCGTCGCCGGGGTGTGCGCCCGCACCTCACCCGCCGACGGCTTCGAGAAGGTGCTCGCCCTCTCCGAGTTCGGCATCGCCGAAGCCTGCTCCGTACGCCGCCACCTCGGCATCGGCGGGCCGGCGCCGGAACAGGTGGAACTGGTGCGGGACAAGGTGCGCATGAAGGAGGCCCTGGCGGGCTCCGGGCTGCGCCACCCGCGGTTCGTCCGCGAACCGTCCCGGTGCAGGCCCCTGCCGTGGACCGGCCGCACGGTCCTCAAACCGCGCCAGGGCGCCTCCAGTGAGGACGTCACCGTCCACGAGACGGCCCGGGACGCCCTCGGCGCCTACTGGAAGCTGCCCGACCCCGGCGCGTTCCAGCTGGAGGAGCACATCGACGGCGACATCCTGCACGCCGACGGCCTCGTCCAGGACGGCCGCCTGGTGGACCTCGCCGTCAGCCGGTACGTCAACAAGCCCGTCGAGTACGCCGCGGGGACGCCGCTCGGCTCCCACCAGGAGCCGCACAGCCCCGAGCAGCGGGCCTTCGCCCAGCGGGTCGTCACGGCACTCGGCATCGAGGAGGGCTCCCTGCACCTGGAGTTCTTCGAGACCGCCGACGGCGAACGGGTCTTCCTGGAGGTCGCCAACCGGGTCGGCGGCGCCGCCGTCGTCCCCCTGCACGAGCAGCACACCGGGGTGCACCTGCCGTCCCACGAGATCGCCGTCCGGCTCGGCCTCGACCGGCCCGCGACGGGCCGCCCCAGCGGCCGCTACCACGGCTGGCTGGCCTTCCCCGGCCACCACCTCCCCGAAGGCACCCCGGCCGCGATCACCGTCCCGGACAGTGTGCGCACCCACCCCTGCGCCGACCGTGTCCACACCCTCGCCCCCGGCCGGGCGGCCCCCGTGCACATCACCTACCAGGAGTGGGAAGTACCCGTGTTCATCGAGGCGTCCCACACCGACGCCGGGCAGCTGCGGCGCTTCCTGGAGGAGTGCGCCCGCACCGTGACGGTCGACGCCGGCCCGCAGCCTGCGGCGGAGCGGCGGGTGGCCGCGTGAGCACCCCCACCGCGATCCCCGCCCGCGTGGTGCAGCAGGCCCGGCGCCCCCGCGGCATGCCCGTGCCGGACGACTTCACCGAGGTGGAGCTCACCCTGCCGCCGCTCACCCCCGGCACCGCCCTGGTGGAGAACCTGTGGCTGTCCGTGGACCCGTACATGCGGGAGTGCATGGACGGCGACTGGGACCTGCACGCCCCGCTCGAAGGACGCTCCGTCGGGCGGGTCACGGACTCCCTCAGCCCCGGACTGCCCGTCGGCTCCCTCGTCTTCCACCGCGACGGCTGGCGCACCCACACCGTCCTGACCCCGGGGGAGGCCCGGCGGCTGCCCGCGTACGAGGGGATCGCCCCCGAGTCGTTCCTCGGACTGCTCGGCGGCACCGGACTGACCGCCTACGTGGCGCTCACCCGGATCGCCCGGCTGCGCGCGGGCGAGACCGTGTTCGTGTCGGCGGCTGCCGGCGGCGTCGGCACCGCCGTGGGGCAGCTCGCCCGGCTGCTGGGCGCCGGTCGGATCGTCGGCAGCGCCGGTTCCCCGGCCAAGGCGCGCCTGCTCACCGAGGAGCTCGGCTTCGACGCCGCCCTCGACCGCAGTGCCCCCGCCCCGCTCGCCCACCAGCTGCGGCAGGCGGCCCCCGACGGGATCGACGTGTACGTCGACAACGTCGGCGGCGACCACCTGGAGGCGGCGATCGCCTCGATGCGGGAGCACGGCCGGATCGCCTGGTGCGGCGCCATCGCCCAGTACCACGCGGCCACCCCGCCCGCCGCCCCGCGCAACCTCTTCGACCTCGTGGAGAAGAGCATCCGCCTGGAGGGCTTCCTCGTCGCACGCCACGGGGACGCGCAGCAGGAGCTGGAGGACTTCCTGGTGCCGCACCTGCGGGCGGGGCGCGTGGTGGACCGGCTCAGCGTGACCGAGGGCTTCGACCACGCCGTCGACGCGTTCCTCGGCATGCTGCGCGGCGCCAACACCGGCAAGGCCGTCGTGCGGCTCGACCCGCACGGCTAGCGGCACCGCGATGGTTCCGATCAGCACGGGGCTGCACGTCAGCACGGTGAGCGCAGGCGGCTCCCACCGGGTGTGCGCGATCTGGCGGGTGCACGGCCGAGCCGCCTCCCCTCCGGACACCTCCTGCGTCTACCCGGCGGCGCTCCTGCTGCCCCGCCGCGGCGCCGAACAGGACTGGGCGGTGGAGACCGTGCTGGCGGCGCTGCGGGAGCGCGGCGCGCCCGACGGGCCGGCGTGCGCGGCGCTCACCACGGACGCCGACGGCATCGGACTGGTGCGGCTGAGCAGCGGACCGTGCGACGCGGACCTGCTGGAGCTGGGGCGCGCCGCCCTCGGCCGGGGGCAGCGGGAGTGGGCCGCGCTCGCCGCCCGCGACCCCGCCGCCTTCCACGCCGCGGCGGACGCCCCGTACGTGCTGCGGCGGCAGGCCGCCCTCGTCCGCGGCCCGCGGCCGGGCCGCAGACCCGTCCACATGGTGCACCGGCGGTCGGAGGCGGTCCTGCGCGCGTTCACGGCCGACCTGCTCAGCGGCGCGCCCGGCCCCTGGCCGCCCGATCCACCCCTTCCCGAGGACTCCGAGGACATACACCCATGAGGCACTACCCCACCGACCTGCTGCTGGCCGTCGAACACGTCGAGCGGTCCCTCACCGGGGGCGCGCTCCCCGAGCTGGCCGACGCCCTGCGCCGGGCGGGTGTCGCCGAGCCGCCGAGCCGCTTCGACGGCGAGCAGCTCCTGCTGGGCCTGGACCGGCTCCTCGACGGCGTCGGCCAGTACCCGTGGCAGCCGCTGACCGACAGCGACGACGTCATGGAGACGGGGCCCGTGGGCACCGTCGTGCTCGACGACCGGGAGGGGGAGGGCGAAGCCCCGGGCGCGGGCACCGGAGCCCACGCGGCGGCAGCCGCCGGGTCCGGCGCCGGACCCGGCCGGGGCGCGGATCCCGCGGCCGCACCCGACGGGCCCGCCCCCGGTGCCGCCGCCGGAGCCGCCGAGGCGGTGCTGCGCGGGCTGCTGCTCGCCTGGGCGCTGGGCAACGAGGTCGTCGTGCGCTCGGCGCGGCCCGCCCTGTGGACCGCCGTCATGGACGCACTGCGCGCCGCGGGCACTCCGCTGCCCGCGGGTCGCGTGGCGGCGCCCGGCACCCCCGTCGCCGGTGTCGCCGTGGACGTCCCCGCCCTGCCGGAGGGCGCCTCACTCGCCCTGGACTGCCAGGCGCCCTGGGTGCACCGGCTGCTGACCCGCCGTCACCTGCCCGGTGTCACCCTGGCCCGGGCCCGCGCCTCGGACGCCGGGCGGGACGCGCGGATGGCGGCGCGGCTGCGGTTGCTCACCGCCCGCGCCCGGCGCCACCCGTACTACGCGGACCTGCCCGAGGTGGACGGCGTGCGCGGCCTCGCCGCCCTGCCCGTCCTGGAGAAGGCCGATCTGGAGGCGCACTCGCCGCCCGCCGGGCGCGGGCTGTGCAGCGGCGGCCCGGCCACGGGCGAGGTGCTGCGCTCCGGCGCGACCAGCGGCGACCCGCGCTACATCGTGTACTCCCGGGCCGACTGGGACAACATGGTCCGCGAGGCGGTCCCCGTCCTGTACGGGATGGGCCTGGAGCCCGGCGACCGGGTGATCAACACGCTGTTCGGCGGCGGCATGTACGGCGGCCTCACCACGACGTTCAGCGAACTGTCCCGGATGCCCGTGGAGGCGTACTCGACCGGGCAGTTCGCGACCGTGGACGACGTGCTGATGCTGACCGGCCGGTTCGGCGCGAACGTGGTCCTCGGGATGCCGGCGCTGATCCTGCCGCTGCTGAGGGACGCCAAGGAGCGCTGCCCCGGGCTGCGGATCGAGAAGGTCCTCTACGGCGGCACCCCGATGACGCGGACCGACCGGGACTGGCTGCGCGACGCACTCGGCGCCCGGGTGGTGTCCAGCATCCTCGCCGCGAACGACGGTGCCCAGCTCGGCTACCAGTGCGCCCACCTGGGCGGGACGCTGCACCACCTCAACGACGACTACAACCTCCTGGAGATCGTCGACGAGGACGGCGCCCCGCTGCCGGACGGCGCCGTGGGGGAGGTGCTGGTCACCACGGTGCAGAAGTTCGAGGGGCCGCTGGTCCGCTACCGGATCGGCGACACGGGGCGGATCTTCGACCACGCCTGCCCGTGCGGAGTGGCGGGGCGGGTCCTGGAGTACCTGGGCCGTTCCGACGGGCTGATCCGCTTCAAGGGCGAGACGGTGCTCTACGGCGACGTCCTGGCCGTGCTGGAGGGCCGGCGGGTCTCCCAGCTGCAGATCGAGGTGTCCAGCGAGGGCAGCAAGGAGATCCTCACCGTCCGCACCGAGTCGCCGGTGCCGCTGGACGCCGCCGAGGTGCGGGAGCTGCTCGTGGCGGAGTTCCCCGTCCTGGGCGCACTCCAGGACTTCGACGCCGCACTGGACGTGTACGAGCTGCGGGTCGAGTGCCACTCCGAGGGCCGCCTGGCGCGCAACGCGGTCAGCGGCAAGGTGAAGACGGTCATCGACCGCAGGCTGGAGGTGGCCTGCTGATGCTCCGCCGCGACCCGGTGGCCCGCACCATGCTGGGGGCGATCTCCCTGTCCAGCGTCGGCGTCGGCATCCACACCCTGGCCATGGGCCAGCTGCTGTACGACCGCACGGGGAGCCCCGGCGCGTTCGCCCTCATCCTCACCCTCCAGGGACTGGCCGCGTTCTGCGTGCTGCCGCTGTGCGGGCCGCTGGTGGACGCGGTCAGCTCCCGGTGGGTGTACGCCCTGTGCGGCCTCGGCCGCGCCGCCGCCGTGCTGCTCATCGTGGTGCTCGCGACGCTGCCCGGGACGAGCGCCGTCCCCGCGATGGTGGCGGTCGCCGTCCTCCTCGCGGTCTTCGACAACGTGGAACGGTCGGCGCTGTTCAAACTCACCGCCCACCACGTGGACGAGGCCCACATCGCCCGGTTCAACAGCATGATCGGCGTGGCCTTCCAGGCCGGTGCCCTCACCGGGATGGCGCTGCTGGGGCTGATCCTCACGTGGGGCACGGCCGAACACGCACTGCTGGTGGACGTCGTCATGTCGGTGGCCTGCGCCGGCGCGGTCGCCCGGGTCCGGCTCACCGCGAACGAGGACAACCCGCCGCTGTCCGCCCGCCTGCTGGGCACGGCGGTGGCGGGCACGGTCGGCGAGTGGCGCCGCATGCTGGGCCGGTACCGCCGGTACCGGTCGGTGTTCCTGATGATCCTGCTGTGCGCGGGTGACTTCGTCTTCGCGCACGCGCTGAGCGCCCTGGTCGTGCCGCTGGTGGACAGCCGGTACGGCGGCCGGGGCGGGTACATCGCCGCGCTGGAGGCCACCTTCGCCGTCGGCATGATCAGCGCCTCGTTCTTCACCCGTCGGCTCGTGGCCCAGCGGCTGCTGCCGCTGTGGCTGCTGGGCCAGGCGGCAGCCGCGGTGCTCCTGGCCGCGTCGGACACGGCGGCCGTGCACTTCCTCGCCTTCTTCCTGGCGGGGTTCGCCAACCTCAACAGCCTGACATGGCTGCTGACCACGCTCCAGCAGCGGGCGTCGGACGGTGACAAGGCCAAGATGGCCTCGCTGCGGCTGCTCGCCATCGGCCTGGGGACGGCGGCGCTGATGCCGGTGATCGGCAGGTCGGCGACCGTGTCGCCGGCCGCCGGCTTCTGGAGCCTCACTGCGGTCATGGTGCTCTTCGCCGCGGGCGGGGCGTGGGTGGCCCGCACCTACCGGGCGGAACCGGAGGAGCCGGATGCGGCTGCCGCCGTGCCGGGGGCCGGCGGGGTGCGGGAGGCGGCTGCCGCCGCAACGGGCGCGGCCCGCCTGCCGGGGGGCCCGGAGGGGCCTGCCGGGGAATCTGCGGTGGCCGCGCCTTCCGCGCCCGCGGTGCCGGAACCCTCCCGCACGGCCTCGGCCGCGGCCTGCGCGGAACCGGCGGCACCGGCCGGTGGACCCGGTCCGCGGTAAGCGGCGCCGCGCCTCCTCTCGGGCCCCCGGACACGGGAAGACCCCTCCCGCGTGCTGCCCTGCGCGCCGGAGGGGCCCCACGAGCTGCCGGTGGGCGGGCCCGCCGGTGATCGGGGGCCCGCCGGGCCGTTCCTACTGGTCCTTCTTCGGCTCCTCCAGGCGCGGGAACAGCACCGCGCCCTTCGTGACCGTCGCACCGGCCGGGAGGCGGCCCCAGTCGGCGGCCTCCTGCACCTTCTGGTCCGCGAGGGCGCCCAGCGACGCCTCCGCGCCCAGGGAGTCCCACAGCTTCTGCGAGGTGTCCGGCATGACCGGGTTCAGCAGGACCGCCACCGCGCGCAGGGACTCCGCCGCCGTGTAGAGGATCGTCGCCAGGCGGGCGCGCCCCTCGGGCGACTCGTCCTTGGCGACCTTCCACGGCTCCTGCTCCGTGATGTAGCCGTTGACCTGCTTCACGAAGTCGAAGACGGCGAGGATGCCGCCCTGGAAGTCCAGCTCCTCGCCGATCTTCCGGTCGGCCTCGGCGACCGCCGTGGCCAGGCCGTCCTTGATCGCCTGCTCGGCCTCGCCGCCGGCGGTGGCCTCCGGCAGGGCGCCGCCGAAGTACTTGCCGACCATCGCCGCGACGCGTGAGGCGAGGTTGCCGTAGTCGTTGGCCAGCTCCGAGGTGTAGCGGGCGGTGAAGTCCTCCCACGAGAACGAGCCGTCCTGGCCGAACGCGATGGCCCGCAGGAAGTACCAGCGGTAGGCGTCCACGCCGAAGTGCGAGGTCAGGTCCTGCGGCTTGATGCCGGTCAGGTTCGACTTCGACATCTTCTCGCCGCCGACCATCAGCCAGCCGTTCGCGGCGACCTTCCCCGGCACGGGCAGGCCCTGCGCCATCAGCATGGCCGGCCAGATCACCGCGTGGAAGCGGAGGATGTCCTTGCCGATCAGGTGCACGTCCGCGGGGAACGTCGCGTCGAACTTCGCCTGGTCGGCGCCGTAGCCGACGGCCGTCGCGTAGTTCAGCAGGGCGTCCACCCACACGTAGATGACGTGCTTCTCGTCCCAGGGGATCGGGATGCCCCAGTCGAAGGTGGAGCGCGAGATGGAGAGGTCCTCCAGGCCCTGCTTGACGAAGTTCACGACCTCGTTGCGGGCCGACTCGGGCTGGATGAAGCCCGGGTTCGCCTCGTAGAACTCCAGCAGCTTCGGGCCGTACGCGGAGAGCTTGAAGAAGTAGTTCTCCTCCTTGAGGATCTCCACCGGCTTCTTGTGGACCGGGCAGAGCTTCGTGCCCTGCTCGTCCTCGATCAGGTCGCCGGGGAGCTTGTACTCCTCACAGCCCACGCAGTACGGGCCCTCGTAGCCGCCCTTGTAGATCTCGCCCTTGTCGTACAGGTCCTGCACGAACTCCTGGACGCGGTCCGTGTGCCGCTTCTGGGTGGTGCGGATGAAGTCGTCGTGTCCGATCTCCAGGTGCTCCCAGAGGGGCTTCCACGCCTCCTCCACGAGCTTGTCGCACCACTCCTGCGGGGAGACCCCGTTCGCGTCGGCCGTGCGCATGATCTTCTGACCGTGCTCGTCCGTGCCGGTGAGGTACCACACCTTCTCGCCGCGCTGACGGTGCCAGCGCGTGAGCACGTCGCCTGCGACGGTCGTGTAGGCGTGGCCCAGGTGAGGAGCGTCGTTGACGTAGTAGATGGGGGTGGAGACGTAGTACGTCGTTTTCCCCTGCTTCTCGGATCCAGTGGCCGCCATGGGCGAAATCCTATCCGGCGGGCGGGGGCCGTCTCTGCCGCGTTTCGGGGGGTGAGAACGGGTCCCGGGACCCGGACGGCCCCGGCGGCGGCCCTGCAGTCGCGGACCCGCTGCCGCGGACGGCGGCACCGGCTGCACGAGCGGGTCCCGGCCGCCGTTGCCCGGCCCGTCCCCGGCCGCGTCCGGGCACACCGTCGTCGAGCGGCGACCCCGGTCCCTTGCAGGGGGGTGCGGGACGATGCGCGCGGTCCGCGGCCGGAGGAGGCGGTGTTCCGGCGCCATCTCGCCTTCCGTGTACGGCCACCCGTGGCTGATCTTCGGGCGGGTGTGGTGGACGCGTACGCGCTGACCCTGCACAACGGCCTGGCCCGGGCCCACGGGATGAAGGGCGAGGCCGTCGCACAGGTGGCGCTCCTGGAGAAGGCGTGGCGGGAGTCGCCCGAGACGATGCAGTACAACCTGCACGCCAGGGCGGCCCTCCCGCACCTGGTGAAGACGGCGCCTCCGGTGGTGCGTGAGGACGCCCGGCGGCTGGCGGTGGAGATCGGCGTGCCGGTCTAGTGCCTCGACGGGGGAGCGGTGCTCCCCGAGGCGGAGGGGCGGGGCCTGATCACCCCCACGTGGTGGGAAGGCGGGCGGTGGTGTTCTCGCCATCTTCCTTTCGGGGCAGGGGAGTACCGTTTCGAGGGTCTAGGTCAGAACGGAGTTCATATGCCCGGCCGCACTGAGACATCACCGCCCCTCTCCGGAGGCCGACTCCGGGACATCCGGCTCAGCAGGGGCCTGACGCAGGAAGGGCTGGCCGAGCGCGCTGGGCTCAGCCTCGGCGTCGTGAAGAAGGTCGAGCGTGGCGGATCTGCACGGCTGGAGACCTACCACGCACTCGCGCGAGCGCTCGGTGTGCGGACGTCCGCGCTCTTCGACCCCTCCGGTCCCCACGCCACGCGGCGCGACGACCGCGACAAACTCGATCTGATGCCGCTCCGCCAGGCCATTGCCCCACCGATGTCCCTGAGCGGGCGGTTCGTGTCCGGTAACACCGTCGAGCCGGAGCCCGACCTGCGCGGCCTGCGGCGTACCGCTGCCGCCCTCGCCTCGTCGTACTACGGCGACGACTACGCGGCGCTGGCCGGGCTGCTGCCGGCCCTGGTGCGCTCGGCGCGCACCGCCGTCGACCACTTCGACGGCGGGCCCCAGCGCGCGGAAGCCCTGCGGATCAGGGCGGACGTCCTGCAGATGGCCGGGCGGTACCTCACGCAGGTACGGGCCTACGACCTCGCCCACATCGCCCTGCGCGACGCGGTGACGGACGCGGTCACCGCGGCCGACCGCGCCGCGGCGGCGTCAGCGGTGTACTTGCAGGGCTGGACGCTGATCCGGCAGGGGCGTCTGGACGAGACCGAACAGTTGGCCGTCGCCACCGCCGACGACATCGAGCCGCGCATCTCCCGCGCGACCCGTGTGGAGCTGGGGGTCTGGGGGCGGTTGCTCGTCCGCGGATCGTCCGCGGCCGCGCGGAACAACCGTCCGGACGCAGCGCGGGAGATGCTGCGCCTGGCGCGTACCGCGGGCTCGGCCCTCGGCGCCGGCACGGCCGCGCACCCCTACGGGTGGGGCAAGTTCAACTGGTCCACCGTCGCACTCCAGGCAGTCGAGAACCACGTCGTTGGCCGGAGGCCCGACCGCGTCCTCGGCCTGTCGACCCGGCTCGCCGCGTCGACCGTCACGATGACGTCCAACACCTGGCACCGGCACCGGCTGGACGTGGCCCAGGCCCACGCGATGCTGGGGCAGGGGAGACAGGCCACCGACGTGCTGGCGCAGATCCACGACGAGGCCCCCGAGTGGCTCCGGCACCAGCAGTTGGCCGGCAGCGTGTTCCAGGAGGCGCTGCGGTCGTCCGGGCGGAGCCTGACGCGGCAGCAGCGTGAGCTGGCGGCCTTCTTCGGCGTGGCATAGGGGGCACGTTCCGTAGCTCCTTGGACGCATGGCGCCCGCCGAAGGCTACGGAACGTGTCTGTTGCGGAGCCGTGCGGAGTCATAGCTTCAGCGGCATGGAGGCCACTACCCCGGACCGGGGCGTGTGGCGAGTGACCCACGCAGGAGCTGTCATGTCGATGACGATCAAGGTGTATGCCGTGCACCGCGACGGCACCACCCAGGTGATCCGCGAGAAGCGCGAGATCCCCGGGGACGAGGAGCTGCCGCCCGTCGGCGCCGCGTTCCCGCCGTGTGCCTGTCCCTCGTGCCGGCGGGTGCGGGAGGTGGCCGTCCGATGACCGTGCCGCCGCCCTTCGGCCCGCCGCCGACGTGGCTCGCCGCGACCGCGCTCGCCGGGCCGCCGCAGCCGGTCCCGCTCACCGACCGG
>NZ_MKXB01000145.1:19981-27206 GCF_001865245.1 Streptomyces sp. CC53 | reverse complement strand
TTCCCGCCGTGTGCCTGTCCCTCGTGCCGGCGGGTGCGGGAGGTGGCCGTCCGATGACTGTGCCGCCGCCCGTGGGTCCGCCGCCGACGTGGCTCGCCGCGCCCGCGCTCGCCGGGCCGCCGCAGCCGGTCCCGCTCACCGACCGTCAGCGCCGGGGGCGGCAGTGCGCGGACTGCGCCGTCGAGCTGACCGCCGCGACCGCCCGGCCGCTGGCGCGGCGGTTCCCGCTGCGGGTCTGCGTCCGCTGTCGCACCGAGCGGAGCAGCCGGTGACCGCGCGGACCCTGCGCCAGGTGCGCCTGAACGCCGAGCGGGAAGGCAGGACGGGTGAGTGCGAGCTCGGCGAGCACTGGCAGTGCCACCCGCAGGATGTGTACGCCACCGACCACCCCCGGCCGAGAGAGCGGCCGTTGTTCTCGATCCGCTGCACCTGCCCCTGCCACACCGGGGCGCAGGGATGATCCCGGGCGTGAGGCCGTACTGCGTGCACTGCGACCGGCCGATCAGGGAGGAACCGGTGGTCATCCCCGGCTTCTCCGCGTCCGGCGCGCGGCCGGACGCCTACCGGCACGCCACGTGCCGGCCTCCGGGCCCGCCACCGCGCAGCCACCCGACCGGCCCGCCCGGCCCCCGCTGACTCCCGCTCACTGCGGGCAGCGACGGCGCGAAGGCCGCAGCGAGCGGGTGCCCCACCGCCACACCCATCCGACTCACGAGGAGGAATCCGTGACCGACGACGGCAAGCACGCCGGACCCCCGTCCGACAAGCCGTGGAACCCGCCCCCCAAGCCGCCGAACCCCGACGGCTCCGGCCCGAGCAAGTAGGGAGCCGACCTTGACGACCGCCCCCGGGGGCGGGCACGCCGCGCTCGTGGAACACCTCCACGAGCGCGGCCTGCTCGACGACACATGGCGCCGTATCTGGCACGCGATCCCCCGTGCGTCGTTCATCCCCGAACAGGTATGGCGGCAGGAGCACTTCCGGTGCGTGCCGGTCACCGGCCCCGAGCGCCTGGCCCTCATCCACTCCGACGAGCCCGTCATCACCCAGCTCGACGACGGCGTCGCCGACGGCCCCGGCATCGCCACGTGCGCCAACTCGAAGCCCAGCATGGTGGCGAGGATTCTGCGGCTGCTCGAAGTCCAGGACGGACACCGCGTCCTCGAAGTCGGCACCGGCACCGGCCACCTCGCCGCGCTCCTGTGCGAGCGCGTCGGCGACAGGAACGTCCACACCGTCGAGGTCGACCCCGGCCTCGCCGACCGGGCGGCGAAGCGGCTGGCCTCCTCCGGCCACCGACCGCAGGTGGTGCACACCGACGGCGAGTGGGGCCTGCCGGGCAGCGCTCCCTACGACCGGATCGTCCTCACCTGCGCGGTCCGGTACGTACCGGCGGCCCTGCTGGAGCAGCTGCGGCCCGGCGGGGTCCTCGTCGCGCCGCTGGACCGGGACTTCTGGTCGGGGGCGCTCATCCGGATGGTCGGCGAGGGGGGCGGGCGGGGTGAGGGCACCTTCGACAGCGGCGCCTCGTACATGCCGATGCGTTCCCACCGCGCCCCGGACCTGCCGGCCGTCCACGGCGGCATCACCCGCGTCAGCCACACCGCGCTCGTCGCCCACGAGCTGCTCACCCTCGGGTTCGCCCTCTACGCAGGCGCCCGCCTGCCGGGGGTGCGGATGTGGCACTCCGGCCACGGCAACGACGCACAGCTGTGGATGCAGGACGCCACCGGTTCCGCCGCGTCGGTGGCAGGCCGGACAGTCCACCAGTACGGTCCGCGCAGCCTGTGGCGGGAGACCGAGCAGGTCCACGCCGAGTACGTGGAACTCGGCGCGCCTGAACACACGCGCCTCGGGCTGTCGGTGGGACCGGACGGACAACGGGTGCTGCTGAAGGACCCGCCCCGCGTGATCGCACCTGCCCCCTGGGTCCAGACCCTGGGCTGAGCCGCCCCGGCCGGTACCGTCCCACCCGCCGGCCGGGGCCCTACCGTGCCAGACCGCCTCCCCGCCCCACCGCTGCCGACGGGGTCCCGGCGGTGGGGCCGCGTCCCGTGACACGCGTCCGGTGGCCCGAGAGCACCGGTCGCGAGGATCCGAGCCCTCATCGGGCACGAACAGCTGTGCCGCGCAACGCTATCCGGTGGACGCGGCGAGCAGGGCGCCGAGGACCACCGGTGCCTGACGCCGCCTGGTCGCGATGAGCACGGTGTGGTCTCCGTCCCGGCATTCGATGACGACACAGTCGTGTCCGAAGACGCTGTACCAGCCGGCCGGGTCCTGGGGCCGCAGGGACCGGAGGCGTTGCACGGTCAGCGTCTCCGGCAGCGCCCGGCGGGCGACGCGCCCGGCGGGGTCAGGTGTGGCCGACACAGGCCCGTCTCCCACCACCAGGTAGTCGAAGCCGTCCACACTGTAGGAGACGTCTCCGTGTACGGCCGCGTCCACGGTCTGTCTCTCCGCTGTCAGAACCGGAAGGATGCCGCTGGTGTCCGCCGCGCGCTTCTCGCGCCGCCGCAACCACCCCGCGAACAGGCCGCCCACGGTCGCGGACGGCACCATGCCGACTGCCGTGACCAGGAGCGCGTCCCGGGGGCCGCCTGCGGTCATGCTCGCCACGAAGCCGACACAGCCCAGGGTGGCGCCTGCCATGAACCACGTGGAAACCTGCCAGGGAGCCATGGATACTGCCGCGGCGGAGCTGCGGCGGAACCAGCAGCCGGCCCAGAGCATGCTGAGCCCGAAGGGCAGCAGCGCGAGAGCCGAGCCCATCGGGAATCGCCATGCACTGGCCGGCGATGACCAGGACTCCTGGGCGGCGGCGCCGAACCGCACGGTGTGGATCTCACCCCGCCAGTACGTCACCTGCACCTCGTCTCCGGCCCTCACGGCGCCGTACACCGGCCCGCTCCCCGCCATGCGCAGCCGCTGCACGGTGTGCGAGCCCCGCTCGGTCAGCCGGAGCCAGTGGTGGACGCTCTTGCCGCTGGCCACGTCTTCCCTGCCGACCACGGTCGCCGGAACCGTCGTGGTGCACGAGTCCCCACGCGAGCCGCCCGGACAAGCGGGCGCGGCGGCATAGGCGCGCTGGTCCGCCAGCGCGTCCGATGCGACGACGGACAGCACGCCGGCGAGCAGTACGAGCAGGAGGCCGAAACCCACGAGCAGCCGGGGTCTCCCCGCGCGGGCCGCCCCTGGTGTCCGTTCGGTCATCTCCATGCCCCCCTGCTGCCGGGCCGCGACCGACCGCTTTCCTTCATCGTCGGGAGGCATCGTGGCATAGGCTGAGGCTGGAGATCATTGCCAGGATCAGGCAATCTGCGCAGCTCAGCGCTGCGGTCTCTCGTGCGCAGTGCCCGGCGGACCCGTCCCACCTCCCATGAAGCCTCTGGTGGAGCCCGGTGTCTCGGTCGAAAGCCCGTCCACCAGAGGCTTGGCCACGCTGTCGGTGGCCGGAGCAGGTGGGAGAAGGGTCAGTGGCTGACCGGCCGTGTCGGGTCGACGAGCTTGTCCAGGACCATCCGGATGGCGCGGAAAGCCGTCTCCGCCACCTCGTCCGCCGCGTGCTCTTCCTCGGCCTGGGCCCAGTCCCGGGCGACCCTCAAGCGGCGCAGCAGCTCTCCTGCGTCGACGATGTCTGTCATACCTCACGGCTACCCACCCGCCCGCCGGGCATGACCGCCCGCGGGCACGCACCACCGGCCTCCGGGGCTCCCCCCTCGGGGCGGCGCCGGGTCCGGCGACGCGCAGCGGCCCCCGTCCCGGGGCGTCCGGGACGGGGGCCGCTGCCGCTCCCCTGCGGGTGGATCAGACGAGCGGGCGGATGGCCGTGGGGGCGTGGCCCGGCTCCGTGGCGAGTTCCTCGAACTCGGTGACGTCGCTCATGTCGACCGTCTTGCTCATCGAGATGTTGGTGACGCGCTCCAGGATCGCCTCGACGACGACCGGGACCCGGAACTCCTGGGCCAGCTTCTTGGCCTCCTCGAACGCCTCACCCAGCTTGTCCGGGTCCTCGACGCGGATCGCCTTGACGCCGAGGCCCTCGGCGACCTTGACGTGGTCGACGCCGTAGACGCCGAGCTCCGGGGTGTTGATGTTCTCGAACTCCAGGTTGACCTGGAAGTTGATGTCCAGGCCGATCTGGGCCTGGCGGATCAGCCCCAGGTAGGCGTTGTTCACCAGGACGTGGACGTAGGGGACCTTGTGCTGGGCGGCGACCGCCAGCTCCTCGATCATGAACTGGAAGTCGTAGTCGCCGGACAGGGCGACGACGGGGGTCTCCGGGTCCGCGGTGGCGGCGCCGATGGCGGCCGGGATGGTCCAGCCGAGCGGCCCGGCCTGGCCGCAGTTGACCCAGTGGCGCGGCCGGTAGACGTGGAGGAACTGGGCGGCGGCGATCTGGGAGAGGCCGATCGTGGTGACGTAGCGGGTCTCCGGGCCGAACGCCCTGTTCATCTCCTCGTAGACGCGCTGCGGCTTGATCGGGATGTTGTCGAAGTGGGTGCGCCGCTGCAGCGTGGCCTTGCGCTCCTGGGCGGAGGCGGCCCACGCGCCGAAGTCGGGGAGGCGCCCCGCGGCCTTGAGTTCCCGGGCGACCTCGACGAAGAGTTCCAGGGCGGCCCGGGCGTCGGAGGCGATGCCGTAGTCCGGGGCGAAGATCTTGCCGAGCTGGGTGGGCTCGATGTCGACGTGGACGAACTTCCGGCCCTTGGTGTAGGCCTCCAGGTTGTAGCCGGTGTGGCGGTTCGCCCAGCGGTTGCCGATGCCGAGGACGAAGTCGGACTCCAGGAACGTCGCGTTGCCGTAGCGGTGCGCGGTCTGGACGCCGACCATGCCCGCGCTCAGCTCGTGGTCGTCGGGGATGGTGCCCCAGCCCATCAGGGTGGAGATGACGGGGACGCCGGTCAGCTCGGCGAACTCGACGAGCAGGTCGGAGGCGTCGGCGTTGATGATGCCGCCGCCGGCGACGATCAGCGGCCGCTCGGACTCCAGGAGCAGTCGGATGGCCTTCTCGGCCTGGGCGCGGGTCGCCTGCGGCTTGTAGACCGGCAGCGGCTCGTACGTCTCCGGGTCGAACTCGATCTCGGTCTGCTGGACGTCGATCGGCAGGTCGATGAGGACCGGGCCGGGACGGCCGGAGCGCATCAGGTGGAAGGCCTGCTGGAAGACGCCGGGGACCTGGGCGGCCTCCAGGACGGTCGTGGCCGCCTTGGTGACCGGCCCCGCGATCGAGGCGATGTCGACGGCCTGGAAGTCCTCCTTGTGGAGCTTCGAGACCGGCGCCTGGCCGGTGATGCAGAGGATCGGGATCGAGTCGGCGATGGCGGAGTACAGGCCGGTGATCATGTCCGTGCCTGCGGGGCCGGAGGTGCCGATGCACACGCCGATGTTGCCCGCCTTGGCGCGGGTGTAGCCCTCGGCCATGTGCGACGCGCCCTCGACGTGGCGGGCGAGGGTGTGGGCGATGCCACCGCCCTCCTTGAGGGCCTTGTAGAAGGGGTTGATCGCCGCGCCCGGCACACCGAACGCGTGGGTGACGCCTTCGCGCTTGAGGATCTCAACTGCCGCGCGGGCGGCGGTCATTCGAGGCATGGCTGCTCCTGCTTCGGCCTGGCGGATGCGGGCTCTGTCGCGCCGACCTGAGAGCTGCGATCCGTATGTCACTTCCGCAATACGGAAGACTCTTTCTGTTATACGGAAGCAATGTAGGGGTGGGTCCCGGAGCCCGTCAAGGGATGGCCGAATGCCTCCCCACACCCCCGCGCCGTGGGGGACGATGGATCACGCCGGGGAACGGGAACCGGCAACGGGCCGGACCACGGCCCGTGCGAGGCGCAGGAGGGGCACCGGAGGGGGCCGCCGGACCGGCGGCCGCGCGCTGGGCCGGGACCTTCCGCGGGCCCGGGGCCCGGTATCCGGAACAGCCGAGAGAGAGGCCGATCCGACGTGGGAGAGAACGTGCCGGTGCGCTGCCCGGTCTGCCGCCGCACGCACCCGTACACACCGACCGCCTACCCCTGCGTCTGCGGGGCCCCCGTCACCCCTCCCCTGATGCGCGGCGCGCCCGCCGAGCCGATCACCCGCAGGACCTGGAACGACGAATGGGTGACCGTCCGCTGCGCCGCCTGCGGACAGCAGACCCAGTGGCCGCAGCCCGAGCTGGGCTGCCCCTGCGGAACCGTGCTGCGCATCCCGGTGCGGCCCGTCACGGCGGCGACGGCGCCACCCCGCACCCGGCCGCCGTCCAGTCCGGCACCGGCACCAACACCGGCACCCGAGGCGACGACCGCTTCCGCCACCGGTACGTCTCCGGTGAGCGCCCCCTCCCAGCAGCCCGCCGCCGAGCGCCCGCCGTTCGACCCCGTCACCATCCGCACGGCCCGCGACGTGGTGACGGCGGCCGCGCTGTACCTGCGGTGGCTCGGCTTCCGGGACGTGACGCAGCCGGAGGAGCGCCGCCCCTCACTCCCCGCGCCCGCCGTGGAACTGCGCGCCCCGGGGCTGATGGCCCAGGTCGACCCGACGACCCGGCCGGTCGGCCTGCGGGCCGTGGAGTGCCTGTGGCTGGAGGGCCTCTCCGCCGCCTCGACAGCCGTGTGCTTCTCCCTCGCCGGCTACGAGGCCCCCGCGCGGGCGCGCGCCGAGGGCGTCGGCCTGCCACTGTTCGTCATGGACCTCGCGGGCGCCCCGCAGCCGGTGAACACCCCGGGCCGCGAACTCGTCGCGCACGGCGCATGAGGCCCGTCGTGGACTTCTGCATCCGCCCCGCCCTGCCGGAGGACCTGCCGCGCCTCCAGGACCTGGAACGCGCGGCCGGGGAGCCGTTCCGCGCGCTCGGCATGGCCGCCGTCGCGGACGACGACCCGCCGCCGCTGGAGGACCTGGAGCGCTACCGCGCGGCGGGCCGGGCGCGGATCGCGGCGGGCCCGGACGGACGCCCCGCGGCGTACCTCGTGTGGGACGAGGTGGACGGCGCCGCCCACATCGAACAGGTCTCCGTCCACCCGGCCGCGGCCCGCCGCGGCCTGGGACGCGCCCTCGTCGAGGACCTCGCGGCGCACGCCGTCGCCCTGCGCCTCCCGGCCCTGACCCTGACGACGTTCCGGGACGTGCCGTGGAACGCCCCGTACTACACCCGGCTCGGCTTCCGCGTCCTCGACGAGACGGAACTCACCGCGGGACTGCGGGCCGTCCGGCGGGCGGAGGCGGCGCACGGCCTGGACCG
>NZ_MKXB01000145.1:6848-19971 GCF_001865245.1 Streptomyces sp. CC53 | reverse complement strand
CCGCCGCGACCGCCCGGCCGCTGGCGCGGCGGTTCCCGCTGCGGGTCTGCGTCCGCTGCTCCACCGCCAGGTGCAGTCGGTGACCGCGGCTGCCCGGCCACTGCCCGGGTACGGCGTGCTCAGCGGGCTCCAGCGGTACGGCCTGGACTGCGTGTTCTGCGGTGTGCAGCTCACGCCGGGGGGCGGGGTGTCGCTGGGCTGGCTGCGCCACCGGCCGTCGCCCGGCGTCCGGGTCGTGTGGGCGCCCCGGGCCTGCCGCGGCTGCCTCGCGGAGGAGTCGCCGTGACCGTGCGCAGCGTCATCCGGGAGGCCGAGTGGGTCATCGGCGCCGACCGCTCCGAAGGCGCCCCGCCCTCCCCGATCCGGGAGACCGAGTGCACCACGTGCCAGGAGCGCTCGGCCGCCAGCTGTGAGCAGCCGGGCCCCGACCTGTGGGCGATCCGCCACGCCGCCCGCACCCGGCACACCGGGTTCCGGGAGGTCGTGACCGCCTTCCCCCGCGTCACCCCCGCACCCGGCAACCCCCTGTACGGACGCGGCGAGCGGGGCCGGGCCGCGTCGTCCGGCCCGGCCCCGCTCGCCGTCCCTCAGGCGGAGGCGTCGCCGGTGCCGGGCCAGGAGGCGAGGACCTCCCGGTAGAAGCGGGCCGGCGGGACCTCCCGCGGGGCCGGGCCCGCGTGGAAGAACCCGGCGTTGTCGGCGCGCAGCTTGCGGAGGTAGTCGAACGCCTTGTGGTCCTCCTCGCCGAAGGCGACGAACTGCCAGAACACCGGTCGGCCGGTCGCCGCGGCGTCCGCGAGGGCCTGGGTGGCGGCCGTCCGGGACTCGGGTGCGCCGTCCGTCTGGAACAGCACAAGCGCGGGGCGGTCCGGGCCGGCCTTCTCGTGGTGCGCGAGCACCTCGGCGATCGCCTGGTCGTAGTAGGTGCGGCCCATGCGGCCGAGGCCGTCGTGGATCTCCTCGATCCGCCCGGCGACGGCGTCCAGGGTGACCTCGCCCGTGCCGTCGACCTCGGTGGAGAAGAAGACGACGGGCACGGTCGCGGTCTCGTCGAGGTGCGCGGCGAGCGCGAGGGCCCGCTCGGCGAGGTGCTGGGCGCTGCCGTCCTTGTAGTACGGCCGCATGGAGGCCGAGCGGTCGAGGACCAGGTACACGGTGGCCCGCGCCCCGGTGAGGCCGCGCCTGCGCAGGGCGGCGCCGGCCGCCTTGTACGCCTCGGTGACGTGGTCCCGCACCGGGCCCTCCGCCACCCGCGACCTGACGCGCGCGGCGCTGACGGCGGGCTTGCCGCCCGTGGCGGGCTGGGCGGCCTCCTGCTGCGGAGCCGCCTCGGACTCCGGCAGGGCGGACGGGGCCGGCTGCGCGGCCCCCTGCTGCGGGGCAGGCTCCGGGGCTTCCTGCGCGGCCTTCGCGGGGGCGGTGTCCGGCTGCGCCGCAGGCTTCTCGGGAAGGTCCCGCGCCGCGGGCTTCTCGGGAAGGTCCCGCGCCGCGGGCTCCTCGGGAAGGTCCCGCGCCGCGGGCTCCTGCGGGGTCTCCGCGGGAGCCGCCTCCGGCCGGGCGACGGGCTCCTCCGTGGAGGGCGCCTCGGCGGAGGGCTCCTCGCCCGAGGGCTCGGCGGTGGTCGCGGACGCCGGTGCGGTGGCCCCGGCGGGGGTGGGCGCCGTGGTGGCCTCCGCCCCCGGCTCCTGCGCCGCGGTGGTCGCGTCCGCCCCGGTCGCCGTGTCCGGCCTGGTGGTCGCGTCCGTTCCGGTCGCCGCGACAGGTGCGGTCGCCGTGCCCGTCACGGGTGCATCGGTCTCCTGCCGGGCGGTGGCCTCTTCCGGGGCGGGCTCCTTGGCGGAGGGCTCCTGGGCGGCGTCCGCAGGCGCCTCGGTGGTCCCGGGCGTCTCCGCGGGCTTGGCCGCCTCGCGTGCTTCGGGTGCTTCGGCCGCATCACGGGCCTCAGGGGCCTCGGCTGCGGCGGGTGCCTCCGCCGGTGCGGTGGTGTCCGCTGCCACGGCGTCGGCGGATGCCCCGTCCCGTGCGGGTGCCTCGGCGCCGGCCTCCCGCGCGGCGGGCTCGGCCTCGGCCTCGTCGGGCTCTTGGGCCGGGGCCTCCGCCCCGCGGGCCGGGGGCACGGTCGTCCGGCGGGGCCTCGACTGGTCGAAGGACGCCGCGACGAGGTCGGCCGCGGTCTGCCCGGGGACCGGTTCGCCCGCGGAGGGCGACGAGGACGGCGGCGGCACGGACGCGGACTCCGTGCGCTCGGCCAGAGAGGGGCCCGACGGCACCGGCACCGTGGCCGCCGCTTCAGTCGAGCGGTCCGCCGGGACGTCCGTGCGTTCCGCCTGGGGCGGGACGGAGGGGGTGGCGGCCGAGTCGTCACGCTCCGCGCGGTCGCGTCCGAACACCTTGCGCAGCAAGCTCCGAATGCCCATGGGCCATGGCCTTTCGCATATCTGGGTGCCGTATATGTCCGTACTGCTGGGAATTCACGAGAAATCTTCCCTGGCCGGATCGGACACGTAAGGTTAGCCGCCCCGAGCGGAAGGGGAATGGGTCCGTCATTTATGTCAAGAGCGCCTCCCCGCGCCCCCGACTCCCCGCTGGACGCGCCAGATTCATATGACGTTCATTCAGCGGCCGTCGATCTGCACGGCGGCGCGCCTAACGTCCGGCCGGAAGGTATTCCGACACGATGTCGGCGCGGGGCGCGCCGAAGGAGGACCACGTGCGCAAGCTGCTGCCGCTGTTCACCACCCACCCGCACGCGGGCGGTCGTTCCGCCCTCACCTGCCGCTACCGCTGCGGTGACGCGTGCTTCCAGGACGTGCCGAACACCAGCGACAACGAATACGTCGGCGACGTCATAGCCGGCGCCCTTTCCCGCCGCTCCATGATGCGTGCGGCCGCCGCCGTCACCGTGACGGCCGCGGCGGGCGCCGCCGTCGTCGCCCCCGCCCCGGAGGCGCACGCCGCCCCCGCCGCCGGCTGGGGCCCGGGCGGCAGGCACGGCAGGGGCGACGGCGCCCGCGGTCTGCGCTTCGCGCCCGTCGCGCCCAACACCGCGGACCGGGTCACCGTGCCGGCCGGCTACACGCAGAACGTGGTCATCCGCTGGGGCGACCCCGTCCTGCGCGGCGCCCCGGCGTTCGACTCGGAGAAGCAGACCGCCAAGGCGCAGGCCCTGCAGTTCGGCTACAACAACGACTTCCTGTCGCTGCTGCCGCTGCGCCGCGAGTACGGCCGGCAGGTCCTCGTCGCGAACCACGAGTACAGCGACGAGACCCTCATGTTCCGCGGCTACGACCCGGAGAACCCGACCCGTGAGCAGGTCGAGATCGGCTGGGCGGCCCACGGCATGTCCGTCGTCGTCGTGCAGGAGGAGCGCCGCAGCGGCAAGCTGACGCCCGTCACCCGGCACTGGCTGAACCGCCGCCTCACCGCCACCAGCGTCTTCGAGCTCACCGGTCCGGCGGCAGGCAGCGACCTGCTGAAGACGTCCGCCGACCCGACCGGCCGCAAGGTGCTCGGCACCCTCAACAACTGCGCCGGCGGCACCACCCCGTGGGGCACGGTCCTGTCCGGCGAGGAGAACTTCAACCAGTACTTCGCCCACGGCTCCTCCGCCACCGACAAGCGCTACGGCATCGGCTCCGGCGCCACCGGGCGCAAGTGGGAGCGGTTCGACAAGCGGTTCGACGTGGCCCAGGAGCCGAACGAGCCGCACCGCTTCGGCTGGGTCGTCGAACTCGACCCGTACGACCCGCACTCCACGCCCCGCAAGCGCACCGCGCTCGGCCGCTTCAAGCACGAGGCGGCGCAGCCCCGCCTCACCGCCGACGGCCGCCCGGTCGTCTACATGGGCGACGACGAGCGGTTCGACTACCTGTACAAGTTCGTCTCCAGCAAGCGCATGAAGAAGGGCGACTCGCGGGCCGCCCGGGCCCACAACCTCACCCTGCTCGACGAGGGCACCCTCTACGTCGCCAAGCTCACCGGGGACTCCCCGGCCGCCGAGATCGACGGCTCCGGCAAGCTGCCGAACGACGGCGAGTTCGACGGCTCCGGCGTGTGGATCCCGCTCGCCACCGGCGACGTCTCGCACGTGCCGGGCATGACCGCCGAGGAGGTGTACGTCTTCACCCGGCTGGCCGGTGACAAGGTCGGCGCCACGAAGATGGACCGCCCCGAGGACGTCGAGCCGTCGCCCCGCTCGGGCCGCGTGTACGTCGCGCTCACCAACAACAAGAACCGCGGCAAGGACGGCTACGCGCCGGCGGACGAGGCCAACCCCCGCAACCAGAACAAGCACGGCCACGTGCTGGAGCTGGCCGAGCACTGGGACGACCCGTCGTCCGACGGCTTCGCCTGGCGGCTGTTCCTCGTCGCCGGCGACCCGGAGGACCCGGCGACGTACTTCGCGGGCTACCCGAAGGACAAGGTGTCGCCGATCTCCTGCCCCGACAACGTCGCCTTCGACCCGCACGGCAACCTGTGGCTGTCCACCGACGGCAACGCGCTGGGCTCCCACGACGGCCTGTTCGGCGTGGCCACGCACGGCGAGCGGCGCGGTGAGCTGAAGCAGTTCCTCACCGTGCCCGTCGGCGCCGAGACCTGCGGCCCGGTCATCCAGGACCGCCGCGTCCTCGTCGCCGTGCAGCACCCGGGCGAGGTGGACGGCGCCAGCGTCGAGAACCCGAAGTCGGCGTGGCCCGACGGTCCGGGCCGCATCGTCCGCCCGTCCGTCGTTGCCGTGTACCGCAAGGACGGCCGGAACATCGGCGTCTGAGGCACCCCCGGCACCCCCGGCGCCCCGGCGTCACGGACATCCCGGACGTCCCGTACGTCCCCGGCGTCCCGGGCCGCGCACAGCGGCCGGGGACGCCGGGGCGCCCCGGCGGTGCCCTTGGTCTCACGAGGTGGCGCGGGCCTGTGCGCGCCACCTCGTGAACTGCTCCGCGGCGTCGCCCGTGTACGACCAGGGGACGCGGGTCGCCCGCGTCCCCAGCAGGCCGAACACGCCGCCCGCCACGTCCGGCAGGTTCGCGTGGCAGGCGGCGTGGGCCAGGTAGTTGAGGGGCTCCACCTCCTCCGGGCGGACCGGGCCCGGCGGCCTGCCACCCAGCCAGCGGTCCGCGGTGCGGCGCACCTCCGTCACCGCCAGTTCGTGCTTCCAGTGCTGGTCGAAGCCGCGCACGGACGCCGGGCCGCGGCCGGTGCCGAGCACCCCGTCCCGTACGTACCGGTACTCCTCCACCCGCGCGACCTGCACCAGCACCGGCAGCGGTGAGCCGGGCGGCGCCGCGCCCGCCGCGTCCCGCGCGAAGTCGTACATCGACCCGTGCGTGCCGTGCCACCGCGCCGACCAGTAGCGCAGCATCTGCACGTGCCCCTCCGCGTTGTGCGGGTCGCGCCGCCGCAGCTCGTCCCACCAGCGGCGCAGCTCCGCCCGCCCCACCCCGCCGTCGTACAGCCGGGCCACCGTCAGCAGCGACACCCACGGCATCGGGTCGGCGGGCCGGGCGTCCGCCGCCGTCAGGCAGGCGAGGACGGTGGAGTCCAGCCGCTGCCGGTCCAGCGCGGTGCCCCGCCCCGCCGAGATGGCCGCGTCGAAGACCCGGACGACCTCAGTGGCGGCCCGCAGCACGGCCGCGTCGGGGTTCGCGGGCTCGGCCGCCCGCCACGCCTCCACGACGGAGCAGCCCGCCGCGGCGTGGGCGAGCAGCCGCACGCGGTGGGTGCGCAGCGGCCAGTGGTCGCCGGAGGCGGCCAGCAGGTCACGCAGGCCCTGCCAACGCCCGATAACGATGTCGTGCCGCACGTCCGTGAGGGCGGCGTCCCCGCAGTCCCGGTCGAAGTCCGGGACGAAGCGCTCGTCCCGCCGCCCCGGGCGGCCGTGCCGACCCGGTTTGCGGGCCCGCCCGACGAGCCTGCCCGGCAGGCCGGCCCTGCTGCCGCCCCCGGCGCCCTCCGGGCCGCCGTCGCCGCCCGTCCCGCCGTGCCCGGCGCGATGGCGTGCCGCCATTCCCTCTCCCCCCGTCGCGTGGTCGCTCGCGTGGTCAAAGGCCGGTGCGTGGTCGCGCCCCGGTGCCCGCCCCGGTGGGCCGTTGCCGCCCGCCGTCCGCGGTCTGCCGTCTGTTGGCCGGCGTCCGCTGTCCGCGGTCTGCCGCTCGCCGTCCGCCGTTCGCTGTCTGTCGTCTGTTGGCCGTCGTCCGTTGGCCGGCGTTCGCCGTGCCAGTCCGCCGTCTGCCGTCTGCCGTCCGCGGGCTGTCGTCCGTCGGCCGGCCTCTGCTGCGTGCCGGTCCGGGGGCCGGCGGCCCGCCCGGGGGTGCCGGCCGTCCCGGTCAGGTGCCGTGCCGGGGGCAGAAGACCGGACGTGCCGTCAGAAATCGGTGGCCAGCGGTCCGGTGTCGTCCGGCCCGTGCCGCCGCTGCCGCGGTGTGCCGTGCTCCCACGGCCGCCCCTCCGTCTCCGCCAGTGCCCGCACCGCGTCCAGCTTCGCCGGACGGTAGTACGAACTGCCCCGCCGCCAGTACCACGTCATCGGAACGAGACCTAGGGCCAGCCCGCCCAGCCCGATCGCGACCGACGTGCCCGGCAGCTCCGCCAGCGACGCGAAGAAGATCCACAACATGAAGGCGGCACCGGTCAGCGGCCACACCCCGCCCAACAGGAACTCCCGCACCGACTTCAGGAGCAGCCGCCGGTACGCCACGACGGCGGCCACCCCGGCCAGCCCGTAGTAGAAGGCGATCTGCAGGCCGATCGCGCTGACCGCGCCCTCCAGGATGTCCCCGACCGAGCCCAGCGCGGTCGCGGCCACGAACAGCGCCAGCGCCACCGCGCCGACCGCGCAGACGGCCACCCACGGGGTGTTCCACCTCCGGTGCACGGCCCCGAGTGCGGCCGGCACCGTCCGGTCCCGGCCCATCGCGAACAGCGACCGGGTCACCTGGAGCAGGGTCGTCTCCAGCGTCGCCACCGTCGACAGCACCACCGCCACGACCAGCAGCCTCCCGCCGCCGCCCGGCCAGACGGCGTCACCCAGCAGCACCAGTGTGCCCACCCCGTCCGAGGCCGCGGCCGCCTCGCTGCCCAGGACCACGTTCACGGTGACCGCGTACGCCTCGAACAGCAGGAAGACCATCGCCACTCCCAGAAGCGCCGCCCACCCGGGAGTGCGGCGGCTGTTCCGGGTCTCCTCGCTGAGGTTCCCCGTGACGTCCCAGCCCCAGTAGCAGAAGGCGGCGACGAGCGCGCCCGACGCGAAGCCCGACGGCCCGTCGAAGTGCCCCAGCCCGAACCACGACCAGTCGAACGCGGCCGCCGCGCCCTGGTGCACCACCGCGCCCAGCACGAACGCCAGCAGGATCAGCAACTCGACGCCGGTCACCAGCCGTTGGGCCCGCGCGCTGAGCCGGACGCCGCCCAGCACGACCAGCAGCACCAGCAGGAACCAGCCCGCGCCCACCAGGGCGGCGAGCGCGGTGCGATCGGCCAGCGCCGGGTCGTACAGCGCGAGTGTCAGGGCGCCCGCGGGCAGCGCCCCCGCCACCATGAACAGCGTCGCCGACACCACCAGCGCCCACCCCGACAGGAACCCCAGGCACGGGTGGAGGGTGCGCCCCACCCACGAGTAGGCGGCGCCCGCGTTCACGTCGACCCGGCCCAGCCTGCCGTACGCCACGACGATCCCCAGCATGGGCAGGGCGCAGTACAGCAGCGCGGCCGGTGCGGCGAGTCCCACGGTGCCCAGGAGGACGGCGGTGGTGGCGGCCAGGGAGTAGGCGGGTGCGGTGCCGGCGACCGCCATCACGGTCGTGTCGAAGGGGCCGAGAACATCGGGTCGGAGCCCTCTTCCGGAGAAGTTGCGCATGCCGAACGTCCTTGACTGGCAGGGGGGATGGCGCTGTGCTGATCGGTCCGTGCGCATCGTAGTGGCGGCTGCGGAAGCACTGGCTCCGGGGACCTCGGCGATGCGGCGCTGCGCCGGTCGAGTTGCCGGGTGCGGCGCGCGGGTGTGCCCTGGGATCAGTACGGGGGACGCCGTGGGAAGGAGCTCCGTCATGGGCGCACACGCGGCACCAGCGCGGCACCGCCGTGCGAGGCGCCTCACCGAGGGCCGCAACACCCTGCGGTGGGCGCTGCCCGCCACCCTGGGGTTCTTCTACGGCCTCTACGCCGGGTTCCTGCACCGCGGCGCCGGCCCCACGGACTGGGGAGACGTCGCGTACGGCCTGGTCAGTGGGCTGGTCTTCGGCGTGCTGTGCTTCGTGCTCGGCCTGTACCAGCGGGCGCTGCCGCGCGAGCTGCGGGGAGCCGCGTACGGGGTGCTGGCCGGCGTGGGGATCGGGTGGCTGTTCAACCTGTCCGGCGGCAGCGTGCTGGCCAGCTCCGGACTCGGCCTCGGCGTGGGCGCGGCCGTGGGGCTGGCGGCGTTCTACCTGTTCTACACGCACGAGTAGCGCGGGTCCCGGCCCTCGCTTGCGCCGCGCGGGCCGGGACCGCCGGGGACACCGGCCGGCCCGCCCGTGCCCGGCCCGTGCCCGCGCCCGTACGAGCCGCGCACCGGGCGGTCCGCCCACGGGGCGCGTCGCGGCGGCCCGGGGTCCTCGCGGGCCCGGCCCGTACGGGCCCGGCACGGTTTCCGCCCGGCCCGCGCCCGGGCGGAAAGCGGTGGCGCTGCCTCCGCTCCGGTCGCAGACTGAGGACCATGGCCGGTTTCGCTGTCGAGACCAGCGGTCTCGTGAAGGTCTTCGGTTCCACCAGGGCGCTGGACGGGGTCGACCTGAGGGTGCCGACCGGCACCGTCTACGGGGTGCTCGGCCCGAACGGCGCCGGCAAGACGACCGCCGTGAAGGTCCTCGCCACGCTGCTGCGGCCGGACGGCGGCGAGGCCCGCGTCTTCGACCACGACGTGGTCCGGGACGCCGACGCGGTGCGCGGCCGGGTCAGCCTCACCGGCCAGTACGCGTCCGTGGACGAGGACCTGACCGGCACCGAGAACCTCGTGCTGCTCGCCCGGCTGCTGGGCCACTCCCGGCCCGCCGCCCGCGACCGGGCCGCCCAGCTGCTGGAGGCGTTCGGGCTGTCCGATGCGGCGGGCCGCCAGGTGAAGCACTACTCGGGCGGCATGCGGCGCCGCATCGACATCGCGGCGTCCATCGTCAACACCCCCGACCTGCTGTTCCTCGACGAGCCGACGACCGGGCTCGACCCGCGCTCCCGCAATCAGGTGTGGGACATCGTGCGGACCGTCGTCGGCCAGGGCACCACCGTGCTCCTCACCACCCAGTACCTGGACGAGGCCGACCAGCTCGCCTCCAGGATCGCCGTCATCGACCACGGCCGGGTCATCGCGGAGGGCACCAAGGGCGAGCTGAAGGCGTCCGTGGGCGCGGGCTCCGTCCACGTGCGGCTCCGCCACGCCGAGCAGCGCCCCGAAGCCGAGCGGACCCTGGCGGCGGCCCTCGGGGCGACCGTGCAGCGCGACCCCGACCCGGTCGCCCTCACCGCCACCGTCGACGGGCACCGCACCGAGCTGGGCGCCGCTGAGCAGGCCGCGCGGGCGCTGGCGGCCCTGGCGGGGGAGGGCATCACCGTGGACACCTTCGCCCTGGGCCAGCCCAGCCTGGACGAGGTGTTCCTCGCGCTCACCGGCAAGGAAGCCGAGCCGCGGAAGGACGACGCACCATGACCACCACCGGCGAGCGGACCTTCGCCGCCCCCCGTGCCGACGACCTCGCCGACCTCCTCGTGCAGGGGGCCGGCCGCAGGCCGCCGCGCCCCTCGGCGCTGTCCGCGTCCCTCACCTTCGGCTGGCGGGCCATGCTGAAGATCAAGCACGTGCCGGAGCAGCTCTTCGACGTGACCGCGTTCCCGATCATGATGGTGCTGCTGTACACGTACCTGTTCGGGGGCGCGCTGGCCGGGTCGGTCGCGGACTACATCCAGTTCCTGCTGCCCGGCATCCTCGCGATGAGCGTCGTGATGATCACGATGTACACCGGGGTCGCCGTCAACACCGACATCCAGAAGGGCGTCTTCGACCGGTTCCGCACCCTGCCCGTGTGGCGACCGGCACCCATGGTCGGCTACCTCCTCGGCGACGTCGTCCGCTACCTCATCGCCTCAGCCGTGATGCTGTCGGTGGGCCTGCTGATCGGCTACCGGCCGCAGGGCGGCCCGTCCGGGGTGCTGGCCGGGGTGGCGCTGCTGATGGTGTTCTCCTTCGCCTTCTCGTGGGTGTGGACGATGTTCGGACTGCTGCTGCGCAGCGAGAAGTCCGTGATGGGCGTCAGCATGATGGTGATCTTCCCGCTGACGTTCCTCAGCAACGTGTTCGTCGACCCGAGCACCATGCCCGGCTGGCTCCAGGCGTTCGTCCACAACAACCCGGTGACCCACCTGGCGGCGGCCGTGCGGGAGCTGATGGCGGGCGGCTGGCCCGGCGTGGACATCGCGTGGACGCTGGGCTGGTCGGCGCTGCTCGTCGCGGTCTTCGGCGCGGTGACGATGCGGCTGTACAACCGCAGGTGACGACGGGCGGCCGCACGCGGCCCCGAGGCCGCCCCGTCCCGCCGCCGCCGTGCGCCCCGCTCGTGGCCGGGTGTGCGGCCCGGTCCTCCGGCGGGTGGTGCTCCGCCCCGGGCGGGTGGTCCGACGGGCGGGGCGGCGGCCGGGTGCGGTCCGTGCGTGGTCCTGTGGCTGGCGCGCGTCCTGTTCCGTCGTGGCGGGGGACGGGTCGGCCCGTGTCCCGCGCCTCCGCCCAGGCGCCGCCGGGTGCCGCGGCGGCGCAGGGGCCGCCCCGGGCCGGGGCTCCTGCGACCGGCCGGTAGTGTTCCGGGGCGTGAGCAGCCCGGAGAGCCCCGCACCCCCCGTCACCGTCGTCGGCGTGGGCGCCGACGGCTGGCACGGGCTGCCCGAGGCGTCCCGTGCCGCCCTGCGCGCCGCGGAGGTCGTCGTCGGCGGGGGCGCCCGCCAGCTCGCGCTGCTGCCCGAGGACGAGGTCCGCGCCGAGCGCGTCGCCTGGCCCTCCCCCCTGAGGCCCGCCGTCCCCCGGGTGCTCGCCGCCCACGCCGGCCGCCGGATCGCCGTGCTGGCCAGCGGCGACCCCATGTTCCACGGTGTGGGCCGTGCCCTCGCCGACACCGTCGGCGCCGAGCGGCTGCGGGTCCTGCCGCACCCCTCGTCCGTGTCGTACGCCTGCGCGCGGCTCGGCTGGCCGCTGGAGGACACCGAGACGGTGTCCCTCGTCGGACGGGACCCCGACACGCTGACGGCCGCGCTCCACGACGGCCGCAGGCTGCTGGTGCTGAGCGCGGACGCCGCGACCCCCGCCCGCGTGGCGGCCCTGCTGCGCGAGCGCGGCTACGGCCCGAGCGCCCTGCGGGTGCTGGAGCAGCTCGGCCACCCCACCCGGGAGCGGCTGACGCCCGCCGCCCCCGCCGACGGGTGGGACGCGCCGCCCGGCGACCCCCTGAACATCGTCGCCGTCGAGTGCCGCCGCGCCCCGGACGCGCCCCGCCTCGGAGCCGTACCGGGCCTGCCCGACGACGCGTACGAGCACGACGGTCAGCTCACCAAGCGGTACGTGCGGGCCGCGACGCTGGCCGCGCTCGCCCCCGCGCCCGGCGAACTGCTGTGGGACGTCGGCGGCGGCTCCGGTTCCGTCGGCATCGAATGGATGCGGACGCACCGCCGCTGCCGGGCGATCAGCGTGGAACGCGACCCGGTGCGGGCCGGCAGGATCGAGCGGAACGCCGCCGCGCTGGGCGTGCCGGGCCTGCGCGTGGTCCGGGCCGCAGCTCCCGACGGCCTCGCGGGGCTGCCCGTGCCGGACGCGGTGTTCATCGGCGGCGGACTCACCGCGCCCGGCCTGCTGGACGCCTGCTGGGACGCCCTCCCGGCCGGCGGCCGGCTGGTCGCGAACACCGTGACGCTGGAGTCGGAGGCGCTGCTGGCCGACCGCTACCGGCGGCACGGCGGCGAACTCGTGCGCCTCGCGGTCTCCCACGCCGTCCCCGTCGGGGGCTTCACCGGCTGGCGGCAGGCGATGCCGGTCACCCAGTGGTCCGTGACGAAGTGACGCGGCGGCGGGGGCGCGCCGCGGCGTGGCACGGTGACGGCGCGGCCGCGGCGGGACGGCGGGCAGCGGGGTGCGGCGCCCGTGAGGTGCGGTCGCGCGTGGGGTCCCCGGCACCGGTGGTGCGGGAGACGCACGGACACCGACGCGCAAAGACCCCGGGACGGACTGACGCAGTGACGGAAGCAGCAGTGACGAAGGCAGGAGAGCAGCAGGCATGACGGTGTACTTCATCGGCGCGGGCCCGGGCGCCGCCGACCTCATCACCGTGCGGGGCGCCCGCACGCTCGCCTCCTGCCGGGTGTGCCTGTACGCCGGCTCGCTGGTGCCGCGGGAACTGCTGGCCGAATGCCCGCCGGACGCCCGGCTCGTCGACACCGCGCAGATGGACCTGGACGCGATCGTCGCCGAACTGGTCCGCGCCCACGAGGCCGGACACGACGTGGCGCGGCTGCACTCCGGCGACCCGTCGGTGTTCAGCGCCGTGGCCGAGCAGATGCGCCGCCTCGACGCCGCCGGGGTGCCGTACGAGGTGGTGCCCGGCGTGCCCGCGTTCGCGGCGGCCGCCGCCGCGCTGAAGCGGGAGCTGACCGTGCCGACCGTCGGCCAGACCGTCATCCTGACCCGCATCGCCCAGCAGGCCACGCCCATGCCGGAGGGCGAGGACCTCGCGACCCTGGGCCGCAGCGGCGCCCTGCTGGTGCTGCACCTGGCGGCCCGGTACGCGGACCGCGTCGTCGCGGAACTCGTCCCGCACTACGGCGAGGACTGCCCGGCCGCCGTCGTGGCCATGGCCAGCCGGCCCGACGAGGTGGTGCTGCGCGGCACGCTCGCCGACATCGCCGGGCAGACCAGGGCGGCGGGCATCACCAGGACCGCGGTCATCATCGTCGGCCGGACCCTGGCGGCCACCCAGTTCCGCGACAGCCACCTGTACTCCCCGGAGCGCGAACGCCACGTCTGCTGAGCCCCGCGGCGCGGCCGTCCGACGGCCGGCCCCGGCCGGTCGGCGCCGCCCGCGCCGCGGCCCGCCCGGCGAGGTGCGCGGGCCCCGCC
>NZ_MKXB01000145.1:0-6577 GCF_001865245.1 Streptomyces sp. CC53 | reverse complement strand
GCGAGGCCGCGCGGGGGCAGGAACGCGGCCGTACGGTGAGAAGGTGCGAGTGGTCCGCGACCGGGTGGCGCTCGGCGCCTTCGCCGTGACCTGCGTCCTGGCCGGCGGCAACGCCGTGGGCGTCCGCTTCAGCAACCGTGAGCTGGACCCGCTGTGGGGCGCCGCGGTGCGGTTCGGTGCCGCCGCCGCCGTCCTCCTGGTGATCATGGCGGTGCTGCGGCTCGCCTGGCCGCGGGGGCGCGCGCTGGCCGGCGCGGTGCTGTTCGGGGTGCTGAACTTCGGCGTGACGTTCGGCCTCGCCTACTACGCGCTGGTCCACATCCACGCCGGCCTGGCCCAGACCCTCCTCGCGCTGGTGCCGCTCGTCGCGCTGCTGCTGTCGGTGGGGCAGCACCAGGAGCGGTTCAGCGCGGCCGCCCTGTCCGGGACGCTGTGCGCGGTCGCGGGCGTCGGCGTGGTGTCGCGGGCGACGGTGCAGGCTGACGTGGAGTGGCCGGCGCTGCTCGCGGCACTCGGCGCCGTCCTGTCCTTCGCGCAGGCCGCCGTCCTCGTGAAGCGGGTGCCGAAGCTGCACCCGGTGACGATGAACGCGGTCGGGATGGCCGCGGCCGCCGTGCTGCTCTTCGCCGGGTCGCTCGTGGCCGGGGACGACCGGGTGCTGCCCGACCGGGCCGCCACGTGGTGGGCGCTGGCCTACCTGGTGGTGGCCGGGTCGGTGCTGACGTTCGTGTTCTACGTGGTGGTCATCGAGCGGTGGGGGCCTTCCCGGGCGGCGTACGTGTTCGTCGTCATCCCCGTCGTGACGATCGCCGCCTCCGCGTGGCTGGACGACGAGCCGCTCACGCCGTCCCTGCTGGTCGGCGCGCCGCTGATCCTCTTCGGCGTGTACCTGGGCGCACTGCGGGGCACGGCCGCCCGCCGTGGCGGCCCCGAGGGCTGACCGTCGCCCCCGGGGCCGCTCCGGCGCGCGCGGCGCGCCGTGCCGGCCGGAGCCTGCCGTGGCGAGTGCCGGGTGCGCCCGTCCGCTGCCCGACCGGACGGGGACGGGGCACCGCCGGGGCGGGCGCACCTGGCCGCGGCGCCCAGTCAAGCAGCCCCCGCCACCGCACCCCGAGGGCCGAACGGCCTTGTGGACCAGGGCCGTTCGGGCACGGGGCGCGGGTGCCATACTCCGCCCGTCGCACCGGGACACCCCCGGCGACCGCACCGAACGGGAGCCGCACCGCCATGCACCGCCTCGCCCTGCCCGCCCCTGCCCCCCGCGCCCGGTCCGCCGGGGTGCCACCCGCCCACGGCACCCGCGCGGCGGGCGCCGTCCGGGTGCCGCCGCCCGAGGCGTCGCCGGACGCCGGTCGCGCCCACGGCGGGTGCACGGGCCCCACCGTGGCCGGCGACGGCGGGTACGGCCGCGGCACGTGCGGGAGGGGCCTGCGATGACCACCGCCGACTACCACGCGCTGCTCGCCCGCCAGGAGGCCAAGCGGCTGCGGCAGAGCCTCCTCGCCGCCCCCGCCGCGACGGTGACCCTGCCCGCGGGCCCGGCCCCCGTGCGCGACCCGTACGCCGACGGCGGCCACGACCGTGCCCACGACCAGTGGGTCATCACCCGCGACCTGCCGCTCGTCACCCCCTTCGGCCGGCTCATCGCGCACCTCTACGACGCGATGTTCGACCGCCACCCTTATCTGCGGGCGCTGTTCCCGGACTCGATGGACTTCCAGCGCGCCCATCTGGAACGTGCCTTCCACCACCTCGTCGAGCACCTCCACCGCCCCGCCACCCTGGCCGCGCACTGCGCCGCCCTCGGCCGCGACCACCGCAGGCTCGGGGTGCGGCCCGTCCACTTCACCGCCTTCGAGGAGTCCCTCGCCGAGGCCCTGCGCCGCAGCGCGGGCACCGCATGGACACCGGAACTGGAGGGCGCCTGGCTGCGGATGCTGCGCTGCGCGGTCGCCGCGATGGTGGCGGGCGCCGAGCAGGCCGCGGGCGAACCGACCTACTGGAACGCCGAGGTCACCCATCACCGGCAGGCCACGACCGTGGACGGCGGGGCCGTCGCCGTCCTGCGGGTGCGGACCTCGGAGCCGTACTCCTACCGCGCCGGGCAGTACGCGAGCGTGGAGTCACCGCTGCTGCCGCAGACCTGGCGGCCGTACGCGCTCGCCTCGGCGCCCGGGTCCCTGGACGCCGAGCCGGAGTTCCACGTGCGCATGACGGGGCCCGGCGGCGTCAGCGAGGCCCTCGCCCTGCACACCCGGCCCGGCGACACGCTGCGGCTGGGGCCCCCGCGCGGAACGATGACCCTGGACGACGCCGAACTCGCCGCCCGGGACGTGCTGATCGTGGCCGCGGGCACCGGCTGGGCCACCGCGAAGGCGCTGCTGGAGGACCTCGCCGCGCGCCGGCCCCCGGGGCGTGCCGCCCACCTCGTCCTCACGGCCCGCAGCCGGGCCGGGCTGTACGACGCGGCCGGTCTGGAGCGGCTGGAGGAACGCTGCCCGTGGCTGCGGGTCACCCTCGCCCCGGCCGCGTACGCCGACGGCGCCGACCCGCTCCGCCACCTCGGCCCCCTGGGTGATCCGGCGCACCACACCGCGTACGTCAGCGGCCCGCCGGGGATGGTCGACGCCACGGTCCGCGCCCTCGCGGAGCGCGGCCTTCCGCAGCACCGCATCCACTACAACCCGGCCCCGCCGCGGATGACCTGACCTGCCATCACCGGGGTCCCGTCGCACGCGGGCCCATCGGTCCGCGCCGGGGCCGTTCGCCCCCTTTCCGGACCGCTGCGCCCTGTGGTCACCTCACTACGGGCCCGCCCGCTCGGCGACACCGGGCGGGCCCGCCGTGTCCGTACCTGACCGGGGAGGTGCCCGTGGGCCCGATGGCGGCAAAGCGAGCCGCGAGGTGATCGCCGCGGTCGGTCACGCCGACCTGACGCCCGACAGCCTGCCACTGGTGGAGGCCGCGCTGCGGGCGCGGTTCGCGCACACCGCCGACGGGGCGACCGGTGTCGTCCGCGTCGGCGCCGGCCTGCCCCTGGCCGTCGGCCGGGCGGTACGGGGAGCAGGGCTCGGCCTCGTGGTCATGCTGCCCGCGCAGGGGTCCGTCCCCGCGCTCCTGCCGCGCCGCGACCGGGCGGCGGCCGGTGAACTCCTGCTGCTCGCCGAGCACATGCGGCTGCTTCCGTACGACCCCGAGGGGCGGGACGCCTGCGTCGGCGCGGACGAGCGGATGATCCGCACCAGCCGCCGGGTGCTGGCCGTCTGGGACGGCTCACCGTCCGACGGGCGGGACGCCACCGCCCACCTGGTGGCGTACGCCCGGGCCCGAGGCATCCCCGTGGACGTGGTGTGGCCCGCGGGCGCGGCCCGCACCCCGCGCTCGGCGGGCGGCGCCCGCACCTCCCGGGCGGCTGGTGGCGGCCGGTGAGGGGCGCGCCGCACCACCCTCGGCACCCCGGCGCCGCCCCGGACACCCGGGACGGCCCGGACACGGGGGACGGCCCGGCAGGCCGGCAGGACGGCCGGGACGGGCCCGGAGGGCGGGACGGAGCCACCGCGGCGGCTGCCGACCCGCGCCGCCCGGGGACCGGCGCCGGCCGTGGCCTCGCCTGGCTGCTCCTCGTGACCGGCCTCCTCGGCCTGCTCGCCTCCTTCGTGATCACCCTGGACGCGTTCCGGCTGCTGGAGGACCCCGACTTCGCCCCGGCCTGCGACATCAGCCCGGTCCTGTCCTGCGGCAGCGTCACGAGCAGCGAGCAGGCGTCCCTCTTCGGCGTGCCCAACCCGCTGATCGGGCTCGCCGCGTACGCCGCGGTCGCCACGACCGGCGTGGCCCTGGTCGCCGGGGCGCGCCTGCCCCGCTGGTTCTGGCTCGGCCTGAACGCCGGGACGCTGGTCGGGGTGGCGTTCTCCATGTGGCTGATGACGCAGGCGCTGTACGTCATCGGGGCGCTGTGCCTGTGGTGCGTGCTGACCTGGGCGGCGACGATCCTGATGTTCTGGTACACGACCCTGCACACCCTCGGGCGCGGCCTGCTGCGGGCGCCGGCGGCGGTGGTGGGCGGACTGCGGGAGTTCCACTGGGTGGTGCCCGCGGTGTGGCTGGGCGGCATCGGGATGCTCGTGGCGACGCGCTGGTGGACGTACTGGCAGGGCCTGTGGTGAGCGCTCCGGGACGGGAACGGCAGCGGGAGCGGGGACCACCAGGGCCCGCCGACGGGACCGTTCGGCCCTGTCAGAGCCCCCTGCCCCTGCGCGGATCATGTGGCGGCACCACACGATCCGGGGAGGTCACCGTCCGGTGGACGCGGCAGACGAGACAGGGACGAAGCAGAGGGGCACCGCCGGGCGCACCGGCCCGGCGGTGACCGGGGAGACGGCACCCGGCACCGCGCCGGCGACCGCGGGACCCCCGGCCGCCGCGGAGGGGAAGGCCGTCGGGGCTCCGGCGGGTCCCGGGGGCCCGGGGGCGACAGCGGGGGCGGAGCGCTCCGGGCCCTCGGGGGCTCCTGGAGCCTCAGCGGCTTCGGGGGCTGCCGGGAGCCGGAGCGGGGCCGGCGCACCAGGGCCTTCCGGAGCAGCCGGAACGTCCGAGGCATCCGGGCCGGCTGGGGCGTCCGGGGCGGCTGGGGCCTCCCGCGCTCCGGGGACGGCGGGCGTCCGCGGCGTGGCGGGGACGGCCGGACACCCGGCCGCCGCCGAAGGGCCCGGCTCCGCCCGGCCCGCACCAGGAGCAGGCGCCGGAGCCGCACCGGCCGCGGCTCCCCGCCCGCGGCCCGCGTGGGTGCAGTGGCTCACCACCACCGACCACAAGCAGATCGGCACGCTGTACCTCGTGTCGTCGCTCGTCTTCTTCGTCGTCGGCGGTGTCCTCGCGCTGGTCATGCGCGCCGAGCTGGCCCGCCCCGGCACCCAGCTCATCTCCAACGAGCAGTTCAACCAGGCGTTCACCATGCACGGCTCGATCATGCTGCTGCTGTTCGCCATGCCGCTGTTCACCGGCTTCGCCAACTGGCTGATGCCGCTCCAGATCGGTGCGCCCGACGTGGCGTTCCCGCGGCTCAACATGCTCGCGTTCTGGCTGTTCCTCTTCGGCTCGCTGATCGCGGCGGGCGGCTTCCTCACCCCCGGCGGCGCGGCCTCCTTCGGCTGGTTCCTCTACGCGCCGCTGTCCGACGCGGTGCACTCGCCCGGCGTCGGAGCCGACATGTGGATCATGGGGGTGGCGCTCTCCGGCTTCGGGTCGATCCTCGGCTCGGTCAACTTCATCACCACGATCATCTGCATGCGCGCCCCCGGCATGACGATGTTCCGGATGCCGATCTTCACCTGGAACGTGCTGCTGACCGGTGTGCTCGTCATCATGGTCTTCCCGGTCCTGGCCGCGGCTCTCTTCGCCCTGGAGACGGACCGCAAGTTCGGTTCGCACATCTTCGATCCGGCCACCGGCGGGGCCCTGCTGTGGCAGCACCTCTTCTGGTTCTTCGGCCACCCCGAGGTGTACGTCCTGGCGCTGCCGTTCTTCGGCATCGTCTCGGAGATCGTGCCCGTCTTCTCCCGCAAGCCGATGTTCGGCTACATCGGGCTGGTGGCGGCGACCATCGCCATCGCCGGCCTGTCCGTGACGGTGTGGGCGCACCACATGTACGTCACCGGCGGCGTCCTGCTGCCCTTCTTCGCCTTCATGACCTTCCTCATCGCCGTGCCGACGGGCGTGAAGTTCTTCAACTGGATCGGCACGATGTGGAAGGGCTCCCTGTCCTTCGAGACGCCCATGCTGTGGGTGGTGGGCTTCCTCCTCACCTTCGTCTTCGGCGGCCTCACCGGCGTCATCCTGGCGTCCCCGCCGCTCGACTTCCACACCTCCGACTCGTACTTCGTGGTCGCGCACTTCCACTACACGCTGTTCGGCACGGTGGTGTACGCGATGTTCGCCGGATTCCACTTCTGGTGGCCGAAGTTCACCGGCCGGATGCTCGACGAACGACTCGGCAAGATCACGTTCTGGACGTTGACGGTGGGCTTCCACATGACGTTCCTCGTGCAGCACTGGCTGGGCGCGGAGGGCATGCCGCGGCGCTACGCCGACTACCTCGCCGCGGACGGCTTCACCACCCTCAACACCCTTTCCTCCATCGGCTCGTTCCTCCTCGGCCTGTCCTTCCTGCCGTTCTTCTACAACGTCTGGAGGACCGCCCGGTACGGCGAGAAGGTCGGCACGGACGACCCCTGGGGCTACGGCCGCTCCCTGGAGTGGGCCACCTCCTGCCCGCCGCCGCGCCACAACTTCACGTCGCTGCCGAGGATCCGCTCCGAGTCGCCGGCGTTCGACCTGCACCACCCGGGGATCGCGGCGCTGGACCACGGCGCCGAGGAGCCGCGGCCCGCCCGACTCACCGCCCGCTGAGCGGCCGGGAAGCGAAAGGAACACGACGACATGTCCCCCGCGCTGGTCTCCCCCGCCGCGGCGGCCGTCGGCACGGCGGCGCTGACGGTGTCGGGCTGCGTCTGGTACGTGCCCGCCCTGGTCGACCTGCGGGCCGGCGCCGACCGGCCCGCGTCGCGCCGCCTGGCCG
>NZ_MKXB01000144.1:137992-183197 GCF_001865245.1 Streptomyces sp. CC53 | reverse complement strand
GCCGAACTATTGTTGGGGGAGCCCCGCACCGTATGGTGCGGGGCTTTCCGCATTTCAGACCCCCCTCCAGGAGGGCGCCGGAGGACCCCTTGCAGGTCCGCCCCGGGTGTGACGGTAAGGTCAGGGGGCAGTGTCGACACTTTCCCCACAGGAGGCCCCCGGGTGGAGGTCCAGGAGACCCGCGTTCAAACGGACCGGGTCCTCACCATCCCCAACATCCTCAGCATGGCCCGGCTCGCCGGCGTCCCGCTCTTCCTGTGGCTCATTCTCCGCCCCGAGTTCGGCGGGCCCAACAGCGACGGCTGGGCGCTGCTGGTCCTCGCCCTCAGCGGAGTCAGCGACTACCTCGACGGCAAACTCGCCCGCCGCTGGAACCAGATCAGCAGCCTCGGACGCCTCCTCGACCCGGCGGCCGACCGGCTCTACATCCTTTCCACCCTCATCGGCCTCACCTGGCGGGGCATCCTGCCCCTGTGGCTCACCGGCCTGCTGCTGGCCCGGGACCTTGTGCTCCTGGTGATGGTGGGCATCCTCCGGCGCCACGGATATCCACCGCCCCAGGTGAACTTCCTGGGCAAGGCAGCGACCTTCAACCTGATGTATGCGTTCCCCCTGCTCCTCCTCAGCAGCGGTGAGACGTGGCTCGCGTCACTCGCTGAAATTTTCGGGTGGGCCTTCGCCGTATGGGGTACAAGTCTCTACTGGTGGGCAGGGATCCTCTACGTGATCCAGGTCCGCCGACTAGTCACAGCGGATACCGCGGCCGATTGAGCCTGTCTGTTCCGGCGCCGGGCAGTAATGCCGGCGCCGGTGCGACGTATGAGGGCAAGGATTCGGACAGGTGAGGTCGGCTAGATCGTCATCTCTGCAAGGAGGACGCTTCCGACATGAAGGCCGTCGTGATGGCCGGAGGCGAAGGCACCCGACTTCGCCCCATGACGTCGAGCATGCCCAAGCCGCTCCTGCCGGTCGCCAACCGACCGATCATGGAGCACGTGCTGCGGTTGCTCAAGCGGCATGGACTCACCGAGACCGTCGTAACCGTGCAGTTCCTCGCCTCGCTGGTCAAGAACTACTTCGGTGACGGCGAAGAGCTCGGAATGGAGCTCACCTATGCCCACGAGGAGAAGCCACTCGGCACCGCCGGCAGCGTCAAGAACGCCGAGGACGCACTCAAGGACGACACGTTCCTCGTCATCTCGGGTGACGCGCTCACCGATTTCGACCTGAGCGACCTCATCGCCTTCCACAAGGAGAAAGGCGCGCTCGTCACGGTGTGCCTGACCCGGGTGCCGAACCCGCTGGAATTCGGCATCACCATCGTCGACGACGAAGGCAAGGTGGAGCGCTTCCTGGAGAAACCGACCTGGGGCCAGGTGTTCTCCGACACCGTGAACACCGGCATCTACGTGATGGAACCCGAGGTCTTCGACTACGTCGAACCCGACGCCCCCGTCGACTGGTCCGGCGACGTCTTCCCCCAGCTGATGAAGGAAGGCAAGCCCGTCTACGGCTACGTGGCCGAGGGCTACTGGGAGGACGTGGGCACCCACGAGAGCTATGTGAAGGCCCAGGCGGACGTCCTCGAAGGGAAGGTGGACGTCGAACTCGACGGGTTCGAGATCTCCCCCGGGGTCTGGGTCGCCGAAGGAGCCGAGGTGCACCCGGACGCGGTCCTGCGCGGGCCGGTGTACATCGGGGACTACGCCAAGGTCGAAGCCGACGTGGAGATCCGCGAGCACACCGTCGTCGGGTCCAACGTCGTCGTCAAGAGCGGGGCCTTCCTCCACAAGGCCGTCGTCCACGACAACGTCTACATCGGGCCGCACAGCAACCTCCGCGGCTGCGTGATCGGCAAGAACACCGACATCATGCGGGCCGCGCGGATCGAGGACGGCGCCGTCATCGGCGACGAGTGCCTCGTCGGCGAGGAATCGATCGTGCAGGGCAACGTGCGGGTCTACCCGTTCAAGACCGTGGAAGCGGGAGCGTTCGTCAACACCTCCGTGATCTGGGAGTCACGCGGCCAGGCGCACCTCTTCGGCGCCCGCGGCGTCTCCGGGATCCTGAACGTCGAGATCACACCGGAACTCGCCGTACGGCTCGCAGGGGCGTACGCGACGACGTTGAAGAAGGGGGCCACGGTCACCACCGCCCGTGACCACTCCCGCGGTGCGCGTGCCCTGAAGCGCGCCGTGATCTCCGCGCTGCAGGCCAGCGCCATCGACGTACGGGACCTTGAGAACGTCCCCCTGCCCGTCGCCCGCCAGCAGACCGCACGGGGCAGCGCCGGCGGCATCATGATCCGCACCACCCCCGGGGTGCCGGACTCGCTGGACATCATGTTCTTCGACGAGCGGGGCGCCGACCTGTCCCAGGCGGGGCAGCGCAAGCTGGACCGCGTCTACGCCCGCCAGGAGTACCGGCGGGCCTTCCCCGGCGAGATCGGTGACCTCAGCTTCCCGTCCAGCGTGTTCGACCAGTACACGGGCGCCCTGCTGCGGAGGGTCGACACGACCGGGATCGCCGAGGCGGGGCTGAAGGTCGTCGTGGACGCCTCGAACGGCAGCGCCGGCCTCGTCCTGCCCAGCCTCCTCGGGCGGCTCGGTGTGGACTCGCTGACCATCAACCCCGGACTGGACGAGTCCCGGCCCACCGAGTCCGCCGAGTCGCGCCGCGCCGGACTCGTCCGGCTCGGGGAGATCGTGGCGTCCGCACGGGCCGCGTTCGGGGTGCGGTTCGACACGGTCGGTGAGCGGCTTTCCCTCGTGGACGAGCGGGGCCGCATCATCGAGGACGACCGGGCGCTCCTGGTCATGCTGGACCTCGTCGCGGCGGAGCGGCGCAGCGGGCGGGTGGCGCTGCCCGTCACCACCACGCGGATCGCCGAACAGGTCGCCGCGTACCACGGCACGCAGGTCGACTGGACGACGACGTCCCCGGACGACCTGACCAGGGTCGGGCGCGAGGAGTCCACCATCTTCGGTGGAGACGGTCTCGGCGGCTTCATCGTTCCCGAGTTCAGCAGCGTCTTCGACGGGACCGCCGCGTTCGTGCGGCTCATCGGACTCGTCGCGCGCACGCAGCTCACCCTCAGCCAGATCGACGCCCGCATTCCGCGTGCGCACGTCCTGCGGCGGGACCTGGCCACGCCGTGGGCGGTGAAGGGCCTGGTCATGCGGAGGGTCGTGGAGGCGGCCGGCGACCGCCACGTGGACACGACCGACGGTGTGCGGGTGGTGGAGGCCGACGGGCGGTGGGTGCTGGTGCTGCCGGACCCGGCGGAGGCCGTCACCCATCTGTGGGCCGAGGGGCCCGACGACACGTCCGCTCAGGCCCTGCTCGACGAGTGGACGGCGGTGGTCGACAGCGCAGGTCGCTGACGCGGATCGTGATGCCGTGACCGGTGTGCCGGGCAGCCGCTCCCGTCGCTGCCCGGCACACCGGTGGGGCCATTCGGCGGTAGCCGCCCCGACATGCGACGATGTGCGGCATGTCCCAGCAGCCCCCCGTTCGGAGCACCGGCTCCCCGCCCCCGCGCCCCGACGCGTCCATGTCGCTGCTGACGAACGTCATCGACCACGCCCTCGACGAGGGATACGCCGAGGCTTCCGCCCGCCGCGCCGACGACGGCGGACGGCTCCCGCACACCCTGAAGGCCAAGCTGGGGCTGGCGGCCGGGCTCGCGCTGGCCGCCGCAGTGGTCACCCTCGGTGCGGCGCAGACGTGGATATCGGCGCCCGTCGTGGCCAAGGACCGCGTGGAGCTGATCGACAGGATCCACGCGGAGACGACCGCGGTGGAGGACCTCGAAGGGGCCGTCGAGGAACTGCGGGACGACGTCGCGAGCCGTCAGCGGGAGGCGCTGCGCGCACACGGCGGGGACCAGGGTGAGCTGGTCGGGCTGCTGTCCGGTGCCACCGCGGTCGAGGGACCCGGTGTGAAGCTCGTCGTCGACGACGCGAAGGACGCCGACCAGGGCGGTGACGGCCCGCGCGAGACCAGCAGCTTCACCGACACCGGCCGGGTCCAGGACCGCGACATGCAGCGGATCGTCAACGGACTGTGGCAGTCGGGGGCCGAGGCCGTCGCGATCAACGGGCAGCGGTTGACGGCCCTCTCCGCGATCAGGGCGGCAGGCGACGCCATACTGGTCGACAACAAGCCGCTGGTACCCCCGTACACGGTCCTGGCGGTGGGGGACGGGAAACGGCTGAGCACCCGGTTCCAGGACAGCGCCGACGGCCGGTACCTGCACGCGCTGGAGGAGAACTTCGGCATCAGCAGCAGCATCGCGGCCCAGGACCGGGTGAACCTGCCGGCGGCGGCGAGCCTGATCGTACGTACAGCACAGCCGAGGACCACCGGAGCCGACAGCGGCGACGGCCAGGGCACGGCCGACACAGGGAAGGGCATATCGTGATCGCCGTACTGGGCCTCGTCGCGGGAGTCGTGGTCGGACTGTTGATCCGGCCCGAGGTCCCCGCCGTGGTCGAGCCCTATCTGCCCATCGCCGTGGTCGCCGCGCTGGACGCGGTCTTCGGCGGGCTCAGGGCGATGCTCGACGGGATCTTCGTCGACAAGGTCTTCGTGGTCTCGTTCCTGTCGAACGTCGTCGTGGCCGCCCTGATCGTGTTCCTCGGCGACCAGCTCGGAGTGGGCTCCCAGCTCTCCACCGGTGTGGTCGTCGTCCTCGGCATCCGCATCTTCTCCAACGCGGCCGCCATCCGGCGCCACGTGTTCCGGGCGTGAGACCGATGAGCAACCACGAGACCCCCGACACGCAGCCGCAGCCACCGGAGGCCCCGGAGAAGACCGGCAGGCAGCGGCTCGTCGCCGGGCTGTGGCCGCCCCGGGTGACCCGGGCCCAGCTTGTCGTCGCCCTGCTGCTCTTCGGACTGGGCCTCGGCCTCGCCATCCAGGTGCGCTCCACCAGCGACGACGGGGCGCTGCGCGGTGCCCGGCAGGAGGACCTGGTGCGCATCCTGGACGAACTGGACGACCGGACCGAGCGCCTGGAAGACGAGCGCACCCGGCTGGACGCCCAGCGCCGGGAGCTGGAGAACAGCTCCGACCAGGCGGAAGAGGCCCGCAGGCAGACGGAGGAGAGAGAGCGTCAGCTCGGTGTGCTGGCCGGTACGGTGGCTGCCGAGGGACCGGGCATCACCCTGGACATCGAGGACCCGCTTCGGGCCGTCGAGCCGGACAAGCTGCTCGACACCATTCAGGAGCTGCGGGCGGCCGGGGCCGAGGCCATCCAGGTCAACGACGTCCGGGTGGTGGCCGACAGCTACTTCACCGGGGAGGCCGGGGCCGTCGAGGTGGACGGGCGCGCTCTGCGCGCGCCGTACCGCTTCCAGGTCATCGGCAAGCCGCAGGACCTGGAGCCGGCCCTGAACATCCCGGGCGGCATCGTGCAGAGTCTGGAGAAGGAGCAGGCCACGGCCACGGTGACGAGGTCGGAGAAGATCGTCGTGGATGCCTTGCGACCGGCGGAGCGGCCTGACTACGCTCGGTCGTCATCACCGTGAGGCGGCTGCACGGGGGTCGTACGGCGGGGGAATGCCCGAGTGGCCGGGCCGGACAGGGAAGGCGAAGAGTGGGGGATGCTCCCGTGACCGCGGTGTCATGGAGACGCCGGGTACAGCCGGGGTCACCGACGACCGCGGTGTGCCGGGCCGTGGGCCCGGCCGGATCCGTAGGCGGCCGCTCCGGTCGAGAGATCGCGGGGGGTCGCCGCACCACTGTCGTGGTGCGTGGTGGAAACTGTCCGGTGGATACGGACGTTGTGAAGGTGTCCGGGTCGGCAGGTGTGTTCGTCGAGGGTTCGTCCTGCCCCACGGGCGGGTCTGTTTCGTTCAAGGGGAATCGCCCGTGAAGTTGTTTGGGAAGTTGTTCGGGAAGAGTGCGCGTGAGGGCGACAACGCCAAGCACCGCGCGCCGCGGCACGGCCAGAGCGAGGAGGGGCAGCAGGGCGGTGAGCGTCCGCTCTTCCGCGACGAGGTCGCTGGTCCGGGTGGTGGCATCGCCGACGGGCAGGGCGCGTCTTCTGTTGACCCTGCTGGTCCCGGCCGCATAGGTTTCGGGGAACCAGCAGCCCCGGGTACGGCCGGAGGGGGTTCCTCCGACCCGTACGCGACCAGCGTCCACGCGGGTCAGCCGCGGCAGGAGGGCACATCCATGCCGGTCTGTGCGCGGTGCGGGCACCGCAACGCCGAGGCGAGTCGGTTCTGCTCCAACTGCGGGGCCCCGCTCCGAGGCGGTGCGCCCGCCGAGCGCGCGTCGGAGACCACCTCCACGATCTCCATCTCGGGGCTTGAGGCGTACGACGCGGAAGCGACCGGTCAGACGCCGCTGCCGCAGCTGTCCAACGAGGCGCAGGCCGCGGTGGAGGCACTCCCCGCGGGGTCGGCGCTGCTGGTGGTCCGCCGCGGTCCGAACGTCGGCAGCCGGTTCCTCCTCGACGGCGAGCTGACGACAGCGGGCCGCCACCCGCAGAGCGACATCTTCCTGGACGACGTGACCGTGTCCCGTCGCCACGTGGAGTTCCGCCGGGCCGCGGACGGCAGCTTCACCGTCGCCGACGTCGGCAGCCTCAACGGCACCTACGTCAACCGGGAGCCGATCGACCAGGTCGTGCTGCACAACGGCGACGAGGTGCAGATCGGCAAGTACCGCCTGGTCTTCTTCGCCGGCCAGCCAGGAGTCTGACCCTCCCCCCGGACCCGTTCGGGGGGACCCCCCTAGGAAGGTCCATGCTGCGAACACCGACGGGCGGTGCCGGTCACGGCGCCGCCGACGCGGGCGATCGGCTGGTGAGCATCGGTACGGTGCTCAACCAGCTGCGCGAGGAGTTCCCCGAGGTCACCATCTCCAAGATCCGCTTCCTGGAGGCGGAGGGGCTCGTCGAACCGCAGCGGACGGCGTCCGGGTACCGCAAGTTCAGCCCGCAGGACGTGGAGCGGCTCGCCCTCATCCTGCGCATGCAGCGGGACCACTACCTGCCGCTGAAGGTCATCAGGGAGCACCTGGACGCCCTCGCGCGCGGTGAGCAGGTGCAACTGCCCGCACAGGGGCAGGGGACGCCCGGCGAGCGCCAGGAGGGTGCTCCGCCGTGGGAGGTGGAACCCGACCGCCCGACCGCGGGCAGGATCGGCCGGGCCGAGCTCCTCGCCGCCGCTGAGGCGGACGAGGAGGAGCTCGCCGCATGGGAGTCGTACGGCCTGGTCGCCGAGCTCCCCGACGGAGGCTACGACGCCGAGTCGGTCACCGTCGCGAAGCTCGTCGCCGAGCTGGGGCGGTACGGCCTCGAACCGCGGCACCTGCGCGCCATGAAGGCCGCGGCCGACCGGGAGGCCGGGCTCGTCGAGCAGGTCGTGGCACCGCTGCGCCGGCACCGCAACCCCCAGACCCGCGCGCACGCCGAGGCGACCGCCCGGGAACTGGCCGCGTTGTCGGTGCGGCTGCACGCCGCGCTGGTCAGAACGGCCCTCGGCGTCCGGTTTCCTTGACCTTGCGGACGGCCCCGACTACCCAAACCGGTCCGGGTCGTCCTAGGGTTGCTGTGTGAACGAGCTCGATGTTGTCGGTGTCCGGGTGGAAATGCCGTCCAACCAGCCGATCGTGCTCCTGCGCGAAGTGGGAGGCGACCGGTACCTCCCCATTTGGATCGGTCCCGGTGAGGCCACGGCGATCGCCTTCGCCCAGCAGGGCATGACGCCTGCACGGCCGCTCACCCATGACCTGTTCAAGGACGTGCTGGAGGCCGTGGGGCAGGAGCTCACCGAGGTCCGCATCACCGACCTCAGGGAAGGCGTCTTCTACGCGGAGCTGGTGTTCGCCAGCGGCGTGGAGGTGAGCGCCCGGCCTTCCGACGCCATAGCGCTGGCGCTGCGCACCGGGACGCCGATCTTCGGTAGCGACGGTGTGCTGGACGACGCGGGAATCGCGATCCCGGACGAGCAGGAGGACGAGGTGGAGAAGTTCCGCGAGTTCCTCGACCAGATCTCCCCCGAGGACTTCGGCACCAGCAATCAGTGAGGTGCGGCCCGGCCTTATGAGGCAGGGGCGGGAAGCGGAGTGCGGCCGCCGAGTCGGAGCGTTCAGCGCATTCGAATAGCGTTTCCCGGCACCAGGACACGCCAAACCACTCTCAGGGTGATTATCACTCGGCGTGGCGAGTGTGGCGATCGTTGACGCACCCCTGGGGACTGCCTACCGTCGATGTGGCAGGTCAAGGACGGAGGGTCGGCGTGATGAGCAGCGGCGACGGTACGGCGGGAGCGCTCCCCGGGCGGAGCCCGGCAGGGAGGGCGCCCTCTCCGCTATCCGGGGAGACGCCCGACCAGGCCACCGACCTCGTCGGCTACCGCGGACCCACGGCCTGCGCGGCGGCCGGCATCACGTACCGGCAACTCGACTACTGGGCGCGCACCGGTCTCGTCGAGCCGAGTGTGCGGCCTGCGTACGGGTCGGGCACGCAGCGGCTCTACAGCTTCCGGGACGTCGTCGTCCTCAAGATCGTCAAGAGGTTCCTGGACACGGGTGTCGCGCTGCAGAACATCCGGGCGGCCGTGCAGCACCTGCGCGGCCGGGGCCTGCGTGACCTGGAGCGCATGACGCTCATGAGCGACGGGGCGACGGTGTACGAGTGCTCTTCGCCGGACGAGGTCGTCGACCTCCTCCAGGGGGGCCAGGGCATCTTCGGGATCGCGGTGGGCGTGGTGTGGCGCGACGTGGAGGCGGCCCTGTCGCAACTGCACGGCGAACGCGTCGACACCGGTGAGACGCTGATCGGCAACAACCCGACCGACGAACTGGCGCGCCGCAGACGCGACAGGGCGGTCTGAGGGAGCCCGCGGCGGCGCTCCGACCGGGCTGTCGTACGGGCGTACGGGTCCGTTGTCAGTGGGGTGCGGCAGCATCGAGGGTGTGAGAGCAGCGCCGACGATCCTGCACCTGGACATGGATGCGTTCTTCGCCGCCGTCGAGCAGGCGGCGAAACCGAGCCTGCGCGGAAAGCCGGTGGTCGTGGGCGGCCTCGGACCGCGCGGCGTCGTGGCCACGGCGTCGTACGAGGCGCGGCGCTTCGGGGTGCGGTCGGCCATGCCGATGGGACAGGCCAGGCGGCTGGCGCCGAACGCCGCCTACCTGACCCCCCGCTTCACGCTGTACCGCGCCGTGAGCGGGCAGGTCATGGAGTTGCTGGGCAGGCTTTCGCCGCTGGTGGAACCGCTCAGCCTGGACGAGGCGTTCGTGGACCTGGAGGCCGGGGGGTCCGCGTTCGACGCGGCGGCGGCGCGGGCCGTGGGGGAGCGGTTGCGCCGGGACATCGTCGCGGCCACCGGGCTGACCGGATCGGTCGGGCTCGCCGGGTCCAAGATGCTGGCGAAGATCGCTTCGGAGCAGGCCAAGCCGGACGGCCTGGTGCTGATCGAGCCGGGCACGGAACGGGAACTGCTGGCCCCCTTGGGAGTGCGCACGCTGCCCGGGATCGGCCCCGCGACGGAGGAGCACCTGCGGCGCGCCGGGATGACGACGGTGGCCCACCTGGCGGAGGCCGGGGAGGACGAGCTCGTTCGGCTGCTGGGGCGGGCCCACGGAGTGGCCCTGCACGCCATGGCGCTCGGGCACGACGACCGTCCCGTGGTGGGGGAGCGGGACGCGAAGTCGGTGTCCGTGGAGGACACGTTCGACGTGGATCTCCACGACCGGGTGCGGGTGCGGTGGGAGGTCGAGCGGCTCGCCGAGCGGTGCGTCGGCCGGTTGAGGGCGGCGGGCCGGTCGGGGCGGACCGTGGTGCTGAAGGTCCGGCGGTACGACTTCTCGACGTTGACGCGGTCGGAGACCCTGCGCGGACCGACCGACGACCCGGCGGTCGTCCGCGAGGCGGCCGCGCGACTGCTGGACGCGGTGGACACCACGGGCGGGGTGCGGCTGCTCGGCGTCGGCGTGTCCGGGCTCGCTGACTACACGCAGGAGGACCTGTTCGCCCAGGCCGCAGCGGAGGAGGCCGCCCGTGCGGCGGCGGGTGGCGGCGGAGGGGCCCCGGGGACCGCGGACGACCCAGGGGGCGCGCCCGGTCACCGGGGCGGCGGAGGGGCCGGGGCGGTGGCCCGGGTGGGTCGGGCAGGCCTGCCGGACCTCCAGGCGGCCGCCAGGGAGGCCCTGTCCGAGGGCGCCTCGACGGGTGGCGGGCGGAGCCCGGAGGTGAACCCGGGCGGCGGTGCAGCGGGGCCGCACCGTTCCGACGGGGCGCGGTCCGGCTCCGAAGCTCTCCCCGGGGCGGGGGAGGCCGTGGGGCGGCCGGGCGGTCCCGTACGGGTGGGGTCGGCGCAAGGGTTGGTGCTCGGCGCGGCGGAGAGCGGACGGGCGGGTGGGGCAGGCACGCCGGAGACGGCGTGCGGAGGGAGCGGGGAGCCGGGGGCCGGTGCTGCCGAGCCCGGCGCCGATCCGCGTACCGCCGCCGAACCGGTGGACGGCCGCGGCGTCTTCGCCGGGGCGGACACGGCGGGCTCTCCGGGGATGCCCGCCGGGCGGGACGCGGAAGGCGGGGGCGCCCGGTCTCCGGCGAGGGGCGGTACCGGAGCAGCGCCGCCGAGAGCCGGTGCCTCCGGCGCAGGCGCATCCGCGGTGGCGGCTCACCCGGGGGAGCGGGACGGGACGGGAGGCGGCCCCGCCGGCACGGACGGTCCTCTCCGTACCGGAGGAGGGAGCGGCGCCGGCGGTACGGGCGGCGGAGCCGGCGCCGAAGGCGCCCGGTCCGGCGGTCCGGCAGGCGGGGGCCGGACCGGGGACGAGGAGCGGAGATGGTCGCCGGGGCAGGACGTGCGGCACGACCGGTACGGGGCGGGCTGGGTGCAGGGCAGCGGGCTGGGGCGGGTCACGGTGCGTTTCGAGGAACCGGGGTCCGCGCCGGGACGTGTACGGACGTTCCGTACGGACGACTCCGAGCTGCAGCCCTCGGAGCCGCTGCCGCTGGTGCCCGGGGGCGGTCAGCCGTCGCCGTCGGCGACGCTGCCGAAGTCCTGGTCGGCCGGGGGCGCCGAGGAGCCGGGCAGGTCGAGCCCGTAGTGGCGGTAGAGCTGGAACTCCTGCTCCGGCGAGAGGTGGCGCCCGACGCCGAAGTCCGGCGCGTCCTTGATCAGGGAGCGTTCGTACGGCACGTGCAGGGCCTGGTCCTCCACCCGGCTCGGCTCCAGGGGAACGAAGGCGTCACGGCCGAACAGCCCGGTGCGTACGGCCGCCCACTCCGGTTCGCCGGTCGCGTCGTCCAGGTACACCTCGTCCACCGTGCCGATCTTGTGGCCGTCCCGGTCGTACGCCTTGCGCCCAATCAGCGTGCGAGGATCAATGTCGGTCTGCACGGGCCCTCCAGCCGTTCGCAACGGGTCCTCAAACACTACGAAAATGCACAACCGTGACGTCGGCCACTTGAGGGATCGGCCAGGAACGTCGCTGGTAGGCTGGCAATGGCTGCTGACCCTGTGCGGGAGAGTCCTCCGGAAAGACCGAAACCGGTCCTTCGGGGGCGCCGAAGGAGCAAATCCTCCCCGGAATCTCTCAGGCCCCTGTACCGCACGGACGAGGTCACTCTGGAAAGCAGGGCGGGCGTCGGACGGCACCCGCTCTCACCGACGGTGAAAGCCGCACCGCCCTTCGGGCGGGCCGCGGCGAAGCTCTCAGGTTGAGATGACAGAGGGGGAGGCCGTCCGGGCACCCGCGCCGCGGTGCCCCTCGCAGGTCGCTACGACCAGGAGGCCCCCGTACATGACCGCCAACCGCATTCCGCTCTCCCAGCTGGAGCGAGGCACCCCCTTCGAGCAGCGCCACATCGGCCCTGACGCCGAGGCCCGCGCCAAGATGCTCGCGCAGGTCGGCTACGGCTCGCTCGACGAGCTCACGGCGGCCGCGGTGCCGGACGTCATCAAGAGCGCCGAAGCCCTCGGCCTGCCCGAGGCCCGCAGCGAGGCGGAGGTCCTCGCCGAGCTGCGCTCCCTCGCGGACCGCAACCAGGTCCTCGCGCCGATGATCGGCCTCGGCTACTACGGCACGTTCACCCCGCCGGTCATCCTCCGCAACGTCATGGAGAACCCGGCCTGGTACACCGCCTACACCCCGTACCAGCCGGAGATCTCCCAGGGCCGCCTCGAGGCGCTCCTGAACTTCCAGACCGTCGTCGCCGATCTGACCGGACTGCCCACCTCCGGTGCGTCGCTGCTCGACGAGGGCACCGCCGCCGCCGAGGCCATGGCGCTGTCCCGGCGCGTCGGCAAGGTCAAGAAGGGCGTCTTCCTGGTCGACGCCGACGCCCTGCCGCAGACCATCGCCGTCATCGAGACCCGCGCCGAGCCGACCGGTGTCGAGGTCGTCGTCGCCGACCTCGGCGACGGCATTCCCGCCGAGGTCGCCGAGCGCGGTGTCTTCGGTGTCCTGCTGCAGTACCCGGGCGCCTCCGGTGCCGTACGCGACATCAAGCCGCTCATCGACGCCGCCCACGAGCTCGGCGCCGTCGTCACGGTCGCCGCCGACCTGCTCGCGCTGACCCTGCTCACCCCGCCCGGCGAGCTCGGCGCCGACATCGCCGTCGGTACCACCCAGCGCTTCGGCGTGCCGATGGGCTTCGGCGGCCCGCACGCCGGCTACATGGCCGTCCGCGACGCCTTCGCCCGCAGCCTGCCCGGCCGCCTCGTCGGCGTCTCCGTCGACGCCGACGGGAACAAGGCGTACCGCCTGGCCCTGCAGACCCGCGAGCAGCACATCCGCCGCGAGAAGGCCACCAGCAACATCTGCACCGCGCAGGTGCTGCTGGCCGTCATGGCCGGCATGTACGCCGTGTACCACGGCCCCGAGGGGCTGAAGGAGATCGCCCGGCGCACCCACCGGTACGCCACGGTCCTCGCCGCCGGACTGCGCGCCGGCGGTGTCGAGGTGCTGCACGGCGCCTTCTTCGACACCGTGACCGCGCGCGTGCCGGGCAAGGCCGCCGACGTGGTGGCCGCGGCCCGCCGGGGCGGTGTCAACCTGCACCTCGTGGACGCCGACCACGTCTCCGCATCCTGCGACGAGACCACCGGCCGCACCCAGATCACCGCCGTGTGGGCCGCCTTCGGCGTGTCCGGCGACATCGACGCGCTGGACGCCGTCACCGAGGACGCGCTGCCCGCCGGGCTGCTGCGCGGCGACGCCTACCTGACCCACCCGGTCTTCCACGCGCACCGCTCCGAGACCGCGATGCTGCGCTACCTGCGCAAGCTCGCCGACCGCGACTACGCGCTGGACCGCGGCATGATCCCCCTCGGGTCCTGCACCATGAAGCTCAACGCGACCACCGAGATGGAGCCGGTGACCTGGACCGAGTTCGGCCAGATGCACCCCTTCGCGCCGGCCGAGCAGGCCGAGGGCTACCTGACGCTGATCCGCGAGCTGGAGGAGCGCCTCGCCGAGGTCACCGGCTACGACAAGGTGTCGATCCAGCCCAACGCCGGTTCGCAGGGGGAGCTCGCCGGTCTCCTCGCGGTCCGCGCCTACCACCGGGCCAACGGCGACGAGCAGCGCACGGTCTGCCTGATCCCGTCGTCGGCGCACGGCACCAACGCCGCGTCGGCCGTCATGGCCGGCATGAAGGTCGTCGTCGTCAGGACCGCCGACGACGGCGAGGTCGACGTCGAGGACCTCCGCGCCAAGATCGAGAAGCACCGCGACGAACTCGCCGTGCTGATGATCACGTACCCGTCCACGCACGGCGTCTTCGAGGAGCACGTCGCCGACATCTGCGCCCAGGTCCACGAGGCCGGCGGCCAGGTGTACGTGGACGGCGCCAACCTCAACGCGCTCGTCGGCCTCGCCAAGCCGGGCAAGTTCGGCGGCGACGTCTCGCACCTGAACCTGCACAAGACGTTCTGCATCCCGCACGGCGGCGGCGGCCCCGGCGTCGGCCCGGTCGCGGTCCGCGAGCACCTCGCCCCGTACCTGCCGAACCACCCGCTGCAGCCCGCCGCGGGCCCGGAGACGGGCGTCGGCCCGATCTCGGCGGCGCCCTGGGGCTCGGCGGGCATCCTGCCGATCTCCTGGGCCTACGTGCGGCTCATGGGCGGCGAGGGCCTCAAGCGCGCCACCCAGGTCGCCGTCCTGGCCGCGAACTACGTGGCCAAGCGCCTGGAGCCGCACTACCCGGTGCTCTACACGGGCCCGGGCGGTCTCGTCGCCCACGAGTGCATCATCGACCTGCGCCCGCTGTCGAAGGCGACCGGCGTCAGCGTGGACGACATCGCCAAGCGCCTGATCGACTACGGCTTCCACGCGCCCACGATGTCCTTCCCGGTGGCCGGAACCCTGATGATCGAGCCGACCGAGAGCGAGGACCTCGCGGAACTCGACCGGTTCTGCGACACGATGATCGCCATCCGCGCCGAGATCGAGAAGGTCGCCACGGGCGAGTGGCCCGCCGAGGACAACCCGCTGCGCAACGCCCCGCACACCGCGGCCGCGCTCGGCGGGGCCTGGGACCACGCGTACACCCGCGAGGAGGCCGTCTTCCCGGCGGGCGTCGTGGCCGCGGACAAGTACTGGCCGCCGGTCCGGCGCATCGACGGCGCCTTCGGCGACCGCAACCTCGTCTGCTCCTGCCCGCCGCTGGACGAGTACGACGGCTGACCCGCGCCCCGGCCGCACGCCGGTGCGGCCAGGGGCCGGACCGCCCCGAGGCGGTCCAACCGGCCGTGAGCGGGGGCCGGGCGACCGCCGCATGCACAGGGGCCGGTCCGGAGGTGACACCTCCGGACCGGCCCCTCGCCGTTGTCGCCTCCCTGCCGGGCGCCTACGCGGCCGTGGTCACCCGGGCCGTCGTGAGCGGCCGGTGCGGCGCGATGATCTGGCCGTCCGGCAACAGCTCACCGGTGTCCTCGAAGAGGAGGACGCCGTTGCACAGCAGGCTCCAGCCCTGCTCGGGATGGTGCGCCACGACCCGGGCGGCTTCCCGGTCGGCGGAGTCAGCGGTCGGGCAGAGTGGCTGGTGCTGGCACATGGGAGGGTTCTTTCGCTGCGGTGTGGAGTGTGTCCTGCGGCTCGACGCGGTGTTCATGGCCGCCCCCCGTCTTTCGGTTGGTCCGTACCCAGTGTTGCCCCACGGGCGTGCTTCCGCAGGGATTTCGCGACAGCTCGTCCTACCGCTGAAGGACGTGTCACCCGCATGGATGGTTCAACGCAACCCCCCGGCCTCTTCGGGTGGTTCACCGTGGCCGCAGTGAACTAGTCCGCTCGGACCAGGGACCGGAACGTGCCGGTGCCCCGCGTCCGGGTGGACACGGGGCACCGCTGCGATGGACCGTCCTCAGGGCGCGGGACCGGGTGACTCGCGGCTTCGCCCGGGGGCGGCCGGTGCCCGGACCCGGTGGCCCACCGGGGAAGCATCGGCCCCGCCGCCCCCGTGCCGGTGCGACGCACCTGCCGGCCGGGCCGGCTCCTCCCGCCGCCCGGTCGGTGCGGGAGGAGCCCGACGGCATGCACGGGCCGGCGGGTCACGCGTGGTGCCCGGGCGGGAGCCCGGCGGCCTCAGGCCGTCGAGCCGAGAAGCGGGGGCGGTACGAGCCGTACGGCCAGCCGCGGCAGCAGGTCCGCCACCCGGTGCGGGCGGTGGGCGGCGATCCCGGGCGGCGCGGGCGCCAAGGGGATCAGCAGGTCCTCTGGGGCCGGTGACCCCGCGGACGGGTCCGCTTCGGTGTTCCCGTGCAGCCAGAGCGTGAGCATGTACAGGTCCGGCACGGACAGCAGCCGGGCCTGCCAGGGCGCCTGCGCCCCCTCCGCCTGACGCAGGGCCCGCTCGGTCGACGCGACGTACGGCCCCTCGCAGAAGTGGGAGAAGACCCAGCCCTCCGCCGCGGGCGTCACGTCCGCCGCGGCCAGGGACAGCTCGCCGCCCCGGATCAGGAAGCGCCACCCGACGAGTCGGGTGCTCGGCGCCGCCCCCGCGGGAGTGGCGGACAGGACGTGGACCGGCAGCGGAGCGTCGGCGCTCAGCGGGCCAGGGACGGACCGCAGGGCGGGGGTGCCGGACTCACGGGCCGCCGGCGATCCCAACGCGGTGAGGACGGCGTTCAGGGCAGCAGCGGGGGGCTGGGAGACATGGAGCGGCATGGTGGGTCGCCTCTCACTCGAGACAGACGGGAATGCGCGGGTGGGTGCGGACGACGCTGTCAGCAGCGGGGCGGAGGAGGCGCCCGGGGCGCCACGCCCGGCGCCGATTCTCGGCCTCTGCACGGAGTTTATACGACACCTGTTCACGGCAGGTTTCCGCTAGTCGATGCCGATAATCTGGTCAAGACTCTAGCGCGCCTTGTTCACGTCTGGGTTTCAGGGGTATTTCCGGCTATTCGCCCCACGTTTCGACGCTGCTACCAGGGCCGTCATTAGCGGCGGGGACGGCTTGATCTCGTCGGCGTTTTTCACCATGCCGCCGCAGGTGATGTGCTAGCAGACTCATGCCTCCGGAATGTGCCGGAGGGCGCCCGCGTCAGCGTAGCGGCAAAGGGCGGGCCGCGCGGGCGTTACGGATCGGTCCGACGGGGCATCATCGTCCGGGACGCGAGCGCCGGTGCCGCGTGCCACCCACGCGAGGAGGGACCCTTCGATGGGGGAGAAGGTCGTGGCGGCGGCATTTGACCTGGCGGATCGGCAGACGTACCGCCGGAAGCTGCGACAGTGCCTGGAGGCGCTGGAGCGGCTGCTCGCCGAGCGGCGATTCGACCGTCCGCGCAATCTCATGGGCATCGAGATCGAGCTCAATCTCGTCGGGGCCGACGGGCTGCCCCGGATGATGAATGGCGCGGTGCTGGAGCGCATCGCGAGCCGGGATTTCCAGACGGAGCTCGGCATGTTCAACGTGGAATTGAACGTGGCGCCGCACCGGCTCGGCGGTCACGTTTTCTCGCAGCTCGCCGAGGAACTCCGAACGGGGATCGGCTACGCGCACCGCAAGGCGGAGGAACTGGGCGCCGGAATCGTGATGATCGGCATACTGCCGACCCTCACGCGACAGGACGTGGACCTCGCCAACATCTCGTCCGGCGACCGCTACCTGCTGCTCAACGACCAGATCCTCACGTCGCGAGGCGAGGACTTCTCCCTGGACATCGACGGCGTGGAGCGGCTCAGCTGCACGGCCGCCTCCATCACACCGGAGGCGGCCTGCACCTCCGTGCAACTGCACCTGCAGGTCACCCCGGGCCGCTTCGCGGACGTGTGGAACGCTGCGCAGGCCGTGGCCGCCGTACAGATAGCCGTCGGGGCGAACGCTCCCTTCCTCTTCGGCCGCGAAGTGTGGCGCGAGTCCCGGCCGCCGCTCTTCGAGCAGGCCACCGACACCCGGCCGCCGGAACTGAAGTCGCAGGGCGTGCGGCCCCGCACCTGGTTCGGTGAGCGCTGGGTGGAGTCGCCGTACGAGCTGTTCGAGGAGAACCTGCGGTACTTCCCCGCGCTGCTGCCGTTGTGCGACGAGCAGGACCCGCTGCGGGTCCTGGACGACGGTGGGACCCCTGCCCTGCACGAGCTGGTCCTGCACAACGGGACCGTCTACCGCTGGAACCGGCCGGTGTACGGAGTCGTGGACGGGGTGCCGCACCTGCGCGTGGAGAACAGGGTGCTGCCCGCAGGGCCGACCGTCGACGACGTGATCGCCAACGCCGCCTTCTACTACGGACTCGTCCGGGCCCTCGCCGAGGACAGCCGGCCGGTGTGGAAGCGCATGCCGTTCGGCGACGCGGCGGCCAACTTCGAAGCGGCCTGCCGCCACGGCCTGGACGCCGAGCTGCGGTGGCCGCGCCCCGGACGCGGGAGCGGGGTCAGCGCGGTTCCCGCGGTCAAGCTGGTACGCGACGAGCTCCTGCCGCTGGCCGCCGCCGGCCTGGACGCCTGGGGCGTCGAACCGGCCGACCGCGACCGCACCCTCGGCGTGATCGAGGAGCGGTGCCGCCGCCGGGTGAACGGCGCCTCCTGGCAGGTGGAGACCTTCCACCGTGCCGTCGAGGCGGGTCTGGAGCGGGACGCCGCGCTCGCGGCGACCGCGCGGCGCTACCAGGAGCTGTCGCTGCGGGGCGAGCCGGTGCACACCTGGCCGGTCAGTTGTCCCGGGCCCCGGCCGCAGCGCTCGCGCTGACCGGCGGCCGGGCGGGGCCGGCGTGCCGGACCGCTCCCGCACCGCGGCCGGCCGCCCGCCGTGGCCGTTCCGGGCGGTGGAACGCGGAGGCGGTGGCCGCTCGGCGCCGCGCAGGGCCGTCGGGCTGGGAGCCGCGGGCCGCGTGTGGCCGGCGGTGACGCACCGCACGCGGTCGGCGCGTGCGGTCAGGCGGCCACTCGGCGCGACCGGGCCGGGGCGCAGAGTCCGCGACCCGCGCCTGTGCTCCGTGCTCGTGTGCCCGGTCTGTGCCCGGGCCGGCCTCCGACCGTGGCCCACGGAGACCTCCGGGCGGCGCGTCGGGCAAGCTGGACGGCGCAGGACCACGGACGGAAGGCGGCGCGGCGTGCGGGCAGGACGCAGGGAACGGACCGGCGGGGCACCGGGAGTCACGGGCACGGTCGAGGAACCGGAGCGCCGGACACTGAGGTCCGAGACCCTCATCGTGCTGGCGCTCTCGCTCGGCGCCAGCGCCTTGTCCTCCGTCATCAGCTTCGTCGGCGCGCTGACCAAGCCCGGCGGCCTCAGCGAACAGGCGGCCAGGCTCAACGGCTCGTACGCGCCCGGTCGGCCCTGGCTGGACCTGGCCTGGCAGCTCTTCGGCATCACCACCGCCCTCGTCCCCGTCGTGCTGGTGGCGCACCTGCTGCTCCGCGAGGGGGCCCCGGGGATGCGGGCCATCGGCTTCGACCGGCTGTCCCCGTGGCAGGACCTCCGGCGGGGCGCGCTGGTCGCGGCCGGGATCGGCAGCACGGGTCTGGCCTTCTACCTGGCCGTCCGGGCCGGCGGGTTCAACCTCACCGTCGTACCGGAGAGCCTGCCGGAGGTGTGGTGGAAGTACCCCGTGCTCGTCCTCTCCGCGCTCCAGAACTCCGTGGTGGAGGAGGTCATCGTCGTCGGCTACCTGCTGCGCCGGCTCGACCAGTTGGGATGGTCACCGACGGCGGCGCTGGTGGCGAGCTCGGTGCTGCGCGGTTCGTACCACCTCTACCAGGGCGTCGGCGGCTTCGTCGGCAACGTGGTGATGGGGGTGGTCTTCGTGTGGCTGTACCGGCGCTGGGGGCGCGTCGGGCCGCTGGTGGTGGCGCACGCGCTGCTCGACATCGTGGCCTTCGTCGGGTATGGGCTGCTCGCGGGGAAGGTGGGCTGGCTGCCCACGGCGTGACCGGTCTTGCTGCCCCCGACGCCATGCCGTCCAGCGGCGGGGGCCGCGGAGTCAACCGCCCGCGGCCCGGCGGCTGTTCCGCTGCCCGTGGCGTGCCGACCGGTCCGCTCCCCGCGTGGTGAGGCAGCGGGCAGCGGGCCCCCACCCCGCGGCAGCAGGGGCACTGGGCGAGGGCCCGCGGCGCAGGGCGGCCCGCGGTGTCAGGCGAGCAGGGCGCCGTCCAGGACCGTCACGGCGTGCCCGGTCAACAGCGTGCGCTCGCCGCGCAGCGCGGTCCGCACCACGCCGGTGCGGGACCCGCCCTGGAGACCGGTCAGCTCGGCCCGGCCGAACCGCCGTGACCAGAAGGGCGCCAGTGCCGTGTGTGCGCTGCCCGTCACCGGGTCCTCGTCGATGCCCAGCCGTGGGAAGAAGCACCGGGACGCGAAGTCGTGGCCGCCCGCCGGGTCCTCCGCCGGCGCCGTGGCGATGACGCCCCGCTTCGACAGGGCGGCCAGCGCGGCCAGGTCGGGCGCCAGGGACCTCACGGCCGCCTCGTCACGGAGCTCCACGAGCAGGTCGCCCACGTGCTCGGAAGTGTCGTGCACGGACAGGACCTCCGCGCCGAGGGCGTCGGCGAGCCCGTGCGGTGCTTCCACCGGCGTCAGCGACGAAGTGGGGAAGTCCATGCTGATCGCGCCGTCGGCGCCGTCCCCGGTGGTGAGGATCCCGCAGCGCGCCGCGAACCGGACGGTGCCCGCGGCCCGGCCGGTGGTCCGCAGGACGTGTGCGGTGGCGAGGGTGGCGTGGCCGCACATGTCCACCTCGGCGACCGGGGTGAACCAGCGCAGCGCCCAGTCGGCGTCGCCGCCCTCCGGCAGCGGGTGCGCGAAGGCGGTCTCGGAGAGGTTGACCTCCGCGGCGACCCGCTGCAGCCACCCGTCGTCGGGGAACGCGTCGAGGAGCAGCACTCCCGCGGGGTTGCCGGAGAAGGGGCGGTCGGTGAAGGCGTCGACGATTCGGATACGCATGGGCCGACCGTAGAGGTGCCGCAGCGCCGGCGGCCAAGGCCAATCCGCGGTGACTGGACCGGTCGGCGCAGGGCGAGCACGCCAGCGGACCGGTTCGCCGGTCGGCACGGGGCGAGCGGGCCGCCGGACCGGCGCGCGGACGCCGCCGTACCGCTGCTCCGGCCGGGGGTGCGCGGCAGCCGGCCCCCGACGGCGCGGGCACGCTGCGGGCGGCGGGGCGAGGGCGGCGGATCAGCGCACCGCCCGCCAGATCTCGGCCGAGTCGAACGCGTCGGACGCCCGCGGTCGCCGCTGCTCGTCGTGGCAGTGGAAGGCTGCCCAGAACAGGTCGCCCGGCCGTGCGTCGTCCGGGGCGTACACCCGGTAGACGTACTGCCGGCCGTCCAGGGCGAGCAGGGCGACCATCCAGAACACAACGGGCCAGACGAGCGCCCCGGCGACCGCGGTTGCCCCCGGGGCGTGAAAGGAGCCGGCGTGCGCCCCCGTGGCGCGGCCTCCCTCTCCTCCTTGAGGAGGAGGGGACAGGGCAGGCGCCCGACCTGCGTGGGACACGCACATGGTTCCCCGTGGCGACGCCGCGGCTGATGAGGTGGAAACGTGCACAGCTCCACCCCGAAAGCGCCGACGTCCACCGGATCGCCGGGCTGCCGGCTCGACGGAACCGAACCCGGCTTCACCGACGAATCGGCCTCCGTCGTCTCCGGTGCGCGGCGTAGGGCGGCGCGAGCAGGGGACCGCCAGATCGACACGGCGCACCTCCTCCACTCCCTGCTGGAGTCGGTGCCCGCCGTACGGGCCGCCCTCGGTGACGGGGCGCAGACGGCCCGCGTGCTCGGCTACCTCGTGCAGCGCAGCATCGGCTACGGACTGCGCTGGCAGGAGACCGTGGAGGAGCCTGGCCTCGGCGTCCCCGAGGACGGCCCGACCGGCTGGTCCGGGTGGTCGCCCGCGGCGGCGGCCGCGGCCAGGCGCGCCCTCCGGCAGGCCCGGGCGCGGGGAGCCGTCCGAGCCGACGCGCTCGACCTGTTCGCCGCGATCCTGGCCGACCCGGCGTGCCGGGCCGTCGACGTGCTGCGCCGGGCGGGCGCCGACCCTGCGCGGGCGGCCGACCGGGCGCGTGCCGCGACGCCGGTTCCGGCGCCGCGGGGCGGGCCGGCGGAAGGCGTGACGCGCACCGCGGGGCCTGCTGGGACAGGCCGGGAGGCCGGGCCGCGGCGACCACCGTCTCAACAGGTGTCACCGCCTTTACGCTCCTGACCGCCGCCTGTCATCATGTGCCGATGCAGACGGCTCAGGTGAGGAACGTCGGCCTGGGACTGGCCCTGGTCTCAGCGTTCGCGTTCGGCGGATCAGGTGTCGCGGCGAAACCGCTCATCGAGGCGGGACTCGACCCGCTGCACGTGGTGTGGCTCAGGGTGGCCGGCGCCGCGTTGGTGATGCTGCCCGTGGCCTGGCGCCACCGCGCCCTGCTGCGGCACAGGCCCGCCTTGCTGGCCGGGTTCGGGTTGCTCGCCGTGGCCGGCGTGCAGGCGTTCTACTTCGCCGCGCTGTCCCGCATACCCGTCGGGGTCGCGCTCCTCATCGAGTACCTCGGCCCGGCGCTCGTCCTCGGCTGGGTCCGGTTCGTCCAGCGGCGCCCCGTGACGCGGGCCGCCGCACTCGGCGTGGTCCTAGCCGTCGGCGGTCTCGCGTGCGTGGTGGAGATCTGGGCCGGACTCGGCTTCGACGCCGTCGGGCTCGCCCTCGCCCTGTGCGCCGCCTTCTGCCAGGCCGGCTACTTCATCCTGGCCGCCCACGGCAGCGACGAGGCTGAGCCCGCCGACCCGCTCGGCGTCATCGCCTACGGGCTGCTCGTCGGCGCCGCCGTCCTGACCGTCGTCGCACGGCCCTGGGGCATGGACGGCGAAGTGCTGCGCGGCGCCGCCGCGGTGGCCGGCACGAGCGTGCCCGCCTGGGCGCTGCTCGCCTGGATCGTCCTGATCGCGACCGTCCTGGCCTACGTCACCGGCATCGTCTCCGTGCGGAAGCTCTCCCCGCAGGTGGCCGGAGTGGTGGCCTGTCTGGAGGCGGTCGTCGCCACCGTGCTCGCGTGGGTCGTGCTCGGGGAGCACCTGTCCACGCCGCAGATCGCGGGCGGTGTGCTCGTGCTGATAGGCGCATTCATCGCCCAGTCGCCCGCGCCGAAGGCGCCCTCGGGACCCGTGGCCGGGTCACGCCCGGACGCCGCGCCGTCCGCGGGCGATCCCGCCCCGCTGCCGGGGGAGGGGCGGTTGTCCGCGCGCCAGGGCGCGCCGTAGAGTGCCGGTCATGCATGCGACCGTGCTTCCGCCGCCTGCCGCCTGAGGCGGGCGGCGCCGCACTCCTGAAGAGGACCCGGCTCGGGCTGCGCCCCGAGCGGAACGCCGCTGCCCGTACGCGGAACCAGACGCGCCCTCGCGCGTTCCAGCGGCCTTTCCCTCGTCTCCTCCAGGAGAAGTCACGTGTCGAACCACTCCCTCCACACCGCTGCGCCCGCAGCCGCTCAGGCCCGGACCGCCCGCGGGACCGCGCCGGCCCCCGTCGGGCGTGCGCTGCTCTATCTGATCGTCGCCGGGATCGCCTGGGGCACCGCCGGGGCCGCCGCCTCCCTGGTGTACCGGATCAGCGACCTCGGGCCGCTCGCGCTGTCCTTCTGGCGCTGTGTCGGCGGACTGCTGCTGATGTGCGGCGTTCTCACGCTGCGTCGGCGCGGCCGCGGGGCCGCCGCCGCGGCGGGTGCGGGTGGCGTCGCTCGCCCCGAGCCGCGCCGACGCAAGGTGCTGCGCATCGTCGGCACCGGCGTCGGCCTCACCGTCTTCCAGAGCGCGTACTTCGCCGCCGTCGAGTCGACCGGGCTGGCTGTCGGCACGGTCGTCACCCTGGGTGCCGGGCCCGTCCTGATCGCGCTGGGGGCCCGCCTGACCATGCGGGAGCGACTCGGTGTCGGCGGGGTGACGGCGGTCGCCGGAGCGCTGGCCGGGCTCGCGGTGCTGGTCCTCGGCGGCGGTTCGGGTTTCGTGCGGCCCGCCGGGGTGGCCCTCGCGCTGCTGTCGGCCGCCGCGTACGCCGCCATCACGCTGATCACCCGGTGGCTGGGCCGGGGCGGGGGCGGTGGTGACGCCCTGGCGACCAGCACCTGGGCGTTCGCCATCGGCGCCCTCGGGCTGTTGCCGCTCGCCCTGGCGGAGGGGCTGCTGCCGCACACGGCGCAGCAGCTTGAGGTGGTGGGGCTGCTCGCCTACGTGGCGGCCGTCCCGACCGCGCTCGCCTACGCGCTGTACTTCACCGGCGCCGCCGTGGTGCGGGCGGCGACCGTCTCGGTGATCATGCTGCTGGAGCCGGTGAGCGCGGCGGTCATCGCGGTCGGCCTGCTCGGTGAGCGGCTGACGGCCGCCACCGTCGCGGGGACGCTGCTGCTGCTCGCGGCCGTCACCGGCCTCGCCTTCGCGGAGACCCGGCTCGCTGTGGGACGGCGCAGGGACGCCCAGGCGGCCGTCGCCTGAGCGGTCCGCCGCGTCCGTGTCCGGCCCCGTGGCCCCGGCGCGGGGCCGGGGCCACCTGCACTGCGGACGGCCACGGACGGGGACCGGTCCCTGCCGGGTTGCGGCGCCGGAACCGTCCGGTCCTGCCGGTGCAGGGTGCTGTCCGGTTGTCGGTGTCGTCCGGCTGGTGGTGCTGGCCGTCGACGGCGCGACCCCGTCGACGGTGCCGCACCGCGTCACGGGCCGGGCGGTGTCCGAAGGGCGGGTGGCTGTCCGTGGCCGGGACGGAGGGGACGGCCGGCGTCCGCCGGCCGGGCACCGAGGGGGCGGGTGATCCTCCCCGAGGGCGGGCGTCGTCCAGGTGCCGGACGGCGCCCGGTGAGCGGGCGCTTCCCGCCTCGGTGCCCCGGCGGCCGCGGACGCCCCCTTGGCCGGCGGTCGTCGGGATCCGGTGGGTCCGCGGCCGTCGGGCGCCACCCGGGGGCCGCTCAGCGTGGCGCGGCGAGGTAGTCGGGCAGCGGGACGGACGGCGGCAGGTCGTGGTTCGCGACGGGCGCGCCGTGGCGGACCGCGACGGGCACGACGCCCGCCCAGTGAGGCAGCGCCAGGTCCTCGGGCTCGTCGTTGGCGCCTCCGGTGCGCACCTTGGCGGAGACCTCGCCCAGGTCCAGGCGCAGGACCGCGGTCGCTGCGAGTTCCCTGGCGTCCGCCGGGCGCGAGTCGCGGGACCGGCCGGGCACCACGTGGTCGACGAGCGCGTCCAGAGCGGTCCGCTTCTCCTCCGGGTCCGTGACCTGGTGCGCGATGCCGTGGACCATGACGGAGCGGTAGTTGACCGAGTGGTGGAAGGCGGAGCGGGCCAGCACCAGCCCGTCGACGTGGGTCACGGTCAGGCAGACGGGCAGCCCCGGCCCGTCCCCGTGGCGCCCGCCCGCCATCCGCAGCGGCCGGGAACCGGTCGAGCCGTGGACGTAGAGCCGGTCGCCCACCCGGCCGTACAGGGTCGGCAGGACGACCGGGGCTCCGTCGCGCACGTACCCCAGGTGACACACGTACGCCTCGTCGAGTATCGCGTGGACCAGGTCCCTGTCGTACGACGCACGCTCACGGGCGCGCGCCGGGACGGTCCGGTCCGTCGGCGCGTACGCCTCCGTGTCGGAGACGGGGGCGGAGGAGGGTGTTCCTTCGGACATGACATCCCCTATTGCACTAGTGCATAATGATGTTTGTGCTAGGAGATTATCGGATCGAAGGGTCGCGCGCATCGGAGATCGCGGCCAGCGTGGAGCGCAGTGTCGGCTCCGGTGCGCTGGCTCCGGGTCAACTCCTGCCGCCCCTGAGGGAGTTGGCGAACCATCTGGGCGTCAATCCCAATACCGTCGCCGCGGCCTACCGCATCCTGCGTGAGCGGGGGGTGATCGAGACCGCCGGGCGCAGGGGCAGTCGAGTCCGGCCGCGGCCCGCCACCACCGCCCGGGGCGCCCTGCGGATCGAGGCGCCCGCCGGGGTGAGGGATCTCGGTGAGGGCAACCCCGACCCGTCGCTGCTGCCGCGGCTCTCCGACGCCCTGGCGGCTGCCGCGCGCGACTACGACGCGGCGCCAGGGCTGTACGGTCAGCCTCCCGTGGACGACGACTTCGCGGATCTCGTACGGGCGGCGCTGGACGCCGACGGGGTGCCGGCCGGTCCCGTCGCCGTCGCGTCCGGCTCGCTGGACGTCATCGAGCGCGTCCTGAGCGCGCACCTGCGGCCCGGTGACGCCGTGGCGGTCGAGGATCCCGGGTGGGGCAGCGTGCTCGACCTCGTGCCGGCGCTCGGACTGCGGGTCGTCCCCGTACGTCTCGACGACGACGGACCCCTGCCGGGGGAGGTGGAGCGGGCCCTGCGTGGCGGCGCGCGGGCCCTCGTCGTGACCGACCGGGCGCAGAATCCTACCGGTGCCGCGATCGGCGCCGCGCGCGCCGCCGAGCTGCGCGCCCTCCTGACGGCGTACCCGGAGGTCCTGCTCGTGGAGGACGACCACGGGCACGGTTTCGTCGACCTCCCCGTCCATCCGCTGGCCGGCTCCACCCGCCACTGGGCGTTCGTCCGGTCCGTGGCCAAGGCCTACGGGCCCGACTTCCGGGTGGCGGCCTTCACCGGTGACGAAGTCACCGTCGACCGCGTCACCGGACGCCAGCAGCTCGGCCCCGGCTGGGTGAGCCGACTGCTCCAGCGCGCCGTGGTCCACCTGTGGCGTTCCGGCTCCGTCGACCGGGCCGTGCTCGCCCGGGCGTACGGAGAGCGGCGCGACGCCCTCATCGGGGCTCTGGAGGCCCGCGGGGTCGCGGCCCAGGGGCGCAGCGGGATGAACGTGTGGGTGCCGGTCTCCGACGAGACGGGCGTGGTCGCCCGGATGTTGCACGCGGGGTGGGCGGTCGCTCCCGGCGCTCGGTTCCGGGTGGCTTCCGGCCCCGCGGTGCGGCTCACCGTCTCCTCGCTCACAGCGGCCGACATCGAGCCGCTGGCGGCGGCGGTCGCGGCGGCGGCAGGGCCGGTGACGGTCCGCAGCTACGGGTGACGGGCGCCGGGGCCGGTGGGGGAGGCGGCGGCACCCGCGTTGCCGCCGTCGGGGGCCGGCGCCGGGGTGGTCGAGACGGCCGAGACGACGGGCAGAACCCCCGCGGGGGTGGCGGAGCCGACCGCTCAGATGTCGGCGGCGGCAGGTGCGGATGTGGCTGCGGTGGCGGGCGTGGCGCCTGCCGCGGGGGTGGTGCCCGTCGTGCCGGGCGCGGGTATGCCGGAACCCGGTGGGCGTGCGTCCGTGCCCGGGGTCGGGGTGGCGTGTGCCGCGCCCGCGGGGGCGGTCCGTCGGCGCCCGGTGCCGCGGCTCTGGGTGAGGGCCGCACCGGCCAGCACGATCACGGCGCCGACCGGGGTGTTCCACGCGAGTGGCTCGTCGAGCAGGGTCACACCGGCCGCGGTGGCGATGACCGGGACGAAGTACGTGACCATCTGGCCCGTCGTGGGACCGACTTCCGCGACGATGCCGTACTGCACCAGCATCGCGAGCCCCGTCCCCAGTACGCCCAGCGCGGCGACCGCCAGCAGCGGAACCACCGGGAACGCCGTGGGCACTCCGCTGAACAACCCGGTCACGACGGCCAGCTGGAGGGTCGCCAGCATCAACTGGGCCCCGGTCAGCGACAGGTGCGACTCGCTGCGGCCGGCCAGGGTCCGGCGTACGTAGATCCAGCCGATCGGGTAGCTCAGGGACGCGCCGAGTGCCATGGCCGTACCGGCTGCGTCGACCCCCGCGAAGCCCTGCCAGGCCCCGAGCACGGTCAGGACGCCCAGGAAGCCGATTCCGAGTCCCGCCACCCGCCTCCGCGTGGGACGGTCCTCGGAGAGGGCGACCAGAGACAGGGCCATGCCCCACAGCGGCGAGGTCGCGTTGCATATCCCGGCGAGCGTCGACGGGATCGTCAGCTCGGCGTACGCGAACAAGGAGAACGGCAGGGCGTTGAGGAAGAACGCCGCCACCGCCAGGTGCCCCCAGGTGCGGACGCCGCGCGGCAGTCCGGCGCGCCGCACCACCATGACGGCGGCCAGCACCGCCGTACCGAACAGCAGTCTCCCGAAGGTGACGTGAAACGGCGCGTACCCCTGCGTGCCCACCTTGATCAGCAGGAAGCTGAAGCCCCAGACGAGCGCCAGCGCGGCGAACCGGACCCGCCAGTCCACGCGGGGCAGCCGGGGGCCCGAGGCTGTCCCGCGACCGGTGGACGCCCTCTGCGGGACGGGCGTCCGAGTGGAAGCGGGCAGGGCCGGGCGAGGAGGGGGTGTGGTGTGCATGGGTCCACGATGACCGGAACGATCTCTTAGGACAAGCGACTTTTCCTCAGGGGTATTGATTAGTATGACTTACATGTTGAATCTGGAGCGCCTTCGTACACTCGACGCCCTCGCCCGCCACGGCTCGGTCAGCGGAGCCGCCGAGGGGCTGCACGTCACGACGTCGGCCGTCTCGCAGCAGCTGTCCAAACTCGAGAGGGAGGTCGGCCAGCAGCTCGTCGCCAAGAACGGGCGCGGCGTACGGCTCACCGACGCGGGGCAGCTCCTCGCCCTCCACGCCGCCCGGATCCTGTCGCAGGTCGAACTCGCCCAGGCGGACATCGAGGCCCAGCGCGGGCAAGTAGTCGGCGAGGTCCGCCTGGCGGGCTTCCCGACGGCTGCTCGCGGACTGTTCCCGCAGGCCGTCACCGCCCTGCGCGGCGCCCACCCGGACCTGCGGGTCCGCAGCAGCGAGCTGGAACCGGAGGAAAGCGTCCGCGCCGTTCTGCGCGGTGACGCGGACCTGGCCGTGGTCCTCGACTGGAGCAACAAGCGGCTGCCCGTGCCCGCGGGCCTCAACCACGCCAACCTCCTGGACGACGCCGCCGACGTGGCGATGCCCGCCACCCACCGGCATGCCGGGCGGGACGCCGTGGACCTGGAGGACTTCGCCGACGACGACTGGGTCTCCTGGCCTGAGGGCGAGTTCTGCTACGAGTGGCTCGTCTTCACCCTGCGCTCCCAGGGCATCGAACCGCGCATCGCCCACTTCGCGGGCGAGCACCACACACAGCTCGCCCTCATCCAGGCCGGGCTGGGGGTGTGCGTCACACCACGACTCGGCCGCGGCCCGGTGCCGGACGGCGTCGCCCTCGTACCCGTGCGCCAGCAGATGCGCCGGCACATCTACGCCGTGTGGCGCGCCGACGCCGACCGGCGCCCGTCGGTCCGGGCCACGGTGGAGGCGCTGCGTGACGCCGCACGAGCCCTGGGGCAGGCCGACTCGCGCCCGCGCGACTGACCGGGCACGTCCCGGGGCCCCGATCGGCCGTCGGCACTTCCCGGAAGCCGGGCGACCGGCCACAGGGAGGCTGCGGCGCCGTGTCCCCTGACGGGGTGCGGACCCGGGTGCAGTGCGCTGGGCCGGCCGCTGCCACGGCAGGGAAGCATCCGCGCCCCGGAGCCGCGCGAGGGACGGCGTGACGCTCCGGGGACCGCTCGACAGTGCGGTTCCGGGGCCGGGCGGGTGAAGCGGCGGCGTCTCCGGGCAGCACGGGGGGCCCAAGTCCCGGTTGGCTGCGCGGGCCTGCGGCGACTCCGGTGCGCGGTCCGGGCGGCCGACCGGTCAGAGGGCCCACCCGGCACCAGGGGGTGCCCGAAGGGTAAGCGAGTCGGCGCCCGGACACGGGAGTGGGAGGCCGGCCGGTCACGGGACCCACACCGGCACGACGGTGGGCGCCCCGTCACTCGGAGCGCCCACCGGGTCCCGGCCGCCGACCAGCCGGAGCAGAAGCGGGCACCGCCGCGGTGCCCGCCCCCCTCACGCCAGCATGATCGAACCACCTTCCACCGTGATCGACGCCGGCGCCAGGGGAGTGGTGGCGGGACCGGCCTTGACGCTCCCGTCCACGGCGTCGAACTTGCTGCCGTGACAGGGGCAGTTGATGACCCCGTCGCTGATGTCCTTCACCGCGCAGCCCTGATGCGTGCACATGGCGGAGAACGCCTTGAACTCGCCCGCCTTCGGCTGGGTGACGACCACTCCCTGGTCGGCGAACACCTTGCCGCCGCCCTCGGGGATGTCACCCGTCTTCGCGAGCACCTGGCCGCCGCCTCCCGACCCGGCTCCCGCTCCGCCGGACGCATCCGCCGGGGCACCACCCGGACCGGCGTCCGCGCCGGGGCCGCTGCCCGCGCCCGCCGCGTCGGACCCGGCGCCGTCGGAGCCGCCGCACGCCGCCAGGACGGCGACGAGCCCCGCCGTCCCCGCCGCCGTGACGACGGTACGACGTGCCACCGGTCCGACCGGTCCCTGTACTGCCCCGCTCCTTGCGGCCATGCACCGACCCCTTCCGCTCCTGTGTTGTGTCCTTCAAACCGTCACCCTGGGGTACGGAGCGGACTTCGGGGGCGTTCACACGCCGAGCGACCTTTTCAGGAACTCGGCCTCCAGCGTCAGCTGCCCGTGCACCACCTCCTCCCGCGTCACCCGGTGCGTCGCTCCCGGCAGCGGCAGCACCGTGTGCGGTCGCCCCGCAGCGAGCAGCGCCGACGACAGCCGCAGGGTGTGGGCCACCACCACGTTGTCGTCCGCCAGCCCGTGCATCAGCATGAGCGGGCGCCTCAGCCGGGGCGCGGCCGCCACGAGTGACGAGCCGGCGTACGTCTCCGGCGTCACCTCGGGGTGGCCCAGGAAGCGTTCCTCCCAGTGCGTGTCGTACAGCCGCCGGTCCGTCGGTGCCGCTCCCGCGACCGCGGCGTGGAAGACATCGGGCCGGCGCAGCACGGCCCCGACGGCGAGATAGCCGCCGTACGACCAGCCCCTGATGCCGACCCGCCCCAGGTCCAGCCCCGTACACCGCCCGGCCACCGCGTGGAGCGCGTCGACCTGGTCCTCCAGGGCGGGCCCCAGCCGGTCGCCGCGCACAGCCGTCTGCCAGGCCCTTCCCCGCCCCGGGGTGCCGCGCCCGTCGGTGACGAGCACCGCGAAGCCCTGCTCGGCGAACCACTGCGCCACCGCGCTGGGCCAGCCGTAGGCCCGTACGGCCAGTTGCAGCCCCGGCCCGGCGTACGGGCTGAGCAGTACGGGGAGCGGCTCGCCCGACCCGGCGTCGTACCACGACGGCAGGTACAGGTGGCTCCTCAACTCCCTGTCCCCCAAGGACAGGTGGAGCGGGCGGGGGGAGAAGGGCGGGTCCTCCGCGAGGACGGCGATCCGGCCTTCCGGGCGGTCGACGGTCGCCGACCGACCGCCGCCCCACGGGTGTCCGCCGTCCGCCGTTTCCCCGCCGCCCCGGGGGTGTCCGTCGGCCTGCGGTCGTTCGCCGCCCCGCACCGCCACGGTCCGGCCCGCGCAGGTGGTGGACGACAGCACCACGGCGGCTCCGCCGACCGCGGCCGTGTGCAGGCCCGGCTCGTCAGTCACCCGGCGGAACCCCTCAGCCGGCTCGTACGTCCACAGGTGCGTGTCCTCGGGGTCCTCGTTCGCCGCGAAGAACACCCGCTCACCGACCGTGCCCAGGTACTCCCGGACCTGCACCCCCGGCGGCGAGACCGCCGCGGCGCCCACGCGCAGCCCGTACGTGTCGCCGTGCGTCTCGGGCACCACCAGCGACCCGGCGGCGGTCCTGGCCGGCGTGCCGGGCAGGAGCGGCACCCACGCCGCGTCGCGCCGGGTGTGGAGCGGGCGCGTGGCACCGGTCCCCGGATCGACCGCCACGGTCAGGGCGGTGCGCTGGTCCCGGCTCTGCACCTCAACGTACGGCCCGTGCGCGTCCCAGCCGGCCGCCGTGACGTACTCGAAGCGGCGGTCGGTCCACGCGCCGTCCGGGTGGCCTGCCGCCTCCGCCTCCTCGGGGAGGTGCACGGGGGTGCGCCGCCCGTCCAGTGCCACGAGGTGAGCTGTCACCTCGGGGTTCGCCGTCCCGGCCGCCGGATAGCGCAGCACCTTCGGCGGGCTGCCCGGGTCGGTCGGATCCGCCAGGTGCCAGCGGCCCACCCGTGCCTGGTCGACGCGCAACACCAAGAGGGCGCCGCCGTCGGGAGACCACCAGTACGCGCGCGTACGCCCGATCGACTCGGCCGAGACGTGGTCCGCCAGGCCGTAACCGACCTCGTCCGACTCCGGTACCGCCAGCGCCACGTCGCCCGCACCGTCGGTGCCGACCACGCGCAGAGCGCCCCCGGACACGTACGCCACCCGCGAGCCGTCCGGTGAGGGCCGGGGGTCGACCGCGGGACCGGCGGTCGGGATGCGCCACGGGACGCCGCCCTCCGTCCGCACCGCCCAGAGGACACCGGCGGGTGCGAACACCGCGAGGCGGGCGTCCGCGTCGGTGGCGTAGCTGACGATGCCGCCCGCCAGGTCACCCGCGCGCTCCCGGCGTACCCGCTCCTCCTCCGGCACCTCCTCGCCCTCGCCGCCTGCGCCGGACAGCGCCGCGGGGTCGACCAGCAGTCGCTCCTCGCCTGTGAAGGATGACATGGCGTCAGACAGTCGGTGGCGCCCTCGGGCCCGCACGGGCGCTCCCTGCGGGACCGCGCCGGTGTCCGGATGCTCCGCGCCCCCGGGTCCTCCCTCCCGCCTGCGGGCCCGACATGCGGTGAGCAGCATCCTTGCGGGTGTGCGGCGGACTGCCCTGGCCGCGGGGCGGGGCGCGATGCGGTGGGCGCGTTGAGCGGCCGGGGCGCTCAACGCCCGTGGGCGGCGCCGATCCGGGGCGCCCGCAAGGGGATAGGGGAGGGGCTGCACGTGCTCACGGCGGGGCCCTGCGCCGTCGTGGGCGGCGCTGGGGCCGGCCCTGCACGGTGCTCACGGGGCGTGCTGCGCTGACGGCGGGGCCGCGTGATCGTCCCGGAGGCAAGGATGCCGCACGGAACCCGCCCCTGGCCCGCCGCTCGTCAGCGGGCCAGGGGCGGGACGCGTACTGCCGGCGCCCCCTTCGGGGGCCCGGTGCGCGTTTCGCGGCGTCGGCTTCCCACGGTCCGGCGGGCCGCACGCCGGATGCGGGAGAGTCAGCCCCCCGGCTTGATCCGACCGCGCCACGACCCTGACGCGGCGCCCCGGTTCTCGATGTACTCCTTGAAGCGGCGCATGTCGCCCTTCACGCGGCGGTCGATGGTGCCCGTCATGCTCGCCGCCTTCTCCGCGACGCCGCTCGCCTCCACGTCCATGACCAGCTCCACGCGGGTGTGCGTGTCGTCCACGCGGTGGAAACTGACCGTGCCCTTCTGGTGGGTGTCCCCGCCGACCGTTCGCCAGGTGATCCGCTCGTCCGGGAGCTGGTCGACGATCTCCGTGTCGAACTCGCGCCGTACCCCGCCGATCTTCGTGGTCCAGTGGTTGTGGCGGTCGTCGAGCTGCACGACCTCCTCGACGCCCTCCATGAAGTGGGGGAACTCCTCGAACTGCGTCCACTGGTTGTAGGCCGTGTGCAGGGGGACCTCGACCTCGATGGCTTCCTTGGCCGTGCTCATCAGGTGACTCCTCGGCTTCTCGCTCGGCTTGCCACGGTGCGCGGCGTCCCGCCGCGCCCTCCGCATCACTCCGAGTACCCGGCTACGGCGCGTCATGCATGCCGGTTGCACCGGGACGGACGCGACGTGAGGGAGAGGCGCGCCCGGGACGTCGACGCCCACGCCCGCTCACGGTGCCGGCTCCGGCGGTGGGCCGGAGCCGACACCGTGTCGGTGACCACGGTGGGTGCGCCCGCGGCCCCTCGGCGCCGGGCCTCACGTACGCGTTCGCCTCCGCGTCCCGCGTGGACGGCCTGCCGCGAGAGACGACGTACACGTGAAGCGGCCGCCCCCGAGGAGGCGGCCGCTTCACGCATGGCGTGAGCCACAGCGGCGACAAGGGCGGCAACCAGCAGGCCGGCCGGGGCTCGGAGCGGGCGGCGGGCGCCGCCCCGGCGGCTGGTGCCGAAGGCCCGGGGGCGGGCCCTGCCGCGGCGGCGCGAGCCGTTCAGGTGCTGCCCGTGACCCCGGCTTCTCTCACCCCGCGCATCAGGACCGAACCGGCGAGGCCGGCCACGGCCACCCCGCTCAGCAGCGCCACTCCCGTCGCCCAGACGGAGTCCGCACTGAGGCTGCCGTCGAGGAGGGCGACCGGGCGGAACCCCGCCAGCACGTGCAGGACCAGCACACCGGTGCCGAGCGCGGCTGCCGCGGTCCACGCCATGAAGGTGTTGCGCCCCACGAGCCACACGGCGCACGCCAGGCACAGCATGGTCAGCAGGAAGGCCGAGGCCACCGACGAACCCTCCGATTGCAGCCCGGCGACGTCCGCGGGCAGATGCACGAGGCCGCAGGCCACGAGCGCGACGGCCACGGGCCACCGCACCGTCGACCGCAGCGCCGACGAGGCGCCCGGCCTGCCGCTGCCCGCGTCCGGGGTGCCGTCCTGCCGCTGTCGCATCCAACGCGCGGCCCCTCGGCGGGGCTTGGCCGGGTCGGAGAGGACCGGCACGGCGTCCTGCCGGGGCTGCGCCGGCTCGTCCTGTTCCTGGCTGTCCGTCCGCTCCGGTTCGCCCCCGCCGGTGCAGCGCCAGTGGCTCGCGTCGGTCCCGATGATGTTCACGAGGGCCACGACGTCCTCGATGGGCCTGCCCACGGCCGCGGCGCGGAGCGTGGTCTCCGCCTGGCGCACGTCGTAGCCGGAGTCGGTGAGCAGGGAGACCAACTGCCGCACCTCGTCGAGAGGCCGGGAGACCGCGGCGGCGCGCAGCGCCTCGTCGGCGGGCCTCGACACCTCACCCGTCTCGTTGAGGCGGGCGACCAGTGCGACGACCTCCTTGACGGGGCGTTCCGTGGCCGCCGTCCACAGGAGGGTGTGGATCGCCTCGTCGCCGGCGTCCGATGCGCCGTCGGCGTCGGCGTCGGCGTCGGCGGCTCGGCCGGTGCTGTCATCGCCGACGGTCGCCGGCTGGGGTTCGGACAGCTGCCGCACCGCGGGTCCCGGAGAGGCTTCGGGCCGGTGCTCCCGGACGGGCGCGAGCTGATCGCCCGCGGCACGCGGGGCGGGGTCGTGCGGTGCCGGGCGCGCCGTCGCCGCGGCGACGGACGGGGCGGGCGGGGTGGGGGGCGCGGCGCGCGCGGGGAGCGGGGGTTCCGCTTTCCTGGCGGGTTCCAGCTGGTCGGCCGCGGTCCGCGCGGCGGTGCCCTGCTGGGCGGCGCCGAGGGGGACCGCCCCCGCCGAGGGCGTGCGCGGTGCCGTACGCGGGGGGAGTGGGGGCTCCTGCTTCCTCGCGGTCCCGTCCTCGTCCGCCGCGGTCCGCGGGGGCGCGTCGGGACGTGCGGGACCGACGGCGGCCGCGGCGATGGACGGTGCCTCGTGAGGGCGGGGCGTGTGGGGAGCCGGACGCGAGGGGACTGCGGGCCCGGGATCCACCGTCGGGGAGGCCCCGGCGGTCCGTTCTATGTCGTCGGTCGCGGGAGGGGTGAAAGGGTCCGGGGTCATGTCTCAGGCTCCGATCGTGGAACATCCCGTAGGCGTCCACCATGGGGACTCGTGCCGTGCCCGTAAGGGCACCTGCATCCAACTAGTGCGCAGTTCGCCCTGCTGCGCCATCCGGGACCGGTTCCGATGGACCGATGGGGCGACACGTCGGCGTACCGAGGCGTCCGGAAGGGGCGGGGCCGCCTCCGGTACGCCAGTCCGGGCGGGCGTCGCGGACCCCCGCGGGACGCCGCCGCGGGGAATCCTGCCGGAATGGTGTGCCGGGGTGGAAGCCGGGTAGCGGAGCACCGCGTACGACCCTCGGTTCGGTGGAAGGAGAGACCCTGTGCTGATGGCCCATCCGGCGGTGCTGTCCCAGCTGATCGACGAGTACGAGGCGCTCCGCGCGCTCGACGCGCAGAACGGTGGCCCAAGGGTGCAGCAGAGGCTCACCGACGTCGCCTACACGCTGTGCGTCTCCACGGGCACGCGGGACGTGGACGCGGCGCTCGTGGCCGCGCGGCACCGGCTGCCCGGGGCCCGTCCGGAGGGCGACTCGGTCCTGGTCTCCTGACGCCCCGGCGCTCCGACACGGACGGCGCCCCCGCACCGGTGCTCCTGTCGCTCCGGTGCGGGGGCGCCGGTGTGAGCGGGCCCGGCCGCGAGAGCGCCGGTCGCCGGACTCGTACGGCGCGGGCCGGGGCAGGAGGGGCCGCTCGGGGGCATCGGCCCCCACGGACTGCCCGCCCCGGCGAAGGGCTCGGGTCGACAGGGTGCCCAAGCCGATGGGACGCCCTGGTCGCGGGGTGCCGGCCCCGGTGGGCGACGCCTTCGTAGCCGGCCGTCGCCGGCGCACCGGCCTCAGAGGCTGCCGACCCCGGCAGTGCCGACCCCGGCGGGCACCGAGCCCCCGGCGTGGCGAGCACACGGGTCTGAACGTCACGGTGGATGTCCCGTGAGTGCCGGGTGCCGGGTGGCGTGGGCCGGGTGGGTGCCGGGTGCCCGGCATGGGGCCCGTATGCCCGGCATGGGGCCCGGGCGCCGGTCATGGATGACGACCGCAGCCGGTGGGGCCTTCGACCGGCGAGGCGTTCGACTGGTGGCTGCGGGATGCCGCTGCGGGACTGCCGGCACCGGGTGCGTGGGCACTGCGCCGGGTCACAGGAGCGGCCCGAGCGGCCCCAGGTCGATGTTGAGGTCCTCGGGCTCCAGCCCGAACCGCGAGCGCAGCACCTCCATGCGGTCCTCCAGCAGCATCAGCGTCAGCCCGATGCGCTCTTCCTGCTCCTCCGTGAGGCCCCCGCTCTCCACGCGGCGCAGTGCCTGTCCCTCCATCAGCCGGCGCAGCAGCTCGACGACCGTGAGCACGAGCCGGGCGAGATCCTGCTCGACGGTGTCCGGGTCCAGTTCGACGCGGAAGCGCGGTGCGGTCATGCCGGCGGCCCCCAAGGAGCGGGGACCCGGCTGTTCACCGAGCTGATCAGCGCCCTCAAGTCCACGCGCACGAGGTCGACATCGGCGATGGCGAGGGTGAGTTCCCCGCTCAGCACGACCCCGCCCGCGAGGAGCCGGTCCAGCAGGTCGACCAGGGCGATCCTGCGCTGGGCCAGGGCGCTGTCGACGGGATGGCCGACGCGGCCGGTCATGCGGTGTCCTCCGTGGTCCCGGCGAAGGAGTACGGAGCCCAGGGGCCGGTCGTCTCCAGGCGGACGCCGCCGTGCTCGGCCCGCGCGCGGTCCACGAGCGCGAGGAAGCCCTCGCACTGCTCGCGGGGGACGAGGTACGCCGCGTTCAGGACGTTCGCCTCTCCGGTCACACCGGACAGGCGCGGGTCCTGGGGCGGGTGAACGGCGCTCTCCTCCGCGTACGCGGAGAAGGCGTCGTGCAGTCGGCGGCTCGCCTCCTCGGCGCGGCCCAGGGCCTCCTCTCGTCCGCGCCGCTCCCGCAACCGCTGCCGCAGGAAGGCGCGTCCACCCCCCTCCGCGCGCTCCGCCTCCCCCTGCGCGGATGCCGGTCCGTGCTCGCCCCCGACCGGGGCCGCCGTCCTCGGCGAAGGGCGGGCGCCGGGCGCGGAGCCGGTCGGTGGGTCCTGCGGCACGTATGCCTTCACGCCCCACTCGACCCGGCCCTCCAGCCGCCCCAGGGTGCGCACGAAGCGGTCATGGCCCTGCTCCAGCAGCCGGCGCACCCCGCTGTCGTCCCGGCACACTGTGGCGAGCCGCAGGGGCAGGGGTGACGTGACGGTGGTGAGGGCCGCCATCACGGCCTCGTGGGAGCGGGCGAGGGCGGCCAACCGGTCCAGGTCGCCCAGCAGTTCGCGCAGGGGGCCCTCGTCGAACTCCTCGGCGGGCACGGCGTCCACGACGGCGGCCAGACCGTCGTGGCGGACCAGGCGGGGCGGCTCCCCGTTGATCCCGTGAGCCCCCTCGGGCAGCAGCCCGTCGAAGGGGCGGCACACGGCGTACACGTACCGCAGGGACGCTTCGGGGGCGGTGGTCATACGGTGCGCTCCTCCAGTTCGGCGAGCCGGCGTCGCAGTTCCTCGTTCTCCTTGGCCAGTTCGCCCTTGCGGGCGTGCGAGGACAGTGAGGGGTCGCTCTCCCACCAGTCGATGCCCATGTCCTTCGCGCGGTCCACGGAAGTCACGACGAGGCGCAACCGGATCGTCAGCAGTTCGATGTCGAGAAGGTTGATCTTGATGTCGCCCGCGATGACGACGCCCTTGTCGAGGACGCGTTCGAGGATGTCGGCGAGGTCGGTGCCACCGCGTTCGGCGGTGTACGGGGAGGGGAGACGTCCGGGATGCGTCACAGCTGCCGCCCGCCCTTCTCCAGCCGTGCGAGCAGTTCGTCCTCCCGGCGGTCGAACTCCGTCTCGTCGATCTCGCCCGCCTCCAGGCGGGCGGCGAGCGCGCCGAGTTCGCGGTGCACGACCGCCGGGTCGTACCCTCCTGAGAGTGGTCAGCGGACGTGTGCGTCCGCCCGTCCGCGTTCGTAGCGCCGGACGCGCCGGTAGGCCGTGAGCTGTCCTTCGCCGTCGGTCTCGACCTCGTAGGTGGCGAGGAGGCTGACGCTGTCCGGCATCCGGGGGAGTTCCAGGACCTCGACCGTCAACCGCCATCTGCCGTCCGCGCGTTCGAACGAGGAAACGGTCTCGGCGGGGCACCCGGTGAGCCGGGTCAGCTCCTCGCAGGCGAGCCGCAGGATGTCCGAGGTGTTCGTCATGGTCGGCTCCGGGTTGCCTTCTCGTGTGTACGCGAACCGGTCGCCTGCGGTCCGGGGCCCCGGGGTGTCCCGGGGCCGGCTCGCGGACGGCGGCCGCATGGACGGACTGTCAGGGGAGCGCGGTCCGGACGCTTCGGGGAGCAAGCCGGCTCGCCGAAGCTGTGCGGGGGCTCACAACGGCCTTCCACAGCCATCAGCTGCCATCAGCGGCCGTCAGCGGACGCTTCATCCGTGACGGCCGGCCGAGGTGCGGCCGCTGAAGAACCGGTAGAGCACCAGCAGGATCACCGAACCCGCGATGGCGGCGATCCAGGTGGAGAGATCGAAGAACCCGTCGATGGAGTCGACGCCGAAGAGCACCTTGCCGAGCCAGCCACCGAGCAGACCACCTGCGACACCGAGGAGCATCGTGAGGATGACGCCGCCCGGGTCGCGCCCCGGCATGAGGGCCTTGGCGATCAGCCCGACAAGGAGGCCGATGAGGATCCACGCGATGACGCCCATGAGATTTCTCCTTCACCTTGTGCGGCAAACTGGACAATCGGTGCTTCTCAACGCCTGCACGCTGTCGACGATTCGAAACCCCTTCCGTGTCGGTGGCGTCCCGCGCCCCTCGGGAACCCCCTTGCCGTGGCGGTCCACTCCGAGGCGCGGCCACCCCGCGGTACCGCCCGTAGCGCACGGGCGGCAGCCGTGGGTGCATTTCGCCCGATCCCGTCCGAAGCGCGAACGAGACCGTTTCAATGCGGTGGTGACGGTCAGGCGCACACGGTGCGGCCCTGTACCTAAGCCGTACACCGATGCGACGAGTGAGGAGGTTCACCGTGGAGGACTGGCGACTGGCGGCCGTGTGCCGCGAGGAGGACCCGGACCTGTTCTTCCCCGTGGGCACGGGCGTTCCCGCCCTGATGCAGGCGGAGGAGGCCAAACGGATCTGCCACGGCTGCCCCGTGCGGAGCGAATGCCTGCGCTGGGCCCTGGACACCGGTCAGGACCACGGGATCTGGGGCGGTACCGACGAGGCCGAGCGCCGCACCCTGCGACGGCGCGCAGCCCGCGCCCAGCGCAGGGCCGGCTGATCCGCCTCTCCCGCACCGGCGCCGCGCCGCGGCGGTGCCGGGAGCGTCGGTCGTGACCGCGCCGCGGACACCTGGAAGGCGCGTGGAGAGGACAGCTGCGAGGCACGCCGGGGGCACGCCCGCGAGACGGGCCGGGGCGCCGCCCCGGGCCGCCGAAGAACCGCGTACGCGCCGGTGCCACGCGGCCGACGACACGTCCGAGCGGGACACAGGACAGCCGGTGGCGCACAGGTGCCCGCGTGCGATCCGCGATGATGGCGCAGTGCACAGAGGAAGGCCGCGGACCGCGGAGGCGGTCGAGACACACGTCCGGACCTTCTTCACGGGGCATCCGGTGGAAGCCGTCGACTGCGACCCGGGAGCGGCAGGGCGCGAAGCGCCCGGTCTGCGGGTCCTCGTCGTGGGCCCCGGCCCTCGCGGCGACAGCTGGGCCTACGCAACGGTCGGCTGCGCGGTCGCGAAGGAACAGGGCGGCCACGGAGTCGAGTTCGTCATGACCGCCCATGTGCGAGACCAGCGGTTCGTCGAGCTGATGACGATGCTCGCGCTCTACCACCACTCCGGGCACCGGCTCGACGTGGAGCACAGCATGCCGATCGGCGAACCGTGGGTGCCCGGCTCGACCTGCGACCATGTGCTGCTCAGCCGGCCGTACCTACACGGCCCCGGCCTTGAGCACTGCCCGCTGCCCGGAGGGCACGTCCGCATCCTGTGGGCGCTGCCGGTGACGGCCGCCGAGATCGCGTTCCGCAGACGCCACGGACACGAAGCTCTGGAGCAACTGCTCGAAGAGGCGGCCATCATCCCCACCGACCCCTTCCGCCCCTCGGCCGCTTGAGCCCCGAACCGCCTACTGCTTCCAGCGGAGAGCCGGGGCCGGGTGCAGCCGGCGGCTCACGTCGTCGGGCCGTGCCGTGCCCGTTCCGCAGACCGGTGGAGACGGAAACGTCCTCCGATCGCCGACCACCGTTCGGCTCCGTCCGGCACACGCGTGGGGCCCGCCTCTCCCTTCAGGGGAGTGCCGGCCCCACGCGCCCGTCAGATCTCCACCATCACCTGGTCCAGCGCCTTCCGCTTCAGGTCCGGCACCTGGCAGTCCTCCGCCGGGTAACCGACCGGGATGACCGCGAACGCCTTCTCGTTCTCGGGGCGCCCCAGCACTTCGGACAGGAAGCGCATCGGGCTCGGCGTGTGGACGAGCGCGGCCAGCCCCGACAGGTGAAGGGCGGACAGCAGCATGCCGACCGCGATGCCCACGGACTCGTCCACGTAGTAGTGCTTCCGCTTCTCGCCCCCCTCACCGAGCCAGTACCGCTGCTGGAAGACCACGATCAGCGCGGGGGCGTCCGTGAGATGCGTCTTCACCGCGTCCGTGCCCAGCGGGCGCAGGGCGGCCAGCCACTCCTCGCCGAGCCGGCCGTCGTAGGAGATCCGCTCCTCCCGCTCGGCTTCCTCGCGGATGCGCCTGCGGATCTCCTGGTCGCGGACCAGGACGAAGGTCCAGGGCTGCTGGTGGGCACCGGACGGAGCCGTGGCCGCACAGGCGATGGCGTCCCGCACGACCTGCTCCGGCACGGGGTCCGACGAGAACCTGCGGACCGTGCGCCGCTGACGCATCCGGTCGCGCAGCTCCGCCGACCGCGCGAGGGACTCCGCAGGCTCCATCCGCTCCGGACGGTAGGGGACCGGACGGTAGGGGGCGCCGTGGACGGGCTCCCAGCGCTCTTCGATGTGGGCAGTCATGAGGGAGAGTCTGATGTCCCCCGCCCTGCGTTCCAAGGGGGAGGACGGCCAGGGAACGGCACCCGTTGGCTCGGGCCCGCCAGCCCCGGGGGCGGTTCCGCGGTCCACTCGTCGACGCCGTGGACCGCGTGCACCGGACCCTGCCCGGTTCGTCGTCGACTTCGCGGACAAGCCTGCGACAGGGCCGTGGGGCAACCGATCGCCGCTGTTCCCACCCCCACGGCAGCTTCGTCAACTCCTTCACCCCCGTACCCCCCGATGGCGGCCGAGAACCACGGAGGCCGACACCACCCGAGGACGGAACCACGACGTGAGGGGAGACGTCGGTCATGGGCAGCACGGCAGCACGGCAGCACGGCAGCACGGCAGCACGGCAGCACGGCAGCACGGCAGCACGGTGTTCCGGTTCGGGTCCCTAGGCTGGAGCGCGCTGGCGAACCAATCCCTGACCTGGAGTTCTTCTCATGGGCAACACCCCGCTCCTGCGGGCCCTCGCGGCCACCCTCACGGCCCTCCTGGCCGCCGGCTGCACGACGGACCGGAGTGATGACACGCAACAGGCGGCACCCTCCTCCGTGCCGGGGGCGTCGGGCATACCCGCCGACGGCCGCCCCGAGGTGCGCCTCCCGCCCGCGCGAGCGGGGTTCGACTACCAGCTCGGCACACCGTACGACCCGCCGCCGGGCGTCTCGGTCGTCGCCCGCGACCACACGGCACCGCCCGCCCCAGAGGTGTACAACATCTGCTACGTCAACGCCTTCCAGGCGCAGCCCGGTGCGGAGAAGGAGTGGGATCCCGACCTGCTGCTCCGCGACGACTCAGGGGCCGTCGTCATGGACACGGAATGGGGAGAGGCGATGCTGGACGTGCGGACCGACGCCAAACGCCGGCGCATCGCCGACCGGGTGAACGCCTGGATCGACGAGTGCGCGGCCAAGGGATACCGGGCCGTCGAGCCCGACAACTACGACACTTACACGCGCGCCCCCGAGGGGCTGCTCAGCGCCGACGACGCGAAGGCGTTCCTCTCCCTCCTGGCGGCGCACGCGCACGAGAAGGGCCTGGCGATCGGCCAGAAGAACACGGCCGAACTGGCCCCGTCCCGCCGCGAGGTGGGCGCCGACTTCGCCGTCGTGGAGGAGTGCGGACAGTACGAGGAGTGCGCGGACTACGTCGCCGCCTTCGGAGAGAACGTGCTCGTGATCGAGTACACCGACCAGGGCATGCAACGGGCCTGCCGGGACTGGGGCGACAAGCTCACCATCGTCCGCCGTGACCTGCACCTCGTGTCCAAGGAGGAAGGCGGCCACCTCTACGGGCGCTGCCCCGCGTCCTGACCGGCAGTGGACGAAGCCACCCGTGAAGGAGCGCCGTTGCCCGGGGGCGCGCCTGTACCCGAGTACGTGGGCGGCGGGAGCGAACGAGGAGCCGGGGGCGGCTCCCGTCGGCGCGGTCAAGAGCCTTCCGGCAGACCGGGCCGGACGCCCGAGCAGGGGGTCGGCGCCCCAGGGAGTGGCGGCGCCCCAGGGTGTCCGCGAGTTCGTCGACGCGCGCCGTGCCGCGGTCCGTCCGAAGAACGGACTGGGGGCCGGTGTGGCGTCGAGGAGTTCGGCGTCTATCGGCGCCGACCAGCACGGCGACGGTCAGCCTGGTGCCGTCGGCAACCCGCACCTCCACCTCCCGGCCCTCGTCGCGCCCCGGGCCCAGCGTCTCGAATATCGCTCACAGGTGATCACCCTCGGTTACTATGCTCACTTCACGTAGGAGGTCGGCAGCAAGGGGCGCGGCACGATCGACGGGTCTGTCGGGGGAGCGGGGGAGACCGGCCCACCGCACGGAGCTCCCCGAGCGTCCCCCGGAGCCGCCGGCCGGTCGTCCCTGCCTCGGCGCCCGGAGTATAGTAAGCGCGTCGTACGCTGCGGACGGCTCCGGAACACCCCCGCCCGCGCGGGGACCACGGCCCGCCACAGACTCGTCACGGGCGCCCCTCCGGAACACCCCCGCTCGCGCGGGGACCAACACCGCGAGTGGCAGCGAGGGAAGCCGGACCCCGGAACACCCCCGCTCGCGCGGGGACCACGCCTCGCTCTCCCCGATCCCCCCCGGGTTCACCGGAACATCCCCGCTCGCGCAGGGACCACTGCAGGGCGCGCAGCGCGTTCTGCACGAGGGTCGGAACACCCCCGCTCGCGCGGGGACCACCACGGCAGGTCGTCGCCCGCGGTGTCGCCCCGCGGAACACCCCGCTCGCGCGGGGACCACCCCGCCATCGGCGCGTCCGCGGAGTCGGTCATCGGAACACCCCCGCTCGCGCGGGGACCACATACGGTCACCGGGCTGAATGCGGGTAGGGTCCGGAACACCCCCGCTCGCGCGGGGACCACCCGCGCATCCGGGCTCGCTCAACCAAAATCCACGGAACACCCCCGCTCGCGCGGGGACCACAAGGCCGCCACCGACACCGGCCTCCGCAACGGCGGAACACCCCCGCTCGCGCGGGGACCACACGTGGCAGACCACCCACCTCGACAACAGCATCGGAACACCCCCGCTCGCGCGGGGACCACGCCATCCTCGCGTCTGGCGTCTGCGTCGTCATCTTCGTGCTCCGTGGGGTCCTCGACCGCTAGCGCCTTCTCCCAACTCGCCCCCGCCCCCTGCTCTCCCCTTCGCGGGGAGGGCAGGGGGCGGTTTCGTCATGCCCGCGGGCTGCGCCGTACCCCCCTGACAGTGCCCCGCGTTACGCTGTCCGCATCGCCTCCGGGTCCCGACACCCGGAGGCGCCACACTGCCCAGGGGGACACCATGACCCGGTACCAGATCCGCTACCAGCTGCTCCCCGCCGGGACCGGGCCCGACGACTACGAGCCCAGCGACCTGGACACCCGCACCGAGACATACGACCTCGCCGACCCCGCACCGTCCGGACTCCGCCTCAACGGCAGCCCGGTCCGGCACGCGCCCGCCATCCCCGACATCCAGGCAGCCATCCGCGCCCGGCACGGCCTCAGCGCGGACGATAAGCCGATCATCCTCAGCATCGACTAGGCCCGCTGCTCCGCGTCCGCCAACCTGTCCCGGTAGTAGGCGTGGTCGCGCGGGTAGTCCGCCAGCGCGTCGAGAACCTCTCGGATCCCCGCGGCCGCAATCGCCCAGTCCCGACACGCGTACGCCACGTCCGCGGCCTGGAGCCGGGCCCGGTCCGGGGTGAGCCAGTACAGCCAGCCCGGCCGATCCTCCGCATCCGGTGCCCGGCCTGCGGCGGCCAGCGCTTCATCGGCCAGTGCCCGCGCACGGTCCCGCTCTCCGACCGAGGCCGCGGCCATCGCCGTCGTGTGCGTCGCCACCGCTGCTGCGGCAGGCGACAGCCCCGGGTGCTGCCGCGCGGCCTCCGCCGTGCGCAGCGCCCGCACGGGGTCGGCGCGCTGGAGGCTGTAGTGGGCGCGGATCCGGTACACCCAGGACGCCATGTCGGCGTGCCCGCCGTCGACGGCCCAGCCGTGCGCCATGTCGATCCAGGCCAGCGCCGCGGCGTGCTGCTGCTCCCGCCAGGCGACCCAGGACAGCCAGTGGGCGTGCTCAGCGGCGAGGAGCAGCAGCTGGTCGGCGGTCGGCCCGGAGGCGCCGGGGAGGAGGCGGGTGACGGCGTCGAGCTGGGCGCGGACGACGGGCCACAGGATCGCGCCGTCGGCGTGGTCCTCGGCCCGGCGCTGGGTGGCGAGGACTTCGCTGATCCAGCGGGCCGTGCGGAGGTCGGTCCGGCCGGCCTGGTGTGCGTGGGCGACCCTGGCCCGGAGTTCCCCTGAGGGTTCCCACTGCCCGTACAGGTCGCTCTGGCCTGCGTCGACGAGTTCTCTCGGCACCTGTAGCCCCTTGGTGATGCGGGCCCGGACCGCCGCCGTTCTGACCTGGCGGCGGCCGGACTCGATGGCGGAGATGTGGGGCTGCGGCATCCCGACGAGCGTCTCCAGGGCCTGCTGGGTGAGGCCGGTGGCGCGTCTGTACTCGCGGAGGATCGCAGCCCAGTCCGCGCGGGCCCATGCGGCTCGGAGGCGGACGTCCGTCCAGGGTGCCTGACCTGCCATGCCGGGAATATACGCCCGCAGGGTCTGGGACTGTATGGGATCGGGAGTGGCTCACCCCGACGATGGCGGAGTTGGTTTCCGAGTCGGGTCGGAGAGAGCCATGACGATGATGCTGGCGGCGCACCCGGTGTGCCGCGCCATGTCCCTGCGGCTGGGGGAGGTGGGCGTCCGATGACGGCGCCGCCCGTGGGCCCGCCGCCTACGTGGTTGGCCGCCCGGGCGCTCGCCGGGCCCCCACAGCCGCCCCCGCTCACCGACCGT
>NZ_MKXB01000144.1:53887-137982 GCF_001865245.1 Streptomyces sp. CC53 | reverse complement strand
CGAGCTGACCGCCGCGACCGCCCGTCCGTTGCCGCGCCGCTTCCCGCTGCGGGTGTGCCTGCGCTGCCACACCGAGAGGAGCAGCCGGTGACCCCGCGGACGCTGGAGCAGGTCCGGGAGGCTGCCGAGCGGGCGGGCCGGACGGGTGAGTGCGAGCTCGGGGAGCACTAGCAGTGCCATCCGCAGGACGTGTACGCGACCGACCGGCCGCGGCCGGGTGAGCGGCCTCTGTTCTCGATCCGCTGCACCTGCCTCTGCCACGGAAGGGGCCAGCCGTGACCCATCCGGTGCGCCGCTGGTGTGTGCACTGCGGCCAGTTGATCGAGGGCGAGGCCCTGGTGATCCCGGGGTTCTCCGCGTCGGGCGCCCGCCCGGACGCCTACCGACACCCCACCTGCCGGGCCCCGGCCGCCCCGCGGCCGCCCAGCTACCCGACCGGCCCCACCGGCCGCTGACCCCCGTACCGAACAGAGAGTCCACAGACGCATGATCCAGACTGTCCACCCGGGCGACCTGCGCCCCACCGACACCGCCCTGTGCGAAGCGTGCTGGACCGAGCCGGTCCAGCACATCCGCCTGACCTCACACGGCCGTGACCTGCTGTGCCGGGCCTGCGCCGACAGCGGCTGCCCGCCGCGGGTCGAGTTGTTCCCGCCGCTGGGCATCTACGGCCTGACGTACCGCAAGCTCGGCGAGCCGCGCGCGGACAAGCACCGCAGCCCGGGCGCGCCGCAGACGCCCCCGAACCCGGGGCCGCCCCTGCCGAGCCCGCCCCCGCAGCCGACACCGGGCCGCCCCCCGGTGTAACCGGCACCCCCGAACCGCCCCGGCCGGGGCCCTTACCGCACCAGATCCGCGAGGGGCACGCCGACGGCCTGGGAGATCTGGAGGAGGAGGCCCAGCCGCGGGTCGCTGACGCCGTACTCGATCCGGTGGATCGTTCGGTGGTCGACGCCGCAGAGGTCCGCGAGGCGCATCTGCGTGAGGCTCGCGTCGAGGCGCGCGCGGCGGATGCGCTGGCCGATGACCTGGCGGCGCGCGAGGGTCCAGGGAGGAGCGGATGGCACCTACCCCACGCTGGGGTGATCATGGGTGACGTGTCTTTGCCTGGGCAGGCAAATTTGCGATCGGCAGCCATCCGCCGCAGGATCAATATCAGACGAATCGGGCTGCGCGCCTCCTGCGGCCGATCCATGAGCGCGTCGGTTCACTGACGGAATAGGCCCCCTCTCGGCGGACCGACGCTGAACCGCCCCCTCCCCTCCCAGGGAGGGGGCGGCGCTCCCTCTACCCGTGCAGCGCCCAGGTCAGTGCGCGGCCGGAACACCCCCGCTCGCGCGGGGACCACGGCACCCACTTCGTGAGGCGGTGGGCGGCGGTCGGAACACCCCCGCTCGCGCGGGGACCACTTCAGCATTCGGGCGGCGAGCCGGTCCGCGGCCGGAACACCCCCGCTCGCGCGGGGACCACGATCGACTGCCCCGCGAGCAGGCGTTCCGCGGCGGAACACCCCCGCTCGCGCGGGGACCACTTTTCGATTCTCAACATCCACATCCCAGATGGAGGAACACCCCCGCTCGCGCGGGGACCACCTGGAGGGGCTGCTGGCGGAGGTGGGCGCCCGCGGAACACCCCCGCTCGCGCGGGGACCACCACGACGCCTCGCGGGCGGGCACGGCACGGTCCGGAACACCCCCGCTCGCGCGGGGACCACTCTTCCTGAGCTGGGCGTTCAGGAGGTCTTTGCAGCTTCTTTACCGGTGGGCATCTGGTGAGGCATGTGTCCATCCTGGCAGACGGGTGACGGACTTGCGCCGGGAAGTCGGGGTGTGCCCCTGGGGTCTTTTGCCGGGCGGATCTCGTAGAGCGGTCGGTGGGGGCAGGGCTCCGGGGGCGTCAGCCTGACTGCGGGAGTTGAGGAGGGAGGGCTGCTGTCAGTGGTGTGTGGTGGACTTCCGCCGACGGAACTTCGTGGAGGTAGCGTTGTGGTCGATGCACGGTTAGGCGGCAAGTCCGAGGGGCTGGCCGAGCCGTATGCGGTGATCGGACACCTGGTTGACACCGCCCAGGTCTGCGGGGCCGTCTGGGACCGGTGTATGAGCCCGACCCAGCGTGAACGTGTTGCCGTAGCGCTCGGGTTGAGCATCGAGGATGCTCGGAAGACAGTGATGTTCTGGGCTGGATTGCATGACCTGGGGAAGATCATGCCTCAGTTTCAGGACATGCTGCTCAAAGACCGGCCGCAGCACAGGGCTTTCCTGTCTGAGCCTGGGTACGCCCATGACAGGGGGAGCGACAGTGAGACGTCCCGGGTACGGCATGAGTACGCTACGCACGCGGCTCTGCCGTCGCTGTTGATCGCTCTCGGGTATCCAAGAGCCGGCCGCCCGGCCGGACTTCTTCTGACACAGATTGCTCAAGTACTAGGCGGACACCACGGCCGCTATCCGCACGACAACGAGCCCGGTCACCTTCGTGATCCGTTGGAGTCTGTGCCGGAGCTCGGCGCAGGTCGGTGGGCGCAACAGCGCGAGGAGCACGTGCAGGCCCTTTACGAGGTACTGGGGCGCCCCCCGATTCCGCAGGCTCGCGCGCTTCCGGTCCCGTTGGCGGTCGCGCTCGCCGGCATGATCATCGTCTCTGACTGGGTCGCCAGCCAGGAACATGTGGTGTCCGGACAGCAGCAGGCCGCACGCGCAGGTGCTGGACTGTACACCCCAGCAGGGCTCAAGGCGCATGCGCTACGGATGGAACGTCTGGCCGCCGGCCTGTTGGAAGACGCTGGAGTGGGACGCGTCGCATTCAGGGACGGGGGGTTCCACGATCTGTTCCCTGGCATCGACCGTCCACGTCCGCTGCAGCTAAGCGTGGAGGCCGGTCTGACCGGGGCCAGGTTGGCAGGGCCGGGAGTTCTCCTCGTCACCGCTCCTACCGGAGAGGGCAAGACCGAGACTGCGCTCTACGCGGCTACCTTGATGGGCAGGGCCGGCGGTGCCGAGGGGATCTTCTTCGCCCTTCCCACCCAGGCCACGGCCAATCAGACATACGGGCGACTGGCCGATTTCGCGCGGGCGAACCTCCTTCACTCCTCCCAGCTGACTCTGCTCCATGGAGCCGCTGACCTGTACGTGCCCTACACCGATATGACACCGGCCTCCTCGGTTCTGGACGAGACGGAACCGCGGATCCTGTTCGACCGCGAGTCGGGAACTCGAGAAGGCGCCCGGGTGTCGGTCGAAGCGGGGCGCTGGCTGCGTGAGAGAGGACGCGGCATTCTCGCCCCTGTGGCGGTCGGCACGATCGACCAGGCACTGATGGGAGTTCTCCCGCTCAAGCGGAACGCGTTGCGGCATTTCGGGCTCTCCGGCAAGACGGTAATCGTCGATGAAGCACACGCGTACGACGCCTACACCCACGCCCTGATGCTGCGTCTGCTGGAGTGGCTGGGAGCCCTGCGAGTGCCGGTCGTTCTGCTGTCGGCGACCCTGGCCGGGGATATCGCTCAGGGAATGGTCCGCGCCTATCTGTCCGGAGCCGCCCCCTCCAGCGGTCTGCCCGATGTGCCGGCTCCCGCCTATCCCGGCTGGATCTACGCCCCGGCCGACGGCGGCCGTGTGATCGAGCCTGCAGAACCGCTGGTCAGCGGGCAAAAGCGTGATCTCCACGTCGAGGTCCACCGAGTTCGGCACACCTATGATCCGGCCGTCGTGGACGGGCGGCTGGCCGTACTGCTGCAGACCCTGGACAGCACGGTCGCCCGTGGTGGATGCGCCGCGGTCATCTGCACAACGGTCGCTGAGGCCCAGCAGACCTATGAGGCGCTGCACGCCCACTACCGCGCCGGGTGCGGCGACGACTACCGCGGGTGGGACGAGACCGCGCCAGACGACCAGACGCGGCGCGATGCTGAGGCAGGTCCCCGCCTGCGCCTGCTCCACGCACGGTTTCCTGCTGGCAGACGGGCGGACCTTACGGCCGAGGCGGAATCGTGGTTCGGACGCACGGACAAGCCGGGGGTGCGGCGCCCGATGGGTGCGCGCGGGGCGGTGATCGTGGCTACACAGGTCATCGAGCAGTCCCTGGACCTCGACTTCGACATAGTCGTCTCCGATCTGGCGCCCCTTGCCATGCTCCTGCAACGGGCAGGCCGCATCTGGCGCCACCTGGAGCCCGCCCCGCCGCGTCCCGCATGGGCCGAGAAGCCACAGCTCGTCGTCCTCGCCCCCGTCGGCAAGGGCGACAGCAGCGCACTGGCCGTGCCGCCCCCGTCGTGGGGAGAGGTCTATACACCCTCCCTCTTGCAGCGGACCCTGGAACTCCTCACCGGACTCGAAGGCGCACCCATCGCGGTGCCGGAAGACGTCCAGCGACTCGTCGACGCCGTTTACGCACCCGAGTTCCCCTCGAGTGCCCCCGAAAAGCTGATGGAGCACGACTTCGAACGGCTCGCCCAGGACATGGCGAGTTCCGGCCTGGCCGAGATGGTCGCCATCCCGCCGCCCCGCACTGCCACGTCGCTTCACCGGCTCACCACCAGTGATGCCGACGAGGAACTGGTCCGCACCCGCCTGGGAATTGACTCGGTCCAGGTGCTGCCCGTCTACGAGAACGACAGCGGCCGATGGCTGGATGAGGAATGCACCCTGCCGCTGCCCGTCTGCGGCAGCGGGCCTGAAGGGCGCTTCACCCGGCGAGAGGTCCGCGACCTGCTCACCCTCGTGGCCCCTGTGGCGTACGGACCATGGCGAACGGCTTGCGGGGCGGCCCACCAGCCGCCGCAGCCCTGGAACAAAGAGCCCCGGCTGGCCCGGCTGGTGCTCCTGCCACACCGCGTAAACGGCGACGGGCAGGTGGAGGGAGCGGTCGTGGGCAACGTCCGTATCACCTACGACCGGGTACTGGGTCTGATCACTGAGCGGATGGATTGAGACAGATCGAGCTTCGCTGTTCTCCATCTTGGAGATTCGGTGGTGCCAAGCGGTGGGCCGAGCTACGGTGAAGGCGTCAACGTTGGCCGCGTCAAACGGTGTTGGCCCGGCAGCCAGCCGGGTCAACACCCTTGTGCCCCCGCCTGCGCGGGGAAGGCGACGGCTGACTCAGCCCAGCGCTGTTGTCCATCGGTGCACCTCCGCTGTCGCGGAGAGAGCCCACAGTCATTGCGGGCTCTCTCAGGGTACGACCTGCCGGTTGCTGTGCCTACTCCCGGGTATAGCCCCTTCCTAGTCGAGGTTCCACGTTCCATGTCTGATACCGCGGTCGCGCTTGACGGCCGCTACCCGCTGGATCGGATGTCCTGGGTCCCCGTGACGACGAAGGCGGGCACCACCCTGCGAGTGGGACTGAGGGAGCTGTTCCTGCGCGCGCACGAATTCAGCGACCTGGCAGTGGCGTCGCCGCCAGCGGCCTCCGGACTGCTGCGAGTGCTGTATGCGATTACAGCCCGGCTGACGGCACTCGACCGGATGGAGGACGGCCCCGAGGGCTGGCTGGACACCCGGTACGCACTCTTGGAGGCCGGTGACGGCTTCGACCGGGCCCGCGTGGAGGAGTACTTCGACGGATGCGCGAACGGGCTGCGGCTCTACGACGAGGAACGGCCGTTCCTCCAAGACGCCCGCCTTGCCCACCAGTGCGCATCGACGTCGGGCATCAACAAACTGGTCCTCGGACGGCCTTCGGGCAACAACCAAGTTTTCTTCGGCCACTTCAGCGACGACGTGCCTGTGCCGCTCCCCTCCGAGGAGGCGGTGCTGCACCTCCTCGCACAGCTCTACTATGGGGCGTCGGGGCAGTGCACCCCGCGTACAGTCGACGGGCAGAAATACGGCAACACCATGGCCGGCCCGCTCCGTCGCGTGCTGTCCTTCCACCCGCTGGGCCGCAGCCTCTACGAGAGCCTGCTGCTGGGCATCCCGCAACCGGCCGAGTGGCCCCTTGCAGACCAGAAGCGCGCCGATCTCTGTCCGTGGGAAGCGGCATGGCCCCTGGCCGCGCTGGAGCCTCCGAAACCGTCGGCCGGTCTGATGGAAATGCTGACCAACCGCCACCAACATGCCGTTCTGCTCAGGCCGGCCGCAGACGGTACGCACGCGGTGGATGCCACCATCACCTGGGCCCTGCGGAACAACAGGCCGCCGTTGGCCGACCCGTACTTGATCTGGGACGAGAGCAAAGACGGCACCTTGTATGCGCGCAGGGCGGACGCGGAGCGTGCGCTGTGGCGGGACCTGGACGGGCTGGTCCTGCAGGAGAGGGGAGGGAAGAACCGCAGGCCGCTCATCTTCGGGGGCCTGACAGGCACGCAACTGCCCGAGGAGGTGTTCACCCATCTGCGGGTGGTTGCCCACGGATTCGACCAGGACGGGCAGACCCGGGACCGTAGTCACTTCACTGCCGTGACGCCGCCGTTGTGCGCCCTGCTTGCTTCCTCGGGGGAGAGTTCGGATGTGGAGCTCGCCCTCGGCGTCAAGGAAGGCCGTCAAGCTGCCGAGCATGCCGCGTGGAGGCTGGAAAAGGCTCTGCGTGACGCGTGGCGGACCTACACACTGCCGTTCGGCGATGACAAGACGCCAGGCAGGGCAAAGAAGGAACGAGGCGGTGGCCCGTGGTCCGAACGAGCACTGGCCGCCTACTGGCCCGCGGCCGAGGAGCGGTTCTGGGAGCTGCTTGACAACGAGGACTTCTCCCATGCCCTGGCAGCTTTCGGCGGCATCGCCCTGGAGGTCTTCGACGACCTGACAGCCGCCATCGCATCCGAACCGCGCGGCGCGAAGGCCCGGGAGAGCACCCGCGGTCTGGTCCGCAGCCTGCTCGAAACCCGCCGGCCCTGACCCCGCTGGCCGGCGTTGTCGAAGCACTTGAGCGCACGCCGAGCCCGGAGAGGCTTCCACGGCGCCGCGGGGTCGGTTTCACGCCGCATCCCGTGTTCTCCCTCTGCCTTCGCCGCTTCCCTGCCCCTCCCCGCCACGTTTAGAAGGACCGATGACTCTGACAACCGGCGAATCCGACGCCCCGCACGCCGGCGGCGACGCACCTGCCTTGCCTCGCCACGACAAACTCGCGTTCTACGACGCCTTCACGGACCGTGTACGCGAGATGTGCGCCAACCCTGGGACACAGCAGGCCCTGCGTATGGGGCTCGGCCGGACCATGGACGAGATGCCCAGCCGCACCCACGCGGCTCTGCTGCGCCACGGACTCATCCCCGAGCGCACCAGCAGCGTGAACAAGCGTGCGTACTACGCCGTTGCCGCCCTGATCGCCTTTCGGCCGCGCGCCGAACGACGAGCGGACGCTGCCGCACGTCAGGATGCCGCGGCCCGGCCGGAGACGGACGACCGCAACCCGGACGACAGCGATACCTTCGCCGCAGCAGACGAGCCCCAGGCCAGGGTCGGTCAGCGAAAGAGCGTGTGGGGGAGCAGCTTCGGAGAGAGCCTCGCCGGTCTTACGGCCCGCCGCGACCGCCCGGCCGCCGTAGCGGATAGTACGGCGACTGTCCCGTCCCTCCAGCAGGACAAGATCAGCGGCGTGGAACAGAGGCTCCATCTGCTCGTGCGCCAGGACATCGATGGCGTCCACCGCATGCTGCCCCCACTCGTGCGGCAGCTCGGATCCGCCGGTCTCGCCGTGGACTACGGACGTCTCCTGTACGACCTCGTGCGCTGGCCTCACCGGCGCGACGACGTGGCCCTGCGCTGGCTGGAGGACTACTACCGCACGCTGCGCCGTGCGGAACGCCCCGCCTGAACCCCCCTTTCAACCCTTCAGTCCTTCGAGCACCCGCTCCATCGAAAATGGCCTCCCAGAACGAGAGCCAGAAAACAGGAACCGAGACATGACGACACCCCGCTACATCGACGTACACATCCTGCAGACGCTGCCGTTCAGCAACGTCAACCGCGACGACCTCGGCTCGCCCAAGACCGTGACCTACGGCGGTACCACGCGCACCCGGGTCTCCAGTCAGGCATGGAAGCGACCCACCCGCCACGCGGTCGAAGCCCGGATTGGGCAGAAGGCACGCCGCACCCGTCGCATTCCCCTCCAGGTCGCCAAAATCCTCACAGAGGAGCGGGGCTGGCCCGAGGAACTGGCGGAACTCGCCGGCATGCAAGTCGTCAAGTCCACTGAGTCGAAACTCGACTTGGACGACAACGCCACCACCGCGTCTTTGCTGTTCCTGCCCGACGAGGCGGCCGGCCTGCTTGCCGACATTGCGGAGAAACACCGCGCCGCTCTGGAAAAAGCCCTCGGCACCAAGGCCGCAGCCAAACCCCAGCTCCCGAAAGACGCGATCCACGAGATCCTCCGCTCCCGCAACGGATCCATCGCCCTCTTCGGCAGGATGCTCGCCGAGATCCCCGGCGCCGGCGTCGACGGCGCCGTACAGGTGGCCCACGCCTTCACCACGCACGCCACCTCAGTCCAGGCGGACTTCTTCACCGCGGTGGACGACATCGACCAGTGGGCTCCGGATGCCGGCAGCGCCCACATGAACACCGGGGAGTACAGCTCCGGCGTCTTCTACCGCTACGCCACCGTCGACCTGCAGGACTTGATCCGCAACACCGGGGACCTGGCGACCGCCCGGGAACTGGCCGGGGCATTCCTCACCGAGTTCATCCAGAGCATGCCCGGGGCGAAGAAGAACTCCACCGCCCCGCACAGCATCCCTGACCTCGTCCACATCGCGGTCCGCTCTGACCGGCCTGTCTCCCTGGCTGCAGCCTTCGAGAAGCCCGTACGGGCTACTGACCGAGGCTGGGCGGAGCCCTCCCGCGATGCCCTGAACGACTACGCTGCCAAGGCCCGCCTCCTCCTGGGCGACGCGGGTCTTACCCACAGCGCGTACGCCGGGGTGGACGACTCCCCCTGCCAGGCACTGGGCGCCCGCCTCCCCTCCTACCCGGAGCTTGTCACCGGCGCGCTTGCCGCGACCTTCGCCGACACCGGGAGCGCACAGGCGTGACCGGCTTCCTCCTTCAGGTCGGCGGGCCGCTGCAGTCCTGGGGCGAACACAGCGCATTCAACGACCGCGACAGCGTTGCCCACCCCACCCGCTCCGGCCTGATCGGCATGATCGCCTCCGCTCTGGGCATCCCCCGCAGCGAAGCTCTCATCTCCATGGACGGCCCACCGACTCTTTTCAGCAGTCTCGGCCACCTGCGATTCACCGTCCGGCACGACCGCCCCGGCACCCGGCTGCGGGACTTCCACACCGTCGGCGGTGGCTTGCCCGCCCACCGCACGGTGCCCACCGCCAAGGGCGGCAGACGCGGTGCCGGCCAGGGCACCATCGTCTCCCACCGGCACTACCTGTCCGACGCCGTCTTCACCATCGCCGTCACAGCCCCCCACGCCCCTGACTCCGACGAACTGACCGAACGGTGCGCGGCCGCTCTCACCGCGCCACACTGGCCCCTCTACCTAGGACGCCGGTCCTGCCCGCCCAGCGCCGTGTTCCTCCTCGCCGCCCGACGGGACGACCCTGTCGGCGACCTGTATACGGCCCTTCCGCTTGCCCGGCCCCGTACCTCCAGCAACACCGTCCAGGTGCGGTTCACGTCGGACACCCCCTTCCACGGCACGACCGGCGCCAACACCGTTGCAGTCCCCCCTTCTTCCAGGGACGCAGTCACCTTGCTCAACGACGATCCCGTCCGTCTCGCCTCCCACGACCGCGTCTACCGCACACGCCCGTCCTACAGCACCACCCGCACTCTCCCCGCCGACCTGTGCGGAGGCTACGGCCCCGACTACCTCGACGCTCTCCTCGCCTACCTCCAACCGCCCACCACACCCCAGGACAATCCCCAATGACCACCAGCACGTCTGCCGGTATCTCCGACAGCAGGACCAGCACAGCAGCCGGCCCCTCAACCGAATCCCAGGCAGCAGCCCCCGGGACCGCTACGGCATGGCTGACACGTCTGCGCCTCAACCTCGCCAGCAAGGCGGTGCAGCACGACCTCAGGGACGCCGCCGCCCTGCACCGACGGGTCATGACCCTGGCCCCTGGCGGCCTGGGAGACAGCCCCCGCGCCCGCAGTGGGCTCCTCTTCCGCCTCGACCACGACGGAGCCGGCGCACCGATCCTTCTCGTTCAGACCCACACCGCTCCGGACCCCCTCCGTCTTCCCGCCGGCTACGCGCAAGTCCGGACCCGGGACATCTCCCCCCTCCTCACCGCCCTCCGGCCCGGCCTCACGGTCCGCTACCGGCTGCTCGGCAACGCCATCAAACGCTGCGGCCCCAACAGCACTGAAGGCCGCTGGAAGCAGGCCATCGCACTGTACGGACCCGATGCCGAACAGTGGTGGGCCACCCGAGCACACCAGGCCGGCCTTACCCTCCACACCATCCAGGCCGACAGCCCCGAGACCCTGAGTGCACGGCACAGCTCCGCCCGGGCCACCCGCGACACCAAGGTCGCCGTTCACCACAAGGGCACCCGCTTCGACGGCACCGCCACCATCCACAACGCCGAAGCCCTGCGGCACGCCCTCCTCCACGGCATCGGCCGAGCCAAGTCCTACGGATGCGGACTGCTCAGCCTCGCCCCTGCCCACCTCAACCCCTGAACACCACGACTATGGCCACTTCCGCCTCCAGCCGCGACACCGCGGCCCGCCGACGTATCGCCGCACCCACGCTTGCGATGCTGCCCCGGATCGCCGACTCCCTGTCGTTCCTGTACGCCGACATCGTCCGCATCGTCCAGGACGACACCGGCGTGAGCGCCGAGACAACCACCGAAGACGGCCACCTCACCCGCGTCTACCTCCCCACCGCCGCCCTCAGCTGCATCCTCCTCGGCCCCGGAACCTCCATCACCCAACCCGCACTGGCCACCCTCGCCCGCCACGGCACCACCGTCGTATGCAGCGGCTCCGGCGGTGTCCGCTGCTACTCCGCCACCACATCCGACGCCCTCACCACCCGCTGGCTCGAAGCACAGGTCCACCACTGGAGCGACCCGGAACGACGGCTCGCCGTCGCCCAGCGCATGTACCACAAACGCTTCAACATCGCCGTCCCGCCGACCACACCCCTCAACACTCTGCGCGGACTCGAAGGCCAACGCGTCAAAGCCCTTTACAAACTCCTCACCCAGCAACACCGCATCGGACGCTTCCGCCGTGCCTACGACCCCGCCGCCTGGGACAAGCAGGACCCCGTCAACCTCGCCCTCTCCTCCGCCAACACCTGCCTGTACGGAATCGTCCACGCAGCCATCGTCGCCCTCGGCTGCTCACCCGCCCTCGGCTTCGTCCACCAGGGCAAACAGCACGCCCTCGTCTACGACATCGCCGACCTGTACAAAGCAGAACTCACCATCCCCCTCGCGTTCTCGCTCCACGACGCTCCCCACCCCGAGGCCACGGCCCGGCGCAGCTTCCGCGAAGGACTCCGCCTCTACAAGCTTCTGCCACGCATCGTCAACGACATCCAGTCACTCCTGTCACCGGACGACACCATCCCCCTCCCCGACGGCCATGCTGTTGAACTGGTCAACCTCTGGGACCCCGAGGCCGGCTCCGTACCGGCAGGGGTGAACTACGCGGGAACGGCCGGCGAGCACGACCCCGACGAAACAGGGACGGACGGAGAGCCATGCCATCCATGACCGTGCTTTCCACCACGGCCGTCCCCGAGCATGTACGAGGTGCCCTCACCCGCTGGATGACCGAGCCCGCCCCCGGGCTCTACATCGGCACACTCTCCGCCCGTGTACGCGACGAACTCTGGCGCGCGGTCAGCGGCTCCGTCGGCCCTGGCGCGGCCGTTCTTGCCTACCCAGACGCCACCGAACAGGGCTACACCCTGCTCACTGCCGGCGAACGCCGTCGTGCTCCGGTGGACTTCGACGGCCTCACCCTCATCGCGATCCGCCCAGAACCGTCCATGCCGTGAGCCGGCAACCGCATACACCGGCAGGTCATGCGGGAGGTGAGCCAGGCGGGGCGCGTCGTATCCCGCATCCGCGATGACGGACCGCTTGGGTCCTCGCTCTGTCACTGACCCGCGGCGATCAGCCGTTCGGCCAGCTCACCCAACTGCCGGACAGGGACGGTTGCGGCGGACTCGGCCAGGTGCCGTGCGTCCAGAGGTGCGGTCCACGAGCTGCGGCCAGGTTCCATCGCGCAGACGATCGAGCGGGGCCATGCGGAAACGGGAATGCGCTGGTCCTTGCCCCAGTCGTAGGCGTGACCCCCGTCGGCGGCGGCGCGGGAGCCGGACGACTCGTGCGGGAAGACTCCACCGCAGATATCCGGCGAAGATCCGATTATTCGGAATCGAACTGCACTCTCTCGGGGAAATGACCATGCAGGGTGGGGGCTTCTATAATATGCCTCGATCATGTTGGAAGCCGGAGAGTCCGTCGTGACCCTGGCTCGGTGGCTCGGACACTCCTCGCCTGCGATCACTCTCGGTTACTATGCTCACTTCATGCCGGAGGCCGGCAGTAAGGGGCGCGGCACCATCGACGGTCTGCTTGGGGAGCGCGGGGGATCAGCTTGCTAGCCGAAACTCCCCAGATTCTCCCCAGCGCTGTTGACGCGTGTTCCCGGCCTCTGCGCCCCGGACAGGGCTTCCGTGGATTGCAAGGTTGAAGAGATGGGTGGCCTGGGAAAGTGTTGGAAGAGGTTGTAGCGACCCGCTATGTCACGCCCCTGCGTGAGGGCGGCTCGCTCCCCGGGATCGTCGAGGCCGACGACCTCGGCACGTACGTCATGAAGTTCACCGGGGCCGGGCAGGGCCGCAAGACGCTCGTGGCCGAGGTGATCTGCGGGCAGCTGGGCCGCCGACTCGGGCTGCGGGTGCCGGAGTTGGTCGCCATTCAGCTCGATCCCGTGATCGGCCTGGGTGAGCCGGACCAGGAGGTGCAGGAGCTCCTGAAGGCGAGCGGCGGGCTGAACCTCGGCATGGACTACCTGCCGGGGTCGATCGGCTTCGACCCGCTCGCCTACGCGATGGACCCCGTGGAGGCCGGTCGCGTCGTCTGGTTCGACGCCCTCATCAACAACGTGGACCGGTCCTGGCGCAACCCCAACATGCTGGTCTGGCACGGTGAGCCCTGGCTGATCGACCACGGTGCCACCATGATCTGGCACCACAACTGGCCCGGTGCGCAGGCGTCCGCCGCCAAGCCGTACGACGCCTCCGACCACGTGCTGGCCGGGTTCGGCCCGGACGTCGACGCCGCGGCGAGCGAACTCGCCCCCCGGGTCACCGAGGAACTCCTCACGGAGGTCGCCGCCGACGTCCCCGACGAGTGGCTGGCCGGCGAACCCGGCTTCGCCTCCGCCGACGCCGTCCGCCGCGCGTACGTGGAGGCGCTCCTCTCGCGTGCGGCGACCATCCACGAGCGCGTCACCGTCGGCGAGCGGTCCGCCCGCCGGCCGTCCCAGGCGCCGGGCTGGCTCACCGACCACCTGGCACCCTGGCCCCACCCCACCCACAGCACGAAGGACAGCGGCCAGTGAGCGAGCGGGACGTCTTCGAATACGCGCTGCTGCGCGTGGTGCCGCGCGTCGACCGCGGGGAGTGCTTCAACGCCGGTGTGGTGGTCTACTGCCGGGCCCGGTCGTTCGTCGCCGCGCGCACCCACCTCGACGAGCGGAAGCTCGCCGCACTGGACCCGGGCGCCGACCTGGCCGGCGTGCGCGCCGCCCTGCACGCCGTTGAGGGGGTGTGCCGCGGAGGTGAGGACGCCGGGCAGGCGGCGCGCGACGACGCGGGGCGGCGGTTCCGCTGGCTGGTCGCGCCGCGCTCCACAGTGGTTCAGCCGGGGCCGGTCCACACGGGGCTGACGGTCGACCCGGAGGCCGAGGTCGAACGGCTCCTGGACGTCCTGGTCCGCTGACCTCCCCGCCGCCTTCGCACGTGAGGCCCGGCACCCGGGGCACGGGCCGTTGACACCGGGTGCCAGGGCTTCTAGCGTCTCGTCCTGCTGAAGGTACTAAGCGGTCGCTCATCACCTCCTGCGGGGGCGTCACGAGCGGCAGAGGGACTCAAGGGCGAGGAGAACCAGCATGTCCACCACCCAGCAGCGCGTCGCCGTGGTGACCGGGGCCGCGCGCGGCATCGGCGCCGCCACCGCCGTACGGCTCGCGGCCGAGGGCCGTGCCGTCGCCGTGCTCGACCTGGACGAAGCCGCGTGCAAGGACACCGTCGACGCCGTCACGGCGGCCGGCGGCACGGCCCTCGCCGTCGGCTGCGACGTCTCCGACAGCGCCCAGGTGGAGGCTGCGGTCGCCAGGGTGGCCGCCGAGCTCGGCGCCCCGACCGTCCTCGTCAACAACGCGGGCGTCCTGCGGGACAACCTGCTGTTCAAGATGTCCGAGTCCGACTGGGACACCGTGATGAACGTGCACCTCAAGGGCGCGTTCCTGATGTCCAAGGCGTGCCAGAGGCACATGGTCGACGCGGGCTTCGGCCGCATCGTGTGCCTCTCCTCGTCCTCCGCGCTCGGCAATCGCGGCCAGGCCAACTACTCCGCCGTGAAGGCCGGCCTCCAGGGCTTCACGAAGACCCTCGCCAAGGAGCTCGGCAAGTTCGGCATCACCGCCAACGCCGTCGCACCCGGGTTCATCGCGACCGACATGACCGCCCAGACCGCCGCACGCGTCGGCATGGGCTTCGAGGACTTCCAGGCCGCGGCCGCCACCCAGATCCCCGTCCAGCGGGTCGGCCGCCCGGAGGACGTCGCCCACGCCATCGCGTTCTTCACCGGTGAGGACGCGGGCTTCGTCTCCGGGCAGGTGCTGTACGTCGCGGGCGGCCCGCTCGACTGAGCGGGCGCAGCGGACGACAGGGAAGAGACGACAGGGAAGAGGGGTACGGACATGACCGCAGGGGAACGTCCCGAGCCGACCGGGCGGGTCGCCCTCGTCACGGGCGCGAGCCGTGGCATCGGGTACGGGATCGCCGAGGCGCTCGTCGCGCGTGGCGACCGGGTGTGCATCACCGGGCGGGGCGAGGACGCCCTCAAGGAGGCCGTGGAGCGGCTCGGCCCCGACCGGGTGGTGTACGTGGCGGGCAAGGCGCACGACACGGCCCACCAGGCGGCCGCCGTCGAGCGCACCTTGGAGGCCTTCGGCCGGGTCGACTACCTGATCAACAACGCCGGGACGAACCCGGTCTTCGGGCCGATGGCGGACCTCGACCTGGACGTGGCGCGCAAGGTCTACGAGACCAACGTCATCTCGGCGCTGGGCTTCGCCCAGCGGACTTGGAAGGCGTGGCAGCAGGAGCACGGCGGCGCGATCGTGAACATCGCGTCCATCGCCGGCCTCTCGGCCTCGCCCTTCGTCGGCGCGTACGGCATGAGCAAGGCCGCGATGATCAATCTGACGCAGCAGCTCGCACACGAATTCGCGCCGATTGTCCGAGTGAACGCCATTGCCCCGGGTGTCGTGAAAACGAAATTCGCGCAGGCGCTGTACGAAGGCCGCGAAGCAGAGGCCGCCGCCGCGTATCCGCTGGGGAGGCTCGGGGTGCCTGCCGATATCGGAGGGGCCGCCGCATTCCTTACATCCGGCCAATCGGACTGGATCACCGGGCAAACCCTGGCGATCGAAGGGGGAATTTTCCTCAATGCCGGAGTCGGCTGAGGTGGATTACGCCTGATTGGCCGAGATTTGCACTCAAGTGCCCCACCGGTCCCTCGCATTGACCTGGTGGGGCGCTGCGGTATGGTCGGCCGACCATGGCTGAACGAGGAGCGTGTGCACGTGTTCAACCGGACCAGCCTGCAGGCATCTGCTGCAGCCCTTGCGTCCATATCCCTGCTGGCGGGATGCGGTCTCTTCGGCGATGAGAAAGCCGACGTGGAGCAGAAGATCGTCGTGGGAACGACCAGTTCTCCGACCACGCTCGACCCCGCTGCCGCCTGGGACAGCTCCTGGGAGCTGTACCGGAACGTCTTCCAGACGTTGATGAGTTTCCCCACGGGAAGCACGGTGCCGCAGCCGGACGCCGCGGACTGCAGGTTCAAGGACACCGCGAGCAAGATCTACGAATGCGAGCTCCGCGACGGCCTGCAGTTCTCGACGGGCAGCAAGCTCGACGCCCGGGCCGTGAAGCACTCGATCGACCGGATCCGCGCGATCAACGCGGAGGGCGGCCCGAACGGACTGCTCGGCTCCCTCGACAGCGTCGAGACGACCGGCGACCGGATCGTGACCTTCCGGCTGAAGAAGTCCGACGCCACCTTCCCGTTCGTGCGGGCCACGCCCGCCATGTCGATCGTCGAACCCGCCTCGTACCCGGCGGACCGGCTCCGCGAGGACGGCAAGGTCGTCGGATCCGGCCCGTACAACCTGGAGAAGTACACCCCGGACGTCGAGGCCGTGCTGGTCAAGAACCCCACCTACAAGGGCTTCGCCGACCGCAAGAACACCGGCGTCACCATCCGCTACTTCAGCGAGTCCGAAGCCATGGTCGCCGCGCTGAAGAAGAAGGAGATCGACATCACCTACCGCGGCCTCACGGCCGAGGAGATCGTCGACCTCAGGGAGAAGAAGCCCGAGAACGAGGGGCTCCAGCTCGTCGAGACCACCGGCGCCGCCATCCAGTACCTCGTCTTCGACGGGGACGACGAGATGACCGGCAAGGTGGCCGTCCGCCGGGCGATCGCCCAGCTCATCGACCGCGAGGCACTGGTCGCCAAGGTCTACCAGGGCACCGCCGAGCCGCTGTACTCGATGGTCCCGAAGGGCATCGTCGGCCACACGACGAAGTTCTTCGACCAGTACGGGGACCCCGACGTGGAGAAGGCGCGCGAGCTGCTGGCCGAGGCCGACATCACCAAGCCGGTCAAGCTGACCTTCGGCTACACCACGGACCGGTACGGTTCCTCCACCGCGGCCGAGTTCGCGGAGATCAAGCGGCAGCTGGAGGCCAGCGGGCTCTTCGAGGTGACCTTGGAGGGCAAGCCCTGGAAGGAGTTCCAGCCGGCCTACCAGAAGGGCGCCTACCAGGTCTTCGGCCGCGGCTGGTTCCCCGACTTCCCGGACCCGGACAACTTCGTCGCCCCGTTCGTCGGCAAGGAGAACGTGCACGCCGACCCGTACGAGTCGCCCGAGATCACCGAGCAGCTGCTGCCCGAGTCGCGCCGCAAGTCCGACCGCGGTGCGGTGACCACTCAGTTCGAGAAGGCGCAGGAGATCCTCGTCAAGGACGTGCGGCTGCTGCCGCTGTGGCAGGGCAAGCAGTACGTCGCGACCAGCCAGGAGATCGGCGGTGCCGAGCGCGCCCTCGACCCGCAGACCGTCATGCAGGTCTGGGAGCTGCACCGCAGGACCAGCTGGTAGGAGACGGTGCGGGAGTCGCTGTCAGTGGCCGCAGGTAGGTTCTGAGGTGCACAAGCGATCCCACACCGGAGGTTGTTGACGTGACCGACACCGCTTCGCTGCCCGAGTCCTGGCGCGGCGTCCTCGGCGACGAGCTGCACAAGCCGTACTTCGAGCGGCTCACCGAGTTCGTCGCCGAGGAGCGGGCCAACGGGCCGGTCTATCCGCCGCACGACGAGGTGTTCGCCGCGCTGGAAGCCACCCCGTACGACAAGGTCAAGGTCCTCGTCCTGGGCCAGGACCCGTATCACGGGGAGGGCCAGGGGCACGGCCTGTGCTTCTCCGTGCGGCCGGGCGTCAAGACCCCGCCGTCACTGCGGAACATCTACAAGGAGATGCAGGAGGAGCTCGGGCACCCGATCCCGGACAACGGCTACCTCATGCCGTGGGCCGAGCAGGGCGTCCTCCTCCTCAACGCCGTGCTCACCGTCCGGGCAGGCGAGGCGAACTCCCACAAGGGCAAGGGCTGGGAGACCTTCACCGACGCCGTCATCAGCGCCGTCGCCTCCCGGCCGGACCCGGCCGTGTTCGTCCTGTGGGGCAACTACGCGCAGAAGAAGCTGCGGCTCATCGACGAGACCCGGCACATCGTGGTCAAGGGCGCCCACCCTTCGCCGCTGTCCGCGAAGAAGTTCTTCGGCTCCCGCCCCTTCACCCAGATCAACAAGGCCATCGCCGAGCAGGGGCATGAGCCGATCGACTGGCGCATCCCCGACCTGGGCTGACTGCATCCCGCCCCCCAAGGCCGCGGTGCCGCCTCCACGGGGGAGACGGTGTGCCCGGACGCGACCACGAGAAGAACCGCACAGACGGGGCGACGTGAGAAGAGGGCGGGGCCTGCGGGCAGCGGGCTGGGTGCTGGCGCCGCTGGGCGTCATGACACTCATCGCGTCCCTGGTGGTCCTGCGCGGCTACATGGTGGCGGACCTCCCCTCGTCCGCGATGGAGCCCACCTACCTCCCGGGTGACCGGATCGTCGCCGAGCGGACCGAGGCCCGGGACCTGAGGCGCGGTGACGTGGTCCTCTTCTCCGTACCCGACCGGTACCGGGGACAGCTGGTGCTCCAGCGCGTCGTCGCCGTCGGCGGTGACCGGGTGGCGTGCCGCGAGGGCGGCACGCTGACCCTGAACGGCGGGCCCCTGGGGGAGCCGTACGTGAAGGACGCGGCCCCCGCCGCGGGCGGCGTCACGTTCGACGTGACGGTTCCCGACGGCCGGCTGTTCCTGCTCGGGGACCACCGCGGGAACTCCCGGGACGCGCGCTTCTTCCTGGACGACGGCCATCACGGCACGGTGGCGGAGACGGCGGTACAAGCACGGGCCCTCGCCCCGCCCACCGCGCCCCTGCTGCTGGGCGCGGCCCTGCCGGCCGGAACGCTCCTCGCCCTGGCGGGCGGTGGCTGCGTACTCGCGGGGTGGCTGCTCGGACGGCGACGCACGACGCTTGCGGGCGGGCCCCTGCTTCCCGGGGGAACGCCGACCTAGGAGCACCGTCCGGCCCGTCTCACCGGCCGGACGGCATCCGGTACGGACGACCGCGAGGCGGCGGAGGAAGTCACCGGCGGTCCGGTGCACCTCGGCCCGGAACGTCCACACGGTCTGGTGGGGCACCGTCTGCCCGTCCGGCCTAGGCACCCTTGGGTGACCAGGGCCGGGCGGGAACGACAGCACGTAAGGGACCAGCGGTCCAGAACACCCCAGTGGGGTTGTCGGGTGCCGTCTCGATACGACCAGGGCAGCGATCGCAGCGACGAAGGGGTCAGCAGCCCGTTGCGCCACCGCTGTGCTCGTACGAATCGACGCCGATCGAGTAACCGGCTCCGGTGGTGAGGTCCGGGCGGTGCCCGAGGCCGTCCTCCGCGAGGCGTTCTGCGGTGGCGAACACGATCCACAGGCTCATGGTTCCCTTGACGAAGCACAGGTCGGTGGACGGCGCCTCCGAAGCCGGCCCCCATCCGTCCCGCAGCGCCGCCGACCGGTAGTGCGCGGTCACCTCGGACCGCGTGCCGGGAAAGGCGTACCAACGATCGGCGTACACCACGATGTCGCCGCTGTCCGCCCAGCACCCGGCGTCGACCTCCTCGAAGCCCTGAGCGACGGAAGCTCCTGCGGGCCGGGAGTCGAGGATGTCAAGGGCCGCTGTCTCCCGTACCCGAGAGGCGGTCCCCTCGCAGTACCGGGCGAGGTCCAGCGGTGTGCATGCGGTGAGTGTCGAGGCCGTGAGCATGGTCGTCAGGAGCAGGGACGCCCGGCCGGTGATGCCGATCCGCAGGGTCAAGGCGAGCTCCGGGAAGATGCTGGAAACACGGTCCCCGGACACGTGGTCATCCGGGGCGGGTACGGCCCAGTTCTAGCAGCAACCCTCAGGCACCCCTCACTGGGGCCGGCCGCCGACGCCCGGTACCGGCACGGCGCTCCCGGCCCGGCCCACACCACAGGGCAGACGGCGACCGGGCGTGAGCATTCCGGGGTTCAAGCACAGCCGACCTCGGCCGGCCGACTACCCTGCCGACGGCGGTGTGGCGGCGTTCGGCGACCCTGCGGGACTGACGGGCCGCGGTGCGTGACGGCGCATCCCGGTGGCGGCTAGCGTCGTCGCAGGACCGGCGAGCAGGGAGGCCACGTGGCGGAGCAGCGGCAGAGCGCGTCCGACGACGCCGTCATGACCAGCATCGGGCAGGCCACGATGCTCCTCCACGCGGGCGACCGGGAGGAGGCCCGCAACCGCTTCCACGCGCTGTGGGCGCGGATCGCGCAGGACGGTGACCCGCTGCACCTGTGCACCCTCGCCCACTACATGGCCGACGCACAGGACGACCCCGGCTCCGAACTCGCCTGGGACCTGCGGGCCTTGACGGCGGCGCGCACCCTGGACGACGAGCGGCCCGGCCGACGGGACCGCGTGGCCGCCCTGCGGGCGCTGTACCCGTCGCTGCACGTCAACCTCGCCGCCGACTACGTGAAGCTCGGCCGGCCCGACGACGCCCGCGACCACCTGGACCGCGCCCGTGCCTCCGCGGCGGCCCTCGGCGACGACGGGTACGGCGACGGCGTCCGCGCCGCCATCGCCCGCCTGGAGCGTCATCTGCGCGGGATCTGACACGACCGCGTCAGCGTCGCGCCGCCTGGCGGCAGGCCCGCGCGCCCTGGCTGCCGCGCCCCCAGGCCCCGTGCTCCTCCGACAGCGCGCACACGTCCGGCACGGCCACCGGAGCCGGTGGACCCACGGGCGGCCGCGGGACCGCCGGGATGCGCGGTACGGCGGGGGTCAGGCGGCTGCCGGCGCGCTGCGGGGCCCCGGTTGCCGACCTCCCCGTCGGGCGCGGCGCCGCCGGCCGCGCCCGACGCTCCTGGGACCGGGCACCGGCCCGCCGCCGGACGGGTTCCGCAGGTGTTCCCGCGGCGCCCGCACGGGGGCGCCGCGCCACCCCGACCGGCTCCTCCCCGGGCGCGGGCGGGCCCGTGCTCTCCAGGGCCTCGCGGGGCGGCGCCTCGGACACCGCAGGCCCCGCCTCCCACGCACCCCGTACGGGATCCTCGGCCGCCGCAGGGACGTGGGCGGGGCCCGGCCGGTGCGCCGGCACCGCCACGCACCCCGACACGGCCGCCACCGTCACCGCCAGCACCACACCCACCCGGACGCGGGCGGGTACCCTCCCTGTTCCTCGCACGTCGCCACTGTGCGGGTCGGGCGTCCGCCCCGCACCCCGCTACCGTCGGTTACGGCACGCACGGGTGACCGCGCCTCTCGCCGGTTGCCCCGTCGACCCGTTGCCGCAGCAGGTCGGTAGGGCGGTTGCGGCGCGCGTACTCCTCGCTCATGCGGACGTGGCCCCGCCGCAGGGTGAACGCCCCGCCGTGGCCACGCCCCCGGGACGGCCCGTCGGAGGGACACCGCCGTGGTCGCGAGCAGGCCGGCCCATGCGACCGGCACAGCGGATTCCGGGGCCGCGACAGCGGACCACCGCAGCCCGGCACCAGCCGATCACCGCAGCCGGGCACCCCCGTATGCTGCACGGAGCCCGGCGAGAGGAGAGACCCGTGAAGGTGGCCTGCATCGGCCTCGGCGACATCGCGCAGAAGGCCTACCTGCCGGTCCTCACCACCCGCCCCGACGTGGAACTGCACCTGCAGACCCGCACGCCCGCGACGCTGGCACGGGTGGCCGACGCCCACCACGTGCCCGCCGACCGCCGCCACACCGACCTGGACGGGTTGCTGGCCGCGGGGCCGCTCGACGCCGCGTTCGTCCACGCACCGACCGACGTGCACCCCGGGATCGTCACCCGGCTGCTCGACGCGGGCGTCCCGACGTACGTCGACAAGCCCCTCGCCTACGAACTCGCCGACTCACGGCGCCTCGTGGACCTCGCCGAACGCCGGGGCACCAGCCTGGCCGTCGGGTTCAACCGGCGCTACGCCCCCGCCTACGCCCAGTGCGCCGACCACCCGCGCGACCTGATCCTGATGCAGAAGAACCGCGTGGGCCTCCCCGAGGACCCCCGCACGCTCGTCCTCGACGACTTCATCCACGTCGTCGACACCCTGCGCTTCCTGCTCCCCGGACCCGTCGAGCACACCACGGTCCGCGCCCGGATGCGGGACGGCCTGATGCACCACGTCGTGCTGCAGCTGTCCGGCGACGGCTTCACCGCACTCGGCGTCATGAACCGGATGAGCGGTTCCTCGGAGGAGATCCTGGAGGTGTCCGGCCGGGACACCAAGCGCCAGGTGCTGAACCTCGCGGAGGTCGTGGACCACAAGGGCCAGCCCACCGTGCGGCGGCGCGGCGACTGGGTGCCGGTGGCGCGGCAGCGCGGCATCGAGCAGGCCGTCCTGGCGTTCCTGGACGCCGTACGGGCGGGCAGGACGCTCAGCGCCCGCGACGCCCTGCTGACCCACGAGCTGTGCGAGCGGGTCGTGCGGGACGCCCAGGACCAGAGCGGCGCCTGAGCTCCCGCACCGCCGCCGTGCCCGCCGCGAGCGCCAGCACGGCGGCCGCCGCCGTCACCGGCCAGTCCCCGAACCGCACGTACGGCGTGCCTGTCCGAGTGAGCGGCACCTCGTACACGGCGGCGGTGCTGCGCTCCGTACCGAGCGGCTCGCCGATCCGCGTCCCGTCCGGCCCGTACACCGCACTGACCCCGGTGAGCGTCGCGTGCACCATCGGCCGCCCGGTCTCCGCCGCCCGCAGCGCCCCGAGAGACGCGTGCTGCTCCGGCGCCCAGGTGCCCTGGAACGTCGACGTCGCCGACTGGGCCACCAGCACGTCCGCACCGTCCCGGACGAGCCGGCGGCTCATGTCGGGGAACGCCGTCTCGAAGCAGACCAGCGGCCCCACCCGCACGTCCCCGGGCGCGTCCGGGCCGAGGGACATCACGACCGGACGCTCGCCGCGCCTGCGGTCCTCCTCCGCGGCCCGGCCCACCGACGTGGCCCAGCCCAGCAGCGACCGCGCCGGCACGTACTCGCCGAACGGCACGAGCCGCATCTTGTCGTACCGGTCGCCGGTCGGGCCCGCCGCGCCCACCAGGACGCTGCTCTTGTAGATGCCCGGCAGGTCCGACCGTCGCGCGTCGACGTTGACCAGCACCTCCGCGCCCACCTCCCGGGACAGGACGGCCAGCCGGCCGGAGAGGTCGGGCCGCGCCGCCAGGTCGGCGCCCACGCTGCTCTCGCCCCACACCACCAGGTCCACGTCCCGCCCCGCCAGGGACCGCGTCAGCTCCTCACCGCGCGCGAACCGCCGCTCGGCACCGTCCGGACCGTCGAACACCCCCGGCTGCACCACCGCGACCCGCAGCCGCCCGCTCGCCACCGGCTCCTCGTACCGGACCCACACCGCCACCACGGTCACCGCGCAGACGGCCAGCGCAGCGGCCGCCGCGACGGCCGGCCGCACACGGGAACCGCCCCGGCCGACGGGACCGGCCCCCGGGCCGGCGAGGGGCGCTTCGTTCGGGCGGAAGACCGGCGGCCCCGGCCGGTCCGGGGGAGTGGCAGGCGCCACGGCGGGTTCCGCCACGGGGGCGGCCGCCGGCGACGCCCCCGGCCGGACTCCGCTGCCGTCCGGCCCCGCGCCCCGCGCCTCACGCGACGCGTCCGGGACGGCCACTGCCCCGGCCGTCCGGGGCGGGGTCTGCGCCCCGCGGCCGGCGGGAGCCGCGGCCACCGCGGCCACCAGGAGGGTGACCGCCGTGTTGACGGCCACCACGAGCAGCGTCACCAGCCACACCCCGCCCACGGAGGCCATCCTCAACGCAGCCGGGACCTGCCACTGGCTCGCCCCCAGGAGCCCCCACGGACCGCCGAGTCCCTCCCACGACCTGACCAGCTCGACCAGCAGCCACGCCGACGGCACCACGACCACCGCCGCCACCGCACGCCCCCCGTCGGGCACGCCCCGCAGGAACCGGTGCACCAGCCACCCCCACGGTGCCCACAGCAGACCCAGCAGCGCCGCCACCACGAACGTGAAGACGTGCAGGTGCGGCAGCAGCCAGTGGTGGACGGCCAGCATGAAACCGAGCCCGCCGAGCCAGCCGTCGAGAGCCGCACGCCGCCCGTCCGGCGCGGAGCGCAGCAGCAGCATCCACGGCACCAGCCCCACGTAGGCCAGCCACCACAGGGACGGTTCGGGGAAGGCCAGGGCAGGCACCGCCCCCGCGGGCACGGCCAGTGCGCCGCGCCACCGGCGCGACGACGTGATCCGACCGGCCCGCACCCGCATGCGTGTCGCCTCCTCGCCGTCCAGTGTGGCGGAGGCGGTCAGCCCGGTGCTGGTGCGTCCGGCACCGGCGCGCCGGGCGCACGGCGCCACCGCTCGCGGACCTCGACCTCGTGCAGGCGCCAGCCGTCCTCGGTGCGCCGCAGCCCGAACCGGTACCGGCCGCCGCCGAGGAAGCCCCCCAGCGGCACCGGGTTCAGGTACTCCGCACGCGCCTCGGCCCGGTCCCCCGGGAAACCGTCGCGGTCCTCCAACCGCACCAGACGGTTGAGGATGAGGTGCTGGCGCACGGGAGAGCGCCGCAGCGACTGCGCCAGCCAGGAGGCCACCTCGCCCACGGGGCCCGCGATCCCGCCGGCCCCCCGGTAGTCGACGTGCGCGTCCGGGGTGAACAGCCTCCCGTAGGCCGTCCAGTCGGCATCGTCCACGGCCAGGGCGTAGCCGGTGATCAACTCATCGATGGCCAGCCGGTCCATCACGGTCGCCAGGTCCACGCGCTGTGTCATCGCACCAGTGTCCGTCCGCCCCGTCCGACACGCCAGGACCGGTCAGGCCGCTTCCCACTGATGCGCGCGACCGCCCCGCCACTCGACGAGGTGCGGGTCGTCCAGGTCGATGTCGGCGTCGTCGAGACCCGTGCGGCGCAGGAACTCCACGAGATCCCCGTCGTTGCGGGCCAGGCCCACGATCTGCCCGCGCACGGTGACCCGCCGCCCGCCCCCGGCGGTCGGCCGGTGGACGACGACGGGCGCGTGCCAGGCCATGCCTCCAGGGTGCGCCCTGCGCGGGCGGACCGCAGCCCGTGGTGCCCGCAGAGGGCCGTGGAGGACCGACCGCGCGGGAACGTGCCGCGGCGTGCCGGAGGGACGGCGCGGCGCGGACGGATCACCTCCGGCGCCGCGCTCTGCGCTCCCGCGCCGGTGCGGCACGCTCTCCCGCGCGGGTCGCCGAGCCCCGGCCCGTCGGCCGCCGGTCACCGCACGTGCGGGGGTGTGCGACCCGTCAGTGCGCCGCGGCCTGCCCCGCGGTCGGGCTGAGGACGCCCAGCCAGATCAGCGCCAGCAGTACCAGCCCGAGCCCTATCCGGTAGACCACGAACGGCATGAAGCTCTTGGTGGTGATGAATTTCATGAACCAGGCGATGACCGCGTACCCCACTCCGAAGGCGATGACCGTCGCGAAGATCGTCGGCCCCCAGGGCACGTGGCTCTCGCTCACGGCCTTCAGTTCGTAGACCCCGGACGCCATGACGGCGGGGATGGCGAGCAGGAAGGAGTACCGGGCGGCGGACTCGCGCGTGTAGTTCATGAACAGGCCGCCGCTGATCGTCGCGCCGGACCGGGAGACCCCCGGGACGAGCGCCATCGCCTGGCACAGGCCGAACACCAGGCCGTCCTTGACGCCCAGGTCGGCCAGTGTCTTGCGCGGCACGGCGGCGCGGTGCCGGCCCCCCTCCTGCGCTCGGGCCGCCAGCCGGTCGGCCACGCCGAGGACGACACCGAGCACGATCAGCATGGTCGCCGTGAGCCGCAGGTCGCGGAAGGGCCCTTCGATCTGGTCCTTGAGCGTCACGCCCAGCACACCGATGGGGACGGAGCCGACGATCACCAGCCAGCCCAGCCGGGCGTCCTGGTCGCCACGCATCGACTTGTCCGTGAGGGACCGGAACCAGGCGGACAGGATCCGGCCGATGTCCTTGCGGAAGTAGATCAGGACGGCGGCCTCCGTACCGATCTGCGTGACCGCCGTGAACGCGGCGCCCGGGTCCTGCCAGCCCGCGAAGGCGGCCGTGAGACGCAGGTGGGCGCTGGAGGAGATCGGGAGGAACTCCGTCAGCCCTTGGACGAGTCCGAGGATGAGCGATTCGAACCAATTCATGGGGCCAGAGCCGTCCCGATATGTACGTGTGCGGTCAAAGGATGCGGTGCAGCGTATCGCCCGAGAGTGAACGGACGGTGATCATCCGGTGTCGGGCAGCCGTGTCACGCCGGCTCGCCCTCCGGCGCCATCGCCCTGACCTGCGCCGGAACCGGCAGGCGGACCGGCACGGCCACGCCAGCCGCGCTCTGCACGGGGCCCTTCGGCGCGAGCCGGTGGCGCTTGCGCCAGGCCACCACCGCGCCCCCGACCACGCTCGCCACGATGAACGCGGCGGAGATCAGGAAGGCCGGGGACGACGGAGAGCCCGCCTGGCTGCCCGCGATCACGTACGCCGCCGTGTTGGGCACGCAGCCGAGCCCCGTGCCGGCCAGGAACGGCGCGTACCCCATCCGGGAGACCGCCGCGCAGTAGTTGGCCGCGGCGAAGGGCACGCCGGGGAACAACCGGATCGCCAGTGTCGACCGGAAGCCGTGCCGGCTGAGCTGCCCGTCCGCGAGTTCCAGGAACCGGCCGCGCAGCAGAGGCCGCAGCCCGTCCTGGCCGAGCACCCGGCCGAGCGCGAAGGCGATGCCCGCCCCGAGGACCGTGCCGCCGACGGCGGCCGCCAGCCCCGCGTGGGCGCCGAAGAGGGCACCCGCCGCCAGGTTGAGCACCGGCCGCGGCACGAAGGCCGACGTGCACAGGCCGTACGCCACGCCGAACAGCACCGCGGCCCCGGCGCCGCCCGTCTGCGGCGGCCAGCCGCCGTCCGAGAGGAGGCGCTGCGGCTCGTACGTCAGGACCGCCGCCGCGCCTCCGGCCAGCAGGAGGACGAGCAGGGCGAGCCGGGCTCGGGGCGACAGGAGCACCCGGGCGCAGCGCAGGGCCGGGCCGGCCGGCGGGCGCGGGGTGACGGTCTGGAGCATTCGGGGAGCGTAACCGAAGGGGCCCGTTGATCGCCGTGACGGACGTCGCGCCCCGTCTCGCCCACGGCGACCGGTCCCGATGCCGGCACCCGCCGCAGCTCCCGGTGCCCCGCCGAGCGGATGCGCGGCCCCGGGCTCGCGGATCAGGTGGCGGGTGCACTGTCCCGGCGGCCCACCCGGTGCACGCCCTCGTGCGGACGAGCGGACGGACGGACGGGTGGCCGGACCGGCGGGCCGGCGGCGAGGCTGCGCGGTTCTTGCGCACCGGCACTGGTGCGCGGCCCCTGGCCTGCCGCCGCGGTGGTGGCGCGCGGTCCAGGGCGTGCGGACTGCGTGGCTCCGCCCGCCTGGACCGCTGCCGCCGGCGGGTGGGTGCGCCGCCCCGGCCGGAGCGGGCGGACGCGGAAGCCGGTCCTTCGCGTGCCGCCGGAGCTCCGGCCCGCCCACGCGGCCGGCCGGTGGACGTACGGGCCCGCCCCAGGCAGGGGGAGGTGCCGTGGGGGCGCGCAGGGGGCGGGACAATGACCATGTGAACGAGCCCCTCCCCGTCCTCCGCGCCGTCGACGGCGGCACCGCCAAGCTCATGCCGGACATCGACCGGGAGGGGGCCTGGCTGCTGACCGTGGACGGTGCCCCGCAGTCGTACGTCGACCTCGCCGATCCGACCCACCTGGAGTTCGAGTACGCCCGCCGGCTCGCCCACGTCGTCGACTGCGCCGCACCGGAGGGCGCCCCCGTGGACCTGCTCCACCTCGGGGGCGGTGCGCTCACCCTGCCGCGTTACGCGGCGGCGACCCGACCGGGGTCCCGGCAGGACGTGGTGGAAGCGGACCGGGGCCTCCTCGACCTGGTCGCCGAGCACCTGCCCGTGCCCGCCGACGCGGGCATCACCGTGCACGCCGCGGACGCCCGGGCCTGGCTGGAGGCCGCTCCCGCCCGCTCCGCGGACCTCGTCGTCGGGGACGTCTTCGGCGGCTCCCGCGTGCCGGCACACCTCACGTCCGTGGAGTACGCGCACGTCGTGGGGCGGGTGCTGCGGCCGGGCGGCTGCTACGCCGCGAACCTCGCGGACGGCGCGCCCTTCCCGTTCCTCCGCTCGCAACTGGCCACCTTCGGAGCCGTCTTCGCCGAGCTGGCGCTGATCGCCGAGCCCGCGGTCCTGCGCGGCCGCCGCTTCGGAAACGTCGTGCTGCTGGCGTCCCACACCCCCCAGGACACCGCGCGGCTCGCGCGGCGGGCCGCCGGGGACCCGTTCCCCGCGCGCGTGGAGGAGGGCGAGCCGCTGGCCCGCCTCATGGGCGATGCACCCGTGGTCAGGGACGCGGACGCCGTGGCGTCACCGGTCCCGCCCGGCGGCGCCTTCGGCATCGGCTGACACGGCCCCGGCCGGCGCCCCGACGCCCGCCGCGACCTCCTTCGTCCGCCGCGTCAGGTTCCGCACGTCGGGGACGAGCAGGACCAGCGCGGTCACCAGCACGATCAGCGCCACGCAGCCCCACAGCGCCTGCGGGCGCCCGAAGAGCTCCTCCGCGGGGCCGGCCAGCGCGGTCGACAGCGGCAGCATGGCGGTGGAGCCGAACCAGTCGTACGCGGTGACCCGGGACATCTTCTCCTCGGGTATCTCCTGGTGCAGCGCGGTCATCCAGGCCACGCCGAACACCTCCAGGGTCACTCCGCACACGAACATCGCCGCCATCAGGCCGGGCAGCTGGAGGGGCACGGCCAGCGCCGCCGACGGCAGCGCCAGAGGGAACACGCACAGCGTGCCGACGAGCAGCATCCGCCGCGGTTTCCAGCGCAGCATCAGCAGCGCACCGCCGATGGTGCCCGCGCCGAAGGCGGCCAGGGCGATGCCCCACGGCCGCGCCCCGCCCAGGGCGTCGCGGGCGACGAGAGGCCCGTACACGGACTCGGCGGCGCCGACGACGGCCACGACGACGGAGAACTGGGCCACGATGGACCACAGCCAGGGACGGCTCGCGACCTCGTGCCAGCCCTCCCGGAGGTCCGCCAGCAGACCGCCGCCGGGCGTCCGCTCGGGGATGTGGCTCACGTCGAGGAAGGCGCGCAGGGCTCCCGCCACGGCGAAGGCGGCCGCGTCGACGGCGAGGACCCAGCCGGGTCCGAAGGCGGCGATCAGGGCGCCGCCCAGCGCGGCGCCCCCGATGGTGGCGCCGTTCATCGCCATCCGGAACAGTGCGAACGCCCGGGCCGCGTGCTCCCCGGTGACGCTGGACATCAGCATGCCCTCGGCCGCGGGGCTGAAGAACGCCTGTCCGGTGCCGCACAGCGCGGTCAGCACCATCATGTGCCACAGCTCGGCGGTGCCGGACAGTACGAGGGCCGCGAAGACCGCCTGCGACACGCAGTTCAGGGTGTTGGCCGCGACCATGACCCGGTGCCGCGGCAGCCGGTCGGCGACGGCGCCGCCGATGAGGAGGAAGAGGACCAGCGGCAGGAAGCGCGCGGCGGCCACGAGCCCGACGTCCCCGGCGTCGCCGCCGGTCTCCAGCACCGCGAACGCCGCCGCGATGAGGGCTCCGTGCGTGCCGAGGTTGGTGACGACCGCGGAGGCGGTCAGCAGCAGGTAGTTGCGCTGGGCGGCGGGCTTTCTCACACGCGGACTATCGCCCGTGCGGGGGCCCGCCGCCAAACGGAATACCTGTCAGGCGGCGGGATCCCGCGGGACTCGCTCGCCGGTGGCGCACCCGGTGGTCTCCCGTGGGCCCGGTGCCGCTTCGGGCCTCTCGCCGGCCGTCCACCCGGGGCCCGCGGGCGCGGCGCCTACTGCTTCGGCTGCTCGTCCGCGAGCCGCACGGTGCTCAGGATCTTCTGGATCGTGGCCTCCGGGAGCTCGTCCTTGACGCCCGTCGGTCCGTAGAGGCACCAGGTGGAGAAGTCGCCCTTCGCGTTCTTGAAGGAGAACGCGATGGCCTTGGTCTCCGTGTCGCACTTGTGCTCGTGCTTGGTGTTCTCGGTCTTCGCCGTGGCCACGTGGCCCGTCAGGCCGGACGTGGTGGTGTACGGGGCGGGCTTGCCGAGCTTGACCTTCTCCTTGGGCTCGTCCTGCGCCTGGGACCAGGCCCACGTGCCGGCCTCGTTCAGCGCGGCGTTGCCGGTGTCCTTGGCGCCCTGGCCGCCCTTGGTGCCGGTCGAGGCGAGCCCCCACGTGTCGGCGGTGCCGTCCTTCTCGGCGTCGTAGGAGCACCACTCGCTCTTGTAGTACGCCGGTGCCGACATGACGTTGAAGGCGGCGGCGCCGCCTTCCTTCTCGTCCGTCACGATGTGCATGTTGCCGGAGCCGCTGACCTCCCAGTCGCCCGGCACGTCGAACAGCGTGCCGTACTTGGGGTTGTAGACGACCTTCCACCCGGGGATGGTCGGCTGCGCCGCCCCGTCGCCCGCGCGCGGGTTGTCGACGGCGGAGGGGGTCGGGTCGGCCGGAGCGGAGACGCTCGCCGCGGGCTTCGCGCCGGGCTTGGCGACCGGCTCCTTGCCGTCGTCGCCGAGCACCACGTACCCGGTCACCCCGGCGGTGGTCAGGACGGCCAGGGCGGACGCGGTCGCGACGACCACCGTGGTCCTGCGGCTGCCGGAGGCCGGCGGCGCGGCCGCGGGCGGCTGGCCGGGCACGGCGTACTGCGGGGCGGTGGGCTGCTGGTACGGGTTCGGCTGGCCGTAGCCCGCCTGTTGCGGGTAGCCGGGCTGCTGGTACCCCGGGTGCTGCTGGTACGGGTTCGGCTGCTGGTACCCCTGCTGCTGGTAGGGGTTCGGCGCGTTCTGGTCCTGCGGGTTCTGCTCGCCCCCGGGCGGCTGCTGTCCTGGCCACATGGCCAGTAACCATAGAGGGAGGGGTGACGCGTGCCACGGCCGCCCCCGGGCAGCGGCACGGAGCAGGGTTATGCACGGATGCTACCGCCTGGTAACTTCGGCCCATGTCCGAGACGCTGCCGAACATCGGCGAGATGCTGCTGGCCACCGTTCCCATGGCCAAGACCCTGAACCTGGACGTCGTCGAGGCCACCGCCGACCGCGCGGTGCTGCGCCTGCCCGACCAGAAGGACTTCCACAACCACGTCGGGGGCCCGCACGCCGGCGCCATGTTCACCCTCGGCGAGTCCGCGAGCGGCGCCATCGTCATCGGCGCGTTCGGCGACCAGATGGGGCGGGCCGTGCCACTCGCCGTCAAGGCCGAGATCGCCTACAAGAAGCTCGCGATGGGCGTCGTCACCGCTACCGCCACCCTGGGCCGCACCCGGGACGAGGTCCTCGCCGAACTGGACGCCGGGCAGCGCCCCGAGTTCCCCGTGCACATCGCGATCACCCGGGAGGACGGGGCCGTGACGGGCGAGATGGTCATCACCTGGACCCTGCGCCCGAACGCCTGACGCCCCGGCCTCCGCTGCCGACCGCCGCGGACCCCGACCGGCCCTTCGGCCCCCGTCACCGCCCCCCGGCCGGTGACGGGGGCCGGTATCTTTCCCGTACGGGGCAACCCCGGCGGTGCTCCGCCCGTCTTCCCCGGTGGTCACGGCCCGGTACGCGCCGGGGCGCCGTCGAAAGCCGGGCGGCGGCCCGCAGCGGACCCGCCCGCACGGCAGGCGCGGCTCGCACCGGACGACCGCATCAGCGATCACCACCTCATCCCGCAGGCAGACAGACGGAGGAACCGGCCTTGCACGTCCAGGAGTGGCTGGAGACCGTCCCCCCGCTCACCATCTACGTCCTGGTGGGCGCGGTGATCGGACTGGAGAGCCTGGGCATCCCCCTGCCCGGTGAGATCGTCCTCGTCAGCTCCGCCCTCCTGGCCTCCCAGCACGGCGACATCGACCCGTACGTGCTCGGCGCCTGCGCGACGGCGGGGGCGATCATCGGCGACTCGATCGGCTACGCCATCGGTCGCAAGGGCGGGCGGCCACTGCTCGCCCGGCTGGGCACCAGGTTCCCCAAGCACTTCGGCGAGGCCAACATCGCGATGGCCGAGCGGTCCTTCGAGAAGTGGGGCGTGTGGGCCGTCTTCTTCGGCCGCTTCGTCGCCCTGCTGCGGATCTTCGCGGGCCCGCTGGCCGGCGTGCTCCGCATGCCGTACTGGAAGTTCCTCCTCGCCAACGTCTTCGGCGGCATCCTGTGGGCGGGCGGCACGACGGCCGTCGTCTACTCCGTCGGCGTCGTCGCCGAGGCATGGCTCAAGCGGTTCTCCTGGCTGGGCCTCGTACTGGCGGTGGCGGTCGGGCTCACGTCACTGCTGGTCCTCAAGCACCGGGCCAAGAAGGCCGCCGCGGCCACGACGGAGGCGCAGCACGCCGCGACGGCACCGGCCCCCGCGGCCGGCGCGCGCTCGGGCAGCGGGGCCACCGCCGAGGCCGGGGCGCCGTCCGGCAGCGCCGCGGAGGGCGTCCGGTCGACCGGCGAGCGCGCTGCCGCGGAGGGCAACCCCTCGGACGGCGGGGGGCGCGTACCGGCGGCCGTCGGCACCGACTGAACGCGCCGCACCGGCCCCACGGCACCGGGCCCGCCGCCTACCGCGGGTAGGGGGGCCCAGCGCCAGGGCCGCGTCGCCGCACGCGGTCTCGTACGGCCGCCGGGGGAGCCGCGCGGGGCCGCGTAAGGGCCGCGTGTCCGCCACCCCGTGTCCGTCGTCGGCGCGTTCAGCCCCGGGCGGCGCCTCAGGAGCCGTGGGCCTCCCGGTGGGCGCGGGCCAGTTCTCCGTACATCGCCGCGTTCAGCCGGATGCCTTCACGCTCCTCCTCGGTCAGCTCCCGCCTCACCCGGGCCGGCACCCCCGCGACCAGCGACCCGGGCGGGACCCGCATCCCCTGGGGTACCAGCGCCTGTGCGGCGACCAGCGAGCCCGCCCCGATGTGGGCGCCGTTCAGGACCGTGGCCCCCATGCCGATCAGCACGTCGTCCTCGACGGTGCAGCCGTGCAGGACCGCGTTGTGGCCGACGGACACCCCGGCGCCCACCGTGACCGGGAACCCGGGGTCCACGTGGACGGTGCAGTTGTCCTGGATGTTGCTGTTCTCGCCCAGGGTGATCGGCCCGCAGTCGGCGCGCAGCACGGCGTGGTACCGGACGCTCGCCCCACGGGCCAACGTCACCTCGCCCACCACCACGGATGTCGGCGCGGCGAAGGCGCCCCCGTCCACCTGCGGTTCCTTGCCGCCCACCGCGGCGATCAGCGGTCGTTCCGTCATCGTCGGCCCCCACTCCTCGTGTTCGCGCCACCACGTCGCGCCCGACCGAACCGTATGCCACGCGCCGCACAACGCCCGCGGCGCGGTGGGGCGAACATCACAAGCCCGTGGCCTGACCAGCGACGATCGGGCCCACTACGGTGTCCGGGTGCCCAGGAACAGAAACGTGTTCTCCTCCGCGACGCTCGCCGCCTGGCGCCGGCGCACCCTGTCCCGCGCGGTGCACCGCGGCTGGCGGTGGGTGCAGGAGACCGGCGCGGTGACCGCGGAGCGCCCGGGACCGCTGCGGTTCCGGCGCATCGGCGCGGGCACGAAGCTGGCCTTCCCCCAGGGGGCGGTGTTCGGTGAGCAGTGGATCGAACTGGGGGAGTGCTGCATCATCGGCGAGCAGGTCACGCTCAGCGCCGGCATGCTCCCCGGGCTCGACCTGGGACCCGACCCCGTGGTGACCCTCGGCAACGGCGTCGTCCTCGGGCGCGGCAGCCACGTCGTCGCGGACGCGCCCGTCGTGATCGGTGCCGACACCTTCTGCGGCCCGTACGTCTACATCACGTCGACCAACCACAGCTACGACGACCCGGACGAGCCCATAGGCCGGCAGTGGCCGCGCTCCGCCCCCGTCGAGATCGGTTCCGGGTGCTGGCTCGGTACCGGCGCGGTGATCCTCCCCGGCGCGCGGCTCGGCCGCAACGTCGTGGTGGCGGCCGGCGCCGTCGTGCGGGGCGAAGTCCCCGACCACGCGGTGGTGGCCGGCGCCCCGGCCCGGGTGGTACGGCGCTGGGACCCCCGCGACGGCTGGCAGCCGCCGCTGCGCACGCCCGCTCCCGAGCCGATACCGGACCATGTGACGGCCGCCCAGCTGGCCGCGCTCGCCGCCTGGGAGCAGCAGGTCCGGCCCAGCCAGGCCCCCGGGGCCGCCCGTACCTAGCCGGCTGTGGCCAGCAGCACCGAGCCCGCCAGGGCCAGCCCCGCGCCCGCCGCCTGGACCGCGCGCAGCCGCTCCTTGAGGACACCGCGCGCGGCGAGCGCCGTCACCACCGGGTAGAGGCTGGCGAGGACCGCGGCGAGGGCGACCGGGCCGCTCTGGGCGGCGATCGCGTACGTGCCGTTGGCGGCCACGTCCGCCAGCCCGACGAACGCCAGCGCGGGCAGCGAGCCCCGCAGCGCGCGCAGGCTCCCGGCGCCTTCCGGCAGGGCACGGCCGCCGCGCCGTACGGACAGCCACAAGGCGGTGCCGCCGACCGCGACGTTCGTGACCCGCTGCACGAAGAGCGCCAGGAAGAGGCCGGTCAGGGTCGTGGACGCCTCGGCGATCAGCGCCATCACCCCGCCGAAGCCGAAGGCCGCGACCAGGGTCAGCAGCACTGTCCGCCGCTGCACCGGTGCCCCGCGCAGCTCCGGTCCGCCGGCCAGCACCACGCCGGCCACGGCCACGGCGACCCCGGCGAGTTGGACGGGCCCGGGCCCGCCGCCCGTGGCCAGGCCGACCGACACGGGGACGACGACGCCCAGCGAGGCCAGCGGGGACACCACACCCATCGGGCCGAGTGCGAGGGCCTTGTAGAAGGCGAGCATGGCCACCGGGCCCAGGACGCCCGCGGCCACGGCGAACCACAGCCGGGGGCCGGCCTCGGTCCAGCCGCCGGTCGCCACGACGACCGCGCCGAGCACCACCACGGCCAGGGTCTGGGAGACCACGACCACGGTCAGGGCCGGTGTGCGGCGGGTGAGCAGCCCGCCGCCGAAGTCGGCCAGCCCCCAGAGCAGGCTGGTGGCCAGGGCGAACAGGGCGGTCATGGGGCCTCGCAGTACAGTGCGGTGAACAGTGGGTGCAGTGCACCGTAGTGCACTCCATTGAACTCTGTCATCCAGAATATTGGACGGAATGTGTCTGACCTCGATCAGCTCACCCAGTCGCTCGCCCGCAACCTCAAGCACTGGCGCGGCGAGCGGGGCTTCACGCTGGACGCCCTCGCCGCCCGCGCGGGTGTCAGCCGGGGCATGATCATCGCGATCGAGCAGGCCAGGACGAACCCGAGCGTCGGCACCACCGTGAAGCTCGCCGACGCGCTGGGCGTGTCCCTCACGACCCTGCTGGACTACGAACGGGGGCCGCAGGTCCGGCTGGTGCCGCCGGAGCAGGCGGTCCGCATGTGGTCCACCGAGGCGGGCAGCCGCACAACCCTCCTGGTCGGCACGGAAGCCCGGGGTCCGCTGGAGCTGTGGGCGTGGACGCTCGCGCCCGGCGACGCCAGCCCCTCCGACCCGCACCGCGAGGGCACGACGGAACTGCTGCACGTCACGGCGGGCGTGCTGACGTTGGTGGTAGACGGGGTGGAACACAGGGTGCCGGCCGGCACGTCCGCGGTCTTCGAGTCCCATGTGCCCCACGCCTACCGCAACGACGGAGGGGAACCGGTCGAGATGACCATGGCGATCTCGGTCCCGCCGGTCCGCTGAGCCACTCGGGCGGCGGAGGCGTCACTGCCTGCGGCGGTCTCCCCGCCCGCCGTACGGGCGGCACGCTGCGGCCTGCCGACGCGCGCCCCCGGACGCGGCCACGCGCCGTCCACGCCGCCGCTGCCCGCGCTCGCGCGACTGTCCGCCCGGCCTTGCGCTGAGGGCGCGGCGTCACGGGCGCCGGTGCGGCGGCGGCCCGGGGCGCCACTCGGGGGACTTCCGGCGTGGCGGGGCCCGGCAGCCGTGACCGACGCCCGGACCGCTACGAGCATGCGGAGGTGGTGCGGCGCCGGCCCCTGGAGGAATCGTGAGCACGACGGACCCCACACCGGTGGCCACCGGTGTGACACCGGAACGACTCGCCGGGCTGCGCGCGTGGAACCTGGGCCTCACCGTGCTGCACCTGGTGCAGGCCGCGGCGGTCGTCCTGCTCGCCGGGAGCTTCTCGATCACGGTGACGTCGTCCGTGCCGGAGGGGCCGCCCGGGACGGCGGCACCCGTCCCCGAGGCGCTGTTCGACGTGCCGGTCGGCTGGGCCGTCGCCGTCTTCCTCGCTCTCGCGGCACTGGACCACCTGCTGACGGCGACCGTGTGCCGCGGCACCTACGAACGCGACCTCAGGCGCGGCGTCAACCGCTTCCGGTGGGCGGAGTACGCGCTCAGCGCGACCCTGATGGTCCTCCTCATCGGCTTCTACGCGGGCGTCACCGGTGTCAACGCCGTCATCGCCGTCGCCGGAGCGAACATCGGGATGATTCTCTTCGGCTGGATCGAGGAGGTGATGAACCCGCCGGGACGGACGGCGACCACGATGCTCCCGTTCTGGTTCGGCACGCTGGTCGGCGTGGCGCCGTGGGTCTCGATCGCGTACAACGTCCTCGCGGCCGAGACCGTGCCCGGCTTCGTCTACGGGATCGTCCTCGTCCAGGCGGCCCTGTTCTTCAGCTTCGGCCTCAATCAGTGGCTCCAGTACCGCGGGGTGGGCCGCTGGTCCGACTACGCGTACGGAGAGAAGGCGTACCTGGTCCTCAGCCTCGTGGCGAAGTCGCTGCTGGCCTGGCAGATCTTCGCCGGCTCGCTGGCCGACTGAGTCGCGTTCGCCGCCGGCCGGGGACCGGTGCGACGGAGTTCGTGATCACGGCCTGCCGCCCGAGAGGGCCTCCGGGCGCGGCGTCACCCATCCCACCGCCGGGCATGCCGCACGGCGTCGCCGGGTCCTGGGGGTCGGTCGCCGACGCCCTGGACCGGGTCGGGACCGACCCTCCGTCCGGGTTCACCCGCGAGGTGGTCTTCCGTCGCTGCCCGGCCTGCCAGGAGCACAGCATCGTCCGTGAGGGCGACCTCTTCTGTGTCTTCTGCGGCTGTGTCTTCTGCGGCGGCGTACTGCCGGACGTCTGGAACGTGGACCCCGCGGTCTGGGGCCGGCGGCTGGGACAGCCCGCTTCCGGTGGCGCCGCGGTGGGTGGCGCGGTGCGCGGGGCGGTGCTGCGGTGGTTCCGCGACGCGGGCGGCCGGCCGGAGGGCGGACCGGCCGGCCGCGGAGGGCCGCCCACTTCCCCTGAGCCATCGACCCGCCCCCCGAGGGCCGGGCCGCCGGCGGCGCGCATCCCCCTGGCCCGTCGGGGCCACGGCTCCGGACGAGCACGGCCGGTCCTGGGTCCGACCCGTGCGGCCCCCAGGCCAATCGCTCAGCCCGCCTGCCGCTCCCCGGCTCGCGAGGGACCCCTCAGTCGAGGTGCCGGACCTCGATGGCGGGGCAGCGGTCCATCACCATGTCCAGTCCCGCCGCCCGGGTGCGGGCGTAAGCGTCGTCGTCCACGACGCCGAGCTGGAACCAGACCGCCTTCGCACCCTTCGCCACGGCCTCGTCGGCCACGGCGCCCGCCAGTTCGCTGCGGACGAACACGTCCACCACGTCCACCGGGAACGGGATGTCGGCCAGCGAGGCGTACCCCTGCTCGCCCAGTACGGTCTCGGCCTTCGGGTGCACGGGCACGATCCTCTTGCCCAGTGTCTGGAGGAGCTGTGCCACCCCGTACGCCGCGCGGGCGCGGTTCTCGGACAGCCCCACGACGGCCCAGGTGTCACCCAGCTCCCTCAGGATCTTGCGTGCCGTCTCCCGGTCGCCCGTCCCGGTGGCCCTCTCCGCGTGCGTGGACATGTGCCGCCTCCTGAACGGCCGGGATGCTGCCGGCCACGGATCCTCGTCCCTGATCTTCCGTTCTGGCCAACCACCCGCGCCCGTGTCGCATTCCTTACGCCCTTCCCTGCGCGGCCAAGCCCGCCGGTGTGCTCCGCCCGAGGCGATCCTTCCCGCGGTCCGGGCCGAGAAGGGGCTTGGCCTCCAGAGCGGATAGTGGCACTATCTAGAAATAGATAGTGCCACTATCCGCTTGGAGGAGACCGGCATGCCCGCCCTGCCCTGGATCACACCCCACCCCGCCCCGCCCCGCGCCCCCGTCTACGTCATGGCCTCCCGCTTCGAAGTCCGCTCGCTCAAGGACGTGCCCGGCTTCCTCCTGAGGTCCCTTGCCGCCTGGCGGCAGGTGAAGCGCGCGCCCGGCGCCTACGGGGCCTCCCTCGTCGCGCAGCCCTTCCGGCGCACCTTCCTCACCCTCTCCGCCTGGCGCGACCGCGACGCCCTCTACGCGTACGCCCGCGCCGAGCCGCACCGCGGCACCATGCGGGACCTCCGCCCCGCCATGCGCGCCTCCACCTTCACCTTCTGGGAGGCGGCCGCCGAAGACCTGCCGGTCGCCTGGAGCGAAGCCCGCCGGCGCCTCGACGAACAGGCGGCGGCCGACGCCGCGGGACGGCCGTGAGACCCGCGGGTTTAGGGTGGCCGGATGCAGGAGCAGTACCTGACGGTGGCCCGCGAGGGCGTGCACGAGACCGAGATCAACCGCTCGCGCTTCCTCTGCGCGCTGGCCCCCGCGGCGACGGAGCAGGAAGCGCAGGACTTCGTCGCCCGCATCCGCAAGGAGCACCCGACCGCCACCCACAACTGCTACGCCTACGTGGTCGGAGCCGACGCCTCCGTGCAGAAGGCATCCGATGACGGTGAACCCGGCGGCACCGCGGGCGTCCCCATGCTCCAGATGCTCCTGCGCCGCGACGTGCGGTACGTCGCGGCGGTCGTCACGCGGTACTACGGCGGCGTCAAGCTCGGCGCGGGCGGTCTGATCCGGGCGTACGGCGGTGTGGTGGGCGAGGCGCTCGACGCCCTCGGCACCGTCACCCGCCGACGCTACCGCCTGGCCACCGTGACCGTGGACCACCAGCGTGCGGGAAAGCTCCAGAACGACCTGCGGGCCACCGGACGCGCCGTCCGCGACGTGTCGTACGGCGACGCGGTCCGGATAGAGATCGGGCTGCCGGAGGCGGACGTGGACGGTTTCCGCAGCTGGCTCGCCGACACCACGGCCGGCACCGCCACCTGCGAGCTCGGCGGCGAAGCATACGGCGAGGCATGAGCCCCGCCACATCCTCCACGCCGACCACGAGGAGGCCGGGCACCGGGGCCCGCTCCCCCTCGCTCGTAAGCGACCCGGTCGGCGCCCCGCGGCCCTCCCGCACCCCGCGGTCTTTCCCCGCACGGCGGCGCTGCCCGCACCACCGTCCTGCGAGCGGCCCCGGCAGCCGTCCCGGCCCCCCGAGGCCGGGAGCACCTGTGCATCGGGGCGCCGACCCCGGCCGGTCCCTGCACCGCAGCCGCCGACCCCGCGTCGCCCGCGGCACCTGCGCCGCCGGGCACCGCCCCCGCCCTGCCCTCAACACCGGCACCAGAAGCCCCATCCGGTGCCCGCGCCACGTGGACCGCACCGTCGATACCCAGCCCCGGTCGGCCGATGCGGCCCCGCTGTCAGACCCGGCCGCTACCCTCACCGATCATGAGACTCCTGCACACGTCGGACTGGCACCTGGGGCGGTCGTTCCACCGTGTCGGCCTCCTCGACGCCCAGGCCGCCTTCCTCGACCACCTCGTGTCCGCCGTGCGCGACCACGAGGTGGACGCGGTGGTCGTCGCCGGGGACGTGTACGACCGGGCCGTACCGCCGCTGACCGCCGTGGAGCTCTTCGACCGTGCCCTGCACCGCCTCGCCGACGCCGGCGTGCCCACCGTGATGATCTCCGGCAACCACGACTCCGCACGGCGCCTCGGCGTCGGCTCGGGGCTCATGGAGCACGCCGGGATCCACCTGCGCACCGACCCCGACGGCATCGGGACACCCGTCGTCCTGCCCGACGCGCCACACGGCGACGTCGCCTTCTACGGGCTGCCGTACCTGGAACCCTCCCTCGTGCGCCAGCGCCTCGGCGCCCGCAGGGCCTCACACGAGGCGGTGCTCACCGCCGCCATGGAACGTGTCCGCGCCGACCTGGCAACCCGCCCGGCCGGCACCCGCTCCGTCGTCCTCGCCCACGCCTTCGTGGCCGGTGGAGAGCCCAGCGACAGCGAACGGGACATCACCGTCGGCGGCGTCGCCGCGGTGCCCGCCGGTGTCTTCGACGGCGTCGACTACGTGGCCCTCGGCCACCTGCACGGCAGCCAGACGCTCACCGATCGCGTCCGCTACTCGGGTTCCCCGCTCGCCTACTCCTTCTCCGAGTGGCGCCACCGCAAGACGATGTGGCTCGTCGACCTCGGGCCCACCGGAGAGATCACCGCCGCACGCGTCGACTGCCCCGTGCCCCGACCGCTGGCCCGCCTCCGCGGCACCCTCGCCGACCTCCTCGACGATCCCGCCCACGACCGTCACGAGGACGCCTGGGTGGAGGCCACCCTCACCGACTCCGTACGGCCCGCCGAGCCTATGGCCCGCCTCGCCCGGCGCTTCCCGCACATCCTCAGTCTCGTCTTCGCGCCCGAGGACGGCGCCGACGGACAACGGCACCTCTCCTACGCGCGCAGGCTCCACGGGCGCACCGACCACCAGATCGCCGAGGACTTCGTGGCCCACGTGCGGGGCGGGTCCGCCCCCGACGACCGCGAACGCGCCGCACTGCACGGAGCCTTCGCCGACGTACGCGCCGACCTCGCCGCACGCGAGGCCGCAGACCCCGTCCGGGAGGCAGCCCGATGAGGCTCCACCGACTCCAGGTCACCGCCTTCGGCCCCTTCGGCGCCCGCCAGGACATCGACTTCGACGCGCTCTCCACCGCCGGGCTGTTCCTGCTCCACGGAGCCACCGGCGCCGGAAAGACGTCCATACTCGACGCCGTCTGCTTCGCTCTCTACGGCTCCGTGCCCGGCGCCCGCCAGTCGCCCGCCGCCCCGCTGCGCAGCGACCACGCACCCGTCGGCACACCCACCGAGGTGGTCCTCGAACTGACCGTGTCCGGACGGCGGCTGAGGCTCACGCGGCGCCCCGCCCAGCCCCGCCCCAAGAGGCGCGGCGGCGGCTTCACCACCGAGAAGGCCCAGTCACTGCTGGAGGCACACGACCCCGGGACCGACACCTGGAAGGGGCTCAGCCGCTCCCACCAGGAGATCGGCGAGGAGATCGGCCAGCTCCTCGGCATGAACCGCGAACAGTTCTGCCAGGTGGTGCTGCTCCCGCAGGGCGACTTCTCCCGCTTCCTGCGCGCCGACGCCGAAGCCCGCGGCAGACTCCTCGGCCGGCTCTTCGACACCCGCCGCTTCGCTGCCGTCGAGGAACGCCTCGCCGAGCAGCGGCGCGCCGCCGCGCAGCAGGTCGAGGCGGGCGACCGGCAACTCCTCGCCGTCGCCCACCGCATGGCCCAGGCGGCGGGAGGCGCCGCCGACGGCTGGCCCGCCCCCGAGGGCACGCCCGGCGACCCCGGCCTCGCCGCCGCCGTGCTGACCTGGGCCGCCGTGGCCCGCTCCGGGGCCCGCGAGGCCCGCGACGCGGCCGAACTCGCCCTGAGCGCGGCGGAATCCCGGCAGGCCGCCGCGCACCGCGCCCTGGAGGACGAGCAGGAGCGGGCCGCCCGCAGGCAGCGCCACGAGGACGCCCTCCGGCGCGCCGCCGCACTCGACGCCCGGCGCGGCGAGCGGGACATGTGGCAGGCCCGCCTGGAAGAGGCGCGCCGGGCCGAGCGCATCGGTGAGCCGCTCGCCCTGCGCGACGAGGCGGAGCGCGCCCACCGCGCCGCCGACACCGCGCGCACCCGCGCCGCAGCCGCCCTCCCGGGCGAGCCGGCCGACGCCGGGGCCGACTGGCTCGCCGCACGCGACCGGGCACTCCAACAGGAGCTCGCCGCCGTGGAAGCGGCCCGGGTCGCCGAGCAGCGCCGGGCCGAGATCGTGCGGGAACGCGCCGAACTCGACCGGAGGGCCCGCGCCGACGAGGAGGTCCTGCGGGACGCCGACGCCTGGCTGGCCGGTTGGGAGGCCAGACGGCGAGAGCTCCAGGAGCAGGCGGAGGCAGCGCAGGACGCCGCGACCCGCGCCGAGCTCCTGGCCGGCCGTCTGGAGCCGGCCCGCCGCCGGCTCGCCGCCGCGCGCCGCCGTGACGCCCTCGCCGAGGACGTCACGGCCGCCGAAGAGCGCCTCGCCACCGCACGTGAGGCGGCCAACCGCGCCCACGAGACCTGGCTGGACCTCCGTGAGCGCCGCCTGCGCGGCATCGCCGCCGAACTCGCGGCCCAGCTGGCCGACGGCGCCCCCTGCGCGGTGTGCGGATCCCCCACCCACCCGGCTCCCGCCGCTGCCGCGGACGGCCACGTGGACCGGGCGGCCGAGGACGCGGCGTACGAACAGCACACGCGTGCCGACGCGGCACGCACGGACGCCGAGCGGCGTCTCGCCGTCCTCCGGGAGACGCACGGCGCGGCGGCCGCCGAAGCCGCCGGCGAGTCGCCCGAGCGCGCCGCACCAGAACCGGCCGGCGCGGCGCCGACCGGGAGCGAGCCGGTACCCACCGGACCGACCGTGACGGAACTCGCCCACCACGTAGACGTGTTGGAGACGGAGCACGCCGAGACACGGGCGCTGGCCTCGACCGGCCACGCCCTGCGGGAAGAGCTCCGCCGGGCGGAGCAGGAACACGGCCTGCGGCTCGACGCCCGGCAGCAGGCCCGCCTCGCCCTCGCGGCCGCCACGTCCCGCCGAGAAGCCCTCGACCGGCAGCAGGCCGTCCTGGACACCGACCTGGCGCGCGCCCTCGGAACCGCGGCCACCACCGTCGCCGAGCGCTCGGCCGAGCTGGAGCGGCAGATCGAGGCGGTGGCGCGGGCCGCCGACGCCGTACGCGCCGTGGAGGAGACGGCACGCAGACTGAAGGAAGCCGACGACCGGCTCGCGGACGCCGCGTACCGCGCCGGCTTCGCCACCCCCGACGCGGCAGCCGCCGCGCTCCTCGACGACGGGCGGCAGCGCGACCTGCAGCACCGGCTCGACGCCTGGCAGGCGGAGTCCGCCGCCATCGCGGACCGGCTCGCGGAGCACACCGCACGGCCCGCCGCGGAGGGCCCGCAGCCCGACCCGGAAGCGGCCCGCGCCGCCTACGAGACCGCCGAGCGCGCCGCCCGCGCCGCGGCCTCCGCCGTTGCCGCCGCACGCGACCGGTGCACCGCGCTGGACCGGCTCTCCGCCCAGGCGGAGCGTGAGGTGCGACGCCTCGGACCACTGCGCGACCATCACGACCGGTTGGCCAGGCTCGCCACACTGACCGCCGGAACGTCGGCCGAGAACCAGCGGCGGATGCGCCTGGAGACCTACGTCCTCGCAGCCCGACTGGAACAGGTCGCCGCGGCCGCCACCGCGCGCCTGCAGCGCATGTCTGCCGGCCGCTACACCCTCGTCCACTCCGACGCCCGCGCCGGTACCAAGCGCTCCGGCCTGGGCCTGCACGTGGTCGACGCCTGGACCGGCACGGAACGCGACACGGCCACGCTGTCCGGCGGGGAGACGTTCTTCGTGTCCCTCGCCCTCGCGCTGGGCCTGGCCGACGTCGTCACGGACGAGGCCGGGGGCGTCCGCCTCGACACCCTCTTCATCGACGAGGGCTTCGGCAGCCTCGACGAGCACACCCTGGACGAGGTCCTCGACGTCCTGGACGGCCTGCGCGAACGCGACCGCAGCGTCGGCATCGTCAGCCACGTCCCCGACCTGCGCCGCCGCATCCCCGCCCAGCTGGAGGTGGTGAAGGGCCGCGACGGCTCGCGGGTGCGGCTGCGGGGGGCCGAGGTCACGGGGTGACGGCGCGGCGCGGCAGGGGGGAGGAGTAGACGACGCTCGTCGTCACCGAACCGAGGGAGGAGACCTTGCCGGCCACCTCCTCCAGGTGGCTCATCGACCGGGTGGCGACCTTCAGGACGAAGCAGTCGTCCCCGGTGACGTGGTGTGCCTCCAGGATCTCCGGCGTCACGTCCAACAGGTCGTGGAACGGTTTGTAGTTGGCGTGCGGATAGCGCAGCCGGATGAAGGCCATGATCGGCAGTCCCAGGCGGGTGGGTTCGACGACGGCCGTGTATCCGGCGATCACTCCTGCCTCCTCCAGCCTGCGCACCCGCTCCGTCACGGCACTGGCGGACATGGACACGGTCCGCGCCAGGTCGGTGAAGCTCGCTCGGCCCTGCTCCTGGAGGGCCTTCAGGATGCGCCAGTCCGTCGTGTCCGGTGAGTATCCCGTCATGGTCCACTCTTAACAGGGGATTCCCCGGCGAAGCAAGGGATCTGCCGGGGATCATCACTTCACCGTGGTGATCACGGGCCGTAGATTTTCGGACATGACGACCACGACCTCCCGCACTGACGCGCCTCTCGCCCACAACCCGGTCCTGCGGGTGCCGCCCGCCCCCGCTGCTACTGCCGCCGCGTACTTCGCGGCGGCCCTCGCCTTCCACACGGACGTGTCGGATGTCGCCGCCGCGCTCGCGGGTGGCGGCGACCCCGGCTTCGTCCTGGTGGACTGCCGCTCCACCGAGGCGTGGGACCAGGGGCACGTCCCCGGTGCCCTGCACCTGCCGAACGCCGTGATCCCCGAGCGCGCCGAGCACCTGCTCGACAAGGCCGTCCCGGTGGTCACCTACTGCTGGGGGCCCGGCTGCAACGGCGCCCTCCGTGCCGCCGGCGCGTTGGCCGAACTGGGCTTCCAGGTGAAGGAGATGCTGGGCGGCTTCGAGTACTGGGCCCGCGAGGGCCTCCCGTACGAGACGTGGGAGGGGCCGCGTCGGCAGGAGGCCGACCCCCTCACCGCGCCGGTCGGCGCCGATGACTGCGGCTGCTGACGGCTGAGCCGTACGGGAACTGCGCCCGCCGCCCCGACCGCCGGTCCGCGGCTCGGCCACGGCCGCCGCGCCGTGTGCCGGCGCCCCGGGGAGCCGCCTCTGCGTCCGAGGCGCCGGGGGATGTCGTGTGCGGCACCTCCGGCTCCCCGCCCCGGGGATCCGGTGCAGGTCCTGCGGCTGCGGGGCCGGCCACGCTCCGAGGGCTCCGCGCCCGAGGACCGGTGTCGGCGCCGCCCGCCCCGCCGTCGCCCTCCGACGGGCGACGTCACCGGGCGACCGGGACACGGCTGCGGCAGCCCCGGGCTGCGGGGGTGCCCGCTCACGGGGCCGCCGCGCAGGCGGCCCCGGACGCCCGGCCCCGTGGCGGGGCCGGGCAGCGGCTCTCCGGGCCCGGGCGGGCTTTCCGCTCAGAGCCTGGACAGCTCGTCGACCAGGTCGTCCAGGCCGAGGGAACCCTGTGAGAGCGCCGCCATGTGCCACTTCTTCGCGTCGAACGCGGCGCCGTGCGCGGCCCGCGCCTTCTCTCGGCCCAGCAGCCACGCCCGCTCGCCCAGCTTGTAGCCGATCGCCTGCCCCGGCATCGACAGGTACCGGACCATCTCGCTCTCGACGTACGCGGGCGGCCGGCTGCTGTGCTGCTGGTAGAACCGCTGCGCCAGCGCCGGGGTCCACCGCTCGCCGGGGTGGAACGGCGAGTGCGCCGGGATCTCCATCTCCACGTGCATGCCGATGTCCACGATGACCCGGCAGGCGCGCATCATCTGCGCGTCCAGGTAGCCGAGCCGGCGCTCGGGGTCCGGCAGGAAGCCCAGCTCGTCCATCAGCCGTTCGGCGTACAGCGCCCAGCCCTCGGAGTTGGCGCTCACCTGGCCCACCGTCGCCTGGTAGCGCGACAGCCGGTCCGCGACGTGCACCCACTGCGCGATCTGCAGGTGGTGGCCGGGAACACCCTCGTGGTACCAGGTGGACACCAGGTCGTACACGGGGAACCGGGTCTCGCCGTCGACGGGCAGCCACGTCCGCCCCGGCCGGGAGAAGTCCTCGGACGGGCCCGTGTAGTAGGGCGCGGCCGCACTGCCGGGCGGTGCGATCCGGGACTCCACCTTCCTGACCCGGTCGGCCAGTTCGAAGTGCGTGCCGTCGAGGGCCTCGATGGCCTCGTCCATCAGGCCCTGCAGCCAGGCCCGGGTCTCCTCCGCGCCCTCGATGTGCTGTCCGTGCACGTCGAGGTGGGCGAGCGCCTCCCAGGGGCCCGACCCGGGGAGGATCTTGTCGGCCTCCTGGCGCATCTCGCCGAGGAGCCGGTGGAACTCCTCCCAGCCGTAGGCGTAGGCCTCGTCCAGGTCGAGGTCGGTGCCGTTGTGGTAGCGCGACCAGCGGGCGTACCGCTCGCGGCCCACCGTGTCGGGGGCGTTCTTCACGGCAGGGGCGTACACGTCCCGCATCCAGTCCCGCAGCTCCGCGACCGCCGCGGTGGCGCCGCGGGCGGCCGTGTCCAGTTCGGTGCGCAGGTCGGCGGGGCCCTCCGCGGCGAACTCCTCGAACCAGCCGCGCCGGTTCCCCTCGGCGCCGCCCGCCCACTCCGTGAGCTGCTCGACGAAGGTGGCCGTGGCGCGGGGACCGCCCGGCAGGTCGCGCTCCAGGCCGAGGGCGAGGGACTCGCGGTAGCCGTCCAGGGCGGCGGGTACGGCGCGCAGCCGTTCGGCGACCGCCGACCAGTCGTCGCGGGTGCCGGTCGGCGTCACCGTGAAGGCCATGCGCAGGCTGTGGGCGGGGGAGTGGATGTTGCTGACGGTCCGCAGGCCCTCCCCGGCTTCGTGGACGGCCAGTTCGGCGGTGAGGCGCTCCCGCAGGAGGCGCGCGCAGCGCCGCTCCACGTCGGTGTCGGCGCCGGGCAGGCGCTCCGCCGCGTCGAGCCGGGCCAGGGTCTCGCGGGCCAGTACGGCCAGTTCCTCCTGGCCTGCGGGGGAGTAGTCGGGCAGGAGCGCATGGCTCTCCTGGACGCCCAGGTACGTACCCGTGACGGGGTCGAGTTCGACGAGTGCGTCGACGTAGGCGTCCGCGACCTGGCGGGGAAGAGCACTGGGGGTGTCTGGCATGGCCCCCATCCTGATACGCCGCGACGGCCTCCTGCCACCTCAGTCGATCACAGTCGGCTGACAAATGAGCGGCTGCTGCGCGTGCCACCGAGGGCTCCCGGGACGTGCGGGACGGGAGTGATCCCCTCCCCTTCTTCCCCACGGTGGCCGCCGCCCGCCGCAGTCCCCGGCTCGCTCTGCCCCGCGTCCGCTCGGACTGCCGCCTTGTCGGGGTGTCCGGCGATGCTCCCGGGGAGGAAAAGTCCCCTGGTGGACGCCTTTACCGGGTCCGCCGGCGGCGAGCCCCGGGCCCGGGGAGCGCGGGCGGTGCCCCGGCACGGGAGGCCCGGCGGAGCGGTGGCCCCGGCCGGGGAACACCCTGGGGCCCCATCCGGTGGCCGGGGCGGGCCGCGTACCGTTCAACCGGTTTTTTTGGCTGGATCACGCCGGTCCTCAGCCGGGTGGCCGACGGCTACGGACGGACCGACGGCCGCGCCGCCCCGGCGGCCGGGGTGCCGGTGGCGCCCTCGTCCGTGCGCACGGCGTCCTGGCCTTCGTCTCGGGGGGCCCGCAGTGGCCGCACCTGCGCGGTGATCACGAGTGTGCCCTCTTCGATCTGGTAGTCGAGGGGAAGGTTCAGCCCCCGCATCGCGGCGACCATGCCGGTGTTGGACGCCTGGGTCACGGCGTACACGTGGTCGCAGCCGGCCTCCACGGCGAGGGCGACGAGCCTGCGCAGCAGCTCGGAGCCGATGCCCCGGCCCTGCCAGTCGTCCTCCACCAGCAGCGCCACCTCGGTCTCGTCCCCGTCCCACAGCAGGTGGCCGAGGGCGACGAGCCGGCCGGAAGCGGTCTCCACGGCCAGCGTGCGGCCGAAGCGGGGGCTCAGGAGGTGGGCGAGGTAGCGGTCCGCGTCCGCGACCGGCCCGTGGTAGCGCAGCCCCAGCGTGCGCTCGGAGCACCGGTCGTGCATGGCGCGGGCGGCCTGGAGGTCGCCCTGGTCGGCGCGCCGCACCGTGATCTCGGCTCCTTCCGGCAGGGTCAGCACGTCGTGGCCGCCCGGCACCCGGGGCCCCAGCCGTGCGTCGAGCTCCACCAGGGCGCGGGCCCGGGCGAACTCGGTCGGGGTGAACGGCAGGTAGGGCCGCTCCACCGTGATGACACCGCCGTGCGGGTCGCGCAGCAGGATCACCGTGTCGTCCCGTTCCAGCGCGCCCTCCACGGGCGCGGTCCGCCCCGTGGGCCGGCCGCTGGGGGAGACGGCCGGCACCGACCTGATGGTGCAGCGGCCCAGCAGCCGGCGCAGCGCGAGCGGGAGTTCGGCGGTGTCCAGGGCGGTACGGGTCGCCAGACCGAGGATCCGGGTGGGGGCGTCCACCAGGTCGTGGGCGTCCGCCCGCTCGATCCACGTGTGCGTGCCGCCGGCCGCGGCGACCCGGAGGGTGAGCTGCCCCGTCCGCAGTGACTCCGGTGCCCGCAGCAGGAACTCGTCGACGGTGCCGTCGGCCAGGGGGTGTGTCTGCAGGGTCAGGATGTCGATGCGCAGGTCGGCGAGGGCGCCGCACAGGGCGGCCAGACTGCCCGGCTCGTCCCGTACGGTGGTGCGCATGCGCCACAGCACGGTGCCGCCTCCGGTGTCGGACCGTTCGCCGTCGGGCAGGGGCGCGGGGGCCGTAGGGGCGGCGGGTGGTGCGTGACTGTGCCTGCGTGACCACCACGTGTGGAAGGCGGCGGTGGCCACGAGCACGACCGCCGAGACGATCAGCAGGTAGGGGCCGTCCGGCCCGTGGGCGATGGTGTTCGCGACGGCGTCGGCGACCGCCACGGCGGTGAACAGCGCGGCGAGTTCGACGGCGTCCCGCCGCCAGTGGTGGCGACGGGTCTGCTTCGCGGGGGTGACGTTCACGTCAGTCATACGGGTCATGGCGCCACTGTTGCTCAGTGGTGTTGCGTGATCACGAACGGCCTGTGACTGATGGGTTAAGCGGGGAACTGGCTGATTTGTCACCCATTGACGCCGTTTGGTTGAGGGGTGTGTCTCCGCAGGCGAGCAGGGTGTTCGCGCCAGGTTTCGCCTCCGTGACCCACCGCGAGGCGGGCGCCGCGCCGGCGCCTCACCGCCCGGTGGCGCGCTGCCCCGGGCGGACGGTGCAGTGGCCGACCCCGCAGCGGTCGCCGATCTCCAGGGAGCCCCCGGGACGTTCCTCAGACCGCGCGGCGGTGCGCCCGCCGTCAGCGGTGGGGGAGCGGCGCACCGGGGCGTACGCCCGTCACCCCGCTGTCCGCAGCACGTCCGCCCACCGGTTTCACCGCACCGGGCCAGTCCTCGACGGGGCCGGGTCCCCGCCGAGCAGCCCTGCGCCCGCCTGCCCCGCGCACCAGCACCAACAGTGCCTCCATGCCGTCAGTCGGTCACGGGATCCCGTGCGTCCCAACCGCGGCCCAGGCCGGTGGCGTCGGGGCCTGGTGGCGCCGCCCGCCTCCGCCGGCTGAGGCAGGACCGCGGCACCGCCCCGCGATGCGGCGCCGGCCGCCGCCCGCGCGCACGGCAGGCGTACTGTGACGGCACCCCGCAGCACCGCCGCCGGGGGCCGCCGCGGTCGCCCCGGTGGTGGCAGCGGTCCAGCGGCGCTTGCCCCAGACGCTCCGAGGATCGCAGTCCGGGCGGGAACCGCGCCCAGGGCGAAGCCCGTTCCCGCAGCGCCTCCGTGATCCACCGCTTCGCCTCGCCGGTGAGACCCCAGCCGTACCGCGGCATCTCGGCGACCGCGCGCGACCTCCGCTCGCAGGGCAGCTCGCGGGATGGAAGCGCCGTGAGGCGAGCACCTTCCAGTACGCCCGGCGCCGCGGGAGCCCGCGTGGCCGGGGGCCGCGCCGGGGTCGGGGCGCCGCACTCGCGGCGGCGCCCGCGCCGGCATCGCGGGGCGCGGGCCGCACGCCGAACCGCCCGTGTGACGCGCGCCAACGGTGCTGCCGCTGCCGGGGCCCTGGCTGCGCCCCGGCCCTCGGGCTCCGCCCGGGCGCCGTCCGTGTCGTGAACCGGCCGCCGCCCCGGCCGTGTCCGGGCCCCGGGCCCGGGTCCTCGGCCCCCGGTCGGCCTGGAACGTCGTCCCGCACTTCCCGGCCCCGACCCTGCGGACCCATGTCCTTTCGCGCAGTCCCCCGCCCGGCGGTCAGGCGTCGCCGAGGGCCGGGAGACCGCCGACGTGGCCGCGCGGGCCGTCGTCGGCACGCGGGTCGTTGTCAGAGGGGTGCGTTACGGTGCGGGCCATCCGAATCCGCGTCTGCTGGCTGCGGCGCTCTCGGACCCGCCGCCCCGCCCTGCCTCCGCGCCGGGCGGGGCGGGCCCGCCGCACGGTCGGACGGGCCGCACGGTCATCGGCTGCCGTCGAGGATCACCCGCGCCACCAGCGCCGGGTCGTCGTTCATCGGTACGTGCCCGCACCCCGGCAGCCGTACCAGCCGGGCGCCGGGCAGCACGCGCTTGGCCCGCACGCCCTGCCGGGGCAGTAGCAGGCGGTCCCGTGAGCCCCAGGCGATCGTCACGGGGACCGCCGGCAGGCCGTCGGAGAAGAGCACGCCCCGGCCCGCGGCGAGCGCCGACTCGAAGCCGGACGCGCCCCGCAGGGCCAGGGTCTCCGCGACCACCGCCTCCGGTGCCCGGCGCCCCGGGCGCGCGTAGATCGTGCCCGCGAGGGCGGCGCGTCCCGCCGCCGAACGGGACAGCCGTTCGATGAACGGCACCGGAAGAGCACGGGCGCCCGCCCGCAGCGCGCGCAGCGCCCCGAAGGCATAGCGCCGTTCGCCCTCGGACCAGAAGCCGGCCGGGGAGAGGGCCGTCACGGAGCGGGCGAGTCCCATGCGCCCCATCTCCAGGGCCAGGAGGCCGCCCAGGGAGTTTCCGGCCACGTGGGGCTTCTCCATGCCCAGCGCCGTGCAGAGCCCGCCGAGGACCGGTCCGAACGTGCCCAGGTCGTACACCATGCCGTCGGGCAGGGCCGACGACGCCCCGAACCCGGGCAGGTCGACGGCGACGACGTCCCGTTCGGCGGCCAGCAGGTCGAGCACGGGCCGCCAGGCCTGCCAGTGGTGGCCGATGCCGTGCAACAGCAGCAGGGGGTCGCCGGCACCGAGCCGCTCGTACCGCACGGACACGATCCGCCGCCCCACCGGGGCGTCCACCGTGAACGAGATCTCCTTGGACATGCTGCCCGCCCCTCCGTCTGCCGCGCCCACCTGCGCGTCAGCAAGAATTACCGACTGGTAGCCAGGAGTTCAAGGGCCCCTTGTCCGGATTGCGCCCCGCCGACGCGCGGAGGGCCGACGATTGGTCTTGACCAAGTCGGGCCCCGGGCCTATGGTCCAAGGGTTAGTGAAGGAACCTTTAATAAAGAACGTCGCGGAAAGTCGTTCCGGGTACGGCGATCGCGGAGGATCAGGGTGGGGACCACACAGCTGGAGTCGGTGCCGGAGCCGAAGTACTGGCACCTGAAGACCGTGATCAGCGAAGCGCTCGACTCCGAGTTCGAAGTCGGCCAGATCCTTCCCAACGAGCGCGAGCTCGCGGCGCGTTTCGGGGTCGCCCGTGCCACGCTGCGCCAGGCACTGGAGCAGCTCGAACTGGAAGGGCGCCTCCAGCGCCGCCGCGGCGTCGGCACCACCGTGGCCCCGCCGCGCGTCGGCGTGGACGTCTCCACCGCCCGCCACCACTGGCCTGCGACCGGCGACGGCAGCTGGCAGGCCGTCGACTGCTCCGTCATCGCACCACCCCCCGCCGTGGCCGGCCTCCTGGACTGCGAGGGGGACGACGCCCGGTCCGTGTACGCCATCCGCAGGCTGCGTGCCACCCACGGCCAGTCCGTGGCCGCCGAACAGCTCTACGTTCCCGCCGTGTCCGTCCCGGCCCTCGTGACGTCCGGCAGCACCCCGGGCGACGCACTCGCCCGGGGAGTGCTGCGGGAACTCCAGCTGCTGCCCCTGGACGGCCAGGACCGGGCCGTCGAGCTGGGCTCCGCCCGCGCCGACGACGCCAAGGAGCTCGACCGGCTCCCCGGCGCCCCCGTCCTCGTCGTCACCACCCGCTACTTCTCCGCCGGGCGCACCGCCGCCGTGTCCGTCGCCACCTACCGCGCCGACACCTGCCGGCTGACCTTCGGGGACGTCGGCGACCTCCAGATCGCCTCCTGACGCCGGCGGGCCTCAGCGGCGCGCCGTCACCGTCCCCTCCACGGCGAACAACTGCTCCTCCACGTGGTCGAGCGCGAGCCGCAGCGCACCCGTCGCCACGGCCGCCTCGCCCAGCAGCGACAGCTCCACTCTCGGCGGCCGCAGGCAGAAACGCGCCAACTGCTCCCGCAACGGCGGAAGGATCCCGTCCAGGCCCGCCGCCCACCCGCCGACCACCACCAACTCCGGATCGAGCGCCAGCACCAGGGCCGCCACGTCGTGCACCAGCCGCTCCGTGAACCGGTCCACCGCGGCCCGCGCCCGCTCGTCGCCCGTACGCGCACGGGCGAACACCTCCGCCACCGCCTGCTCGTCCAGCGGGTGCAGCGGCTCGTCCGTCGTCGACAGCAGGGCCTCAGGCGCGTCCCCCCGACCCAGCAGGTGCAGCGCCCCGATCTCCCCGGCGGCCCCGCCGAAACCCCGGTGCAGTCGTCCCCCGATCAGGGAACCCGCGCCCGGGCTCAGCCCGGCCAGCACGAACACGATGTCGTCCGAGTCGATGCCCGCGCCCTTCCAGTGCTCGGCCACGGCCGCCGCGTTCGCGTCGTTCTCCACCAGCACGGGGCAGCGGAACGACCGCCGAAGCCGGTCGCCCAGCGCCAGCCCGGTCCAGCCGGGCAGCGCCGTGCCGAGCCGCACCCGCCCGTCCGCCTCCACGATGCCGGGCGTGCCCACGCCGACCGCCCGCAGCCCGCCCCGGGGCACCCCCGTACGGCGCAGCACGTCGGCGACCACGGTACGGACCCGGTCCAGCCGCTCGTCCGCCGAGGCGGACTCCGCGACCGCCCGCTGGCCCGCGCCGATGATCCGCCCGTCCAAGCCGGACAGCAGCGCCGACACCCGGTGCGGGCCGATCTCGACGCCCAGCAGGTGCCCCGCCTCGGCGCGGAACCGGAAGCGGCGGGCGGGCCGCCCCTGGCGCCGCACCTCGCCTTCCTCCGGTGCCGCCTCCATCACGAGGCCCGCCTCGACGAGGCCCTCGGTCACCCCCTCCACCGTGGGGCGGGAGAGGCCCGTGAGACGTGAGAGGTCGGTCAGCGTGCGGGCCTCGCCGTTCCGCAGCGCATGGAGTACCACCGCGGAGTTGATCCGCCGCAGCAGCGACGGGTCCCCGCCGGTCAGCCGCCCCACCGTGTGTCCTCCCAGCTCGTGCCCCGTTCCGCGGGTCGCCTGTCGGGTGTCTGGCGGATCGTACTCAATGCCCTGCCCGGCGGCGACCCGGGCCACGGCCGCGCCAGCCCGGCACGGGTTCCGCACGGGATGGGAGGCCGCCGCGCGCCACCGCCGGGCCCGGCACCGTTCACCGCCCGCCCGGCGCCGTTCACCGCCCCCGCGCCGCGCCCCGTACCGGTCCCGCGCGTCCGTCCCGGTCCCGCGGACCCGTGACGCACACGGTGTCGGCCGGGATCCGGGCCGCGGCCCGCGCTGTGCCCCGCACCCGTCCTGCCCGCGACCCGCACCCGTCCTGCCCGCGGCCCGGCCCGCGGGTGGGCGCGCCCAGGCAGTCGGTGGGCGACCTGACGCGACGCCAGTTGTCAGTGGCGGCCGCTTTACTGGACGCATGACCACCGCCCGGCACCTCGCGACCGTCGACGCGCTGCGCCTCCTGCCCTTCCCCAGGCGGCGCGGCAGATCGAGCATGGGCGAGAGCGGCCCGGGCTACCACATAGCGGAGCTCGCCACCAGCGAGGACCTCTGGGAGGACGTGAGCCGTCGGGAGCAGGTCGCCGAGCAGTACGAGGCGGAGCGGGACGCTCTCAGCGCCCTGCTCGCGGCCCGCTGGGGAGCGCCCCAGGTGTTCAGCCTCTGGTCGGTGTTCCAGCGCACCCTGGAGGGCGAGGACGTTCCGGAGCCGTGGGCCGCTCTGAGCAACCACGTACCGGACCTGCACCTGTGGCGGGTGGACGGCCGCTGGGCGGCGCTCGGCGTCTCGCAGTGGGACACCGAGCTGCCCTTCCAGCTCCTCGCCGTCGTCACCGAGACGGATCCTCCGTGACGGCCGCACGCAGCCTGGCGTACTCCTCGGCCATCGTCCGCGCCGTCCAGTGCGCGTTCAGCCCGCTCGGGTTCGGGAGCACCCACACCCGGGTGCCGCCGATCCGCCGCTCCTGCGGCCCGATGCGGGCCTTCTTCTCGCCGAAGGCGGTCCGGTACGCGGTGACGCCGACGATCGCGAGTCGCCGCGGACGGAGCTGCTCCGCCTTCTCCGCCAGCAGTAGGCCGCCCTCCTGCAACTCGGCGGCGCCCAGCTCGTCGGCCCGGGCCGTGGCGCGCGCGACCAGGTTCGTGATCCCGAGCCCGTACGCGAGCAGCTCCTCCTGCTCCGCCGGCCGCAGCTGCCGCGGGGTGAAGCCGGCGAGGTGCAGCACGGGCCAGAAGCGGTTCCCCGGCCGTGCGAAGTGGTGGCCCGTGGCCGCCGACATCAGGCTCGGGTTGATGCCGCAGAACAGCACGGAGAGGCCGCGCGCGACCACGTCGGGGACCGCGGCGGCGCCCCCGGGCGAGGCGAGTCCCGCCCGGGGCAGACCGCGTACGGCCGGGGGTGCGTCCCCGCCGGAGCGGCGGGGGGTCCCGCGTGAGGACATGTCAGAGGATGGCGCCCGGCGTGTAGGCGGCTGCCTGCGGCCGCTGCTTGACGACCTCCTCGATCCGGGAGACGACCGCGCCCACCTGGCCGGCGGCCGCGCCGGTGAAGGACAGCTTGTCCGCCATCAGCGCGTCCAGGCCCGCCCGGTCCAGCGGAATGCGGGAGTCCGCCGCCAGCTTGTCCAGCAGCTCGTTGCGCTCCGCGCCCTGCTCGCGCATCGCCAGCGCGGACGCCACCGCGTTCTCCTTGATCGCCTCGTGCGCCTCCTCGCGGCCCACGCCCGCCCGCACCGACGCCATCAGCACCTTGGTGGTGGCCAGGAACGGCAGGTAACGGTCCAGCTCCCGGGCCACGACCGCGGGGAACGCGCCGAACTCGTCGAGCACGGTCAGGAACGTCTCCAGGAGCCCGTCGAAGGCGAAGAACGCATCGGGCAGGGCGATGCGGCGCACCACGGAGCAGGACACGTCGCCCTCGTTCCACTGGTCGCCCGCCAGCTCGCCGGCCATCGACGCGTATCCGCGCAGCACCACCATGAGGCCGTTGACGCGCTCGCACGAGCGGGTGTTCATCTTGTGCGGCATCGCGGACGAGCCGACCTGGCCCGGCTTGAACCCCTCGGTCACCAGCTCGTGCCCGGCCATCAGCCGGATCGTCTTCGCCAGCGACGACGGTGCCGCGGCCAGCTGCACCAGCGACGTCACGACCTCGTAGTCCAGCGAGCGCGGGTAGACCTGGCCGACGGACGTGAACGCCTGCCCGAAGCCCAGGTGGCCGGCGATCCGGTCCTCCAGCTCGGCGAGCTTGCCCGCGTCGCCGCCCAGCAGGTCCAGCATGTCCTGCGCCGTGCCGACCGGGCCCTTGATGCCGCGCAGCGGGTAGCGGCCCAGCAGCTCCTCAAGGCGCGCGTACGCCACCAGCAGCTCGTCCGCCGCGGTGGCGAAGCGCTTGCCGAGGGTGGTGGCCTGCGCGGCCACGTTGTGCGAGCGGCCCGCCATGACCAGTTCGCCGTACTCGGCGGACAGCCTGCCGAGCCGGGCCAGCACCGCGACCGTGCGGTCCCGCACCAGTTCGAGCGACAGCCGCACCTGCAGCTGCTCGACGTTCTCGGTCAGATCGCGCGAGGTCATGCCCTTGTGGACCTGCTCGTGGCCGGCGAGCGCGTTGAACTCCTCGATCCGGGCCTTCACGTCATGCCGCGTGCCCTTCTCACGCTCGGCGATCGACGCCAGGTCCACCTGGTCGAGGACGCGCTCGTAGTCGGCGAGGGCGGCGTCCGACACCTCGATCCCGAGTTCCTTCTGGGCGCGCAGCACGGCGAGCCACAGCCGCCGCTCCAGCCTCACCTTTTCTTCGGGGGACCACAGGACGGCGAGTTCGGCGGAGGCGTAGCGGCCGGCGAGGACATTGGGGATGCGGGGCTTGGCAGTCACGTGACCGCATTCTACTGGCGGTTCGTGCAGGCCGGCGCGGCGCCCTTGATTGTGGCTTGCTACGAGAGCCCCGTCACGTGCCGGACCTGCGGGCCCGCCGCGCCGCCGTCACGACGCGGGCGCCTCGTACGGCAGCAGGTCCGGGCGCTTGGCGGGGCGGCCGTCCCCCGACGAGCGGCCGGTGAGCCGCCGCCCGATCCACGGCCCCAGGTGTTCCCGCGCGAACCGGAGGTCGCCCACCCTCCGCTCCAGCCAGGGCGGCCGCAGCGCCGGGGGCAGCGGCGCCCGCCAGTCCTCCTCCGGCGCCAGGCCCAGCGCCTGCCACACCGCCTCGGCGACCCGCCGGTGGCCCTCCGCCGTCAGGTGGAGCCGGTCCACGTCCCACAGCCGCGGATCGCCGAGCGCCTCGGCGCCGTACAGGTCGACGACCACGGCCCCGTGCCGGGCGGCGAGCTCGTCGATGTGCGAGAAGAGTGCCTCCATCCGGGGCCGGAAGCGCTCCATGACCGGGCCGCGGCGGCCGGGGCTGCGCATCAGGACGAGTCGGCCGCACGACGGCGCGAGGCGCTCCACCGCCTCCTCCAGCAGGGCCCGCACCCGCCCCATGTCGCACGAGGGTCGCAAGGTGTCGTTGAGGCCGCCCACGAGCGTCACCACGTCGGCGCGCATCGTGGCGGCGGGAGCCACCTGCTCGTCGACGATCTGTCCGATCAGCTTGCCGCGCACGGCGAGGTTGGCGTACCGGAAGTCGGGGGAGCGTGCGGCGAGGCGGGCCGCCAGCAGATCGGCCCAGCCCCGGTAGGTGCCGTCCGGCAGCAGGTCGGACATGCCCTCGGTGAAGCTGTCGCCGACCGCGACGAAACTCGTGTAGGTGGCAGTGGTCTTCATGGCCCAGCGATCATACCGTGCGGTATGTCGGGTGTCCGGCCGGGGACGTCACTCCGCCGGGGGGCGGCCGCCGACCAGTTCCCGCAGGACGTCCTCCATCGTGACCAGGCCCGCCATCCGCCCGTCGTCGTCGAGCACGGCCGCCAGGTGCGTGCGGCTGCGGCGCATGGCCGTCAGCACGTCGTCCAGCGGGGTCGCCGCCCGCACCCTGGCGATCGGCCGCAGCGCGGCGTCCGGCAGCGGCAGCTCCCGGGGCACGATGTCCAGCGCGTCCTTCACGTGCAGGTAGCCGAGGATGCGGCGATGCGGGTCGACCACGGGGAAGCGGGAGAACCCCGACCGCGCCGACAGCCCCTCCAGGTCCGCCGCCGAGACGCCCCGCTGCGCGTACACCACCCGCTCCACGGGCATCACCACGTCCCGCACCGGTCGGCGGCCCAGCTCCAACGCGTCGTGCAGGCGCTCCGCGGCCCGGTCGTCCAGCAGTCCGGCGTCCCCGGCGTCGGTCACCATCCGGGCCAGCTCGTCGTCGGAGAAGGTCGCCGTGACCGCGTCCCTGGTCTCCACCCGCAGCAGCCGCAGCAGTCCGTTGGCGAACGCGTTGACCGTGAAGATGACCGGGCGGAGAGTGCGGGCGACCGCCACCAGCGGAGGCCCCAGCAGCAGCGCCGTGCGGACCGGTTCGGCCAGGGCGACGTTCTTCGGGATCATCTCGCCCAGCAGCATGTGCAGGTACGTCGCCACGGTCAGGGCGATCACGAACGCGATGGGGTGCACCAGCCCGTGCGGCACGCCGAGCGCCTCGAAGAGCGGCTCCAGCAGGTGCGCGATGGCCGGCTCCGCGACGATGCCGAGCACCAGCGTCGACAGCGTGATGCCGAGCTGCGCGGCCGCCAGCAGCGCCGACACGTGCTCCAGGCCCCACAGGACGCTGGGGGCCCGCCGGTTCCCCGCCTCGGCCTGCGGTTCGATCTGGCTGCGCCGCACCGAGATGAGGGCGAACTCGGCGCCGACGAAGAACGCGTTCAGCACCAGCGTCAGGAAGCCGATCAGCAGCTGGACCGCGGTCACGGCGCCACCTCCCCGCCGTCGTCCCCGTGGGCGTCCCCGGCCTCCGCGCCGTCGTCGCGGTCGCCGCCGCCGAGTCTGCCGCCGGGGCCCGGTGCCGGGGCGTGCAGCGTAATCCGCGCGGCGCGGTGGCCGGTGGCGTCCACGACGTCCAGCCGCCAGCCGGCGACCTCGACACCGTCCCCCGCGACCGGGATCCGTCCCAGTGCCGTCGCGACCATCCCCGCCAGGGTCTCGTACGGTCCGTTCGGCATGCGCATCCCGATGGACCGCAACTGGTCCGCGCGGGCCGAGCCGTCGGCCGACCACAGGGCCCGTCCGTCGGCGTCCACGCCCGCGCGCACCAGGTCGGGCGTCTCGTGCGGGTCGTGCTCGTCGCGGACCTCGCCCACGACCTCCTCCACGATGTCCTCGATCGTCACGACGCCTGCCGTGCCGCCGTACTCGTCGATGACGACGGCCATCGGTGCCCTGCCGTACAGCCGGTCGAGCAGACGGTCCACCGTCAGCGTCTCGGGCACCAGTACCGGCTCCTGCAGCAGGTCGACGACCGGTGTGCGGGGGCGCCGTTCGGCCGGGATCGCCAGGACGTCCTTGATGTGGGCCGTGCCGATGACCGTGTCGAGGCTGCCGCGGTACACGGGGAAGCGGGACAGGCCGGTCGCCCGCGTGGCGTTGGCGACATCCTCGGCGGTGGCCTGTGCCTCCAGCGCGGTCACCTGCACCCGCGGGGTCATCACGTTCTCCGCGGTGAGCTCCGCCAGGTTGAGCGTGCGGACGAACAGCTCCGCCGTGTCCGCCTCCAGCGCGCCCTCCCTGGCCGAGTGCCGGGCGAGCGCCACGAGCTCCTGAGGGCTGCGCGCGGACGCGAGCTCCTCCGCGGGCTCCAGGCCCATCCTGCGGACCGTGTGGTTGGCGGTGTTGTTGAGATGGCTGATCAGCGGCTTGAACGCGGTGCTGAAGAGCCGCTGCGGCGTGCCCACCACCTTGGCGACGGCGAGCGGTGACGAGATGGCCCAGTTCTTCGGCACGAGCTCGCCGACCACCATCAGTACGACGGTCGACAGCGCCGTGCCGACCACCAGGGCCAGCGACGACGCCGCGGTCGCCGACAGCCCGAGGCCGCGGATCGGACCGCTCAGCAGCCGCGCGACGGACGGCTCCGCCAGCATGCCGACGACCAGGTTGGTGACGGTGATGCCGAGCTGCGCCCCCGACAGCTGGAACGTCAGCGAGCGCACGGCCTTGAGCGCGCCGAGCGCTCCCCGCTCACCGCGCTCGGCGGCCGCCTCCAGGGCGCCGCGCTCCACCGTGGTGAGGGAGAACTCGGCCGCGACGAACCCGCCGCACGCCAGGGCGAGCAGCAGCGCCACGAGCAGCAGCAGCACTTCCGTCATCGGTTCACCTCCGTCCCATGATCGGTCAGGAGCGCGGCCCCGACCAGCCGACGGCCGACCGGTCGGCCGCCGGTCAGTCCGTCAGCGGTCTGACCCAGCGGCTCCACTCGTGCTGCCGCGTGTACCCCGCCGCGCGCCACGCGTGGTGCGCCCGTTCGTTGCCGTCCAGGACCATCGCGTCCCCGCGGCGGCCGCCGAGCCGGACGAACCGTTCCTCGGCGGCCGTGAGCAGGGCGGTCCCGATGCCGCGACGCCGCAGGTCGGGGTGCACTGCGAGCCGGTACAGGTGGCACCGCCAGCCGTCGAACCCGGCGATCACCGTGCCCAGCAGGGTGCCGTCGCCGGATTCCTCCGCCAGCAGGAGTGCCTCCGGGTCGCGGGCCAGCAGCCTGCCGACGCCGTCGCGGTCGTCGCTGATGCTCGTGCCCTCGGCAGCCGTCCGCCAGAACGCCAGGACGCGGTCCAGGTCCTCGGGTGCGGCTGCCCGTATACGCAGTCGGAGATCATTCACGGTCGTATCCCAGCACCGCCGGGGCGTCCCGTCGACCGGGTTTCCGCAGCACCCTCACCCTTGTTCTGCTAGCGCATCGGCGCTAGCGTGGAGGGATGGCGAAGACTCAGCTGAACGTACGGGTGGACGAGGCCACGGCCGAGGCCGCCCGCCGGATGGCACAGCAGCGGGGGGTCAGTGTGAACCGGTACATCGAGGAACTCGTCCGCCGCGACGTCGGCGAGACCGGCCGCACCTTCGTGGAGGCGGCAGCCGATTTCATGAAGCAGTACGAGGCGGTGTTCGCCGAGGAGTTCCACGGCGACACGAGCCGGGGGCCCGCGCCCCGCCCCGAGGCCGGCCGGTGACGGCCGCACCGCCGCCCCGGCCGGGGACGGGGACGCCCCGGCCCGCGGCCTCCGCCCCGGAGCGCGGCCGACCCGCATGAACCCGACCATCGACCTCGCCTGGCTGCTCATGGTCGCGGAGCAGAAGACGCCCGGTGACCCGCAGGTCGCCGACTGGGGCGCCCTGGTCGCAGCCGTCAGCCGCCACGACGCCAAGATCTTCGACATCGCGGTCTACGACCAGCCCCACACTCGCGCCGCCGCCCTGCTCCAACTGCTCCTGCACGTCCCGGCGCTCGAACACTCCAACGCGCTGTTCGCCTGCGCCGTCGCGCACGGCTACCTCGTCGCGTCCGGACTCCGCGTGGCCACGTCACCGGAGCGCGTCCGCGACCTGGCACGGCTCGTCAAGAGCGGCCGTGCCGACGTGCGGGCCATCGCCACGGAACTGAAGCGCTGGACCCTGTAGCCCACCGGGCGCGGGCGGCCCACGCCGGCGCGGGCCGCCCGCCCACTCCTCAGGCACCCCGCGGAGCCGCCGGCGCGCACCGCCGGCCGCTGCGGCATCATGACGTCATGGCCACCTCCCCGTACCGCGACCCGCACGCCGACTGGATCACCGTCCTCCGCCACGAGAACGCCCCCGGCGCCCGCGGCCCGCGCGCCGCCCTGAGGGCTTGACTGCGGGAACGCGGGATCGACTGGATGCCCTTCCCCTACGACGAGGTGTCCTTCGGGCTGGCCTGCGCGCCCGGGGCCGACGGCCATTGGCGCGGCTGGTGGGACGTACGGATCCTGCCCGAGGCGCTGTGGCGCCTCGGACTCCACCCCGACCAGCCCACGGCCCGCGTCGACGGGCCCTCACCGCCCGGCTGGTGGCACGCGGCGGCCGAGCGCCGGAGCCGGTGAGGAACGGGCGTACGGGGCCGGTGAGGCGGCGGCCCGCGCGCGTCGGCGACACAGGCCCGTACGGCGGCCGAACTCCTGCGAGCCCGCCCCACCCCGAGCCACGCGTCGCCGAGCCACGCATCCGCTCTCGCCCGCACGGCAGAGGCAGCGGGGCGCCTCGTTCTGTTGGCGGCCGCGCGTCGGGGCCTGCACTCTGAGCCTGTCCGCCCCGTGGGCAGCCGCGCGGGTGGCCTGCGCTTCGGCCCCGGGCCCGCACGGCAGTGTCGCGTGCATGTCCCTCGCCCGTACGGCAGCCGCAGCGGGGCGCCTCGTCCGGTTGGCGGCTGCGCGTCCGGCCCGGCACCCTGTTCCCGCTTGCGGAGTGGGCAGCTCCGTGGGCGTCCCCGCGCTTCGGCCCCGGGCCCGCACGGAGCCGTCGTGTGCACGTCCCCGGCCCGCACGGCAGTCGCCGCGCATGAGCCTCGCGTCCGCCCGTCCGTCGCGCTGCTGCGTGTCCCGGGCTTCAGGCCCGACCGTGCGGCGCGCTGCGGGCCCGGCCAGCGAGGGCGACCGCGGGGAGCAGCGTCAGGGCCAGTGCCCCGCCGACCGCCGCCAGCACCGGATAGCCGGCGTCCGCCACGACGAACCCGGACGCCATGCCGCCCACCGCCCCGGAGACCGCGATGGCCACGTCGACCATGCCCTGCGTACGGGCCCGGGTCGCCAGGGCCGCGCTGTCCGTGATGAGTGCCGTGCCGCTGATGAGCCCCAGGTTCCAGCCGAGCCCCAGCAGCACCAGGGCAACCGCCAGCAACGGCAGCGAGGTCGGCGGGGCGCTCGCCGCCAGCAGCCCCGCAGCCAGCAGGACCACCCCGGACGCGCACGCCGTCCACAGCCGGCCCACCCGGTCGACGAGCCACCCGGTCAGCGGCGACGGCAGGAACATCGCCGCCACATGAAGGGAGATCACCAGGCCGGAGGCCGCGGTGGTGTGCCCGTGGGCGTGCATGTGGACCGGCGTCATCGTCATGATCGCCACCATGACGAGCTGGGCCAGGCCCATGATCCCTGCCCCGAGGGGCAGGCCGTGGCGGGGCGGTGCGACCGTGTCCGGCGGGTCGGCGGCGCCCTCGGCGGGCCCTTCCGGTTCCTTCGGGGACGCCGCGATCTCGCGTGCGAGCAGCAGGGGGTCGGGCCGCAGCCACACCGCGAGGAACAGCGCCCCCGCGGCGTACGCGGCGCCCGCCAGCAGGAACGGGCCCGCGAGCCGGGGCAGGCCCAGGGCCTGCGCCACGGCCCCCGTGGGAGCCGCCAGATTCGGGCCGACCACCCCGCCCAGCGTCGTGGCGACCAGCACGGTGCTCACGGCCCGGCCCCGGTGCCGGGAGTCCGCCAGGTCCGCCCCGGCGTACCGGGCCTGGAGGTTCGTGGCGGAGCCCGCGCCGTACACGAACAGGGAGAGGAACAGCAGCGGGGCGCTGTCCGCCACGGCGGCCGCGATGACTCCGGCGCTGCCCACGGCGCCCGCTGCGTACCCGGCGGCGAGCCCCGGCCGCCTCCCGTGGCGCTGCGACACCCGCCCCACGAGAACCGCGGCCACCGCGGAGCCCGCCGTGAACAGGCCGCTCGGCACCCCCGACAGGCGCGTCGAGTCCAGCATCTCCTGCGCCAGCAGCGCCCCCACCGTGATACCGGCTGCCAGGCCGGCGCCGCTGAGCACCTGCGCCGCGACGAGCACGGCCAGCACCCGGCGCTGGGCGGCCGCGGCCCTCCCCGGCAGGTCCTTCCCCGCGTCGAGGCGGGCAGCGGGCGACGTCAACGTATCCTCCGCGCATCCATGCCCGATTGTAGGCAGCACTCATCACCGGTCCGGCGGCCGGAGGGCTCCGGGCGGCGGTCAGCCGTCGGACAGCGGGCGCCGCGCCACGCCCAGTACGTGCGGCGACGTCGGCAGCAGCGCGCCCTGCCCGGGCACCCGCAGCCGACGGTAGGTCACCACCTCGAACCCGGCCGCCTCGACGGCCGCCAGCGGATCGCGGGCGGTGTGGCACCCGCCGAGCAGGCGCGGCCACACCGTGGCGTCCAGCACCCGCTGAGCCGTCGCCAGGGCCCGTCCCGGAGCCCTGCCGTGCTCGTAGAACCGCAGTTCCCCGCCCGGGCGCAGTACCCGCCGCACCTCGCTGAGGGACCGCCGCACGTCCCGCACGCTGCACAGCACCAAGGACAGAACGGCCCCGTCGAACGCCTCGCTCTTCAGCGGGAGCGCCTCCGCCACCCCCGGCACCACGTCCACCAGTACGTCCGCCCGCAGCCCCGCCTCCACGGCCATCCGGCGCAGCACCGGCTCCGGCTCCACGGCGACGACCTCGGAGACGGCCGACGGATAGTGGGCGAAGTTCAGGCCGTTGCCCGCGCCGACCTCGACGACCCGGCCCGCCAGACCGTCCAGCAGCTCCCTGCGGTGTGCGCCGATCCCGGCCTTCGTCTCGCCGAGCACGCTCACGCGCGCGTAGAACCGGGCGAACAGCGGATGGTGGACGGGCCCGCGGGTGCGGGCGGCCCTGGTCCTGCGGTCCGTCATCGCGACCTCCTCGGGAGACACGGCGGCTACACGGGCGATACCCGGATTGTGCGCCGTGTCCTCCCCGCCGGCGTGCGGTCAGCCGCCCACGAAGCAGAACTCGTTGCCCTCCGGGTCGCGGAGCACCTGGAACGGCCCCTGCTCGTCGCCGACGACGCCGCCGACCCGTTCCGCACCGCGCCGCACCGCCTCGGACGCGGCGGCCTCCACGTCCCCGGCGGCCAGGTCCAGGTGCAGCCGGTTCTTCGCGAACTTGCCCTCAGGGACCCGCTGGAACGCCACCCGCACGAATCCCGGCGGCTCCACGTACGACCAGTCCGGGCCCCGGTCCACGGGGTCGCCCCCGAGCAGCCCGGCCCAGAAGCGCACCAGCGCCGCAGGGTCGGCGCAGTCGAACACGATCTCGCTCACGGTGGCTCGCATGCGGGCACCCTATGCCGCCCGCGCCCGTGCTTCACGCCCGCCGTAGGGCATCCGCGCCCGTGCCCGCGGCGTTCCGGCGCCTGCACGCTCACGCCGGCGCGTCCGGGCGCACCGGGGAGCGCTCCCCGGCGCCTCCCCGCCGTGAGGCCCGGCCTGATCCTCCACGTGTGCTGTCGAAAGGGGGCGGTACTCGGGCCACGCGGAAGCGGCCTTCGTCCGGGCGTCTGCCCAGCCCCCGAGAAGATGCGTACGTCCGTGCTGGTCCTGGGGGAATCAGTTCTGCAGGTACCAGGCGAGACTCAGAATCGCGCCGACCGGCAGGGCGAACAGGCCCAGCAGGATCTGGTGCCGACGGGTGTTCGGGAGCCCGGCGAGGGCGGGGTAGGCGAGGAGCACGCCGGCGGCCAGGACGTCCACGGCGAAGACGATTCCCGGAGGCTTGATGGGCTGGGCCGCGGTGCGGTTGGCCCAGCCGGTGACGACCTCGAAACTCGACAGCAGGATGAAGACCGCGGACAGGACGTTCGGGACCGCGGTGAGGGCTGCGTGCGGTGCACAGTCGTCGTCGGGGTGCCTGCCGATCGCGAGGAGCAGCCCGACGCTGTACAGGACCGCCACGACGGGGACCAGGGTGAGAACCAGAATCAACGTTTCTTCCCCCCTCCTGCGGACGATGCCGCGGCGGCCACGGCGGGAATGATGACGGCGATCAGCAGGAGCACGACCAGGATGGTCAGGAGATCGGGCCCGGACGTTTCCCGGGGTTGCGCGACTTGTGCGGGCGGAGTCGCGATGACCGGTGTCCGTGGTGCTGTCGGCGCCGGGTCCGCCTCGGCCGGCGTCGGCGTTTCCTCCTCGGCCCGTGCGGGGTCGGAGCTCGCGGATTGCGCGGATGGGGGATCTGCGGCGCGCGGGACCTCCGCCTCGGTCACTTCGGCCGGGAGGCCACGGACAAGGGCGGGGCGTGGTGGCGCGGCGGCGGGAGCGGGGGCCACCGGAACCGGTGACAGCTGTGGTTGTGCCGGTGAAGGGGCGACAGCGTCGGGCGGGGCTGCGGGATCGAGCGGGGGAGGGCTGGTGCCGGGCCCGGCCGGCGCGGTAGGGGACGGCGCCTGCCGGGTGGGTGCGGGAGAGGGCACCGCGGTGGGCGTCACGGAGGGCACCGCGGTGGATGTGGGTGGGGATGTGGGTGTGGGCGACGATTGCGGCGACGTGGGTGAAGGGGGCGGCGACGTGGATGACGGCGGTGGCGGTGTGGGGGATGCGGGGGGCGTCGGTGTGGGGGACGGTGTGGACGGGTCGTCCGGCGTGCACTGCGGCTGATGTGACGCGCGGCCTGTGTCGTCTCTCCGGCCGCTGTCAGTGGGCATGGGCGACCTGGAGGGCTGCTTCGGTTCCCGAGGCGACGGCTCCCGCGATCCAGGCGTGGTAGCGGGGCTGACAGTGGTCGCCGGCGAAGTACAGGCTGTCGCCGACAGGCGGGAAGACGTGCGGTCCGAGGCTGAGGAGTTGTCCCGGGGTCTCGATGACGGCCTCGCCCAGAGCCCAGCGGTTGCGCAGCCACGACTGGGAGACGCAGCGGTCGGTGGCGAAGCGGCGGATGCGTGCGCCGTACAGTGCCGCGAGGTGGTCGAGGGCTTCGGTGCGCCGGTCACCGGGCGTCAGGGCGTCGAAGCGCAGCGCGTCGCCCGCCCAGTTGTACGCGGCCAGGACCACCCCTCCGGGAGACCCGTCGTCGGAGGGATGGGAAGGGAAGTACACGAACCTGCTGGCTTCGTCGGAGACGCAGCCTCCTCCGACGGCGGGCACGGCCGGGCCGTGGGGGGCGGGTCTGTAGGCGCTGCCGAGCTCTGCCTTCCAGGTGTCCTCGTCCCATTCCCACCAGCGACGGGTGAACTCGATGAGCACCTTGTGCGCGGTGTCGTGGTGCAGTTCGATGATGGCGCGCCGTTTCCCGTAGGGCAGGATCGGGTCGAACGTGACGTGCCGGAGCGCGGCGAAGGGAACGGCCAGGACGACGGCTTCGGCGTCGTAGGTGTACCTCGTCTTTCCTGTGCCCCCGTGAAACGCCTCGTCCTCGGGTCCAGTTTCGGGCGCGGCGTGGATCGTGACCCCGCGGTCGTGCCAGGACACCCCGGTCAGGACCCGGCCGGTTTCGATGCGGAGGCCGCGGGCCAGGGCCCGGGTCAGGCTGTCGGTGCCTTCGCTGAACTCGAAATAGGTCATGGAGGGGTTGATGTTCACCGCGCCGAAGGCGGAGTGCAGCAGCCCGTAGGAGAGCCGGCTGGTGAGGTTCTCCAGAGTGCCCACAGCCTGGATCTGGGCGGTGTCCCATCCCGCGACGTCGGTGAGGTACTGGTGCAGTGACATGTCGCCCAGGTCGTCCAGGAGCTGGGCCATGCCCTCCACACGGTCCACGATGGGCTTGTCGGACCACGTTCCGTCCGCGTTCCGCGTCTGGGTGTAGGAGCGGGTCCTCTCCAGTGCCTCCGCCCATGCCTGGGACGACGACGTCGCGCTGTCCCACCCGAAGCTCTTGTTGACCGGACGCGGATCGCGCAGGTACTCCGCCTTGGTCAGGGTCTGGCCGTTGACGTGCACGAATCGGCTTCCCCGCCCCGTTGCGGCCTTGTACGGCTCCTTGGTGCCGGTGCTGAACACCTCCCCGGTCCAGGAGCGGTAGGAGACCCGGCTGTCCCCCGAGACGATGCCGGGGGAGGGGGGTACGTCCGTCAGGTGGAACGGCCTGCGCGCCACGCCGAGCGAGTCCGCGAGCGCAAGGGTGAGCACATGGGTGGAGGGGACGCGCATGGCCCCGGCCTCGGCGCGCAGCCGCGGATCCTGCCAGGTGTGTCCGCGGAAGGTCTTGATGCGTCCGCCGATCCGGTTGCTGTTCGCCTCCAGTACGCGGACATCGTGCCCGGCCGCGGTCAGCAGGCGGGCGCAGGTCAGCCCGGCGACGCCGGCGCCCACGACCAGTACCCGTCGCTTCCTCCTGCCGGGGAGGCGGGCGTTTCCCGTCAGGAGCCTCAGGTACTGCAGGGTCAGATCCGTGTGGGCGCTGTCCGTGAGGAGCACGCGACGGGCCATGGTGAGAGCGGCCTCGGAGCGTGCGCTGCCGGAGTCGGGCCCTCGCGTTGCACCCGAGGCGACGCCGGGCCGGGAGGTCGCGGCTGCCGTACCGGTCAGCGCCACACCCGAGATGTTGAAGAACGTACGACGGTTGATCACGGTCACCAGCCTCGCACCGGCCGCGGCACCTGGAGGGGGTGGCGACTTGCCGACACACAGGTTCATCCGGATGGTCGTCCCCGGGGCCCTGCCCTCGGTGCCGCGGCGGTGCCAGGACCGTGAACCCCCGGCTGTGAACCCCGGTCTGTGAACCCCCGGCTGTGAATCCCTGAGCGGACACCGCCCATGCGGCCTCGGCGGCCCGGCCGGTGGCCGTGCCGGAGGACTTCGGACGCAGACCGGACGGCCGGGTACGAGGAGCCGTTGGACGCCCGGGGCGGAAGAGCAGGCCGGTTCATGTGCCGAAAGCGCGTGCGGCCGCGGGCGTGCCGTAGTACTCCTGGACGGACCAGAAAGCAGGCGCGTTCCCGTGGGGAGTCATCGATGGCCGTTCGCCGTGTCGTGCCCACCGTCCGGTCCCGGGCTGTGCGGGAGAGCCGGGAGTTCTACGGCCTGCTGGGCCTCGAGGAGGTCATGAACCACGGCTGGATCATGACGCTCGCCTCCCCGTCCAGCCCGGCAGCGCAGATCAGCTTCATGACCGACGACAGGACCGCGCCGGTCGCCCCCGACATGAGCATCGAGGTGGACGACGTGGACGCGGCCTACGCGGTCATGCGGGAGAGCGGAGCGGAGATCGTCCACCCTTTGCAGGACGAGGAGTGGGGTGTGCGGCGATTCTTCGTCCGTGACCCCGGCGGGCGGGTGGTCAACGTGCTGGGCCACCGCTGATGTCCGTTCTCCCACGCCCCTGGTGAGAGTGCCGGTACCTGCCGCTCGCCGAGGGCCGCGACCGGAGCCGCGGCGCCGTGCGGACGGCGCGGCCGTCGTACCCCGCGGCCATGACGCGATGCCTCGGGAGGCGGCTGAGGCATCCGCGACGGCGAACGTCCCGCCGCCCCCCGTCGCCGGCACCGTCCCGGCCGCCGCCCGGGGCCCGGGCGGACCGCCCGCGCCTCCGCGCCCCGCCCACGGGGGCCACCGGGCGGCCCGGTCAGGCCGTCAGCACGTCCGGGCTCCAGGTGCCGCCCAGGCCCGGGGCCAGCCACGCGGGCGCGGCGGCGCGGAAGGACCCGGGCGGGAGGGCGCCCGCGCCCTGCGGCACCGCTCCCAGCAGCGGGGCCTGCGCGACGACCGGAAGGTCGGACAGGTTGCAGCGCTCGGCGAGCCCCGGAGCGGCCGGCCAACTGCCGACCACCACGCCCGCCTGCTCCAGGCCCCGTGCCCGCAGCGCCTCGCCGGTCAGTGCGGCGAGGTTGAGGGTGCCCAGACCCGCGGCGGCCACCACGAGCACCGGCGCGCCCAGCAGCCGGGCCGCGTCCGCGAGGGTGCTCCCCTCGTCGTCCCAGCGCACCAGGAGCCCGCCGGCCCCCTCCACCACCACCAGATCGTGCTCGGCGGCCAGTTTCTCCGCCGCCTCGGCGACCTGCCGCGGCCGCACCGGAGCCAGCCCGGCGCGGCGGGCCGCCGTCGCCGGGGCGAGCGGCTCCGGGTAGCGCGCCAGCTCCCGGCCGACGACCCCGTCCCCGGCCAGCCGTGCGACCTCGTCCGCGTCGCCCCGCTCGCCCGGACCCACGCCGGTCTGCGCCGGCTTCAGCACCGCCACCGACCGGCCCTGCGCCGCCGCCACCGCGGCGAGCGCCGCCGTCACCACCGTCTTGCCGACCTCGGTGCCGGTGCCGGTCACCACGACGACGCCGTGTGCAGATGCCATCTCAGCCCTCCTCCGCCGCCGCGCGCACGGCCCGGCAGATCAACGCCAGGTCGTCGTCGCCCGTCACGTACGGCGGCATGACGTACACCAGGTCCCTGAAGGGGCGCAGCCACACGCCCTCCCGCACGGCGGCCGCCGTCGCCGCCGCCATGTCGACCGGGTGGTCGAGCTGGACCACCCCGATCGCGCCGAGCACCCGGACGTCCCGTACGCCGGGTGCCTTCCGCGCGCCGGCCAGGCCCTCCGCCAGACCCGCCTCGATCCGCTTGACCTCGCCCGCCCAGTCCTGGCCGAGCAGCAGGTCGACGGACGCGCAGGCCACGGCGGCCGCCAGCGGGTTGCCCATGAACGTCGGGCCGTGCGCCAGCACCGGGACCTCGCCCCGGGAGATGCCGTCGGCGACCCGCGACGTGCACAGCGTCGCCGCCATCGACAGGTAGCCGCCGGTCAGGGCCTTGCCGAGGCACATCACGTCGGGGGACACCTCCGCCTGGTCCGCGGCGAAGAGCGTGCCCGTGCGGCCGAACCCGGTCGCGATCTCGTCGAACACCAGCAGCACACCGTGGGCGTCGCATGCCTCCCTGAGCACCCGCAGGTACGCCGGGGAGTGGAACCGCATGCCGCCCGCCCCCTGGACGACCGGCTCCACGATGACCGCGGCCAGCTCGTCGGCGTGCCGGGCGATCAGGGCGCGCAGCTCCCGCGCGTACCCCTCCTCGTACACCGCCGGCGGCGGGGGCGCGAACACCTGCCGCGGCAGCGCCCCCGACCACAGCTCGTGCATCCCGCCCTCGGGGTCGCACACCGACATCGGCTGCCAGGTGTCCCCGTGGTAGCCGCCTCGCCAGGTCAGCAGCCGCTGCTTGGCCGGGCGGCCGGTGGAGCGCCAGTACTGGAGGCACATCTTGACCGCGACCTCGACGGACACCGAGCCGGAGTCGCTGAGGAACACGTGCCGCAGCGGCTCGGGGGTGATCTCCACCAGACGGGTGGCCAGCCGGACGGCGGGTTCGTGGGTGAGCCCGCCGAACATGACGTGACTCATCCGGTCCAGCTGGCCGCGCACGGCCTCGTTCAGCACGGGGTGGTTGTAGCCGTGCACGGCCGACCACCACGACGACATGCCGTCGACGAGTTCGGCCTGGCCGTGGACCGGCTCCGCGAGCCGCAGCCGCACCCCGGACGCCGACGCCACCACCAGCGGGTCGGCCCGTCCGGGCATCGGACCGTACGGGTGCCACACGTGCTCCCGGTCCAGCGCGATCAGCCGGGCCGGGTCGTAGGACGGCTCAGGCATTGGGGGCGAGGTCGGTGCCCGCGCCGCGGCGGCGCACCGCGACGAGGTCCGTCCGGGCGGTGCCCGGGGCGGTCTGCGCCCCGGCGTCCTGCGCCCGCGCCGCGCCGTCGGCCGGCTCGGGCACCGAGCCCGCGGCGGCGTCCGGCGCGGTGCCGCACACGTCGCCGGAGTCCGAGCCGCAGCCGCCACCGGAGCCGCAGCCGCCGCCCACGGCGTCCGCGCGGTGCGCGGGCAGCGTCGTCGTGTCGGCGCCCTCCACCTCGAAGCCAGCGTCGGCGATCATCTCCAGGTCCGCCTTGCCCGCCTGGCCCTCGCTGGTCAGGTAGTCGCCGAGGAAGATGGAGTTGGCCAGGTGCAGGGCGAGCGGCTGCAGGGACCGCAGGTGCACCTCGCGGCCGCCGGCCAGCCGGACCTCCACGTCGGGGCAGACGAACCGGACCATCGCCAGGATGCGCAGCGCACGCTGCGGCGTCAGGTTCCACTCCTTGGCGAGGGGGGTGCCCTCGAACGGGATGAGGAAGTTCACCGGCACGGAGTCCGGGTCCAGCTCGCGCAGCGCGAACACGACGTCGACGAGGTCGTCGTCCGTCTCGCCCATGCCCGCGATCAGGCCCGAGCAGGCGGACAGGCCGGCGGCGTGCGCCTTGGTGACCGTGTCCACCCGGTCCGCGTACGTGTGGGTGGTCGTGATCTCCCCGTACGTCCCCTCGGACGTGTTCAGGTTGTGGTTGTACGCGTCGGCTCCCGCCGAGCGCAGCCTCTCCGCCTGGCCGTCGGAGAGGAGGCCGAGGCAGGCGCAGACCTCGACGCCGTCGTTCTCCTCCTTGATGGCCTCGATCGTCTTCGACACGCGGTCGATGTCCCGGTCGGTGGGGCCCCGGCCGCTCGCGACCAGGCAGACCCGCTTGGCGCCGCCCGCGACCCCCGCCGCGGCCGCCTTCGAGGCGTCCTCCGGCTTCAGCCAGGTGTACTTGAGGATGTCCGCCTTGGAACCCAGCCGCTGGGAGCAGTACGAGCAGTCCTCGGGGCACAGTCCGGACTTCAGGTTCACCAGGTAGTTGAGCTTCACCCGCCGCCCGAACCAGTGGCGCCGCACCTTCCCGGCCGCGGCCACCACGTCCAGCAGCTCGTCGTCGGAGGTCGCCAGCACGGCGAGCGCCTCATCTCGGCTCGGCAGCTCACGCCGCAGCCCCTTGTCCACCAGCGTGTTCAACAGGTCCATGGCGCTGATCCTGACCCATGCCGTACCCCCGGGCCAAGGTGGAAACCCACAACAGGGCCCACACGGGGTGTGTGGATGACCACACTCTGACCGGGCCTGCCGTTCGCTAGGGTCTGTGCGCTGCCTACAAACCCGCCACGCGGACGCCATGCCGGGGCAGCAGGCCGCAGGAAGGGACCGGGCGCATGCCGCAGCAGCCGCAGGAGCCGAGCGGACCGTACGAGCCGCACGACCCCCCGGGGCCGCCGGCAGACCGGGAACGGGGCGGGGGCGCCTTCGCGTGGATCGCCGACGAGGCAGCCCGGCGCGCCCACGCCGGGCTCGTCCGCACCCTGCGGCCCCGCCCCGCCGACACCGGCCTGCTGGACCTCGCCGGCAACGACTACCTGGGCCTGGCGCGCCACCCCGAAGTGACCGGCGCCGCTGCCGACGCGGCCCGCCTCTGGGGCGCGGGCGCCACCGGCTCCCGGCTCGTCACCGGCTCCACGGAGCTGCACGCCGACCTGGAGCGGGAACTCGCGGCCTTCTGCGGCTTCGAGGCCGCCCTCGTCTTCTCGTCCGGGTACGCCGCGAACCTGGCCGCCGTCACCGCGCTGAGCGCCCCCGGGTCCCTGATCGTCTCCGACGCCGACAACCACGCCTCCCTCGTGGACGGCTGCCGGCTCGCCCGGGGAGAGACCGCGGTCGTCCCGCACGCCGACCCCGACGCCGTGCGCAAGAGCCTGGCCGCGCACGCCGGCCGGCGTGCCCTCGCCGTCACCGACTCGGTGTTCTCCGTCGACGGCGACGCGGCGCCGCTCGGCGCGCTCCACGCCGTCTGCCGCGAGCACGGCGCCGCGCTGCTCGTCGACGACGCACACGGCCTCGGCGTCCTCGGCGACGGCGGGCGGGGCGCCCCCCACGCGTCCGGCCTGTCCGGCGCCCCGGACGTCGTGGCCACGGTGACCCTGTCCAAGTCGCTCGGCAGCCAGGGCGGAGCGGTGCTGGGTCCTGCCCGCGTCGTCGAGCACCTGGTGAACGCCGCCCGCACGTTCATCTTCGACACCGGCCTCGCCCCCGCCGCGGCGGCCGCCGCCCTCGCCGCCCTGCGGTTGCTGCGCCGCGAACCGGAGCGCGCGGCGCGCGCCCGCGCGGTGGCGGCAGGGCTCCACGGCCGCCTGACCGCGGCAGGGCTGACGGCTGCCCGCCCCGACGCGGCGGTGGTCTCCGTCCACGCCCCGTCCCCGGAGGCGGCGGTGCGCTGGGCCGCTGGCTGCCGGGCCGGGGGCCTCGCGGTCGGCTGCTTCCGCCCCCCGTCCGTCCCCGACGGCATCTCGCGCCTCCGCCTCACCGCACGCGCGGACCTGACGGAGGAGCTGATCGATGAGGCCGTGGCTGTCGTCCTGCGTACGTCGCCCTGCGCGTAGGCCGGCTCGGCGCGACCTGCGGTGAGCACCCGGCATACCGAGAACCCGGCCGGACGGACGGGGTCGCTGTCCGGCCGATCGCGGCAGCCCGCCCACCGGACGGCCCGACGGGGTGGCCGACCGCGGTCGTGGACCAGCCGACGGGGACAGGAGCAGGGGGCGTGACCGCGTTCCACGAGTCCGCACTGGACGGAGTCGCCCGCAACCCTGCGCTCCCGGCACCCTTGCTGCTGCGCCTGCTCGCCTTCGACGGCGGCGGTGACGGCCCGCCCCGCCACGCACTCCAGCGGGCCGCACTCCCCGAGCCGGCCGTCGCGGTGATCCTGACCCATCCGCACACGGGCGCTCGCATCGCGTTCGCGAGGAGCACGGGGGCGGAGCCCGCCCAGCGGGCCCGCCTCGTGGACGACCCTTCCCCCGCGGTGCGGGCCGCCCTCGCGTACGGACCCGAGTGGTGGGACCCGCGGACGACGGTCGCGCCGCTACCGGACGACGTGTGCGCTCGCCTGCTCGACGATCCAGACCGTGCCGTGCGGACGGCCCTGCTGGACTCGCCCCACCTGACCCCGCAGTTCGTGGCCTCCCTGGCCGCGCACGGCGATCCCGCAGCGCGCCGGAGAGCCGCGCGCGCCTGGGAGAAGCTGGCACCGGGGGAGCGGTCGGCTCTTCTGGCCGACCCCGACCCCGACGTACGGCGGGCCGCCGCACAGCGGGAGTGTCGACGGGACGCCCGTGTCACCGCCCGGCTCCTCCGCGATCCGGAGGCCGCCGCCGAGGCGCTGCGCCGAGGGCTCCTCGTCCGTGCCGTCGCCGAGCGGTGCGTCGCCGAGCGGACGCACCTGGCGGCCCTCGCCGAGAACCCGTCGCTGCCCGCCGACCTCGTGGAGCGGCTCGCCGTCGACCCCGACGAAGCCGTACGGCTCGCGGTCTCTCTCAGGCCCGAGCTGGACGACACCCGGCGCGCGGCGATCGACTTCACGGTCGGGGACCTCGACCGGGGCGACGGCGTGCAGTGGGTGCAGGACGGGCTCGCCGACCCCGAGGTGCTGCGTCGAGCCGCGACCTCCGCCCACCCGCTGCTCCGGCGCGCCGCCGCCCGGAGCCCCCACTTGCCGCCCGACCTGGTGCGCCTCCTCGCACGCGTCGAGGACCCGGTGGTGGAGAACCGCCTCAGCGTTCACCATCCCGGCACCCCGGAGGAGGTCCTGATGCGTGTGTTCGCACGGCTCGGTGGGACGTTCTCCGCCTGGATGGCGGAAGGGCACCCTCGCTTCCCCCGGGAGGGTCTCGCCGCACGCTGTGCGGACCACCCGGACGGGAACCACCGCCGGCTGGCCGTCCGGGACCCGGCCGCCACGCCCGCGTTGATCGAACGGCTCAGCCATGACCCCGAGGTCCGGACGCGGCAGACGGCGGTCGGCGACCCCCGCCTGCCGCTCCGCCGGCTGCGGGAGGCGCTCCATATCCCGGAACTGGCCTCCAGCGCGGGCGCCAACCCGGCGTTGCCCGCGGCCGAGATGGCCGCTGTCCTGAACGGGGCCGGTGTCCCCGCCTGACCGCCGAGCAGCACCGCCGGGCCCCGCGCCGCGTCCCGGTCTCCCACGCCTACGCGATCCCGGCGGCGGTCGAGCCGCCCCGTGGCCGGTTCCGCCCGGCCCGCGCGCGTGCGCGACCGCGCCGGGTCCCGTCGGCGGAGGGTCCGGGTCAAGCGCACCGGACGTTCTCGTCCTGCTTTGTGGGAGAATCCGGCAGTGATCATCGAACACGCGTACGTACATGTGGCCGACCGTGACGAGAGCGAGTGGCCCTGGTCGGTGCCGTGTGTGCGGGCACTGCTGGAGGACGGTCTTCGGTTCAGTGCTCCGGTCACCTTCCTCGTCGGGGAGAACGGCTCGGGCAAGTCCACCCTGGTCGAGGCGCTCGCGGAGGGTTTCGGCCTGGACTCCTGGGGCGGGTCGCACGGCTGGCGCTACGCCAGTCACCGCCCCAAGTCGGTGCTGGGCGAGCGGATCCGCTTCGACGCGGCCCCGGGGGGTCGGCGCATGCTGGGCAGCTGGTCCGCACGCAAGGGATTCTTCCTGAGGGCCGAGACGGCGCTCGACGCACTGGAGCGCGAAGGGGTCGGGCCGGACGAGGTCAGTCACGGCGAAGGGTTCCTCGCCGCGTTCCGGAGCAAGTTCGCGGCGCCGGGGCTGTACGTGATGGACGAGCCGGAAGCCGCGCTGTCCTTCACGTCCTGCCTGGAACTGCTCGGCCACATCGACCGACTCGTGCGCAACGGCGGCCAGGTCGTGTGCGCCACCCACTCCCCGCTGCTGACCGCGCTGCCCGGTGCGGACATCGTGGAGGTCGGGGTGCACGGCATGCGCCGTGTGGCCTGGCGGGAACTGGAACTCGTCGACCACTGGCGCCGCTTCCTCGCCGCGCCGCACGCCTATCTGCGGCACGTCCTCGACTGAGCGGCCTGCGCCGCGCCGCGTGTCCCGGGGCGGGAACGGGGCCCGGCCGCCTGGGTGCCGGCACGTGCGGGTGAAGCCGCACCGCGGTCCGCAGGGCGCGCCGGGCCGCCGGTCCGCACGTGACGTGACTCCCGGCTGGGAGCAGGGACGGAACTCGTCATTCCGTTTCTGGTCGCAGGATCCGGCGAATCCGCTCGCGCGTGGCAGAGTTCACCGCATCGAGCGACAGACGTCCGCATATCTTGGTGGATCGGTCCTCGCCCCGGTGACATCGGTGGCAGTCTGACGACGCGAAGCACACAGTCCGAGGCCGATGGTGCCAGCCCCCGCAGTCGCGTGGCAGACCCGGCCCCGGCGGGAAAGGGACAGTGTCGCCATGGCAGATCACCAGGAAGCGTCCGTCACTCTGCCGAGCGATCCGGCCTCGGTGTCCGCCGCTCGCAGATACGTCAGCGACGTCATGGCCGACTGGGGCCTGCCGGAAGGCGCCGACATCGGTGATGCCGTCCGATTGATCGTCTCCGAACTCGCCACGAACGCCGTGCAGCACACCTTCGGCCAGTCGCCCACGTTCACCGTCGACGTACGCCTGGAGCGGGAGGAGCGGCTGCGCGTCGGGGTCACCGACAGCCACCCGCGCTGGCCGCAGCGGCTCCCGGCAGCCGTCCAACAGGACAACGGACGCGGCATGGTGATCATCCGGTGGCTGGCCGCCGAGCGCGGCGGCCGCCTGTCGGTCACCCCGACCGACGAGGGCGGCAAGACGGTGTGGATCGCCCTGCCCTGGCCCGCCCCCGTGCCGTAGCCGCCGGCTACCGCTGCTGCCCGGCACGGCGTCGCACCTCGACGGCACGGGGGCGTTCGCGGGGCGGTGCCCCCGCGTGCCCCCGTACCGCTCGGCAGGGCGCCGACTGTGTCCGCGGGGTCAGCGCACGCGGCCGTACGAGACCGATCGCGACCAGATGCGGTCCAGCTTCACCCACGACCCGCGCTTCGGCGAGTGCCAGATCCTGTTGTTCCCGGCGTAGATGCCCACGTGGTAGACGCCGCCGCGGCCGTGGAAGAACACGAGGTCGCCCTTGCGGCGGTGGTTCTTGGAGATCCGGCGCGTCTTGTTGTACTGCGCCTGAGCGGTGCGGGGCAGCTTCTTGCCGACCCGCTTGTACGAGTAGAGCGTCAGCCCCGAGCAGTCGAAGCGGTGGGGGCCCGTGGCGCCCCACTGGTACGGGGAGCCCTTCCTGGACGCGGCCACGTTCAGCGCCTTGTGCGCCGCGGCCGGGGCGGCCTGCGCCTCCGGTGCGGCGCCGGGCGTCAGCAGTGTCCCGCCCACGGCGGCGAGGGTGAGCGCGGACAGGGCGCGGGCGACCCGGGCAGTGGTGGAGTGGTGGCCGGTGGTGTGGTGGCCACCGGTGCGCTGCGCGGCTCCCTCCGCGGGGGGCGGCGCCGCGGGGGACTCGGGGGCGAGGGGGGACGGGACCTGATTCTGCGTCGGCACGGCAGTACCCTTCGTCAGTCCGCCTGTGAAGGATTGCCTGTCGGGTTCGGACAGGACGAAGATGCCCGGCCGCTGACGCGGCTTCACCCCAAGGGACACCGGCCCCGCTGGTGCGCGGTCGGCCGTCCCGTACTGCTCGGGTCCTCCACTCCTGCCGATCCACTGGTGTCGACCTGGCGTCCGTGCGGCGGCAGGACTCGGCGTCCGCCCGGACCGCCCCGCCGGGCCGGCGGGGGCTTGTCGTCGAGACGGATCTTTCCCGTCGGACGCCGGAATCCCGAGAGCGAAATGGGCGGTGTGAGCCTCGTCACGAATGGTCCGATCAGGTGGACAGCGCTTCCGTACGGGCCCGTGGCGTAGGGCTGCTGAGCCCCGTACCAGCGGCGGAGCGGCCGTGCGCCGCCGACTGCGTCCACTGCGCCCGCAAGTCGCGCCGTACGAAGTTCGTCCGTTTGCGTCGGCCGAACGGGCGAGGGCCCGTCGCACGGACGGGCCTGAAACCGGTCAGCGCAAGGGATCTTGAGGCAGCGTCACGCGACCGGTGCGCCGCTCACCGTCCAGCGCACGCAGCGCACGCGCCAGGGCCGGGGTGTGCACCTCGTGCTCGCCCCGCTCGTGCATCAGAGCCGGGGCGTCGCGCAGCGCGGCGGCCCGTGCGGCCAGCGCCTGTGCCGCCCGCAGTGCGCCGTACGTGTGCGAGCAGCGGGCGGGACTGAGCCGGGCCGGCAGGTCCACGACGTCCAGGTAGCCGTCGACGTAGGCTCCCTCCGCCCGGGTCAGTGCGGGCAGGGGCGGCGGCTCCGAGGGGCGGGGCGAGGTCACCGGTCCGCCTCCCCGCGGGCGGCGAGCACCTCGTCCACGATGCCGTGCGCCTGTGCGCCGGTCGCGTCGAGCACCAGGTCACGCGCGAGGTCCGCACGCACCCGATCGGGCTCCCGCCCGGTGTGCCAGGCGAGGAGACCCGCCATCTGCTCCCGCCGGCGCAGCAGCTCACGGGCATGGGCGTCCAGGTCCACGGGTCGCCCGCGCAGCGGGCCTTCGAGGGAAGGCTGCCGCAGGACCACGCGCGCCCCGGGGAGCGCATGGCGCTTGCCGGGGGCGCCGGCTGCGAGCAGCGCGGCCGCCGTGGACGCGGCCCGGCCGACGCAGAAGGCCGCCACGTCGCAGGTGAGGGTCTGCATCACGTCGTGGACGGCGGTCATGGCGGTGACGGGGCCACACCGTGGGAGTTGCCGTAGAGCGCGATGTCCTCGGTGGGCGCCGCGTGCTCCGGGTGCACGAACCGGGCGATCACGTGCCGCCCCGCCCCCCCCGGCGAACCGGGCGGGCACCCGCGTTTCGGGCTGGCGGCCGAGCACCGCCCGTACGGCGCCTGACCCCGCCCGGCGGGCTCGCCGCTCCTCCTCGCCGACGACCCGAGCGCGGGCCGGGCACGGCCTGCCGCCCCCTTGCGCGGGTACGCCGCGCCGCGCGCCCCCTTCGGTTCCGGCGGAGCCGGCCAAGCGTCCAGGACCGTCGTCCGCCGATTGCCGCTGCCTTCGGCGTAGAGCGTCCGGCGAGGCCGGGCCGAGATCCCGGCGGACCCGCCACGGCGCCCCCGGGTGCGCCATGCCCACCGCCAGGCCCACCTGGTCCGGAGGGGAGTCGCGCCCCCGGCAGTCAGCACCCGTACCGCCCGTCACCAGGGCTTGAACGCCCTGGTCATCCCATGACGGGGCGCGGGCCGGATCGGCGGGGCCGCCCCCACGGGTGCGTCCACCGCCCGCGTCCTGCCGCGGAGCCCCGCGGCGGCGACCGGCCGCGTGCGAGCGGGATGTCACCGGCACCGGGCGGCCCGAGCCGCGGACAGGCTGCCGCGCGGCACCGACGGGAACTGCTGCCGAAGCGGAGCGATTCCCTGCGCCGGACCCCCGGTGGGGTGTCGGCCCCGGCCCTCCCGATGCGCCTGCCGCCCGCGTGACCGGAGGGCGGGGCCGCCGGTCCCTGCGTCCATGCGCGGGACGCGCGGGGCGCCCACCGCGCCGTCCGGTGGGTCGCGGCTGCGGCCCGTACGGATCTCTGTGAAAGTCGGAGCGAACGTGTGCGCCGCCCGCGCGGGCGAACGCGACCACCGTGACAGGAGGCGACGGCAGGCGTGACCGGTCCCATCAGACGCGCGACGCTGGCGGTCCTGTCCCCGTTGCGGGCGTTCCTGCACGCCGAGAGCGCGGGCGGTGTCGTCCTCGTCCTCGCCGCGCTGGTGGCGCTCGTGTGGGCGAACAGTCCGGCGGCCGACGGATACGCCGAGTTCTGGGAGCAGGAGTTCACCCTTGGCGGTGGGGAGGCGGGCATCAGCCTCGACCTGCAGCACTGGGTCAACGACGCGCTGATGGTCCTCTTCTTCTTCGTCATCGGCCTGGAGATCAAGCGGGAACTGGTGGTCGGGGAGCTGCGCGACCGCCGCGTCGCGGCCCTGCCCGCACTGGCCGCCGTCGGCGGCGTCGTACTGCCTGCGCTGCTGTACGCGGCCCTGGCCGGCGGCGGCGAGGCGGGCCGGGGGTGGGGCATCCCGATGGCCACGGACATCGCCTTCGCGGTCGGGATCCTCGCCCTCCTGGGCCGCCGCGCCTCCACCGGCGCGAAACTGTTCCTGCTCAGCGTCGCCATCGTCGACGACATCCTCGCCATCGGCGTCATCGCGCTCTTCTACACCGAGAGCGTCGGGCTGTGGTGGCTGGCCGCCGCCGTCGGCGGACTGCTGCTCGCCGCCGGGATGCGGCGGGCGGGCGTCAACTCGCCCTGGGCGTACGTCCCCGTGGGGCTGCTGGTCTGGTTCGCCACCCTGGAGTCCGGGGTGCACGCCACGCTCGCGGGGGTCGCCCTCGGACTGCTCACACCGGCCCGGCCCGTCGGCGGACGCGACATCCTGAACGACCTCGTGCACTCGCTGCACCCGGTCAGCGCCTTCCTCGTCGTGCCGGTGTTCGCCCTGGCCAACGCGGGGGTGGACCTCCGCGGCGGCGCGCTCGGCGACGCCCTCGGGCAGTCCGTCACCTGGGCGGTCGTCACCGGACTCGTCCTCGGCAAGATCGTCGGCATCGGCGGGGTCGCCCACGCGGTGCGGCGGCTGGGCTGGGGGACCCTGCCCGCCGACATGCACCGCCGCGAGATCCTGGGGGCCGCCGCGCTCGGCGGTATCGGCTTCACCGTCTCCCTGTTCATCACGGACCTCGCCTTCACCGACGCGGCGTTGATCGGTCAGGCCAAGGTCGGCATCCTTGCTGCATCCGTGGTCTCGGCGGTTCTGGGGGTGGTCCTGCTGCTCACCGCACCGACCGGCACCTCGGACACGGCGCGTCCACCGGACGGGGGCCCGCCGGGGGACCGGGCCCGCCCGGGGCAGCGGGAGTGAAGCCGTTAATGAGGACCGGGGGCGGAGCAGGGAGGCGGTCTCGCGGGTGAACCGGCACCGGCCCCGGTGAGCCGGGACCGGCGCCGCGACGGCTGTCACCGGGACACGCGTCACCGGGCCGGACCGACGCCGGTCGGCGCGGGCGGCCGCCCGCGGATCGGCGACCGAAGGGGAGCACCATCGACCGGTGTGACGAGCCCCGACGGGCGAGCACGACTGACGGGTCATCGCGCACCGACCGGAGACCAGGACCGACCGGCAGGCACGACCGGCGGTCACCGACCATCGACCGGAGACATGGACCGGCGGGGTCACATCGACCACCCACAGGCGACCAGGACCGACCGCCCGTCGACCGGTAGGGAACCGGGATCCGTCACCCACCGAGACCGAGCGCACAGCCGGGCCCCAGGCCCCGGGACCTGGCGCGGACAACAAGCGGACAACAAGCGGACAACAAGCGGACAACAAATGGAGGACAGGTGCTGGACATCAGCGCAACCGTCTGGGCCGCCACCGTCGGCCTGATCCTCGCCCTGCTCGCCGTCGACCTGATCCTGGCCGCCGTCCGCCCGCACCGGGTCGGGTTCCGCGAGGCCACGGCGTGGTCGGTGTTCTACATCCTCGTCGCGGTGGGCTTCGGCGTCTGGTTCGGCCTGCGGTACGGCGGCCAGTACGGCACCGAGTACTTCGCGGGCTACATCGTCGAGAAGAGCCTGTCGGTCGACAACCTCTTCGTCTTCGTCATCATCATGAGTACCTTCGCCGTGCCGGAGGAGCACCAGCACAAGGTGCTGACCTTCGGCATCGTGCTCGCCCTCGTCATGCGGGCGATCTTCATCGCGCTGGGCGCCACCCTGCTGGCGCTGTTCTCGTTCATGTTCCTGCTGTTCGGCCTGCTGCTGATCTACACGGCCGTGCAGCTGTTCCGGCACCGGGACGAGGACCCCGACATCGACGACAACGTCATGGTGAAGGCGGCCCGCAGGCTCCTGCCGGTCAGCCCGCACTACGTCGGCGGCAGACTCACCACACGCGTCGACGGACGACGGATGGTGACCCCCCTGTTCATCGTCCTGCTCGCCATCGGCAGTATCGACCTGCTCTTCGCGCTCGACTCCATCCCCGCGGTGTTCGGCGTCACCCGGGAGGCCTACATCGTCTTCGTCGCCAACGCCTTCGCCCTGCTGGGCCTTCGGGCCCTGTTCTTCCTCGTCAAGGGGCTGCTCGACCGGCTGGTCTACCTGTCCACCGGTCTCGCGCTGATCCTCGCGTTCATCGGCGTCAAGCTCATCCTCCACTGGGCGCACGTCGACGTGAGCGAGCAGGTCCCCGAGATCCCCACCCCGGTCAGCCTCGCCGTGATCGCCGTCGTCCTCGCGGTCGTCACCGTCGCCAGCCTCGTCAAGACCCGGCAGGACCCGACGGCCAAGGCACACCCCGGTTCGTTGCGCGCGCACCCCGAGAAGCGGGACGACTCCGACCAGCAGGCCGCGCGCTGAGCGGTGCGCGCCGCGCGCCCCGTGGGGCGCGGCTGCCCTCCGGCACGGCCCCCGACGGCGGGCCCGGCCGTGGGCCACGCCGTGCGGGCCGTGCACAGGGCCGTGCCGTACGGGCCGTACGGTGGGTCGCGGCGCGCGCCCGGAGCAGGGTCGCGTGGGGAGCGCCCTGCCGCGGGGCACACCGCGCGGGCCCCGAGGAGCCGCCCGCGGGTGCGGGGCGCCGGTCTTGGGAGGGGCCGGGTCAGCGGCGCAGGGGCCGGAGGCGGACCGTCGTGACGGCGTGCCGGTCGACGCCGGTGATCTCGACGGACCAGTCCCCGAGCCGGACGCTCTCCCCCGGCCGCTGAGGCAGGTGCCCCAGCCGGGCCAGGACGAGACCCGCGACGGTTGTGTACGGGCCGTGGGCCAGGTCGCCGACGTCGACACCCAGGTCGGGCAGGTCGTGCACGGGAAAGCCCCCCGGCAGCAGCAGGGTGCCGTCACGCTGGGCGCGCACGGCCGACACGTCGCGGTCGGTCTCGTCGTAGATCTCCCCGACGATCTCCTCCAGGAGGTCCTCGACGGTCACGATGCCCCCCACGGAGCCGTGCTCGTCCACCACGACGGCGAACTGCTGACGGGCCGCCATCAGGCGCCGCAGCGCCTCCGAGACCTTCATGAAGTCGGAGTAGAAGGGCACGGGGTGGACGAGGGCGCCGACGGACGAGCCGTCGTCGGCGGTGATCAGATCGCGCAGGTGGACGATGCCGACGACCTCGTCCACGTGCCCGGCCCGGACGACCGGGGCGCGGGAGTGGCCCGAGCGGGCCAGGTCGACGCGGGCCTGGGCGGCCGGCGTGCCGTCGGGCAGGGTGAACATCTGGCGGCGCGGGATCAGGACGGCCCGCAGCGGCCGCTCGTGGATCTCCAGGGCACCGGAGATGATGGTCCGCTGCTCGGCGGTCAGGCCCCGGTGGCCGACGACCATGTCCCTCAGTTCCTCGGCGCTCGGGGGCTCCTCCGTCTCGCGCGGATCGCCGCCGAAGAGGCGGACGAGGAGGTCGGTGGTCCGGCTCAGCGCCCACACGACCGGGCGGGAGGCCGTGGCCAGCACGTCCAGCGGGGTGGCCGCGAGCAGCGCCCACCGTTCGGCGTACTGCATGGCCAGGCGTTTGGGCGCGAGTTCGCCCGCGACGAGGGTCGCGAAGGTCAGGACGAGGGTGACGAGGCCGATCGCCAGCGGCTCCGCGGCCCGCCCCGCGAAGCCCAGGGCGGGCACGAGGGGTTCGGCCAGCGCGACCGCCGCGGTGGCCGAGGCGAGGAAGCCCGCCAGGGTGATGCCGATCTGGATGGTGGCCAGGAACCGGTTCGGGTCCTCCACCAGCCGCACCAGCCGGGCGGCGGAGGCCCTGTCGCTGCGGCCCAGGCGTCTGACCTGGCCTTCCCGCAGGGAGATCAGGGCGATCTCGCTCCCGGCGAACAACGCGTTGAGCACGATGAGCGCGCCGACGAGCAGGAGGGTCGACCAGTAGCCGTCCATGAGCCCACAGTGCCATCGGCAGGCAGCCCGCGCCGTCCGGCTCGGTCCGGACGCGTGGGCCCGGCCCGCCGGGGGAGCGCGGGGCGGGCGCGCAGGGGCGCGTGGCGGTGGCCCGCCGTCGCCCCGGAACGTCAGCCGGCGGCCGGCCCGGCGGCGGGGCCCTCCTGCTCGGCGGCCGAGCTGTCCTCGCGGTGCAGGAAGGTGGCCAGGAGGTCGCCGACCGGGTGGCCGGCTTCCGCCGGGTGGCGCAGGGCGACGGTCGGGTCGATCGTGTACTGGTTACGGCGGCCTACCCGGGTCCGGGTGAGGTACCCGGCCGCTTCCAGGTCGGCGACGATGAGTTGTACGGCGCGTTCGGTGATGCCGATCAGCTCCGCGACATCGCGCAAGCGGCAGTCCTGGTCCCGGGCGAGGGTGATCAGGACGCGGGCGTGATTCGTCAGGAACGTCCAGTGGTCGCCGCGGACGGAGGATGGCCGGTTCATGTTTCCTCATCGTACGAAGTCGACTTCAGCCGATCAATGCCACGGCCCGGAGCCTCATGGGCGAAACACTCCGGCTGGAGGAGGAGCACGCAGGGGAAGGATGATGGAGGGGCTGGAAGCACCGGCCTTCCGGCGGCGGCCCGCTGCGGGCGCCCTGCCCGCGGGCCTCGTGGTGCTGCCGCACCGGTGGCTCCCCGCGGGGCGCCGACCATGTGCCCGGGAGTGCGGCGGCGGTACCGCGAA
>NZ_MKXB01000144.1:35704-53877 GCF_001865245.1 Streptomyces sp. CC53 | reverse complement strand
GCCGGGGGTGCGCCGAGCCGGACCCGGCCACCACGTCGTCCGCCCCGGCCGCCGGGCAGGGCGGTCACATCGTGCCGAGCATCGCCAGCATGGACACCGCCATCACCATCCGGCAGCCCACCGCCAGTTCCGGTCCGTCCCACACTCCGTCGCCCGGCGGGCCGCCGCCCGCCCCGCCCCCCGCGGTCGGGTCCGCGGCGCCTGTGCCCCGGCCCGTGACCGGACCCGCCGGGCCTCCCGCCGCGGCGCCTGCCGGGCCCCCGACGACGAGGCCCGCGGAGCCCCCGGCCGGACCGTCGGCGACCGTGACGCCCACCGCCGGTCCGGCAGGGACGAGCATCACGCCCGTGCGCAGCACCCACACCGCGTAGTACGCCAAGAGGACGCCCGTCACCAGCGGCAGCCCACCTCCCGCGTGCCCGGCGTGCCCCGCGTGGCCGGTCGCCGGACCCGCGCCGGGCAGCGGCACCGCCATGTACACCATCGCCAGCGACCCCACGAGATGGTGCAGATGGCCCCGGCCGCGGCGCGCCGCCCACGCGGCCCGCACCGCCGCCGCGCCGAACACCGCGGAGTACAGCGCCCACATCCCCGGCGGAGGAGGAAGCACGGCCGCGGGCACTCCCATCGCGGCCATCCCGAAGGCCATCACCGCCTCGCCGCCGGCCTCCCGCCCCTCCCGCGGCGCGCCGGCGCGCCGCATCCGCACGCTCCGGACCAGGCAGTACGCCCCGGTCGCCGCGCACAGCACCACCAGCAGCCACTCCGACACGCCGGCACACCCCTCCCCGTATCGCCCTCCGTGAGATGCCCCCGGGGCCCGGGGGCGCACGCACGCGCAGAGGCGTACGGGGGGAGCGCGTTAGGCTCGGGCGCCGGGACAGCACAGCCGAGGGGAGACCCACACGATGGACACCGCACTGCAGGGCACAGGCGAGCCGACCTACCGCGACGCCGTCGAGGCGGACGTGCCCGCACTGGTCGCCCTCGTCGAGTCGGCGTACCGGGGTGACGCCAGCCGTGCCGGCTGGACCACGGAGGCCGACATCCTGGACGGCCGCCGCACCGACGCCGAGGGGGTGCGCGCGGTCATCACCACCCCGGGCTCACGGCTGCTCACCGCGGAGCGGGACGGTGCCATCGTCGCCTGCTGCCAGCTCGAACACCGCGGTGACGCCGCCTACTTCGGCATGTTCGCGGTGCGCCCCGGGCTGCAGGGCGGCGGACTCGGGCGGCAGGTCCTCGCGGAAGCCGAGCGGCGGGCCCGCGCCGAGTGGGGCGTGCGCGAGATGCACATGACGGTGATCTCGGTGCGCGAGGAGCTCATCGCCTGGTACGAGCGGCGCGGCTACCGCCGTACGGGACGGATGACCCCGTTCCCGTACGGCGACGAGCGCTTCGGCCTGCCCCGCCGCGACGACCTGCGGTTCGAACTCCTCGTGAAGGACCTCACCGGGCTGGGCTGACGCCCGCGGATCACTCCGTGCGGAAGTCCAGGCGGCCGTCCGACACCCCGACGCTCACCCGGCCGCCGTCCCGCAGCCGGCCGTCCAGCAGCAGCCGCGACAGCTCGTTGTCCACCTCCCGCTGGATGGTCCGGCGCAGCGGCCGGGCGCCGTACTCGGGCTGGTAGCCGCGCTGCGCCAGCCAGTCGACCGCGTCCGGCGAGAACTCGACCGCCACGTGCTGGGCGCGCATGCGGCGCCGCGTCTCGTCCAGCAGCAGGTCGGTGATCTGCCGCAGCTGCCGGCCCTCCAGGCGGCGGAAGAGGACGATCTCGTCGATGCGGTTGAGGAACTCGGGGCGGAAGTGCTCGCGCAGCGGCCGCAGCGCCCGGTCCCGCGCGGCCTGGTCGTCCCCGCCGGCCTCCGCGGCCCCGAAGCCGAGCACGCCCCGCCCGGTGCCGACGGCCTCGGCGCCCAGATTGCTGGTCATCACGACGACCGTGTTCTTGAAGTCGACGGTCCGCCCCTGCGAGTCGGTGAGCCGGCCGTCGTCCAGGACCTGCAACAGCACGTTGAAGACGTCGGGGTGGGCCTTCTCGACCTCGTCGAGCAGCAGCAGCGAGTACGGGTGGCGGCGCACCGCCTCCGTGAGCTGCCCGGCCTCCTCATGGCCGACGTACCCGGGGGGCGCGCCGACCAGCCGGCTGACGGTGTGCCGCTCCTGGAACTCGCTCATGTCGAGCCGCACCATCCGCTCGTCGCTGCCGAACAGCGCGTCCGCGAGGGCCCGCGCCAGCTCGGTCTTGCCGACACCGGTGGGCCCGAGGAACAGGAAGCTGCCGATGGGCCGCCGCGGATCGGCGAGGCCGGCGCGGGACCGCAGCACCGCCTCGGACACGGCGGCCACCGCCTCGTCCTGCCCGATGACGCGTTCCTTCAGATGCTGCTCCAATCCGAGCAGGCGGTCCTTCTCCTCCTGGGTGAGGCGGCTGACGGGGATGCCGGTCTGCCGGCTGACGACCTGCGCGATGTCCTCGGAGGTGACCTCCAGGACCCGGTCGCGGGCGTCCCCGTTCGACGGCTCGCTGCGGCTGTCCCGGATGCGGGCCTGCACTTCCTGGATGCGGTCGCGCAGCTCGGTCGCCCGCTCGTACTGCTCGGCCGCGACCGCCTGGTCCTTGTCGCGGGTGAGCTGCTCCACCTGCCGCTCAAGGGCCCGCACGTCGGTGGGCTGGGCGTGGGCGCGCAGCCGCACCCGGGCACCCGCCTGGTCGACGAGGTCGATCGCCTTGTCGGGCAGGAACCGCTCCGTCAGGTAGCGGTCGGAGAGCTCGACGGCGGCCAGCAGGGCCTCCTCGGTGTACCGCACCTGGTGGTGGGCCTCGTACCGGTCGCGCAGCCCGCGCAGGATCTCCAGGGCGTCCTCGGTGCTCGGCTCGGGCACCAGGATGGGCTGGAAGCGGCGGGCGAGCGCCGCGTCCTTCTCGACGTAGCGGCGGTACTCCTCCATCGTGGTCGCCCCGATGACGTGGAGCTCGCCGCGCGCCAGGGCGGGCTTCAGGATGTTGCCCGCGTCCATGGAGCCGCCCTCGCCTCCGCCTCCGCCCCCGCCCGCGCCGACGACGGTGTGCAGCTCGTCGATGAACACCACGAGCTCGTCGGAGTGCGCCCGCACCTCGTCGATGATGCCGGTCATCCGCTCCTCGAAGTCGCCGCGGTAGCGGGTGCCGGCGACGACGCCGGTCATGTCGAGGGCCACGACCCGGCGGCCGAGGAGGGAGTCCGGCACGTCGCCGTCGGCGATGCGCTGGGCGAGGCCCTCGACGACGGCGGTCTTGCCGACGCCGGCGTCCCCGATCAGCACCGGGTTGTTCTTGCCGCGCCGGGACAGCACCTCCACGGTCTGCTCGATCTCCTCCTCCCGGCCGATGACCGGGTCGATGCGGCCGGATCGGGCCATGTCGGTGAGGTCCCGCCCGAACTTGTCCAGGGTCGGCGTGCCGTGCTGCGGCGCCGGACGCTGGTCGGCGGCGGTGTTCTCCCAGCCGCCGGGCCCACCGCCCTTCCCGCGCTGCGGCGCCGGCCCGGAGGACGACGGCACCGACCCCGGGTCGAACTTGGCGGCCCGCAGGATCCGGCCCGCGGCGGAGTCCGGGTTCGCGGCCAGCGCGGCGAGCACGTGCTCGGGCCCGATGTAGGAGGCGCCGATGTGCCGTGCCAGGTCGTGCGCGTCCAGCAGCGCCCGCTTGACGGCGGGGGTGACGGCGATGCGGGACTGCGGGGGCCCCTCGCCTGCGGTGCGGTCGATCTCCGCGGCCAGGGCGTCCGGGTCGGCGCCCGCGCGGACGACCAGGTCGCGGATCGGCTCCGTCTCCAACGCGGCCCGCAGCAGGTGCTCCGTCTCCAGGTCCGGGCTGCCGTGCTCGGCCGCGTACGAGGCCGCCTCGTCCACCATGCGCCGCGTCGGCTCGCTCATCATGCGGGCGATGTCGATGTACCGGGGGCCGCGTCGGGCCGCGGACGCGGCCTGCGTACCGCCGAAGAGGCGGGCCAGGAATTCGCTGAACGGGTCGGGGCCGAAGCCCTCGGGTCCGAGGAAACCACTGCTCATCTGTCCGTACCGTCCGTCCCAGTTAGGCCGATCCGTCCCTGTCCGTCCAGGATTCATGCCGCTGACGGCGAAATCCAGCGCGCGAGTGCCCCGACGGCTCCGGCTTACACCCGGGGCCACCCTCTGCGGCGGCCTGCCGGGGCGCCGCGGCGGGCCGCCCGACGGGTGCCCGGCGGGAGGTGCGCGGCCCGTACCGGAGGGCTCGGCGCGGCCCGACGCGCCCGTTGCACGGGCGGCGGGGCGCCGCAGCGCCGTGCGGCCGCGCCGCGGGGGCAGGCGCGGTGCGCGCCTTGCTCCTCCCAGGTGACATCCGGGCCCCGCCGGCCGCCGGTACGGAGAGCGGACCGGCGACCGGTGTGCCTGCCGGACGGCCGCGGCCGCGGGGGTGGTGCCCGGACCGGTACCGGTGGGTGGGCGTCGCGGTTCCGCCGGGCGGCACGGGCGGGGGCGGGGGAGCCGGGACGGTCGGGTTCCGTGGGTACGGGGAAGCCGGCCGCCGCGGGGCGCGGTGGCGTGGAGCACCGGTCTCCGAGGGTTCGCGGCAGCGCCGGGCGCGGCTTCCTTCCGCCCGGGGCGCTTCCTGCCCAGGCGGAGGGTTCCCCGTCCGCCCGCGCTCTCCGTCTCGGCTCCTCCGTCGGGCGGGCGGCGGTCCCCCGGTCCGCCGCGCCCCGGTTCCGCGCCGGGCCGCAGGGACGCGCGGCCCGCCGCAGCCTCCCGTCCGTCCTGCGGTTTCGGTGCGGGGCCGTCAGCGGCCGAGGGCCGGCGGAGGATGGTCCGTGGTCGCGGCGTCCAGGGAGAGCGCTTCGGCGAGGCGCAGGTGCTGCGGCGTGTTCACCACCCAGCCGATGACGCGGAGGTCCGCCGCGCGGGCCTGCTCGGCGACCTCCAGGGTGATCCGCCTGATGCCGAGCGCCAGACCGCACGCTCCCGCCGCCAGGGCGCGGTCGACGATGTCGGGCCCCCAGCGCTCGGCGATGAGGACCGTCCGCACACCGGGGGCGAGCGCCGCGATCGCGGTGAGCGCCTCGTCGTGGAAGGAGGAGACCTCCACCCGGCCCAGCAGATCCCGCCGCCGCAGCACCGCGGCCAGCACCCGCGCGGCCGCCGCGTCCTTGATCTCGGCCTGGACCGGGACCCGCACCGCGTCCAGCACCTCCTCGAAGAGGGGGACCCGCTCACCGCACCCGGCGTCGAGGGCGCGCAGCTCCGCCGCCGTCTTCTCCGCGACCGGGCCCGTCCCGTCGGTCGTGCGGTCCACGTCCGCGTCGTGCATCACCACGAGCACCCCGTCCTTGCTCAGGTGCAGGTCGAGCTCCACGGCGTCCACGCCGGCCCGCTCCGCGCGGACGAAGGAGCGCAGGGTGTTCTCGGGCTCGACGCCCATGAGGCCGCGGTGGCCGATGATGAGGGGACGCATGCTTCCCCAGCGTAGTGAAGGAGTCGCCCTCCGCTACCCCGAGGGTGAACTGCCGCCTGCGAGGCGGCTTAAGTGTGCGATTCGGGGGTACCGCGCAGGAAAATCGACGGTTGCCGAGGGGTGGCGCAGGATAATTTTCGCCAACCCCCCTTGTGGTGGAAACGCGCACATGGATACGGTGCCTTGACGCGAGGTTCTCCCGTGGAGGAAGTGAAATGACGGAAATTCTTGTGCAGGACGTTGCCGGTGGTGCCGTGGCCGCCGGGACCCGGGTGATCGACCACCCGGCCTGGACGGAGCTCAAGAATGCCGTGGAGGAGATCCGCGTCCGGCAGTCCGCGGACGGCTCCGTCGACTTCGGCGCCGAGGGGGCCCCGGCCCGCGCGGACGTCGACGCCGCGCTCGCCCGGGTCGTCGCCGCCGTGGAGGCGCTCTCCCCGCTGCTGCCGCACGGCGCCGCGTACCACCGCGCCCTGGTCGCCGACCTGCGCAAGTGGGCCGACAGCGGCTACGCCGTGCCGGACTTCCTCGACTCCCTGATGGAGTTCCACCCCGCCGCCGAGCGGGTGGACGGCCGCCAGCACCTGGTGGTCTTCCCGATGTACACGCAGAACGGCAACCCGGACCGGAACCTGGAAGCCGTCGTGCTGCGCATGGTGTGGCCGGAGTGGCTCTCCGAGCTGGAGGCCACCCGCTACGACAACCCGCTCTTCTGCGGCATCACCTTCGAGGACTTCACCTCCGGGTACGACACCAACTCGGCCGTGCTCTTCCCCGAGACGGTCGCGGTCCGCGAGGTCCCCGAGCGCTTCACCTGGGGCGGCATCTTCTGCGACCGCGAGGCGGCGCGCTTCCGCCGCGTCACCGAGGCGGCAGTCGACGTGCTCGGCGTCGACCTGCCCCAGGACATCCGGGAGATGCTCGGCGACCAGCAGCGCTGCCAGCAGGCGTTCGTGCTGTGGGACATGGTCCACGACCGCACCCACAGCCACGGCGACCTGCCCTTCGACCCCTTCATGATCAAGCAGCGCCAGCCGTTCTGGATGTACGGCCTGGAGGAGCTGCGCTGCGACCTCACCGCCTTCAAGGAGGCCGTCCGGCTCGAGGCCGAGGGCAACCCGCACGGCCGGGACGTCCAGTACGCGGTGCTGTTCGACCGCATGTTCCGCTTCCCGCTCACCGGCGACCGCGTCCGCAACTACGACGGCCTCGGCGGCCAGCTGCTCTTCGCGTACCTCCACAAGCACGGCGTGGTGCGCTGGACCGACAACACCCTGCACATCGACTGGGACCGTGCCCCCGAGGTCACCAACCAGCTGTGCGGCGAGATCGAGCAGCTGTACCGCGACGGCATCGACCGCCCGAAGCTGGTGCACTGGTTCGCCGCGTACGACCTGGTCTCCACCTACCTCGCCCCGCACCCCGGCTCCCGCTGGGCCAAGGGCCCGGACGCCCTCGACGTGTCGCAGCCGCCGCGCAAGCTCGTGGACGACGTGCTTCCGGACGAGTTTCCGCTCAGCATGTTCTTCGAGGCGCTCGCCAAGAAGCTGAAGTCCGTGATCGCCTCCACCAAGGGGATCACCGCCGCCGACGTCGAGAAGGCGGCCGCGTGAGCCCCGAACCGTCGGGGAAGGCAGGCAGGACACAGGCGACCGACACGGCACCCGCGCCGGGTGCGGAGGAGACGAGCAGCATGACCGACAACGTCAACGGGAACGGCGGCCCCCTGGAAGGCGCCGTCATCGTGGTCGCCGGAGCGGCGGGCCCCGCAGGGCGCGCCGCCCTGCTCAGGCTCGCGGAGGCCGGTGCGACCGTGGTCGCCGCCGACGCCGACGCCGAACGCCTGGCCGAGGCCGTCGACGCCGCACGCTACGCCCACGGCGGCGCCACCGTGACCGGTGACACGGTCGACCTCCTCGACGCCGCCGCCACCCGCGAGTGGGCCGACAAGACCGAGAAGGAGTTCGGCCGCGTCGACGGAGTGGTGCACCTGGTGGGCGGCTGGCGCGGGAGCTCCGACTTCGCCTCCATCGACCTGGCCGACTGGGCGCTGCTGGAGAAGCTGCTGATCCGCACCGTCCAGCACACCTCCCTCGCCTTCCACGAGGCCCTCAAGCGCAGCGACCGCGGCCGGTACGTGCTGGTCAGCCAGTCGGGTGCGGCCAAGCCGACCGAGGGCAACGCCGCCTACGCCGCCTCCAAGGCCGCCGCGGAGGCGTGGACCCTCGCCCTCGCCGACTCCTTCCGCAAGGCGGGGGGCGAGGAGGGGCCGAAGGCGGCGGCTGCCATCCTGGTGATCAAGGCACTGGTGCACGACGCCATGCGCGCCGAGCGCCCGAATGCGAAGTTCGCGGGCTTCACCGACGTCAAGGACCTGGCCGACGCCGTCGCCGGCGTCTGGGAGCAGCCCGCCCAGGAAGTGAATGGACAGCGTCTGTGGCTGACTCCCAAGCCGTGACCCCGGCAGGCATGATCCCGTCCGCGCCGGCCCGTACCGACGCCCGCCGCCACCACGACCCGTCGGTGCGGGGCTTCGCCAGCGACAACTACGCCGGAGCCCACCCCGAGGTCCTCGCGGCCCTCGCCCTCGCCAACGGGGGGCATCAGATCTCCTACGGCGAGGACGAGTACACCGAGCACCTCCAGCGGGTGATGCACAGCCACTTCGGCCCCACGGCCGAGGCGTTCCCGGTGTTCAACGGCACCGGCGCCAACGTCACGGCGCTCCAGGCGCTGGCCGACCGCTGGGGAGCGGTGGTGTGCGCCGAGTCCGCGCACATCAACGTGGACGAGGGCGGCGCCCCGGAGCGCATGGCGGGCCTCAAGCTGCTGACCGTGCCCACGCCGGACGGCAAGCTCACCCCCGAGCTGATCGACCGGCAGGCGTTCGGCTGGGACGACGAGCACCGGGCCATGCCGCAGGTCGTGTCCATAGCCCAGAACACCGAGCTGGGCACGGTCTACACGCCCGACGAGATCCGCGCCATCGTCGAGCACGCCCACGGGCTGGGCATGAAGGTCCACGTCGACGGGGCCCGGCTGGCCAATGCGGCCGCTTCGCTGAACGTCCCGATGCGGGCGTTCACGAACGCGGTCGGCGTGGACGTCGTGACGCTCGGCGGCACGAAGAACGGACTGCTCTTCGGCGAGGCGGTCGTCGTCCTCAACCCCGAGGTCGGCCGCCACATGAAGCACATCCGCAAGATGTCCATGCAGCTCGCCTCGAAGATGCGGTTCGTGTCCGTGCAGTTCGAGGCGCTGCTCGCGAAGGACCTGTGGCTGCGCAGCGCCCGGCACGCCAACGCGATGGCGCAGCGCCTCGCGGACGGTGTGCGGTCGGTGGACGGCGTGGAGATCCTCTACCCGGTCCAGGCCAACGCGGTCTTCGCGCGGCTGCCGTACGAGGTGAGCCTGCGGCTCCAGAAGCGGTTCCGCTTCTACTTCTGGAACGAGGCGGCCGGCGACGTGCGCTGGATGTGCTCCTTCGACACGACCGAGGACGACGTCGACGCCTTCGTCCAGGCGTTGAAGGAGGAGATGGCCCAGTAGGGGCCCCAGGGGCGCCGGCCATCTCGCGAGCGTTGCATAGATATGCGGCTGACTGAAAGTTCATTGACTCTCGGTCGGTCGCATACCTATGCTCCGCAAGCATGCAGCTGATCCAGCAGAACCCCGACCTGTCCGCGTACTTGGCGGCCGACGACGTGATCGACCATCATCATCCCGTGGTCCGCGAGGTGGCCGCCCGACTGGCCGGACAGGCTGCGGACTCGTATGACTATGCGCGACGTGCGTTCGAGTACGTCCGCGACGCCGTCCCCCATTCCGCGGACAGCGGCGACCCGCGCGTCACCTGGCGCGCCTCCGACGTCCTGGAGCGGCGCACCGGCGTCTGCTACGCCAAGTCGCACGCCCTGGCAGCGCTGCTGCGGGCCGAGGACATCCCCACCGCCCTCTGCTACCAGCGCCTCGTGGACGGAGGCGACGGCCACGCACTCCACGGCCTCGTCGCCGTCCGGCTCAGAGGGGCCTGGCACCGGCAGGACTGCCGCGGCAACAAGCCCGGCGTGACCGCGTGCTTCTCCCTGGACGGGGAGCGCCTGGCGTTCCCCGCGCGCCCGGAGCTGGGCGAGGCGGACTACCCGGAGCTCCACGCCGCACCCCACCCGCGCGTGCTCGCGGCCCTGCGGACCGCGACCGACCGGCGCCACCTGTGGCGCATCCTGCCCGAGGAGCTTCCCGAAGGCGGCGCCGCGCACGTTGCGTCCCCCGCGCACTGACCCGCAGCACGCGGCGGGCTGCCGAAGCGTTACTGCGCCTCGCGCAGCTCCGCGGGGGAGGGGGCCGTGCCGCCCAGGTGGGCCGGGATCCACCAGGAGTCCGCCGCGTCCTTGGTGCGCACCGGGTACGCCCGCTGCGCCGTCTCCAGCAGCTCCTGGACCCGCTCCCGCAGCCGCCGGGTGATGGCGCCCGCGTACTGGTCGGCCGGGGCCTCCACGGGCTGCCCCACGCGGATCGTCACCGGGATGTGGCTGCGCTTCAGGTTGCGGGGACGGCCCTTGGTCCACAGCCGCTGCGTGCCCCACAGGGCCACGGGCACCAGGGGGACGCCCGCTTCCTGGGCGAGGCGGGCGGCGCCGGACTTGAAGCCCTTCAGGGTGAACGACTGCGAGATGGTGGCCTCGGGGAACACGCCGATGACCTCGCCGGACCGCAGGGCGTCCAGCGCGTGCCGGTAGGCCGCCTCGCCCTGCGCCCGGTCGACGGGGATGTGCTTCATGGCGCGCATCAGCGGGCCGGACACCTTGTGGCGGAAGACGGACTCCTTCGCCATGAAGCGCACCAGCCGCTTCTGGGGCCGGGCGGCGAGCCCCGCGAAGACGAAGTCGAGGTAGCCGATGTGGTTGCTCACCAGCACGGCCCCGCCCTGGCGCGGGATGTTCTCCGAGCCCTGCACGTCGATCTTGAGGTCCAGCGCCTTGAACAGGGTCAGCGCGGCGCCGATGACCGGCCGATAGACGAGTTCTGCCATCGAGGAGAAAACCCTTCTTCCACAACCCGGGCGGTGCTCCCGGCGAGGTTACGCGGCCGTAGGTAACGGCATGGCCCGATCGTGCCCCATGCGGCCGGGGGCAGGCCACCCCGCACGGCCTGGGAAGATGGGAAACGCAGGGAGATGCTCGTCACGTTCCCCCCGATCACGGGCGCATGCGGGACCTTCCCGGCATCCCGGACCGCGGCGGCACGTGACCCGGGCGTGCGGACCCGGCGGACGGCCACCGGACGCGAGGACCGGAGTCATGGTTCCCGGCCGTGGCGGCGACCGGACGCGCCGACGAGCGGATGCGGGGCAGTCAGTGCGTGACGGACGGGTCGCGGCGGAGCGACGGCACGACAGACAGGAGCTGGACGACGGTGGCGACGGACGCGAGGGGCGGCGGCCCGCAGGAGGACCCGGCCGTGCTCGGTGCGCACGAGCTCGGCGTGCCGCTCGGCGGACGGGCCACGCTCGTGCAGTTCTCCACCGCCTTCTGCCAGCCGTGCCGCGCCACCCGCCGCACCCTCGCGGAGGTCGCCGCGATGGTCGACGGCGTCGCCCACGTCGAGATCGACGCCGAGCGGCACCTCCCGCTCGTGCGCGCCCTCGGCATCACCCGCACGCCGACCGTGCTCGTCCTCGACTCCGCCGGGCGCGTGGTGCGCCGCGCAGCCGGGCAGCCGCGCCGCGTCGACGTGATCGCCGCCCTCGGCCACGTCCTGTGACCTGCGCCGCGAACAGCCGTGACACTCGTCGCATTGTGTCGTGCGGCCTTGACGCCGTCGGCCGCCGCTCGCCAGGCTGGCGCCCGTGCCGTACGAACTCCTTCTCGTCGGGCGGGTCCACGTCGACCTCGCCCGCAGCGCGAGCGCGCTCTGTCCGGGTGTCTGAGCAGCCAAGGACCGCCCACCCGCGCCACCGCGCCTCGCACCAGCAGAAGGACAACTCCATGACGGTCACCCCCGCGCTCGGTCCGGACGCCGCCCCCGCGGCCGCTGGCCCCGAACTGCTGCGCGCCGCCTTCCGGCGGCACGCCGCCGGCGTCGCCGTGATCACCGCCTCCGGCCGTCCCGCCCGCGGCGGCCGGCCCGCCGGGTTCACCGCCACCTCCCTGACCTCCGTGTCCGCCGAGCCACCGCTCGTCTCGTTCGGCATCGGGACCGCGTCGTCGTGCTGGCCCGCCGTCTCCGCCGCCGACCACGTCGGCGTGCACATACTCGGCGAGCACCAGCAGGACCTGGCCGCGACCTTCGCCCGCAGCGGAGCCGACCGGTTCGCCGCGCCGACCCGCTGGTACCCGGGCCCCGAGGGCGTGCCGATCGTGGAGGGGGCGCTTGCCTGGCTGGTGTGCCGGATCGTCGGACGCGTACCCGCGGGGGACCACCGGCTGGTCGTGGCCGAGGTCGTCGCGGGCGACCCCGGAGCGGGCGGGGGCCGCCCCCTGCTCTACCACCACGGGCGGTTCAACGCCCTGCGGGACTGAGAGACCTGGTTACTCAGCGTTGCCAAGGTCACAGTTCAAAGCGCTTGCTTACCGGGAAGGCTCCCGGTGTACTGACGAGTAATATTTCGTTGCGGGGCGCCCGCCGCCCCGAGCGGAAACCGCCCCATAAGGCGCCTATGCTGCGTGCAACAAGGCAGCCCAGTAATGACGATGCAGTAGGAGAGCCGGCGTGAGCTTGAGGATCGTTGTCTGTGTGAAGTACGTGCCCGACGCCACCGGCGACCGGCACTTCGCCGATGACCTGACCGTCGACCGCGACGACGTCGACGGCCTGCTGTCGGAGCTGGACGAGTACGCGGTCGAGCAGGCGCTGCAGATCGCGGAGGAGGCGGACGACGCGGAGATCACCGTGCTCACCGTCGGTCCCGAGGACGCCAAGGACGCCCTGCGCAAGGCGCTGTCCATGGGCGCCGACAAGGCCGTCCACGTCGAGGACGACGACCTGCACGGCACCGACGTCATGGGCACCTCCCTGGTGCTCGCCAAGGCCATCGAGAAGACCGGCTACGACCTGGTCGTCTGCGGCATGGCCTCCACCGACGGCGTCATGGGAGTGCTCCCCGCCCTGCTCGCCGAGCGTCTCGGCGTCCCGCAGGTCACCCTGCTCTCCGAGGTCTCCGTCGAGGACGGCGTGGTCAAGGGCCGCCGTGACGGCGACGCCGCGACCGAGCAGCTGGAGGCGTCCCTCCCGGCCGTCGTGTCGGTGACGGACCAGTCGGGCGAGGCCCGCTACCCGTCCTTCAAGGGCATCATGGCGGCCAAGAAGAAGCCCGTGGAGTCCCTGGACCTGGACGACCTCGACATCGAGGCGGACGAGGTCGGTCTCGAAGGCGCCTGGACCAAGGTCGACTCGGCCGAGGAGCGGCCGGCCCGCACCGCCGGCACGATCGTCAAGGACGAGGGCGAGGGCGGCAAGCAGCTCGCGGAGTTCCTCGCCGGCCAGAAGTTCATCTGAGGCTTCGGCCCCCCACCGCCCCCTCACCTTTCGCAAGCAGGAGAGAAGAAGTCCCATGGCTGAAGTTCTCGTCTACGTCGACCACGCGGACGGCGCCGTCCGCAAGCCGACCCTGGAGCTGCTGACGCTCGCCCGCCGCATCGGCGAGCCGGTTGCCGTCGCCCTCGGTGCCGGCGCCGAGGCCACCGCCGCCACGCTGGCCGAGCACGGCGCCACCCGCGTCCTCACCGCCGACGCCCCCGAGTTCGCCGACTATCTGGTCGTCCCGAAGGTCGACGCGCTCCAGGCCGCGTACGAGGCGGTGTCGCCGGCCGCCGTACTGGTGCCGTCCTCCGCCGAGGGCAAGGAGATCGCCGCCCGCCTCGCGGTCCGCATCGGCTCCGGCATCATCACGGACGCCATCGACCTGGAGGCCGGTGACGAGGGCCCGGTCGCGACGCAGTCCGTGTTCGCCGCCGCCTTCACCACCAAGTCCCGTGTCTCCAAGGGCACCCCGGTCATCACGGTCAAGCCGAACTCGGCCCCCGTGGAGCCCGCGGCCGCTGCGGGTGCCGTCGAGGCGCTGTCCGTCTCCTTCTCGGAGAAGGCCACCGGCACCAAGGTCGTCTCCCGCACCCCGCGCGAGTCGACCGGCCGCCCCGAGCTGACCGAGGCCGCGATCGTGGTCTCCGGCGGCCGCGGCGTCAACGGCGCCGAGAACTTCGCGATCATCGAGGCGCTGGCCGACTCGCTCGGCGCCGCCGTCGGCGCCTCGCGCGCCGCCGTGGACGCCGGCTGGTACCCGCACACCAGCCAGGTCGGCCAGACCGGCAAGTCGGTATCCCCGCAGCTGTACATCGCGGCCGGCATCTCCGGTGCGATCCAGCACCGCGCCGGCATGCAGACCTCGAAGACCATCGTCGCCATCAACAAGGACGCCGAGGCCCCGATCTTCGAGCTGGTCGACTACGGCGTGGTCGGCGACCTCTTCGCGGTCGTCCCGCAGCTGACCGACGAGGTCACGTCCCGCAAGGGCTGATCGCGCGCCCAGGTACGCGGCCCGGGGCCGTGCGGTGGAACCCCACCGCACGGCCCCGGGCCTTCTGCCGTGCCGTCACACCGCCGGTTCCCCGTCCGCGACGAGCCTCCAGCGGCCCACCTCGCGGTACGCGGAGTCGTGGACGGCGGACCCGTCGCCGGGCTTCATCGCGTAGTGGTGCAGGTTGCCGCCCCAGTAACGCAGAATGCGCCCCAGCTCCCTCGCGGTCGTCTCCGCCGACGCCTCGCCGTCCACGGTCACTTCGAGCAGGAACTTCATGTGTCCGTCCTTCCTCACGGGACCAGTCGATGCCGGGCGCCCGGCTCCTTCCAGTGTTTCATTGACATGCCCGGTGAGACTCCGTCCGCATCGCCCGAGGTGAGGGCGCGGAAATGCCTGCACTGTCCAAACTGAAGGTGAGGCCCCGCGGTGCGGCCACCGGTGAGCGGCCGCCCCTCGGCGAGGACGGGAAGCCGTCCGCACCGCAGCCCGCACGTCCGCCGCTGAGCGGTGCTGCGGTGGGGCGGAGCGCGACCTGCTCAGGCCCGTGCGCGACCCGCACACCGGACCCCGGCTCCAGGAGCCGAGGAAGCTCCGGGTGTTGCTGCTCGCCTCCTCGTGCTCGTCCTCGCTGTCGGCGGTCGGCGGTCGGCGGTCCTCGGGGCCGGTCACGGAAGGGCTTTCCGAGCCCGCTCTGCCCCTGGGCGTGCGAGGGTGCGCCCCGCGCTGACGCGGCTGCACCGTCTCGCCGGGGCGGGCCCCCGCGGCGGGTGCGCCCGCACCGCGCCGGTCACCATTGACGCACCTCCACCCGCCCCGATAGCTTCACCATGCGGATTAGGGATTCCAATAGGCGGAAACATTCAGTTGATGGAGGATGCGGGCATGGACCGGTACGAAGACCGGCAGGAGCAGGTGGCGACCAGCCTCACCGGTGCGGTCGGCGAAGGCGTCGGCGCCTCCCTCGCCGCGGTGGACGCCGAGCTGGCCCGCCGCTACCCCGGTGACCCCGGCACCCGGCAGCCCGTGCACACCGTCTACGTGCCCGGCGACGCCTTCGCCGCCGACACCGTCCGCTCCTGGGGGGACCGCGCCCTCGCCGCGCTCGACGAGCACGCCCCCGACGCCGCCGCCCTGGCCGCGGTCCTCGGGCTGCCCGACGGGCTCGCGGAACCCGTCCACGCGCGCGTACGGGCCAAGCTGGAGCAGGAGCCCGTCGAGGACCTGCGCGTCGACTTCGAGGACGGCTACGGCGGCCGCACCGACGCCGACGAGGACCGTGACGCCGCCCGTGCCGCCCGTCTGGTCGCCGAGGCGTACCGGAACGGCACGGCCGCCCCGTACATGGGCATCCGCATGAAGTGCATGGAGGCCGCCGTACGCGACCGGGGCATCCGGACCCTCGACGTCTTCCTCACCGGCCTGATGGAGGCCGAGGGGCTGCCGGACGGGCTCGTCCTCACCCTGCCCAAGGTCACCTACCCGCAGCAGGTCACCGCGATGGTGAGGCTTCTGGAGGAGTTCGAGAAGGCCCGCGGCCTGGAGCCCGGCCGCATCGGCTTCGAGATCCAGATCGAGACCAGCCAGGCCATCCTGGCCGCCGACGGCACCGCGACCGTCGCCCGCATGATCGACGCCGCCGAGGGCCGCGCCACCGGCCTCCACTACGGCACCTTCGACTACAGCGCCTGCCTCGGCGTGTCCGCCGCCTACCAGGCCAGTGACCACCCCGCCGCCGACCACGCCAAGGCCGTCATGCAGGTCGCGGCGGCCGGCACCGGCGTACGGGTCTCCGACGGGTCGACGAACGTCCTCCCGGTGGGGCCCAGCGAGCAGGTCCACGACGCCTGGCGGCTGCACTACGGCCTGACCCGCCGCGCCCTGGCCCGCGCCTACTACCAGGGCTGGGACATGCACCCCGGCCACCTCCCCACCCGGTACGCCGCCGTCTTCGCCTTCTACCGCGAGGGCCTCGCGCAGGCCGCGGCCCGTTTGGCCGCGTACGCCAACCAGGCCGGCGGCGACGTCATGGACGAACCGGCCACCGCCAAGGCTCTGAGCTCCTACCTGCTGCGCGGCATCGACTGCGGCGCACTCGACACCGCCGAGGTGGCCGCGCTCACCGGCCTCACCCGCGCCGACCTCGACGGCTTCGCCGCCCCGAGGCGCGGCGACCTGACCGTTACCGCCCCGTAGCCACCGCAGACGGCGGGGCCACGACCGTCACCCCGCCTCCGCCCGGCGCACGTCCTCGCAGGGCGGGGGTACCGCCGGCCTTCGCGAGGTCGCCCCGGAGAGGGGGCCGGGAGTCCTGGTGCGCCCCGGGGCACACCCGGCGGGCCGGTGGCGCCGGGCGAAGCCGCCTGCCGGAGGGCGTCGCTCTGTGAATGCGCCCGCCGGAGGGCGTGCTCGGTGGAGGCACCCGCCAGGGAAGTGGTTGCTCGAAGGACGTGTCTGCCCCGGTGGAGTCGTCGGGGCGGACGCCTGCGGGCTGAGGGCGCCTGACGGCGGGGATGCCGGGGCTCACGGGTGTCCGGGTGCTGGTGATGCGGGTGCGTCGGCTCGGGCGTTCGGCACTGGCGTTTGCGCAACGCCGTTCCGTGACGCCCGCCGCCGGCGGCAGGCCCCCACCCGGCAGTGGTCCGAGTAGAACGCCTCCGCCGTCGACCGCTCGGCCCCCGCAGTCCACGACCGCCCGCACGCCGGGCCCTCCGCCCGCTCGCCCCGCTGCATCGCAGCCACCCGCCGCCGGGCCCACCGGGTCCTCCGCCAGCGCCATGACCCGCGCTGGACCAGGGCAGAACGTTGTCTCCGCCGCCCATGTCCGCGGCAGCGGATCACCGCACTCCCGGCGATGCCGCCGAGTCGTCCCGCCAGCCCCCAGGTCGCCCGGTTCTGCGCAGCTCACGCCCAGGGACCGGAAACACCTGCGGTGCCCGCGCCTCCCTTGCGGTGAGGCGTGCCCGCGGGGGCTTCGGGCCCATGCGCGAGCTTGCCGCAGAAGCATTAGCGAATCAGTTTTCGCGTAAAGCTTGACGTGGGTGCGTGGTCGGGTGACGCTGGAGAGACCCCGCCCCTCCGGCCCCGCTGAAAGGAGGCGCACGATGGCCACCTCGACCCCGACATGCCCCGCCACCAGCGCCCAGGCGCTGCGCGTGCCCCTGCCGCAGCCGGTCACCGCGCTGCTGACCGGACGGCCCTGCGACCTCACGGTGGTGGACGCCGCCGTCGGCCTGGCCGCCCCCCGCCGCGTCCCCGTGCTCCTCGTGGCCGTCCTGCCCGGCCGGCCGCGGACACCGGCCGCGACCAGTGAGGAGACCGCCCCCGCAGGCAGCCACCTGGCGCGCGTGCTGATCAGGCTGCGGCGCGACAACGTCGGCTACATCCCCGTGGCCGCCCCGCGCCTCGCGGACCCGGCGGGCCGGCCACGGCCCGGGGCCGCGGGGGCGGTGCTGGACCTGGCCGCGCGCCACTACTCCCCGCTGGTGGTGGCCTCCCGCAAGGGGCCGGCCGGGCTGGACGCACTCACCCTGATCGACACCTCACTCCTGCGCGGCGGTGCCTTCGTCCACGCCGTGTCCCCCGACGACGGTGCCGGAACCGTCTCGGCCGGTCTGTCCCCCGCCGTGGTGGGCCACGTCTGGACCCTGGCCGAGGGGCGCCTCCCGGCTGCCGGGGTCGGCCGGCCCTCAGACCCGGGCCCCGTCACGGCGGGCGCCCCCGCCTGCGGCACGGCTCTCCGCCGGGCGGCGCATCGCTCCGGCGACGAGCCCCCGACGCCGTACGACCGCTGTCGGGCAGAGCCGTGGACGTGACACCCGGCTGAAACCTGAGCTTCCGGCCTGGCTCCTCTCCGTGGCCCGTCGGCCGGAGCGCTCCCCTCCTCCAATCGTCCGTCCGCCGTCCCGAGCAAGGGAAGGAAGCCGATCCGCCATGAACGATGTCCCGTTCGCCGTCCCGCTGTGGGCCTGGGCCGCCGTCACGCTGGTCATCGCCGTCATGCTCGCCGTCGACCTGCTCGTCCACCGGGACAATCACGTGATCGGCTTCAAGGAAGCGGCACTGTGGTCGGGTGTGTGGATCGCGATCGGACTGGCCTTCGGCCTGGTCCTGCTCGTCTGGCAGGGCGGCGAGGTGTCCTCCACGTACTACGCGGGCTATCTGATCGAGAAGGCGCTGTCGATC
>NZ_MKXB01000144.1:35507-35694 GCF_001865245.1 Streptomyces sp. CC53 | reverse complement strand
CGCTCCCCGCCGTACCGGCGGGCCCGGGGCTGCCCGGCCCGATTCGGGGAGGACCGCGATGAACGACGTGTCGTTCAGCGTCCCGCTGTGGGTGTGGGGCGCGGTCGCCCTCGGCATCGGCGCCATGCTCGCCGTGGACCTGATCGCCCACCGCGACAGCCACGTCATCGGATTCCGCGAGGCCGTC
>NZ_MKXB01000144.1:35037-35497 GCF_001865245.1 Streptomyces sp. CC53 | reverse complement strand
GACAACGTCTTCGTCTTCGCGCTGGTCTTCTCCTTCTTCGCCGTGCCCGACGCCTACCAGCACAAGGTGCTCTTCTGGGGTGTCATCGGGGCGCTGGGCGCCCGGCTGGTGTTCATCTTCCTCGGCGCCGAGCTGCTGGAGGTGTTCTTCTGGACCGCGTACCTGTTCGGGGCGTTCCTGATCTGGACCGGCTGGAAGATGGCCGTCTCCAAGGACGAGGAGGTCCACCCCGACCGCAACCCCGTCGTCCGCCTCGTCAGGAAGCTGATCCCGACCGACGCACGGTTCCACGGCGACCGGTTCTTCCTGCGCGTCGGCGGGCGGCGGGTGGCCACGCTGCTGTTCGTGGCGCTGGTCGCCATCGAGGCCACGGACCTGGTCTTCGCCGTCGACTCCGTCGCCGCGATCCTGGCGATCACCACCAACACGTTCCTGGTGTGGACTGCGAACGCCTTCGCCG
>NZ_MKXB01000144.1:29470-35027 GCF_001865245.1 Streptomyces sp. CC53 | reverse complement strand
AGATGGCCGTCTCCAAGGACGAGGAGGTCCACCCCGACCGCAACCCCGTCGTCCGCCTGGTGAAGAAGATCGTGCCCACGGACCCGAGGTACCACGGCGGCCGCTTCTTCACTAGGGTCGGCGGGCGGCGGGTGGCCACGCTGCTGTTCGTGGCGCTGGTCGCCATCGAGGCCACGGACCTGGTCTTCGCCGTCGACTCCGTCGCCGCCGTCCTGGCGATCACCACCAACACGTTCCTGGTGTGGACCGCGAACGCCTTCGCCATCCTGGGCCTGCGGAGCCTGTACTTCTGCCTCGCCGGGCTGCTGCGCCGCTTCGCCTACCTGCACTACGGGCTCGCCGTGCTGCTCGCCTTCGCGGGCGTGAAGCTCATCCTGTCGGAGACCCCGGTGGGCAAGCTGCCGATCCCGCTGACGCTCGGGGTGATCGTGGTGACCATCACCGTGTCCATCGTCTGGTCCCTCCTCGCCACCCGCGGCGAGGAAGGCGACAGCGGAGGGCCGGAGGAGGAAGTCGCGAGCCAGGCCCCCGGCGCCGCCGGCGCCCGGCCGGTGCGGGACGCCGGTCCGCACCCCGGCCGGGTGCCCGACACCGCTCGCCACGACTCGCGTCGACCGTCATGAGCGCCCGGCGCCCGCCCCGGTGACCGGCACGCCAGGGCGCACCCGTACTGACCCGAGGGGGCGTCCGCCGCCGGCGCCTCCCCTGTACGGCCGTCCGCCCTCGGCCCCCGGCGCTCACGTGCCCGCGCCCGCGCCGCCGCGGGCGGCGGGCGGCGAGCGGATCGCGGCGCAGAGCCCCGAGCCCTCCCGCCGCGCCCGTGTCCCTATGGCCGCGGTGGGATCTCGCCCGAGCCGCGGGGGACCAGCACGGTGGGGAGTTCCACCCGCGCCGCCGGGCCCTGGGCGCCCTCCAGGCGGTGGAAGAGCCGCTCCGCGGCCGTGCGCCCCAACGCGGCGGCGTCCTGGGCGATCACCGTGATGCCCAGCAGATCGGCCAGCTCGATGTCGTCGAAGCCGACCAGGGCGACCGGGCGTCCCCGCGCGGCGAGCTCCCGCACGGCCGTCACGGTCACCCGGTTGTTGCCCGCGAACAGGGCCGTCACCGGGGCGGGCCCGGTCAGCATGGCCGCCACCGCCTCCCGCACCCGTGCCGGGTCGGTGGACCCGAGCGACATCCACGCGTCGTCGACGGGCAGCCCCGCGTCCTCCAGGGCCGCCCGGTAGCCGCGCAGCCGCTCCACGGCGGTGTGGATGCGCGGCTGGTCGCCGATGAAGCCGATCCTGCGGTGGCCGTGCGCGATCAGGTGGGTGACGCCCGCACGGGCCCCGCCGAAGCTGTCGGACAGCACGGTGTCGGCCTCGATGCGGCCTGCGGGCCGGTCGACGAAGACGGTGGCGATCCCGGCCCGGATCTCCGGTTCCAGGTAGCGGTGGTCCGTCCCTGCGGGGATGACGATCAGCCCGTCCACGCGGCGCGCGCACAGCGCCAGCGCGAGTTCCTGCTCCCGGCCGGGGTCCTCGGCGCTCGACCCGTTGATCAGCAGGGCGCCGTGGGCGCGCGCCACCTCCTCCACGGCCCGGCTGAGGGGCCCGTAGAACGGGTCGGCGAGGTCTTCGAGGACCAGACCGACCGACGCGGTACGGCCCTTGCGGAGCACCCGTGCGCTGTCGTTCCTGCGGAACCCCAGGGCCTCGATGGCCTCCTGGACGCGGCGCTCGGTGTCCGCGGTGACACCCGGCTCGCCGTTCACCACCCGGGACACCGTCTTGAGCCCCACGCCCGCGCGGGCGGCCACGTCCTTCATGGTGGGCCGGGTGCCGTAGCGGGCGGCGGCGGGGCCTCGGGCGGTCCTGGCGTTGTCGGCCACGGTGCGCAGTCCTGTCCTGTTCCGGTCGGCTTGCCGTACGACTCGTACGACGGTTGAGCATAGGGCCTGGACAACGTTGTCAGAAGCTTGCACACTGCACTCGGAGGCAATCCGGCCGGCAGGTCCGACGGCACGTCAGGGGCGTCGGACCCGCTGTCCGCCGTCGGGTGCGGCGGGCGCCGGGGCCGCGGGGCGTCCGGTGGTCGGGAAGCGACACGTCCCGCGCGGGTGTCGGCGCCCACGGCGTCACGTGCCCCTGCGCGTCCCCGGCAGCTGCGCAGGCCGCCACCTCCGGGCACGGCCACGTGCCACCGGGCCGCGAGACCGGCGTCCTGCCCGTCGCGCGCGGCACGAGGGCGGGCCACGACCTGCTACGACCGAACGACGACGGGGGATCCGACGGCCATGCACACCGAGACGCTGTCCCCGCACACGCGGCACCGGAGCGCCCACATCGTGGCGGCCCTGGACATCGGCGGCACCAAGATCGCCGGCGCGCTCGTGGACGGCTCCGGCCGGGTCCACGCCCGGAGCCGACGGCCCACGCCCGCACGGGAGGGAGCCGACACGGTCATGGGCGCGGTGGAGGCGGTCCTCGCCGACCTGGCCGCTTCCCCGCTGTGGCGGCACGCGGAGGCGATCGGCATCGGCAGCGCGGGCCCGGTCGACGCGTCGACCGGCACGGTCAGCCCGGTCAACGTCCCCGCCTGGCGCGGTTATCCCCTGGTCGACCGGGTCCGGGCGGCCACCGGCGGCCGTCTCCCGGTCACCCTGGTCGGCGACGGCGTGGCCATGACCGCGGCCGAGCACTGGCAGGGCGCGGCCAGGGGCCATGCCAACGCCCTGTGCCTGGTGGTCTCCACCGGCGTCGGCGGTGGTCTCGTCCTGAACGGACGCCTCCACCCCGGCCCCACTGGCAACGCCGGCCATATCGGCCACATGAGTGTCGATCTGGACGGCGACCCGTGCCCCTGCGGGAGCCGTGGCTGCCTCGAAGGGATCGCCAGCGGTCCCCACATCGCCCGGCGTGCCCTGGAGAACGGCTGGCGCCCCGGAATCGACGGCGATGCCACGGCGGCGGCCGTCGCCGCGTCCGCCCGTACCGGCGACCCCGCCGCGCGGGCCTCCTTCGACCGGGCGGCCCGTGCCCTTGCAGCGGGGATCGCCGCCACCGCGACGCTGGTCGAGGTCGACATCGCGGTCGTCGGCGGGGGAGTGGCCGGTGCGGGGGACGTGCTGTTCGCGCCGCTGCGGCGCGCCCTGCGGGACTACGCCGCGCTTTCCTTCGTCCAGGGCCTGCGGGTGGTCCCGGCGGAGACCGGCACGGACGCGGGCCTCCTGGGGGCCGCTGCGGTGGCGCGTGCGGCAACCGGTCGGCGCGCGGTGGACGGGGCGTCGGGCGGCGGGCTGGTCCGGTACTCGGCAGGGAGGTAGGAGGAGGCGGGGGGCGTGGGGTGCAGCCCGAAGCCCGCAGCCGCAGCCGCAGCCGCAGTCGGACGGCAGGCGGACGGGCGGCCGGTCGGCCGGGTGGGTGTCCGGTGGGGCGGTGGCGCGGATCGTCGTGCGGGGAGTGGTGCGCACGGCTTCCGGGCGGAGGCGGTTGACGGGGCGTCGGGCGGTCGGCGGGCCGGTCCCCGGCCGAGTGGAGGGGAAGGGCGCGGGGTGGGGCGCCGGCCAGGCGGGCGGCCGGGTGCGTACGCCCTGCCGACCGCGCGGCCGCGCGGCGGCACCCCGTTCAGGTGCCCGTGGGCCCACCCGTCCCGCGCCGCTCGTGCACCCAGGCCGCCAGCTGCGTCCTGGACGTCAGGCCCAGCTTCGCCAGGGCACGCCCGACGTGGCTCTCCGCCGTGCGGCGGGCGATGACCAGCCGGGCCGCGATCTCCTGGTTGCCCAGCCCCGCGGCGACGAGGTCCGCCACCTCCCGCTCCCGCCGCGTCAGCTCCGTCCCGGAGTACGGGCCGGCGGAGCCGGCCGCACGCGCGGTGCTGCGCGGGGACGGGGGAGGGGCGGCGGCCCGTGCCGTGCGCGCGGCCGCAGGCGACGGCGTGTCCCGTGGGACATCGTCCGGCAGCCGGGCCGACGGCTCCTCCAGGACGTAGGAGAGTGCCTCGTCGAAGTCGAGCCCCGCGCCGTGGCGGAGCATCCGTTCGAACTCTGCCGTCGGCAGCGCCCCCCGGGTCTCCCGCTCGCACCGCTCGTGCGACGCCGCCATGAAGGGTGCGGCGAACAGCGCTCCGCCGATGGCCTCCCACAGGGACCGCAGGACGCCCAACAGGCAGGCCGCCCGTCGCGTCCCGCCGTCGGACGCCGCGCTCCACGCCAGGATCTCCACGCACAGCGCGATGCCCCACAGGTCACCGAGCGGCCGCAGCAGCCGGATCGCCTGCCGCGCCAGCCCGTCGGCGGCCCCCCGGTCCCCGGTCTCCCACCGGATGAGGGACTCCGCGAAGAGCGCGTCGGCCCTGATCCACGTCTCCCCGTGGGCCGACGTGACACTCCGGCACTCCCGGCACAGCGCGAGGGCCCGGTCGGTGTGGCCGAGCATGGTGAGCACGATCGCGTGCTTGAACGTGCACTCCATGGCCCCGGCGAGGTCGCCGCCGCCCCGGTGACGGGCCGCGGCCTCCCCGAAGAGCCCCGCCGCGGCGGCCAGTTCCCCGCGGAAGGCCGCCGCCAGTGCCCGGTGGTGCAGCGCCCACGCCAGGCCCGAGGCGTCCCCGATCCGCTCGGCCTCCGCCTCGTACACGTCGATCGCGGGCACCGTCTCGGCGACCGCGCCCTGCATCAGCCCCAGGTACAGGTGGGTGCCCAAGGCCGCGACGTGCTCGGGACCCCGGCCGGGGCCCGCCTCCAGCAGCAGGGCCAGCCACCGGCGCCCCTCGTCGAGACCACCCTGGCTGATCCAGTAGTGCCGGGGCAGCGAGGCCAGGGCGAGGCCCGCGGCCGCCTCGCCCGGTGTGTGCAGGCAGAAGTCCAGGGCCGCCCGCAGGTTGGCGTGCTCGCCGTGCAGCCGGGCGAACCATCCGACCTGCCCGGGGCCGAACCAGGCGCCCTCCGCCCGCCGCGCCAGCTCCAGACAGTGGTCCCGGTGCTTCCGGCGCAGCCGGACGGCCTCGGCCGCCTCGGCGAGCCGCTCCTGCCCGTACGCCCGGACCGTCTCCAGCATGCGGAAGCGGGCCCGGCCGTCCTGCTCGTACCGGACGAGGACCGACTTCTCCACCAGGCCGTGCACCGCGTCGACCACGGCGGGCCCCGGCAGCCCCGGCCCGGCGCACACCTCTTCGGCGGCCTCCAGGTCGAAGCCGCCGACGAAGACGGACGCCCGCGCCCACAGGGTGCGTTCCCGGTCCGAGCACAGGTCGTGGCTCCAGCCCATCAGCTCCCGCAGGGTTCGCTGCCGGGGGAGGGCGGCGCGGTTGCCCCCGGTGAGCAGGGCGAACCGGTCGTCCAGCCGTTCGGTGATCTCCCGCAGGGTGAGCGTCCGCATGCGGGCGGCGGCCAGTTCGAGGGCGAGCGGCAGACCGTCCAGGCGGTGCACCAGGTCGGCGACGGCCGCGGCGTTGCCGTCGGTGACGCGGAAGCCGGGCAGGACGGCGGCGGCCCGCTGGGCGAACAGGGCGACCGCCTCGTACCGCAGCGCCTCCCCGGCGGACAGCGTTGGCGGGACCGCGGGCGCGCCGTCGCCGG
>NZ_MKXB01000144.1:0-29460 GCF_001865245.1 Streptomyces sp. CC53 | reverse complement strand
GACCATCACCGTGTCCATCGTCTGGTCCCTCCTCGCCACCCGCGGCGAGGAAGGCGACCCGGAGACCGATCGGGACGGGCGTGCGGAGCCGGGCCCGCACCGGGCCGCAGGCACGCGCACCGACCCTCCCGGCGCCGACGGCATGCGAGGGCCGCCCTGACCTCCCGGGGCGCCGGGGAGCGCCCCACGCCCCCACCGGCCGGCCCGCGGGCGGCGCCTCGCGCCCCTGTGCCCCCCGTTCGGCTGCGGGGTCACGGGCGGACGGGCGGACGCCCCGTGCGGTTCGGGGCCCTCACGGGCCCGTGCTCGGCCACGGGGTCCGGACGGTCGGGCGGCGGTCCAGCGGACCTCGTGTCCCCGGGCCTGCACGCGGCTGCGGGGAGCCCGGCCGGTACGACGGCGGTCCTGCCGGCGAGGCGGTACCCGCGCCGACGGCGACCGCCGCCGTCAGGCCCTTGCGTCCCCGCCCCGCACGACCGCGACCGGGCTGTGCGCGTGGTGCAGCATGGCCTGGCTGACCGAGCCCAGAAGCAGGCCCGTGAACCCGCCGCGCCCCCGCGCGCCGACCACCAGCAGCCGGGCCGAACGGCTCGCTTCGATCAGCGCCTCCCGCGTGCCGCCCCGCACCGCCCGCTGTTCGACCGCCACCTCCGGATACCGGTCCCGGCTGCCTGCGAGGGCCTCCGACACCAGGAGCTGCTCTTCGTCGGCCAGCGCGCCCGGCGGGTTCGCGTACGGCTCGGACGCGTCCTGCGGCGCGGGCAGCGGCGCGTTCCACGTCGTCCAGGCGTGCAGTGCCACGAGCTTCGTGCCGTGCAGCGCCGCCTGGTGGAAGGCGAACTCCACCGCCCGCTCACCGGCCGGGGAGCCGTCGACCCCCAGCACGACCGGACCCGACGGGTTCCCCACCTCCCGCACCACCAGGAGCGGACACGCCCCGTGCGCCGCCAGATGGACCGCCGTGGAGCCGACCAGAAGCCCCACGAACCCTCCGGCACCCCGCGACCCCACGACCACCAGCTCCGCCTCGCGTGACTGCGCCTCCAGCACGGTCAGCGGCTCGCCCGTCACCACGGCGTGGGTGACGTCCAGCCCGGGCGCCACCGTCCGGGCGCGCTCGACCGCCTCGGCGACCAGGTGCTCGACCATGTTCCGCAGCCCGCCCTCCGGCGGGCCCAGCGGCGACGGCCCCAGCGGCACGTGCATCGCCGGCCACAGGAACGCGTGGACCACCCGAAGCCGCGCCCCGCGCAGCACCGCCTCGCGCGCTGCCGCCTCCACTGCGGTGAGACTCGACGGCGACCCGTCCGCGCCGACGACCACAAGACCGGCCACCATGACTCCTTCGGTGAGGGAACAGTTCCCTCAGCTTCCCGCCCGCCGGGACCGGGTGCCAATGCGCCGATGGTCCCGGGCCGGGCGGCGGGTGGCCCTGCGAACAGCCGAAGCTCCCCGGTCCCGGGGCCCGGGGGTGCGCCGCCCTGCGCGGGCCCCGGGACCGGGGGCACCCGCAGTTCAGGGTCCCGTCGCGGACAGGGTCCCGCCGCTCGATCCCGCCCCGCCGCCCGCCCCCGCCCCTCGGCGGTGGCCCCATCCCGTCCGCCGCTGCCCCTCCCACCGCGGGCCGGCGGCACACCACCCGTGCCTGGTGCCGCCCACCGCCCCGGTCACCGCCGAGCTCCGCCCCCGGCCCGACGGCCCTTCAGCGCATCTGAACGCGGGGCGCGCGGCCCGCTGCTCATGGGTCGGCAAAACGCCGGTTAACCTCCCGGAAAAACTTCTGCGAGAGATTGAAATATCTCTCCGACACTGTCGACCTCGCAGCTCAACAAGGTGTTGAAGCCGGATAGGGTCCCGTTGCGCCCGGGTGACCGCCGGGCGGGAACTGTGAGGTGAGACGTGTACCTGAGCCCCCACGAGCAGGAGCGCCTGCTGGTCCACGTGGCCGCGGACGTGGCCGGGAAGCGCCTCGCCCGAGGCGTCCGGCTCAACCACCCGGAAGCGGTCGCGCTCATCACCGCGCACATCCTGGAGGGCGCCCGCGACGGCCGCACCGTCGCCGAGCTCATGGCGTCCGGCCGCAAGGTGCTCACCCGTGACGACGTCATGGAGGGCATCCCCGAGATGCTCCACGACGTCCAGGTGGAAGCCACCTTCCCCGACGGCACCAAGCTCGTCACCGTCCACGACCCGATCCTCTGACGGGCCGCGCGGATGATCCCCGGAGAGATCCTGTACGCGGACGAGCCCGTGGCCCTCAACGAAGGCCGCCCGGTGACCCGGCTCACCGTCCTCAACGCCGCCGACCGGCCCGTCCAGGTCGGCTCCCACTACCACTTCGCCGAAGCCAATCCCGGCCTGCGCTTCGACCGCGAGGCCGCGCGCGGCCTCCGGCTGCACATCGCCGCGGGCACCGCCGTGCGCTTCGAACCCGGCGTCCCCGTCGACGTCGCCCTCGTCCCGATCGCCGGTGCGCGGACCGTCCCCGGGCTGCGCGCAGAGACCGGAGGACCCCTCGATGACTGAGCCGCGCCGCGTACTGCTCGACCGCGCCGTGCACGCCGACCTCTTCGGCCCCACCACCGGCGACCGCATCCGCCTCGCCGACACCGACCTCCTCGTCGAGATCGAGGAGGACCGCTGCGGCGGACCGGGACGCGCGGGCGACGAGGCCGTGTTCGGCGGCGGGAAGGTCCTCCGCGAGTCCATGGGCCAGTCCCGCGCCGCCCGCGCCGACGGCACCCCCGACACCGTCGTCACCGGCGCCGTCGTCCTCGACCACTGGGGGATCGTCAAGGCCGACATCGGCATCCGGGACGGCCGCATCACCGGCATCGGCAAGGCCGGCAACCCCGACACCATGGACGGCGTCCACCCCGACCTCGTCATCGGACCGGAGACGGAGATCATCTCCGGCAACGGCAGGATCCTCACCGCAGGAGCCGTCGACGCCCACGTCCACTTCATCTCCCCCCCCCTGGTCGACACGGCCCTCGCCTCCGGGGTCACCACCCTGGTCGGCGGCGGCACCGGCCCCGCCGAGGGCACCAAGGCCACCACCGTCACCCCCGGCGGATGGCACCTCGCCCGCATGCTGGAGGCGATGGACGACCTCCCCGTCAACATCGGCCTGCTCGGCAAGGGCAGCACCCTCTCCCGGGAGGCGCTCCACGCCCAACTCCGCTGCGGGGCCCTCGGGTTCAAGATCCACGAGGACTGGGGGGCGACCCCGGCCGCCATCGACACCTGCCTGGACGTCTGCGAGCGGACCGGCGCCCAACTCGCCATCCACACCGACACCCTCAACGAAGCCGGGTTCGTCGGCGACACCCTCGCCGCCATCGCCGGCCGCACCATCCACGCGTACCACACCGAAGGCGCCGGTGGCGGCCACGCGCCCGACATCATCACCGTCGTCTCCGAGCCGCACGTGCTGCCCAGTTCGACCAACCCGACCCGGCCGCACACCGTCAACACGGTCGACGAGCACCTCGACATGCTGATGGTCTGCCACCACCTGAACCCCGCCGTCCCCGAGGACCTCGCCTTCGCGGAGTCCCGGATCCGGCCCACCACCATCGCCGCCGAGGACATCCTGCACGACCTCGGGGCCATCTCGATCATCTCCTCCGACTCGCAGGCCATGGGCCGCATCGGCGAGGTGATCCTGCGGACCTGGCAGACCGCCCACGTCATGAAGCGGCGCCGCGGCGCCCTCCCCGGCGACGGCCGCGCCGACAACCACCGCGCCCGACGCTACGTCGCCAAGTACACGATCAATCCGGCCGTCGCGCAGGGCCTCGACCACGAGATCGGTTCCGTCGAACCCGGCAAGCTCGCCGACCTGGTGCTGTGGGAGCCGGCCTTCTTCGGCGTCCGGCCCAACCTCGTCCTCAAGGGCGGCCAGATCGCGTACGCGCAGATGGGCGACGCCAACGCCTCCATCCCCACCCCCCAGCCCGTGCTGCCCCGGCCCATGTTCGGCGCGCACGGCCGGGCCCCCGCCGCCAACTCCGTCAACTTCACCTCCCCGGCGGCCCTCGACGACGGCCTGCCGGAACGGCTCGGCCTGGGCAAGAGGTTCACGGCCGCCCGCAGCGTGCGCCGCGTCACCAAGGCGGACATGCGGGAGAACGACGCCACCCCGCACGTACGGGTCGACCCGGACAGCTTCGCGGTGACCATCGACGGCGAACCCGTCGAACCCGCACCCGCCGCCGAACTGCCCATGACACAGCGCTACTTCCTCTTCTGAACGGCAGGGCGCAGCATGACCCGATCCGCACTGCTGGTGCTCGCCGACGGACGCTTCCCCGCCGGCGGGCACGCCCACTCCGGCGGAGCCGAGGCCGCCGTCCGGGCGGGCCGACTCAGGGACGCCGCCGATCTGGAGGGCTTCTGCCGCGGCCGCCTGCACACCGCCGGCCTCACCGCCGCCGGGCTCGCCGCGGCCGCCGCCCTCGGGCACGACCCGGCACGCCTGGACGCGGCCGCCGACGCGCGCACCCCGTCGCCCGCCCTGCGCGCGGCCTCCCGCCGCCTCGGCAGGCAACTGCTGCGCGCCGCCCGCGCCACCTGGCCGTGCCCCGCGCTGGACGCCCTCGCCGGGGCGTTCCCGCGCGGCGCCCACCAGCCGGTCGTCCTCGGCGCCACCGCCCGCGCGGCCGGGCTGGGGCAGCGGGACGCCGCGCACTGCGCCGCGTACGAGACGGTCAGCGGCCCCGCCACCGCGGCGGTGCGGCTGCTGAGCCTCGACCCCTTCCACGCCACGGCCGTCCTCGCACGGCTGGCGCCCGACATGGACGCCGTCGCCCTCCGGGCGGCCGAGGCCGCCGCGGAGGGCATCGACGCCCTCCCCGCGGCCTCCGCACCCCTGCTGGACATCACGGCGGAGCAGCACGCGGCCTGGCCGGTGCGCCTCTTCGCCTCCTGACCGCCCCACCGGGAGCCACCCATGCACCTCGACCACAGCCACGTCCAGGACGGTGCCGCCGCCGTCAGCGCCGACGCGTTCCGGCCCGACGGCCGCCGCCGCGCCCTGCGCATCGGCCTCGGCGGGCCCGTCGGGTCCGGCAAGACCGCCACCGTCGCCGCGCTCTGCCGCACCCTGCGCGACCGGCACTCCCTCGCCGTCGTCACCAACGACATCTACACCCGCGAGGACGCCGAGTTCCTGCTGCGCCACGCAGTCCTGCCGCCCGAGCGGATCACGGCCGTCGAGACCGGCGCCTGCCCGCACACCGCGATCCGCGACGACATCTCCGCCAACCTCGAAGCGGTCGAGGAACTGGAGGAGGCCGTCGGCCCGCTCGACCTGATCCTCGTCGAGTCCGGCGGTGACAACCTCACCGCCACCTTCTCCAAGGGGCTCGTCGACGCCCAGATCTTCGTCATCGACGTCGCGGGCGGCGACGACATCCCCAGGAAGGGCGGCCCCGGCGTCACCACCGCCGACCTGCTCGTCGTCAACAAGACCGACCTCGCCCCGTACACCGGCTCCGACCTGGGGCGCATGGCCCGCGACGCCAAGGAGCAGCGCGGCGACCTGCCCGTCGTCTTCACCTCCCTGACCGGCGCGGACGGCGTCACCCCCGTCGCCGACTGGGTGCGGGCGCGCCTGGCGGCCTGGACCGCTCCAGCGGGGCCGGCGTGAGCGTCCGCGCCGCGGCCCGGATCGTCGCCGACGCGGACGGCACCCTGCCCGTCCTGGAGAGCGCGGGACCGCTCGCCCTGCGCCGCACCCGCGCCACCGGCCCGTACGCCCGCGTCACCGTCGTCGGGGCGATGAGCGCGCCCCTGGGCGGCGACCACCTGAGCCTGGAGGCGACCGTACGGGACGGGGCGCGCCTGCTCGTCGACGCGGCGGCGGCGACGGTGTCCCTCCCCGGCGCCGACGGCGCCCCGGCCCGCTACGACGTACGGCTCACCGTGGGGGAGGGGGCCGAGCTGCGCTGGCTGCCCGAGCAGCTGATCGCGGCGCACCGGTCGGACCTGCGGATGCGCACGCTCGTCGACCTGGCACCGGGCGCCCGCCTGATTCTGCGGGAGGAGCAGGTCCTCGGCCGCACCGGAGAACCGCCCGGCACGCTCGCGACCCGGCTCACCGTCCGCCGCGGGGGGCTGCCCCTGCTGGACCAGGAGCTGGCCTTCGGGCCCGGCGCGCCCGGCGGGTGGGACGGGGGCGCGGTGCTGGGCGGCCACCGGGCTGTAGGCCAACTGATCGTTGTGCGGCCCGAGTTCGAGGAACGGCCCGTCGAGGCGGGGCTGCTCGGCGGCACGGCGGTCCTCACCCCGCTGGCCGGGCCGGGCGCCCTGGTGACGGCGGTGGCCGCGGACGCCCGCCGCCTTCGCGGCGTCCTCGACGAGGCGTCCGCCGCGCTCAGCGGCCCCTGGGCCGGTCCTCCGCGGCCTTCACGTCCGCCGCGTACGCGTCCACGTACTCCTGCCCCGACAGCTCCAGGATCCGGTACATGATCTCGTCGGTCACCGCCCGGACCACCGCCTTCTCGTGCTCCATGCCCGCGAACCGCGAGAAGTCCAGCGGCTCGCCGAACCGGATGGAGACCCGCTTGATCTTCGGCAGGGCCTTGCCGGGCGGCTGGATCTCGAAGGTGCCCACCATGGCGCACGGCACGACGGGGACCCCCGCCGTCAGCGCCATCACGGCGACGCCCACCTTCCCCTTGTACAGCCTCCCGTCGTGCGACCGGGTGCCCTCCGGGTAGATCCCCAGGAGTTCGCCGCGCCGCAGCACCTCCAGCCCCTCCCGGATGGCGGCCCGCCCGGCGTCCCGGCCCGACCGGTCCACCGGGATCTGACCGGCGCTGCGGAAGAACGCCGCGGTGGCCCGGCCCCTCAGTCCCGGCCCGGTGAAGTACTCCTGCTTCGCGAGGAACGTGATGCGCCGGGGGAGCACCGCCGGCATCAGGAAGTGGTCCGAGAACGACAGGTGGTTCCCGGCCACGATCGCCGCACCGGTCTCCGGCACGTGCTCCAGCCCCTCGACCTGTGGCCGCCACAGCAGCCGCAGCAGCGGGCCGAGCAGCACGTACTTGAGCACGTAGTAGAACATCCGTCGTCTCCCTACTCGCCGGACGGGCCTGCCGAGTGCCTTCTACCCGGTCGCGTGGCGACGGAGCGGCCCCGGGCCCGCCCCCGCGGGCGTGGCCCGCGGGTCCGGGGCGTCCGCGTCGACGTCCCGCGACCGTCCGCTGCCGGACGCCCACCGGCCGGCGGCTGCCGTGAGGCGCTGGTCAGCCCATTCTGTGCCACGGACGCCCGACCCGCCCTGCTGCGCCGGCCCGTGTCGACCGCCGCGGCCCTCGCCTCCGACGGGCACGGTGACGCGCGGCGGTGGCCGCGGGGAGGGCGCCGACACGTGGCCCCCGGCGGTGTGGCGGGCCGCGGCAGCGCCGGGAGGGTGGTCCCGTACGCCCGGAGGGCCGTTCCGGCGTTGCCGCCGAGGCGTCCGGGGAAGGCATGCCGATCCATGCGGTGAACGGTTCGGAAGGGGACGGCGATGCGTCCAAGGACCAGGCTGCGGCGCGTTGCCGCAGGGGTGGGCGCCCTCTGCGTCATGGCGGCCACGGCAGCGGCGGCACCCGGCCCGGACGGTGCTCCGCCGACCGCGCCGACGGTCCGCACCGAGTCCGGGCCGGTGCGCGGGGTCCGCTCCGGAGCACACGACGTGTACTACGGGATCCCCTACGCGGGACCGCCCACCGGACGGCACCGGTGGGCCCCGCCACGGCCCGTCCACCCCTGGGACGGTGTGCGTGACGCGAGCGAACCCGGGCCGCTGTGCCCGCAGGTGCCGTCACCGTACGCGCCGATCTCCAGCACGGAGGAGGACTGCCTGGTCCTGAACGTCACCACGCCCCCCGCCGAGGCCCGGCGGCCGGCCCCCGTCCTGGTGTGGATCCACGGGGACGGCGCCGTCGGCGGCGGCGCCTTCTTCGACGGGCGCCGCCTGGCCGCTCGGGGCCTTCTCGTGGTGACCGTCAACTACCGCCTCGGGGTGTTCGGCGGCTTCGCCCGTCCCGGGCTGCCCGGCTCCGGGACCTTCGGCCTGCTGGACCAGCAGGCCGCACTGGCCTGGGTGCAGCGCAACGCGGCCGCCTTCGGCGGCGACCCGGGCAACGTGACCGTCGCCGGGATGTCGTTCGGGGCGTCGGCCATCGTCGGACACCTCACGTCGCCGGGCGCCCGCGGCCTCTTCCACCGGGCCGTGACCGCGAGCGGCGAGGCCATGATGGACATGCCCGCGGGCGCGATGGGCCCGGGCGTGCCCGGATATCCCTGGTACGTCTGGCGCACCGTCCGCGAGACGGAGGAGACCACCGAGGCGATGACCGCGCCGCTCGGCTGCCAGGACCCGGACCCGGACCGTTCCCTGCGGTGCCTGCGCGCCCTGCCGGTGAAGCGCATCCTCGAAGTGCCGCACATCATGAACGCCTTCGTCGCGTTCCCGGTCGGCAACGCGACCCTGCCCGCACTCCCGCCGGACGCGCTGCGGGCCGGCCGCTTCCACCGGGTCCCCGTCCTGTCCGGCGCCACACGCGACGAGCACCGCACGTTCGTCGGCATGCTCTACGACGCGGTGGGGCGCCCGTTCACGGAGGCCGACTACCGGCAGTCCCTGCGCACCGCGTTCGGCCCGCAGGCCCGGCGCATCCGCGCGGCCTACCCGACCGGCTCCTTCCCCTCCCCGGGCCTCGCCTGGGCCACCGTGGTCACGGACCGCATGTGGGCCCGCGGCACGGAGGCCCAGCACAGGGTGCTCGGCAGCCGCGTGCCCACGTTCGCCTACGAGTTCGCCGACCGGGACGCCCCGATGTACCTGCCGCTGCCGGGCCGCTTCGACTTCGGCGCCTTCCACGCCGCCGACGGGCCGTACCTCTTCGAGGACGAGCAGGCGGAGCCCCACTTCACCCCGGCGCAGCGGCGCCTCTCGGCGACCATGACCGCCTACTGGGCGGCCTTCGCGCGCACGGGCGACCCCAACGCCCCCGGCCTGCCCGCCTGGCCCGCCCACCGGCCGGCGGACCGCACCCCGTACGTCCAGTCGCTGGCCCCGGACCGCATCGGCCCCGTCGACTACCGCCGCGAGCACCGGCTCGGCTTCTGGGACCGCCTGCGGTGAGCCGCGGCGGCGCCCGGCCACCGGGGCCGCTCCGCGGCCGAGGCGGGCGTCCCCGTCGCCGCCGGTGCGCCGGTCCCTTCCGCCGGGCGCGGCCCACAGGGGTTCAGACGAGCAGCCGCAGCCGGGTGTCCGAGACGCCGAGCCGCACGGTCCGGCCGCGCGGCAGCTCCAGGGCGTCGGCCTCCATGCCGTCGCCGAAGGCGACGAGGCGGTCCGACGCGACGGTCAGGCACAGCCGTTCCTGCGGGCCGAGGGCGCCCTCCACGCGGGACGTGCCGGTGGCGGGGGACGCCCAGGCCTCCCGCACGAACCAGGCGAGCCGCCGCTCGGCCGGGCCCGGCAGGTCGGGGCCGCCGCCCCGCTGCCGGCGCAGCGACCGCAGCCAGCCCGTCGCGCCGGTGCCGGTGCCCACGACGACCCCGGAGGACGCCTGCTGCTCGGCGGCGCCGCCGTCCGGGGCCAGCACGTAGCGGGCCGTCTGGTGGCCCGGCTGGCCGACGTAGACCTCGTTCAGCGCGACGAGGCGCTGGGCGTCGTCCGTGACCGCCTCCACCATCGTCAGCTCGTCGAGCGCGGCCCCCGGCGACAGCGCCGCCCGCAGGAGCGCGGCGGTGTCCCGCACCCGGTGGCGCACGAGGACGCCGGGGTTGCGGCCTGGGTCGCCGTCGATGCCGACGACCGGCTGTCCCGCGAGGTACTTCGCGGTGTTGGCGACCAGGCCGTCCTGGCCGACGACCACCACCACGTCCTCGGGCGCGAACAGGAACCGGTCGAGGTCGGCGCGTTCCACCCGTGCCTGCCGCCAGGTGAGCGGCACGGCGGCCGCCGCCTCCGCCAGGGCGGCCTTGGCGCGGTGGTGGCGCTCCAGCACCTCGTCGACGCTCTGGCCGCGCGTGCGCAGGAAGAAGTCCGCGTGTCCGTGCGTGCCGTGCCGGGCGAGCAGCTCCTCGTACTCGGTGACGCGGTGGACCAGCACCGCGCGCGGCGCGAGGCTCACCGCTGTCCGCCCGGCGCGGCCCCGCCGGGCGCCTGGAGCCGCGCAAGGAGCCCGGTGAGGACGTCGGGGGACAGGGTGACGCTGTCGATGCGGGGCAGGTTGTCCGCGAGCCGGTGGACGGCGAGGGCGTGCAGGGTCGCCGGGTCCGCCTCGCCGTGCGCCCGGAGCCACGCCGCTCGGGCCTGCGCCCTGGCGGCGCCCGTCTCCCGCTCCGCCTCCGCCTGGGCGCGGGCCAGCCGCACGGTGCGGTCCGCCTCCGCGGCCGCCCGCACCGCGTCCGCGGCGGCCTCCTCCTCCGCCTCGCGGCGGGCGTTGGTGCCGCGCTGCTCCACCAACCGCTCCTCGCGCCGCGCCAGTTCGATCCGGCTGGCGAGCTCGTTCTCGGCGATGGTCCGCTCGTGCTCCACCGCGACGGCCCGCCGCTCGTACGTCGCCCGGTCCGCCTCCTGCTGGATCAGTTCCCGCGCCGGGGTCCGCAGCGCCCGCTCCACCTCCGGCTCGGGCCGCACGGCCACGACCCGCACCGCCACCACCTCGATACCGGTGTCCGGCAGGCGGGGCTCCGCGGCGAGGCCCTCCGCGATCTGCTGCCGCACCGCGGCGACGCCGCTCACCAGCGACTCGGCCAGCGGGGTGCGGGCGAGGGTGGCGAGCGCGTGCTGTTGCGCGATCTCGGTCAGCAGGGTGGAGAGCTGCTCCAGAGGGGCACCGCGCCACGCCCCGGTGTCCGGGTCGACGGAGAAGTCCAGCCGCGCGGCGGCGGTCTCCGGGCTGCTGATGCGGAAGGTGACCGTGGCCTGCACGGTCACGTCCTGGAAGTCGGAGGTCCTGGCGTGGAAGGCCATCGCCAGCTCACGGTCGTAGACCGGCACCTCCGACAGGGCGGCGGTCAGCGGCCGGTACCAGAAGCTGACGCCCACCCCCTCGTGGACGAGGCGCCCGCGCCGGAGGTGGCGGATGTGCGCGGTGGGCGCGGAGCGCAGGTGGCGCCATCCGAGGCGCCTGCTGATGTCGGCCATGATCGACCCCCTTGTTGTCGTCAAGGAGACGATAAAGAGGGTTCCCTTTTTCGTCAAGGTGACGAAAGGAGGGCGGGGTCGCGCACGTCGGAGGCGTCCCGGACCCCGGCCGTGCAGTGCGTTGTCAGTGGCTGCGACTAGCGTTCGATCATGAGTTACGCACTGAGCCCCTACCTCGTCGACATCGACAAGGCCCGCGCCGCCGTCGGGTCCGGCGACGACAAGCTGCGCCGCATGATCGGCGGCCGTTTCAAGCAGCAGATGGCCCACGCCGACGCGTGGTTCGCCGACGAGCTCGGCCAGGGGGCCCCGAGCCGGTACGAGGCGCTGCGCGCGGTCGTGGCCGGCGGCCCGTTCGACGCCGCCCACGCCTTCCAGTACGGCTACGCCTACCAGATGATCTGCGAGTTCCACGGCCGCTGGCTCTTCAACAACGACTTCTCGCCGTTCCGCTCCGGGTGGCTGGAGCGCGTCGACGAGGGCCTGCGGGAGGTGGGCGTCACGGCGGTGGCCGTCACGGACTTCATGTACGGCTCGGTGCCCGCCCCCCTGCCGCGCCCCGACATGCTCCCGTCCTACGGCGAGTGGACCGCCGAGCAGTGCGCCGAGGGCCTCGCCCAGTGGGAGGCCGCCGCACCCGGGAAGCGCGAGGGCCTCGACCCCGAGGTGCTGGCCGCGGTGGAGTCCTGCGTGGACTGGATGCGCCAGGCCCGCGCCCGCGAAGGCCACGGCGTCGTGGCCTTCGGCCACTGACCCGGGGTCAGGGGGCCGCGGCACCCCGCCGCGCCCCCTGACCCGCACCTCGCCGCCGTCACCGTGACCCGCGGCCGTCACGCGGCCCGACCGCCGTCACCGCCCCGGGCGCCGCCCAGGCGCGGTGCGAGCCGGTGGGCTCCGCGCGGGGTCAGTCGTACGTGAGGTCGCCCGGCCGGTGGTCGCAGTGGACGCCGTCCACCTTCGCGCTGACGACCCGCGGCTCCTTCCCCCGGTCGTTGCCCTCGTACCGGACGCACGGCTGGAGTCTGCGCCTGGCGTCGCTGTGGACGCGGATGTTGCGCAGGGCGGCCGTGTCGCCGTAGTTCTCGTTGACGCCCACGATCTGCTTGAGCGGCGCCGTCACGTCGACGTCGTTCAGGATGATCTGCCGCTTGTACTGCTTGCGGCAGTTGCCGCAGCTGCGGACCAGCTTCCCCGAGTCGGACACCTGGAACCCGGCGATCACCAGCTTGCCCGCACCGTTGAACTGGAAGACCTTGTCAGAGGCCTTCCGGGCGCCGCCGCCGTACACCTTGTACACGGCCGACGCCGACGTTCCCTTGAACGACGCGGCGTCCTCGCCGACGTCCTCCCACCACACGTTCTGCAGCGTGCAGCTGCCCTTGCAGTGGACACCGTCGGCCGCCCGGGAGCCGATGACGACGTTCTTGAGCACCGCGCCGTCCTCCAGGACGAACAGCGGCGACTGGTCCTCGTCCTGGCCGCCGTCGCCGAGGGCCCCGCTGCCGTCGAAGCGCTTCAGCTTCCCGTCGTAGGTGCCCTTCACCGGGATGGTCTTCGCCACCGGCACGGTCTCCTTCGGCTGCGGCCAGCCGGCCGCGGCGCCGGCGGGCGCCAGTACGCCGTGGGTGAGGAGGGCCGCGCCGGCGAGCCCGAACGCGCAGGCGCCGCCCGTCAGGGCGCGGCGCCGGGTCACGCGCCGGCGGTGGCGGGCGCGTGGCTGTGTCTGTGCAGTCATGTCATTCCTCGAACGGGGGGTGGTGGCCACCTTGCAGGAGGTGGTCGCCGCCGCCCCGCCGAGGGGTTGCCGCTTCCGGAGAAGTTCTGCGGCCGGGGCCGGGGCCGGGGCCGGGGCCGCGCCGGGGAGCCGGGGCCGTGCCGGTCGGCCGTCGTCGGGCGCCGCGGCCCGGGGCACTGACCGCCGGTGGCGGAGGAGCCGGTATGCGGTGGTCGGGAGGCGCCGGGGCCCGGGCCCGCCGCCTCGCGGGCCCGGGCCCCGGCGCAGGGCTCAGGTGTCGCGCGTCGTGAGCATCCCCAACGTCGCCAGACCGAGTACCAGCCAGGCGAACCACAGCCACCCGTTGCTGCCGAGCGCCACCGTGTACGCGGTCGTCAGCACGAGCGCCCCGATGGTCAGCACCCCCATGGTCTTCGTGGAACCGGACATCGTGTCCTCCTCACGGCCGCGGGCCTCGCTGTCATGGTCCCGCCCCGGGGGCCGGAACGCTAGCTGCTGCCGCGGGCCTGGAGCGAGGCGAGGTACGCGTTGTACGCCTCCAGCTCCTTGTCGCCGTCCCGGTCGGCCGCCCGGTCCGCGCGCCGCGCCGCCCGCTCCTCGGAGCGATACCACTGGAACAGCAGCGCGACCAGCACCACCACGGAGGGGATCTCGCTGAACGCCCAGGCGATGCCGCCGGCGGCGTTCTGGTCCGACAGCGGATCCACGCCCAGCGACGCGGGAACGTCGAGGAACGTGTCCACCATCGGCTGCGACGCCATCATCAGCGCGATCCCGAAGAACGCGTGGAACGGCATGCCCGCGAAGAGCTCCAGCATCCGCATCACGTACCCCGGCCGGTGCGGACCCGGGTCCACGCCCATGATCGGCCAGAAGAACGTCAGACCCACGGCCAGGAAGTGCACCATCATGAAGACGTGCCCCAGCCTGGACGCCATGAGGAAGTCGAACAGCGGCGTGAAGTACAGGCCGTACAAGCTGGCGATGAACATGGGGATCGTGAACGCCGGATGGGTGATCACCCGCATGTACCGGCTGTGCAGCAGCATCAGCAGCCACTCCCGCGGCCCCTTGCCGCGGCCCCGGCCCGCCACCGGCAGCGCCCGCAGCGCCAGCGTCACCGGCGCCCCCAGCAGCACCAGGATCGGGGACAGCATGCTGATCACCATGTGCTGCACCATATGCACGCTGAACATGACCATGCCGTAGTCGTTCATGCCGGTGCAGGTGACCAGCGCCACGCTCAGCACACCGAGGGCGAAGAACACCGTCCGGCCGACCGGCCACGCGTCGCCGCGCCGCCGCAGCCGGACGACCGCCCACCCGTACAGGGTGAGCGCCACCAGGCAGCTGACGAGGAAGAACGCGTCCGGCGAGAACGCCAGGCCCCGCCCCAGCGTGAACGGCGGGAGGTCCGCCGTCATGCCGTGCCCGCTGTGATCCATCCGCCGGCTCCTGATTCGTGCTGGGTTGTCCGCTTGCCGCACCAGACTAGAACCGCCCCCGGCCGCGTCGGCGACCGGGGGCGGTTCGGGGGCGGGCGGGCCGGGTCACGGGCGGCCCGTACGGCTCACAGCACCGTCTCGGCCTCGGCGTACCGCTCCTCGGGGACCGTCTTCAGCGTCTCCACGGCCTCCGCGAGCGGCACCATGACGATCTCCGTGCCGCGCAGCGCCGTCAGCATGCCGAACTCGCCGCGGTGCACCGCCTCCACCGCGTGCCAGCCGAAGCGGGTGGCGAGGACCCGGTCGTACGCGGTCGGCGTGCCGCCGCGCTGGACGTGGCCGAGGATGACCGGGCGGGCCTCCTTGCCGAGGCGCCGCTCCAGCTCGACGGAGAGCTGCCGCGCTATCCCGGCGAAGCGCTCGTGGCCGTAGATGTCCTTGCCTCCCTCGTCGAAGTCCATGCCACCCGGGCGGGGCTTCGCACCCTCGGCGGCCACGACGATCGCGAACCGCTTGCCGGCCGCGAACCGGGCCCCGACACGCGCGGTGAGCTCGTCGATGTCGAAGGGCCGCTCCGGCACCACGATGGCGTGGGCGCCGGCCGCCATGCCGGAGTGCAGGGCGATCCAGCCGGTGTGGCGGCCCATCACCTCCACGATGAGCACCCGCTGGTGCGACTCGGCGGTGGTCTTCAGCCGGTCCAGGGCCTCCGTGGCGACACCGACGGCCGTGTCGAAGCCGAACGTCACGTCGGTCGCGGAGATGTCGTTGTCGATGGTCTTCGGCACACCGACGATGGGAAGGCCGGCGTCGGACAGCAGCCGGGCCGCCTTCAGGGTGCCCTCGCCGCCGATCGGGATGATGGCGTCGAGGCCGAGGTCGGCGACATGGCCCTTGGCGCGCTCGACCCCGTCCACCAGGTGGGCGGGCTGGACGCGGGACGAGCCGAGGATGGTGCCGCCCTGCGCGAGGATGCCGCCGACCGCGTCGAGGTCGAGCTTGCGGTAGTCGCCCTCCAGGAGGCCCTTCCAGCCGTCGTGGAAGCCGATGACCTCGTCGCCGTGATCGACGACGGCGCGGTGGACGACGGAGCGGATGACGGCGTTCAGGCCGGGGCAGTCGCCCCCGGACGTGAGCACACCAATGCGCATAGCCCGAAAAACCTTTGCAACGTGGGCGGACTCCCGGACCACGTCGTCCGGCTGGATCGCCGCCACCCTACCGGTACACGGGGTAACCACCGCACCTGACGTCCGACCTTTGGACGACTTCGGAGAAAGCGACAAAACCGCAGGCGGCCGTACGCAACAGACGTTCGTACGGCCGCCCGGATGAGCGGTTCCCGGCCCCGTCCGGGCCGCCGCCGGACCGATGCCGACCGGGGCTCGCGCGGGGGCCGGACCAGTGTCAGTCGGGCTGGCTCGCCGCCGCGATCCGCTCGGCGCGCAGCGCGTCGTACCACCGCTCGTCGGCCGGGGGCAGCGCGTTGACGTCGAGGGCCAGCTTCAGCAGCAGGTCCGCGATCTGCGGGTTGCGGGCCATGACCGGGCCGTGCATGTACGTGCCGAACACGGTCTCGTTGTACGCGCCCTCCGTGCCGTCCCCGGTGCCGTTGCCCTTGCCGAACACGGTCCGGGCGAAGGGGCGGGCGGTCGGCCCGAGGTGGGTGATGCCCTGGTGGTTCTCGAACCCGGTGAGCTGCGGCAGCCCCAGCCGCGGGTCGATGTCGGCGAGGACGTCGCCGACGCACCGCTCGCCCTCCCCCCGCGTGGAGATCACGTCGAGGAGGCCGAGGCCCGGCTCCCGCTCACCGAGGTCGTTGATGAACTCGTGGCCGAGGATCTGGTAGCCGGCGCAGACCGAGAAGATGATCGCGCCGTTCTCGGCGGCCCGGGTCAGGCCGGAGTCCCTGCGGAGCCGTTCCGCGGCCAGCCGCTGCGGCCGGTCCTCGCCGCCGCCGATGAGGTAGATGTCGCCGGAGGTCGGCACCGCCTGGTCGCTGCGCACGTCGATGCGCTGCACGTCCAGGCCGCGCTGCCGGGCCCGGCGCTCGGTGACCAGCACGTTGCCCTGGTCGCCGTACGTGCTCAGCAGGTCCGGGTAGACCCACACCAGGCGCAGGCTGCTGTCGCTCATGCTCGTTTCGTCCTTCGCGGAGGGTGGTCAGTTGCCGACGCGGCGGCGCACGTCCTGGAACGCCGTGTAGTTGGCGATCAGCTCGATCCGGCCCGGCGGGGCGAGCTGCACGGCCTCGTCGAGGGTCTCGCAGACGCGGAAGTCCAGACCCGCGACGTCCAGGCGCACGGCCAGGTCGAGCCGGCGGTCACCGAGCACGAAGATCGGATGACCGGCCAGCCGCTGGTAGTCGACGTCCCACAGCCACGAGGTGTCCGTGCCGTCCGCGCCGCGGGCGTTGACCGACAGGATGACGGGCGTCGGCGGCGGGTCGATGAGCGAGAACGTCTCCAGCCAGCCGGCCGGGTTCTTGGCGAGCAGCAGCCGCAGGTCGCGGTCCTGGAAGGACACCACGTCGTAGCGTCCGGCCACCGCCTGCACGTCGTACATGCGCTCCAGGGCGACCTGCGGCGGCACGCCGAAGACCGCGGCGACCGCGGCGGAGGTGGCGGCGTTCGCCTTGTTGGCGCGACCGGGCAGCTGCAGGCGGATGGGCCAGGCCTGACCGTGCGGGTCCAGCACGTGGTCGCCGCTGAGCGCCCAGGTGGGGGAGGGGCGGCGGAAGCCGCACTCGCCGCAGAACCAGTCGTCACCGGGGCGCTGCATGACACCGCCGCAGGAGGGGCACGACCAGGCGTCGTCCTTCCACTCCTGGCCGGCCGCCACCCACACGACGTTCGCGCAGGACGAGGCGGCCCACACGATCAGCGGGTCGTCGGCGTTGGCGATGACGACGGCCTTCTGGCCGGACAGCCCCTCCCGCCACTTCTCGGCGAGCATCCGCGTCTCGGCGGCGCGGTCGAGCTGGTCGCGGGAGAGGTTCAGCAGCGCCACCGCCTTCGGCGTGACGTCCCGGGCCACTCCGGCCAGGTACTTCTCGTCGACCTCGATGACGCCGTACTTCGCCTCACCGCCGCCCGCCAGGGCCGAGGTGATGCCCGCGGGCATGTTGGCGCCGAGCGCGTTGGAGACGACGGGGCCGCTGGCGCGCAGCGCCTCGGCGATCAGGCGCGTCGTCGTCGTCTTGCCGTTGGTCGCCGAGACCAGGACGACGTCCAGGTGCTGCGCGAGCCGCCCCAGAAGATCCGGGTCCAGCTTGAGGGCCACCCGGCCACCGATCACCGATCCGCTGCCGCGGCCCGCCGCGCGAGACACCGCCGCTGCGGCCTTGCCCGCCGTCACGGCCAGCTTGGCGCGCGGCGACAGCGGCTCCGAGTTGCCTGCCATCGTCCTTGTTCCTCCTAGCGTGGGTCCTGGCTCAGCCTATCGAGAGTCGGCCGCCGCCCCGAACCCCGCCACCTGCGAACCCGCCGGTCAGACCGGGACCGTAGGCTGAAGGCCATGCGAAACCGGCTGATCCCCGGCAGTTCCGGCGCCGTGCGGGCCCTGACCCTCCACGGTGCTCCGGTGCTGCACAGACCCTGCGAGCCCGTCACCGACTTCGGCCCGTCCCTGGCCGGGCTGGTGGAGGACATGTTCGCCACGATGTACGCCGCGAACGGCGTCGGGCTCGCGGCGAACCAGGTGGGGGCCGGCCTGCGGGTCTTCGTCTACGACTGCCCCGACGACGAGGACGTCCGCCACCTCGGCCACGTCGTCAACCCGCGCCTGGTGACCGCCGACGGCCCGGTCGTCCGCGGCCCCGAGGGGTGCCTGTCGCTGCCGGGTCTGGAGGCCGGTACGGCGCGCCACGACCACGCGGTGGTGGAGGGAGTCACCGTACGCGGCGAGCCCGTACGGGTGGAGGGAACCGGCTTCTTCGCCCGCTGCCTGCAGCACGAGTGCGACCACGTGGACGGACTCGTCTACCCCGACCGCCTCACCGGCTGGCGCCGCACCCGCCTGCTGCGCGCCGCCCGCCGCGCGCCCTGGGGCAGCCGGGCCTGAAGGGGCGTCGGCCCGCGCCGGCCCCTTTCCTGACGGGAGGTCAGGCCCGGCCGGAGTCCCGGCGTCGGCGGCGCGGGAGACGGGGCGGCGGTGCGTACGCGGGAGCGCCCGGCCCGCGGGGAGGGGCGCACGGCCCTCTGCGAGGACGTTCCGCCCCTGAGGTGGTGCCCGTCCCGCGGTGAGGGGCGCACGGCCGGTCGGTCCTCCCCCGCAGGGCGGCGGGCGGACGGGATCCGCGGGCCGTCCGCCCGGTCCACGTCGAGGGGTGAGGGCCGCCACGAGGGGTGGCGCCCGGCCGCGCGCGGCCGGTCCGCCGTCGGCAGGACGCGTCGGCCCCGGGACGCCGACGTGTCACCTGTTCGCCCGTCCGGGCGTGCCGGTAGGACCGTGCGGCGCGTTGAATGGCGTTACCCGGGGCCCCTCGCCGCCGGGCCGTTCGGAGCGCGGCAGCGTCCCGGTCCGGCGACGGGCGCCCGCGACCGGGCGGGCGCAAGCGCCGCCGCCGGCGATCGTTGGGGAGACCGCATGACGGAGAAGGCATGACCGGCCCCGGGCCCGCCCCCGCAGGCGCGGCCCCGGCCCCCGCGGTCCGCCGGCGCGGCGTCCTGCGTCGCCTCGGTGAAGGGTGCGCCCGCCACTTCGCGGTGGTGCTGGTGCTGTGGCTCGCCGCGCTCGTCGGGCTCCACCTGCTCGACCGGGCGTACGGCGGTTCGTACTCGGACGACTTCAGCCTGCCCGGCACCCAGTCGCAGGAGGGCATCGACGTCCTCAAGGAGCACGACGCGGCGGCGGGGGGCTACAGCGCCCAGATCGTGCTGCACGACCCGGACGCGCCGCTCACCGACGTCTCCGACCAGGTCTCCACCGCCGTCGCGGACCTGCGCGCACTGCCCCACGTCCTCAGCGCCCAGGACCCGCTGCCGCAGTCCGGCACCACGCCCCCGGCGCAGCAGTCCGGCACACCCGACGTCGGACCGCTGTCGTCGGACGGGAGGACCGCGTACATCACGGTCCGCTTCGACGTGCAGCCGGCGACGCTGGGCTCCTCGTACCTCGACGGCGTGGACGACGCGGTCCAGCCGCTGCGGGCGGCCGGGGTGACGGTCGAGTACGGCGGCCCGCTCGGCGAGCTGGCCCGCCCGCAGCCGGACGACCGGGACAGCGAGGGCATCGGCTTCGCGGTGGCCGTCGTGGTGCTCCTCGTCGGGTTCGGCAGCGTGATCGCCGCGCTGCTGCCCCTCCTGGCGGCCCTGATCGCGGTGGTGTGCGGCCTCTCGCTGCTGGGGCTGCTGGCGGCCGCGTTCACGTTCGCCACCGTGTCGCCCACGCTGGCCACGATGATCGGTCTCGGCGTCGGCATCGACTACGCGCTGTTCCTGGTCACCCGGCACCGCCAGAAGCTCATGGACGGCCGCGACCCGGTGGACGCGGCGGGCACGGCGGTGGCCACCAGCGGGCGGGCCGTGCTGGTCTCCGGGTGCACCGTCGTCATCGCCCTGTCGGGGCTGTGGGTGTCGGGCATCGGCTTCATCGGCAAGCTGGGGCTCGCCGCGGCCGTCACCGTGTTCACGGCCGTGGCGGGGGCGCTCACCCTGGTGCCGGCGGTGCTCGGGCTCGTCGGCCGGCACATCGACCGCCTGCGGGTGCGCACCCCCGCGGCCGAGACGGACGCCGCCCCGGGCGAGGAGGCCCACGGGGCCTGGCACCGGTACGCGCGGCGGGTCGAGCGCCGCCCCTGGTGGTTCCTCGCGTCGGGGGCCGCGGTGCTGGCGGTGCTGTCCATCCCGCTGTTCTCGATCCAGCTCGGGCACATCGGCGACGGCGCCGATCCGGAGTCGGTCACCGACCGCCGCGCCTTCGATCTCATGTCGTCGGCCTTCGGCCCCGGCTCCAACGGGCCGCTGACCCTGGTCATCGACCAGAGCGACGTCCCGCAGGCGGACCGGTCGGCCCTCGCGTCCCGGGCCGCGGACGCGCTGGAGGACGTGCCGGGGGCAGCGGTGATCACCCCGCTGACCCCGACGCCCGACGGTGAGGTGCTGGTGGCGACCGCCTACTCGCAGGCCGCCCCGCAGGACGAGACGACCACCGACCTAGTCGACCGCCTGGCGGACGACGTCCTCCCGCAGGCGGTGGCCGGCACGGCCGCCCGCACGTACGTGACCGGCACCACCGCCGCCCAGGTGGACTTCCTCCAGCTCGTCTCCAGCAGGCTGCCGCTGATCATCGCCGTCGTCGTGGCACTGGCCTTCCTCGTCATCCTGACGGTGTTCCGCGGCCTGCTCGTCGCGGTCAAGGCCGCCGTGCTGAACGTGCTGTCGATCGCCGCCTCGTACGGGGTCGTCGTCGCCGTGTTCCAGTGGGGCTGGGGCGGACAGGCCCTCGGCGTGGCGGAGAAGGTGCCCATCGAGAGCTACGTGCCGATGATGATGTTCGCCATCGTCTTCGGGCTGAGCATGGACTACGAGATCTTCCTGCTGTCCCGGGTCCACGAGGCGTGGCTGCGCACCGGTGACCCGCAGGGGAGCGTCGCACACGCCCTGGAGATCACGGCCCGCGTCATCACCTGCGCGGCCCTCATCATGGTGAGCGTCTTCGCCGCGTTCGTGGTCAGCGACAACGTGGTGGTGAAGATGCTGGGCCTGGGGCTCGCGGTGAGCGTCCTCGTCGACGCCTCGATCGTGCGGCTGCTGCTGGTACCGGCGGCCATGACCCTGCTGGGGAGGTCCGCCTGGTGGCTGCCGCGGTGGCTCGACCGGGTGCTGCCGCGCGTGGACCCCGAGGGCGACCGGGACGCCGGCGCCGCGGCGTCCGGGGCGGCGGTGCGCCGCTGACGCGGGCAGCGCCCGTGGGGGTCCCCCGCGGGCCGGCCGCGCGGGTGCCGTCCCGGGTCAGAAGCCCGGGCCGTCCTTGCGGTCGTCGGCGGCGGCCAGCCGGCCCCACAGCAGGTCCGCCAGCGAGGAGACGAGCGCGGCGCGGGCGCAGGGCCGCTCGCCGAGCCACCAGTCCCCGGCGGCGTGCATCATGCCGACGATGCCGTGGCCCCAGGCGCGGGCCAGCACGTCGCCGCCCGCGCCCAGGTCGATCCGCTCCGCGATGACGTCGGCGAGTTCCTCGCCCATGCGGCGCAGCAGCGGTGCGGAGTGCCGGCCCAGGCCCGTGTCCTCGCCCGGGTGCATCAGGAAGCGGTACACCTGCGGCCGCGCCTCGATCGCGGCGAGGTACGTGTCCAGGGTGGCCTCCACCCGCCGGCGCCGGTCGGCGGGGGCGTCCAGGGCGGTGCGCAGCGCGCCGAGCAGGGCGTCGGTGTGGCGCTGGGCCAGGGCGCTGTACAGGCCGCCCTTGTCGCCGAAGTGGCGGTAGAGGATCGGTTTGGTGATGCCGGCCTCGGCGGCGATGGCGTTCATGGAGGCTTGCGGGCCGTCGCGGAGGACCACGCGGTCGGCCGCCTCCAGCAGTTCGCGCCGCCGCTGCTCGGCCGACCGCTGCTGCTCCGTCCGGTGGGTGGTGTCCATAGCGTCTCTCCCCGCCCTTCACATGTTCCTTCAGGCCAGCGCAACGTAACACCCCCTTCGACCGCGTCGCCGGTTGACAGCCTTTCCCCACCGGTAACAGACTGCGGTTACCGCAAGTAACGCTCATGCCCGCCGGAGGGGAACCATGGCCGAGTCCGCGTTCGAACTCAACGAGGACCAGAAGCAGGTCCGGGACTGGCTGCACGGCTTCGCCAGGGACGTGATCCGGCCCGCGGCCGCCGAGTGGGACGAGCGGGAGGAGACGCCCTGGCCGGTCATCCGGGAAGCCGCGAAGCTCGGCATCTACTCCCTGGACTTCTACGCCCAGCAGTTCTTCGACCCCACGGGTCTCGGCATCCCGATGACCATGGAGGAGCTCTTCTGGGGGGACGCGGGCATCGCCCTGTCCATCGTCGGCACCGGCCTCGCCGCCGTGGGCGTCCTCGCCAACGGCACCGAGGAGCAGATCGGGACCTGGGTCCCGCAGATGTACGGCGACGCCGACGACGTGCAGGTGGCCGCCTTCTGCTCCTCCGAGCCCGACGCGGGCTCCGACGTCGCCGCGATGCGCACCCGCGCCGTCTACGACCAGGCCAAGGACGAATGGGTGATCAACGGCACCAAGACCTGGGTGACGAACGGCGGCATCGCCGGGGTGCACGTGGTGGTGGCCGTCGTGGACCCCGAGCTGGGCTCGAAGGGGCATGCCTCCTTCATCGTCCCGCCGGGCACCCCCGGGCTCTCCCAGGGCCAGAAGTTCAAGAAGCACGGCATCCGCGCCTCCCACACCGCCGAGGTGGTCCTGGAGGACGTCCGCGTCCCCGGCTCCTGCCTGCTCGGCGGGAAGGAGAAGCTGGACGAGCGCCTCGCCCGGGCCCGCGAGAAGGCGAGGACGGGCGGGGAGCGCGTCAGGAACGCCGCCATGGCCACCTTCGAGGCGTCCCGCCCCGCCGTCGGCGCCATGGCCGTGGGCACCGCCCGCGCCGCGTACGAGGTCGCGCTCGACTACGCCACGACCCGCCGGCAGTTCGGCCGCCCCATCATCGACAACCAGGGGGTCGCCTTCCAGCTCGCCGACATGCGCACCCGGATCGACGCGGCGCGCCTGCTGGTCTGGCGCGCCTCCTGGATGGCGACCGCGGGCAGGCCGTTCGAGAACGCCGAGGGCTCCATGTCGAAGCTCTTCGCCAGCGAGGTGGCCAAGGACGTCACCGCCCGGGCCGTGCAGATCCTCGGCGGCAACGGCTACACCCGGGAGTACCCGGTCGAGCGCATGCACCGGGACAGCGCGATCTACACGATCTTCGAGGGCACCAGCGAGATCCAGCGCCTGGTGATCGCGCGGAGCCTTTCCGGTGTAGCGATCCGGTAGGTACGGGGGACCTGCGGTGCGTCCGCGCGAGCCGTCACCGGCCGGCCGCGGCGTCGAGCGGGCGCCGCACGGGTCGGGGCGCCGGGGGAGGCGGGGGCGGGGCGGGCGCCCCGTGCCGGCCGGTCGCTACGCGGCGGGCGCGATGTCGCCCTGCTGCGTGGCGGCCCACGCCTTCACCAGGGCCTGGTAGATCCGCTGCCCGTCCGCCGACAGGGTTCCGCCGGAACGGGCCCAGAGCTCGCGGATCGCGGCGTTCAGGGCGTCGGCGTCAGGCCTGTCGGGGTGCATGGGGGACTGGGACATGCTCTTCAGCGTACTGGCCGGAACCAGCCGTTCCGCGCTCCTGCCCCCGAACGTGACCATTCACACGCACTGCGCCAGGCCCGTTCGAGCGCCCCCGCCAGGCCCCTTCCAGCGCCCCGCGAGTCCGCGTCGAGCGGGGGCCCGGCCGCCCTCCACCGACCCGGCGGACAGCGCCCGGGCCCCACCCGGCACGCCTGGACTGCGCCCCCCCCCGAGCGGGGCGCCGTCCACACGCATCCGCCGCCGGGGCGGGGCGCAGGCCACGGGTACGGGAGGGCCCGCCCCCGCGACTACTTCACCGAGCCCGCCATCACCCCCTGCACGAAGTGGCGCTGGAAGACGAGGAACACCACCAGCGGCACCACCAGCGACAGGAACGCACCCGGCGCGAGCACGTCGATGTTGCTGCCGAACTGCCGCACCTGCGACTGGAGCTCCACGGTGAGCGGCTGCGACTGCGAGTCCGCGAACAGCAGCGCCACCAGCATGTCGTTCCACACCCACAGGAACTGGAAGATGGCCAGGCTCGCGATCGCAGGGCGGCCCACCGGCAGCACGAGCCGCGTGAAGATGCGCCACTCGCCCCCGCCGTCCATCCGCGCCGCCTCCAGCATCTCCTTCGGTATCTCCGCGAAGTAGTTCCGCAACAGGAAGATCGCGAAGGGCAGGCCGTACGCCACGTGGAAGAGGACCACGCCCGGGATCGTGCCGAACAGCCCGACCGCCCCGAACAGCTTCGCCACCGGCAGCAGCCCCACCTGCACCGGCACCACCAGCAGGGCGACCACCAGCAGGAACAGCCAGTCCCGCCCCGGGAACTCCAGCCACGCGAACGCGTAGCCGGCCAGCGCCGCGAGGCCCACGACCAGAGCCGTCGCCGGCACCGAGATCAGGACCGTGTTCCAGAACGCCGCCGTCATGCCCGCGTTGTCCAGTAGCGCCGCGTAGTTCGCGAACGACAGCTGGCCCGGGTCCGCCAGCGCCGTCCACCAGCCGCTCGACGAGCTGTCCGCCGCCGAGCGCAGCGACGACAGCAGCAGACCCGCCACGGGGGTGATCCACACCAGCCCCACCAGCAGCAGGAACGCCTGCACCACGCCGTTGCCGAGCCAGCGGCGCAGCCGGCGGGGTCCGGGGGTTCTCACGGGGGCGGTCGCTGCGGCGCTCATGACTGGCTCCTGCGGAAGCGGCGTACGTTGAAGACCATCGCCGGGATCACCAGCAGCAGGAGCAGGACGCCCAGCGCACTGCCCAGGCCCTGGTCGTTGCCGCCGCCGAACGACACCAGCCACATCTGCGTGGCCAGCACCGTGGCGTCCTGCTGCACCGGCCCCGGCGCGATGATGTAGATGAGGTCGAAGACCTTCATCACGTTGATCACCAGCGTGACGAAGACCACCGTGAGCACCGGCGCGAGCAGCGGCACCGTGATCCGGCGGAAGATCTGCCACTCGTTCGCGCCGTCCATGCGCGCCGCCTCCAGCGCGTCCCGCGGCAGCGCCGACAGGCCCGCACCGATCAGCACCATCGCGAAGCCGGTCCAGATCCACAGGTACGCCCCGATGATGGCGGGCGTCACCAGGGCGGGCCCCAGCCACGACACGCCCGTGTACGGCGCGGCGAAGTTCGCCCCGGGCAGGCGCAGCACGTAGCTGCCGGACGCGTCCAGGTCCGTGAAGGCGAAGGAGCCGTCCGCGGCCGTCGTCGCCGACGCCACCGCCCCGCCGTCCCGCACCGCTTCCACGGTGACGCCCGGCAGGCCGGGCTCTTCGGCGTCCACCTCGCCCGGGCGCCCCCCGCCGCCCGGGGTGAAGTCCAGGTACACCACGCCGCGCAGCTCCCCGGCCGCTGCCGGGGCCGAGGCCGCCTGCGCCGCCGGGCGCGCCGCCGCGGGCACGTCCTGCGGCTTCACCCCGACCAGCGGCAGCGCCACCGGCGCCGCGCCGGGCGACAGGGACGCGGCCATGTCGTACGCGCCGCCCCGGGCCTTCTGCACGGTCTCGCCCTCACGGGCCCGCGCGCCCGGGTACGACGAGCCGTCCACGACCAGGTCGTGGACGCCCACGACCGCCGCGTTCAGGACGCCCTTGTCCGGGTCCTCCTCGTAGGCGAGGCGGAAGATGATGCCCGCCGCCAGGAACGACACCGCCATAGGCAGGAACAGCAGCACCTTGAAGGCCGCCGCCCAGCGGATCTTCTCCACCAGCACGGCCAGGACGAGCCCGAGGCCGGTCAGCAGGGTGGGGGCGACGACGACCCAGACCGTGCTGTTGCGGACGGCCCTCAGCGTGGCCGGGTCGCGGAACATCTCGACGTAGTTGCCGCCGCCCACGAAGCGGGTCCCGGAGGCGTCGAAGAGGCTCCGGCCGACCGAGAAGAGGACCGGGTACACCACCAGCGCGCCGAGCAGCAGCAGCGCCGGCAGGACGAAGGCGACGGCGATGATCCGCCGGCGCCGCCCGGCGCGGCGCCGCGGGTCCGCGCCGGCGCCGCGCCGGGCGGCTGCCCGGTCGGTCGCCTCCGCGGGCGCGGTGCCGCGCCGGGGGGAACGGGTGACTGTGGTCATGGAGGAGCGCCGCCTCAGCCCTGGTTCGCGGAGCCGTAGGCCTTGGCCGCGGCCGCCTCCAGGGCAGCCGCCGTGGCCTCGGGCTTCGACGGGTCGCGCAGGAAGTCCTGGAGGATCTTCCACTCGCCCGCGCCCTTGGTGCCGCCGAACGCCGCCGGGGCCTGGTCCGACATGTCGAAGCGGACCGTGTCCCCGGCATCGACCAGCGACTTCGCGGTGGCGCGCAGGGTCGCGTCACCGTACGCCCCGAGGTCCAGGGACTTGTTGGGGGAGATGAAACCGCCCTCGGCGGCCCAGACGGCGGCCGCCTCGGGCGTCGCCAGGAACTCCAGGAGCGCCAAGGCGCCCTTCCGGTTCTTGCCGTCCTCCAGGACGACGGCCGCGTCACCGCCGCTGACCACCGGCGCCTCGCCCGAGCCCACCGCCGGGAAGGGGAAGAAGTCCGCGTCCTCGCCGATCTTCCGGCCGAACTCGTCCTTCGCCACACCGGCGACGAAGTCGCCCTCGTACACCATTCCGGCCTCCGGCTTCGGACCGAAGACCTTCTCGACGGAGCCGGGGAAGTCGGTGGCGAGCGCCCCCTTCCGGCCGCCGGCCAGCAGCTTGTCGTCGGAGAACAGCGTGGAGAGGGTCTTCAGGGCCTCGACGACCGTCGGGTCCGTCCACGGGATCTCGTGCCGGGCGAGCTGGTCGTACTTCTGGGGACCTGCCTGCGACAGGTAGACGTTCTCGAACCAGTCGGTGAGCGTCCAGCCGTCCTCGCCGGCCACGGCGAACGCCGGCACGCCGGAGTCGGCCACCGTGCGCGCCGCGGTGAGCATCTCGTCGTACGTCCTCGGCGGCTTCACACCGGCCGTGTCCAGGGCGGCGGGGTCGTACCAGACGGTCGACTTGTTCGCGGCCTTGAAGTACAGGCCGTACAGCGTGCCGTCCACGGAGCCGTAGCCCTTCCAGACCGGCGCGAAGTTCGCGTCGACCGTCTTCTCGGCGGACTCCGACAGCGGCGCGAGCCACTTGTTCTTCGCGAACTGCTGGAGCACGCCGACCTGGGGGACCATCACCACGTCGGGGGCGTTGCCGCCCTCGATCTTGCTGCCCACGACGGTGGACACGTTGTCGCCCGTGGAGACGAAGCGGGTCTTCGCCCCGGTCTGCTCGGTGAAGGCGTCCAGCACCTTCTGGAAGTTCTTCTGCTCGGTGCCCGACCAGACGCCGGCGACGGTGACGGTCTGTCCGGACAGCGCCTTGTCGCCGCCGCCGCTCGCGGTGCCGACCGGGTCGCCGCCGCAGGCGGTGGCGGTGAGGGCCAGCGCGGCGGTGAGGGCCGAGCAGCACGCCGTCTTCAGGAAGCGTCGTCTCATCATCTTCGTACCTTTCACGGGGAGTTGCGAGGGACTTGCGAGGGACCTACGCGGACAGGGAGGCGGACGGGGGACGGGTGGTGCGGTCGGTGATCCACCAGGCGGCGGTGGCACCGGGCAGGACCCCGGGCGGGCACGGCCCGCTGGCCAGCAGCGGCGATCCGGGGACGGGGGCGGGCACGGGCTCGGTGCCGAAGTTCACGGCGCACACCAGGCCGTCGCCCCGCTCGAAGGCGAGGACCTCCGGCGGCGCCTCCAGCCAGCGCAGGGCGCCCTCGCCCAGCTGCGGCAGGCCGCGCCGCAACTGCAGCCCCTCGCGGTACAGGTGCCAGAAGGAGCGGGTGTCGGCGAGCGCCCGGTCGGTGGCGTGCTCGGCGAACCACGACGGCTGCGGCAGCCAGGGCCGCGCCTGGGCCCCGGCGCTGAACCCGAACGGCGAGGCGTGCCCGGACCAGGGGAGCGGGACCCGGCAGCCGTCGCGGATCCGGGCGCGGCTGCCGGTGCGGTGGAAGATCGGGTCGGTGAGGACCTCGTCCGGCAGGTCCACGACCTCCGGGAGCCCGAGCTCCTCGCCCTGGTAGACGTACGCGGCGCCGGGCAGCGCCAGCATCAGCAGCGCCGCGGCGCGGGCGCGGGCGGCGCCGAGGCCGCTGCCCTCCGTGCCCGACTCGCCGTACCGGGTCACGGTGCGCACCTGGTCGTGGTTGTTGAGCACCCACGTGACGCTGGAACCGGTGCCGGCGATGTCCCGCAGCGCCTCGTCGATGACGCCGCGGAACGCGGCCGCGTCCCAGGGGGCGCCCAGCAGGTCGAAGAAGAACGCCTGGTGCAGTTCGTCTGGGCGCACGTACAGCGCGTGCTCGCGGGCGGTGGGCACGGACACCTCGCCGACCAGCAGCCGCTCCCGGCCGTCGCGCGCGGTGTACTCCTCGCACACCGTCCGCCACTGGCGCCACACACCGTGCACCTCGGGCTGGTTCCAGGCCAGCGGGTTGACCGAGTCGCGGGTGCGGGCGTCGGCCTCCGGGTCGTCGGAGTCCGGCAGGTCGGGGTGCTTGAACAGTCCGGCGGCCACGTCGATCCGGAAGCCGTCCACCCCCCGGTCGAGCCAGAAGCGGAGCACCTCGTCGAAGTGGGCGGGGACCTCGGGGTTGCGCCAGTTCAGGTCGGGCTGCTCGGGCGTGAACATGTGCAGGTACCACTGGCCGGGCGTGCCGTCCTGCTCGGTGACCCGGCTCCAGGCCGGGCCGCCGAACATGGCGTGCCAGTTGTTGGGCGGCAGATCGCCGCCGGGGCCCCGTCCCTCCGCGAAGTGGAACCGGCCGCGGGCCGCGCTGCCGGGGGCGGAGGCGAGGGCCTCGCGGAACCACGGGTGCTCACTGGAGCAGTGGTTCGGGACGATGTCGAGCAGCACCCTGATCCCCAGCCGGTGCGCGTCGGCGACGAGCCGCCCGAACTCGTCGAGGTCGCCGTAGACCGGGTCCACGTCGCAGTAGTCGGCGACGTCGTAGCCGTGGTCGTGCTGCGGCGACGGGTAGAAGGGGCTGAGCCAGACGCCGTCGACGCCCAGTTTCTTGAGGTACGGCAGGCCGCTGCGGACACCGGCGAGGTCGCCGATCCCGTCGCCGGTGCTGTCCAGGAAGCTGCGGACGTACACCTGGTAGATCACCGCGTCGCGCCACCAGGAGTGCGTCTGCGTGGAGCGGTGCGAGAGGCCGTCGCCGGCCGGGGCTGTGAGCATCACCCGTTGACCTGTTTCTGCGTGAAGGGTGCACGCTGCCCGAAGAAGGGGCAGCGGTTATGCATGCATGTTAGGTAGCAGGGTTCATCAGGTGTCAACGACGATGTAATAAACACTGGCCAGTTACCACAGCATGTCCTGGTTTGCCCGTACGAAAAGTGGCCGATCGGTGGGCGGGTACTACCTAACAGGTAAGTAGCAG
>NZ_MKXB01000143.1:18473-19336 GCF_001865245.1 Streptomyces sp. CC53 | reverse complement strand
CGGGGGTGCTCCAACTGCCCAGCAGCCGCAGCGCCGCGTCCGCGCGGGCGTCGGGGGCGGTGAAGACGACGAGGGAGAGGCCCTCGTCGCCGGGCAGGCCGAGCGTCTCGTACGCGAGGTCGAAGCCGCCGACGAGCGGGTGCCGGAAGCTCTTCGTGCCGTACGTCTTCTCCGCGACGTCCCGCTCCGCCCACAGGGTGCGGAACTCCTCACTGAGGGCGCCGAGTTGGCCGACCAGGCGGAGCAGTGCGGGCTCCTCGGGGCGGCGGCCCGCGGCGTAGCGCAGGAACCCGACCGTCTGGCGGGCCACCTCGTCCCAGTGCGGGTAGAGCCGCCGCGCCCCGGGGTCGAGGAAGACCTGCCGCGCCAGGCTGAAGGGCGGCCGGGCCCGGTCCGGGGCGGCGACGAGGGCGCGGGCCAGGTCGTTGGCCGCGAGGACGTCCATGGCCGGGTTCAGGACGTACGCGGGCACGGCACCGACCGCCGCCACCAGGCGCCGCAGGTTCTCCCGTACGGCGCCGGACGGGGGCCGGGTGTCGGCGGTGGGGGGCCTGCCGCTCCGGTCGTCGCGGGCGAGGTCCCGCAGGTGGGCCTGCTCGGCGGGGTCGAGGCGCAGCACCCGGCCCAGTGCGGCGAGCACGGCGTCCGACGGGTTGCGGGCGCGGCCCTGTTCCAGCCGGGTGTAGTAGACGAGGCTGACGCCCGCGAGTTCGGCGACCTCCTCGCGGCGCAGCCCCGCGACCCTGCGGCGGCCCCGGTCGGGCAGCCCGGCCGCCTGCGGGGTGACCCGGGCCCTGCGGGACCGCAGGAACCCGCCGAGTGCGCTGGGTGCGTTCATGCCCTCCAGTATCGGTGCGCCGCGG
>NZ_MKXB01000143.1:1200-18211 GCF_001865245.1 Streptomyces sp. CC53 | reverse complement strand
GGGTGGGGGCAGGTGCGAGGGCACCATCCCCGCCGGTGCCGGAGCGGTCCGGCGGCGGGGCGGTTCGTGCGACGACATGGCGGGAGCATTCATGCGTGCGGTGGTCTTCTCTCAGTACGGCGACGAGAGCGTTCTGGAGCTCGTGGAGCGCCCCGAGCCCGTACCGGCGGCCGGGGAGCTGCTGGTGGAGGTCAGGGCGGCGGGGGTGAACCCGGTGGACTGGAAGCACCGCGAGGGGGCGGTGCGCAGCGACCGGCCGTTCCCGCTCGGCATGGGCTGGGACGTCGCGGGCGTGGTCCGCGCCACCGTCCCCGGGGGCCCCGCGGTGGGCGAGGAGGTGTACGGGATGCTGCCGCTGCCGTACGGGGCGGCCTACCAGGAGGTGACCGCGATCCCCGCGTCGGCGGTGGCGCCCAAGCCGGCCGGCCTGTCGTGGGCGCAGGCCGCGGCGGTGCCGCTGGCCGCGCTGACGGCGTGGCAGGCGCTGGAGGCGGCCGGGGTCACTGCCGGGCAGCGGGTGCTGGTGCACGCGGGCGCGGGCGGTGTCGGCCACTTCGCCGTGCAGTTCGCGAAGCACCTGAGGGCGCACGTCACGGCCACCGCGTCGGGGCGGAACGTGGAGTTCCTGCACGGCCTGGGGGTGGACGAGCCGGTGGACCGCACCGTCGTGGATCCGGCGGACCTGAAGCCGTTCGACATGGTCCTGGACACCGTGGGCGGGCCCGTGCAGGCCGCGTCGTGGGGGCTGCTGCGGGACGGCGGCACGCTGATCACGCTGCCGGAGCCGCTGGACGAGGCGCACCGCGTGCCGGGGATCACGGCGCGCCGCGTCATCGTGGCGCCCGACGGTGAGGCGTTGCGGCGGATCGGCGCCCTCGTCGGCGCCGGGGCGGTGCACGTGGAGGTGCAGGAGGTCCTGCCGCTGGAGGAGGCGGCGCGGGCGCACCGGCTCAGTGCGGAGGGCCGGGTGCGCGGGAAGCTCGTCCTGGCCCTCTGAGGCGGGGCCCGCGCTGCGCGGGCCGGGCCGGTGACGGGGGCGGGGCGGCTGCGGGCCGGCGACGGGGGCGGGGACGGGGACGGCGCGGGGACGCTTCCCCTCAGGGGCGTGGTGCGGCACGTCCCTCCACCGGGCCCGACTCCGCTGACGGGCCGCTCCCCCGCCCGCTGTCGGCGGCACCGGCACCCCCGGCGCCGGCCCGGTCGGCCCCGTCCTGAGCGGCCCCCTCCTGCCGGGCGCCGCCCGCCGCCGTGTCGCCACCGCCCGCCGCCGGTACGCCGCGCAGCCCCCAGAGGTACGTCGCGACGAAGCCCGCCGCGTACCCGGCGAGCAGGCCCGCCCCGTACGCGGCGACCGTCGCCAGGGGCCCGCCGGGGCCGGACAGCAGGGGGAACAGCGCCCAACCGGACGGGCCGATCGCCGTCGAGCCGACCGCGTGGCCCCACATGCCGAACAGGCCGACCACGCCGCCGCCGACCGCGCCGCCGAGGCACGCCGTCACGAACGGGCGGCCGAGCGGCAGGGTCACGCCGTAGATCAGCGGCTCCCCCACGCCCAGCAGCCCGGCGGGCAGCGCGGACCGGATGGTGCGGCGCATCGCCGTGTCGTGGCGCAGCCGCACGTACACCGCGGCGGCCGCGCCGACCTGGCCCGCTCCCGCCATCGCCAGCACGGGCAGCAGCACGGTGTGGCCCTGCTGCTCGATGAGCGTGGCGTGCAGCGGGATCAGCGCCTGGTGCAGGCCGAGCATCACCAGCGGCAGGAACAGCCCGCCCAGGACGAAGCCGGCGACCGCGCCGCCGTGGGTGAGGAGCCGGTCCGCGGCGGTCCCGATCGCCTCGGCCGCCTCCCCCGCCGCGTACATCAGGCCGTACACCGTGGCGAGGCCCGCGACGAGGACCGTCAGTGTGGGCGTGACGAGGACGTCGACGGCTTCCGGGACGTGGCGGCGGCACCAGCGCTCCACGCGCGTGGCGAGGAACGCGGCCGCCAGCGCGCCGAGCACCCCGCCCTGGCCCGGCCTCAGCTCCTGCCCGAACACCTCGATGCGGGACACCCCCGCGTAGACGACGACGGCCGCCACGGCGCCGCCCAGCACCGGTGTCCCGCCGAACTCCTTCGCCGTGTTGATGCCGACGAAGACCGCGATGAGCGCCATGAAGCCGGAGGAGACGGCCGTCAGGGCCGGGGTCAGCGCGGGGAGCCGGCCCAGGTTCGCCAGCAGGCCGTTGAGGCCCGCGACGATGCCGCAGCCGATGAGCGCCGGGATCAGCGGGACGAAGATGTTCGCGACGCGGCGCAGGAACAGCTTGAACGGGGTCGCGTTGCGGGCCCGCTGGGCCTCCTTCAGCGCCACGGGGGTGACGAGCGCCTCGAACTCGCGGGTCACCTTCGCCACCGCGCCGGGGCCGAGGACGAGCTGGTACGACGCCGACGCCTCGTCCTCCACCACGCCCAGCACGGCCGGGTGGGCCCGCGCCTCCGCGTCGCGGACGAGGGACCGGTCCCGGAGGGTGAGGCGCAGGCGGGTCATGCAGTGGGCGACCGCCGTGACGTTGGCGGCGCCGCCGACGAGGGGCAGCAACTCCGCGGCGGTCCGTCCGTGGGGGTCCTCTGTCGTCGTCATGGGCCTCTCACCGTGCTCGTACGGGTCGGGGGGCGGCCGGGGCGCGGGTACGGCCGGGGCGCGGCCGCGGTGCTCCCGCGGGTCGGGGCGCGGCCGCGGCGGTCGTCCGGGTCAGGGCGCGGCCGCCGCGGCGAGCGCGGCGCGCAGGTGCCCGTCGTGGGCGGCGAGGAGGCGGTCGGCCGTGCCGGCGTCCACTCCGGCGAGCAGCACGAGGATCGCGTGCTTGACCTCGCCGCCGGTCGCCGCGAGGGCCTCCTCGGTCTCGGCGTCGGACGCGCCGGTGGCCTGGACGACGAGGCGGTGGGAGCGGGCCCGCAGCTTGTCGTTGGTGGCGCGCACGTCGACCATGAGGTTCCCGTACGTCTTGCCGAGCCGGATCATGGTGATCGTCGAGATCATGTTGAGCACGAGCTTCTGGGCGGTGCCCGCCTTCAGCCGGGTGGAGCCGGTGACGAACTCCGGCCCGACGACGACCTCGATGGCGTGGTCGGCGGCCGCGGCGAGGGCGCTGCCCGCGTTGCAGGCCAGCCCGATCGTGAAGGCCCCCAGGTCGCGCGCGTACGCGACGGCGGCGAGGACGTAGGGGGTGCGGCCGGAGGCGGAGACGCCGACGACGGTGTCGGCGTCGGTGAGTTCCAGGGCCTTGAGGTCGGCGTGGGCGAGGTCGGCGGAGTCCTCGGCGCCCTCCACGGAACGGACGAGCGCGGCGGGTCCGCCCGCGACCAGGCCGACGACCTGGGTGGGGTCCGTGTTGAACGTGGGCGGGCACTCGCTGGCGTCGAGGACGCAGAGCCGTCCGGCGGTGCCCGCGCCCGCGTAGACGAGGCGCCCCCCGCGGGCCATCCGGTCCGCGACGGCGTCGACGGCGGCGGCGACGCTGGGCAGCTGGGCCGCGACGGCGTCGGGCACGGCCCGGTCCCCCGCGTTCATGGCGCGGGCGATGTCGAGGGTGGAGCGGGTGTCGATGTCGGCCAGGTCCGGGCGGAACCCCTCGGTGGTGAGGGTGTCCAGGTGGCCGCGGAGGGCGGCGGCGCCGGTCGCCGGGTCGGTCATGGCGGCTCCTTACGTGCTCACCTGCTGGTCCGGGGGCGGGGGGCCGCCCTCCGGTGGGCGAGGGCCTCGTACGACGCGGCGAGCGCGGGCGCGGCCGCCGCGTACGTGCGCTGGCAGACCCCGGTGAAGAGGCAGTCGACAACGAGGAGTTGGCTCGTGCGGGACGCCATGGCGGCGGGCCTCAGCTCGGTCTCGCGGGCCGTGGACGTGGTGAGGACGTGGTCGGCGTACTGGGCGACGGGCCCGTCCGGGCGGCCGGTGAGGGCGACGGTCGTCGCACCCCGGTCGAACGCGGCCCGCAGCGGCTCGATGACGTCGCTGGTGGCGCCCGAATGGGTGACGGCCACGGCCACGTCGCCGGGGCGGAGCTGCACGGCGCTGGTCACGGCGAGGTGCGGGTCGCTGTGCGCCTGGGCGACCAGCCCGATGCGCAGCAGCTTCTGCGCCAGGTCGTGGGCGACCAGGGCGGAGGCCCCGACGCCGTACAGGTCGGTGCGGCGGGCGGCGGCGACCGCGGCGACGGCGGCGGCCAGCTGGGCGGTGTCGAGGGCGGCGGCGGTGTCGGCGAGGGTCTGCTGCTCCTCGCGGGCCAGCTTGGCGACCACGTCCTCCAGCCGGTCGTCGACGGCGATGTCCGCGGTCAGCGCGGGGGCGCGGCCGGAGCGGCGCTGGGCGGCGAGCCCGGCGAGGGCCAGCCGCAGGTCGCGGTAGCCGGGGTAGCCGAGGGCGCGGGCGGTGCGGACCACGGTGGCCTCGCTGGTGGAGGTCAGTTCGGCGAGGCCGGTGACGGTGAGGGCGGCGCAACGGGCCGGGTCGGCGGCGACGGCTTCGGCGACGCGCTGCATGGAGCGCGTCATGGACGGGGCGAGGGTGCGCACCTTGGCGGCGAGGACGTCGGGCGCGGCACCGACGGGGAGGCCACCGGACCCCGCGGTGAAAGTTTCCTTCGCCTTGTCGGTCACATCCGAAACGTATTTTCAGCGATGGTGACCGTCAACCCCGGGGGTCAGAATGGCTGCATGAGCAACCCGGACACCTTGGAGCAGGCGCTGCACGCCGCCCGCGCGCTGGTCCTCGCGGACCTGACCGCCCGGGAGGTCGCCGAGGCGGAGATCGTGTCGCTGGTGGAGGACGCGGTGGCGCAGCGCCGCTGGTGGGTGGAGCAGTGGCCGGACGGTGCGGCGTTCGTCGCCGGGCTGGTCGCCCAGGACGTGCAGGACGCGCTGCTGGAGCGGTACGGGCGGTGGCCGCTGTGCCCGGTGTGCGACAGGGGCGACCCGCACGCCCTGGACGTGGAGCCCGAGCTCGGCCCGGACCCGCACTGGGTGTGCGGCCGGGCGGGCGTGGTGGTCGCCCCGGTGGGGAGCCTGCGGTGACGGGGACGGTGACGCTCACGGCGAGGGGGACACACACGGAGACGAGGCCGGCCGGGGCGGCAGCGGCCGCGGCGGCCCGGCGCGCGGAAGCAGCACGTACGGGGACGGGAGCGCCGGCGGGAGCAGCACGTACGGGAATGAGGGCGGCCGGGGAAGCGGGGGCGCCCGGGTGGACGGCCGGGGCGCGGGCGGCGGCCCGGCCTGCGGGGACGCCGACGGGAGCAGCACGCACGGGAATGAGGGCGCCCGGGGAAACGGGAGCGGCCGGGGCGCGGGCGGCACACCGGCCCGCGGCGTCACTGGCAGGGGCGGCACCCCCGGCGGGGGCGCCCGCGGGGGCGCCCGCGGGGGCGGCGGCGGGCGGCACGGCGTGACGCTCTACATCGACCCCCCGAACTGGCCCGGCCACGGACGCATGTGGTCGCACCTGATCAGCGACGTGTCGTTCGAGGAGCTGCACGCGGCGGCCGCCGCGCTCGGCGCGCCGCCGCGCGCCTTCGACGGCGACCACTACGACATCCCCTCGACCCGCTACGCCGACGCGGTGGCGGCGGGCGCGGTCGAGGTGGGTTCGAAGGAGCTGGTGCGGCTGCTCACCGCCGCGGGGCTGCGCCGCCCGAAGCGCCGTCCGGCACCGCGCCCCTGACCCCGGCCCCGGCCCCGGCAGCGGCGCCCATGACGACCCGGCTGGGCGCGCGGCGCTCCCGCGACTGCAGCCGCAGGGCGACGGCCACCAGCGCCAGGGCGACGAGGGTCATGGCGGCGCCCGCCCATGCGGTGGCGCGGTAGCCGAGGCCCGCGTCGATGACGAGCCCGCCGAGCCACGGGCCGCCGGTGTTGCCCAGGTTGAACGACGCGGTGGCGGTGGCCCCGGCAAGGGTCGGGGCGGCCCCGGCGACGTGGAACATCCGGGCGTTCAGGGCGGGCGCGGTGAAGAAGGCGGCGACGCCGACGAGGAACGACACGGCGACGGCGACGACCGGGCTGCCGCCGAACACGCCCAGCAGCGCGAGGAGCACCGTCGCGGCCGCCGTGCCGCCGAGCAGCACCCCGAAGAGGTGCGCGTCCGCCAGGCGGCCGCCGAGCGCCGTGCCGAGGAGGGCGCCGGCCCCGAACAGCGCCAGCACGCCGGGCACCCAGCCGGAGGCGAGTCCGGCGACGTCGGTGAGGAGCGGCGCGAGGTACGAGAACGCCCCGAACACCCCGCCCGCCGTGCAGGCCGTGAAGGCGACGGCCAGCCACACCTGCCGGTCGCGGTAGACGGCCAGTTCGCGGCGCAGTTCGGGCTTCCGGTCGGGGAGCGGCAGGTGCGGGACACGGGCGAGGACGCCGACGAAGGCGACGGCGGAGGCGGCGCCGACGGCCCAGAACGCGGAGCGCCAGCCGAAGTGGTCGCCGAGGAAGGCGCCCGCGGGGACGCCCAGCACGTTGGCGACGGAGAGGCCGCCGATCATGACGGCCACGGCGCGGGCGCGGGAGCCCCGGTCCACCATGGCGACGGCGACGGACGCGCCGAGGGCCCAGAACCCGGCGCAGGCCAGCGCGCTGACGATCCGTGAGGCGAACAGCACCTCGTAGGTGGGGGCGACGGCGCCCGCGACCTGTCCGAGGCCGAAGGCGGCGAGGAGGGCGAGGAGCGTGGCCTTGCGGGGCAGCCGCAGCGTCGCCACGGCGAGGAGGGGCGCGCCGACGACCATGCCGATGGCGAACGCCGAGACGAGCAGCCCCGCCTTCGGGATGGACACGTCCAGGTCGCCGGCGATGGCGGGCAGCAGCCCGGACAGCATGAACTCGCTGGTCCCGAGGGCGAAGACGGACAGGCCGAGGATGTGGACGGCGACCGGCATGCGGCCTGCGCGGGCGGCGGACGCGGCGGGGACCGCGTCAGCCGGGGGAGCGGCGGCAAGGGGGGAGGAGGCGGACGGATCGGGCTGCTCATCGGTGGGCATGACAGTCGCCAACGCCGCCCGCCCCAGATGCATTCCTATTACACGGAAAGCCGCGCCAGCTCGGCGCGCAGATTGCGCCGGGCCGCGTCCTCCCAGCGCTCCGCCCCGTACGGCGTGCGGAACAGCATTGCCAGGTCCAGCAGTTGGCGCAGCACAGCGGCCCGCCCGGCGCGGAACGCGTCGTCCGGCACGAAGCCGTACTCCTCGCGGACGGCCGCCGCGTACGCCGCGTACCGCTCCGATTCGGAGGCGAGGACCGCGAGGTCGGCGTCGCACAGGACCTCGCCGTCCAGGTCGCCGGGGTCGGGGTCGTGGGTGACGGTGAGCCGGACGAGCCGGGCCACCTCCGCCGTACGGGACGGGTCGACGCCCAGCCCGGGCAGGGCGAGTTCGGCGAGGCGGGCGCTGCGCTCCTCGTTGGTGGACCGGTCCGGCAGGTAGTAGGCGTCGTGGAACCAGGCGGCGAGCTGCACGGCGGCGAGGTCCCCGGCGTGCCCGGCCAGTTCGTCGACCCGGTGCAGGACGGCGAGCAGGTGGTCCGTGGTGTGGTACCGCCGCTGCGGCTCGGCCCAGCGGCGCAGCAGCTCGTGGGCGTACCGGTCGGCTTCCGGGCCCCGGCCGCCGGCCGCCTGCACGGTGTCCCGCCAGCGGCGCACCAGCTCGTCGTGGGCGGGGTGCTCGGGCAACTCACGTGGCATGGACGTCATTGTGCCCACGGGGTGCGGCGGGGCGCTCCGGGGGCACGGCGGCCGGTGGTTCAGTCGGCGGCCTTGAACCCGCGCAGCCGCAGGCTGTTGCCGACGACGAACACGGACGAGAAGGCCATCGCCGCGCCCGCGATCATCGGGTTCAGCAGGCCCGCCACGGCGAGCGGCAGGGCGGCGACGTTGTAGGCGAAGGCCCAGAAGAGGTTGCCCTTGATGGTGGCGAGGGTGCGCCGGGAGAGCCGGATCGCGTCGGCGGCGGCCCGCAGGTCGCCCCGTACCAGCGTCAGGTCGCCGGCCTCCATGGCCGCGTCGGTGCCGGTGCCCAGGGCGAGGCCGAGGTCGGCCTGGGCGAGGGCGGCGGCGTCGTTGACGCCGTCGCCGACCATGGCGACGCTGCGCCCTTCGGCCTGGAGCCGCTTGACCACGTCGACCTTGCCCTCGGGCAGGACCTCGGCGATGACGTGGGCGGGGTCGATGCCGACCTCGCGGGCCACGGCCTCGGCGACGGCCCGGTTGTCGCCGGTGAGCAGGATCGGGGTGAGGCCGAGGGCGCGGAGCCTGCGGACGGCTTCGGCGCTGGTGTCCTTGACCGCGTCGGCGACCTCCAGGACGGCGCGGGCCTCCCCGTCCCAGGCGACGGTGACGGCGGTGCGGCCGGAGCGCTCCGCGGCCTCCTTGGCGCGGGCGAGGTCCTCGGGCAGTTCGACGGCCCACTGGGCGAGCAGCTTCTCGCGGCCCACGAGGACCGCGTGCCCGTCGACGACGCCCTGGACGCCGAGCCCGGGGACGTTCACGAAGTCCTCGGGGTCCGGGAGGGTGCCGGTCCTCTCGGCGGCCCCGGCGGCGACGGCCTGGGCGACGGGGTGCTCGGAGGCGTGCTCCAGGGCTCCGGCGAGCCGCAGCACCTCGTGCTCGGTGGTGGAGGCGCCGGGGTGCACGGCGAGCAGGGTCATCCGCCCGGTGGTGACCGTGCCGGTCTTGTCGAGGACGAGGGTGTCGGCCTTGCGGGTGGTCTCCAGGACCTCCGGGCCCTTGATGAGGATGCCGAGCTGGGCGCCCCGCCCGGTGCCGACCATGAGGGCGGTCGGGGTGGCGAGTCCGAGGGCGCACGGGCAGGCGATGATCAGTACGGCGACGGCGGCGGTGAACGCGGCGGCCAGTCCGGCGCCGAACGCGAGCCACGCGCCGAGGGTGGCGAGGGCCAGAAGGATCACGACCGGCACGAACACGGCGGAGATGCGGTCGGCGAGCCGCTGGGCGGCGGCCTTGCCGTTCTGGGCGTCCTCGACGAGCTTGGCCATGCGGGCGAGCTGGGTGTCGGCGCCGACGCGGGTGGCCTCGACGACGAGGCGGCCCCCCGCGTTGAGGGTGGCGCCCGCGACGGCGTCGCCGACGGCGACCTCCACCGGCACGGACTCGCCGGTGAGCATGGAGGCGTCGACGGCGGAGGAGCCCTCGACGACGGTCCCGTCGGTGGCGATCTTCTCGCCGGGCCGTACGAGGAACCGGTCACCGACGTGCAGGTCGGCGGTCGGGATCAGCTGCTGCCGCCCGTCGCGCAGGACGGTCACCTCCTTGGCCCCGAGCTCCAGCAGGGCCCGCAGAGCGGCCCCGGCCTTCCGCTTGGAGCGGGCCTCGAAGTAGCGCCCGGCGAGGATGAAGGCGGTGACGCCGGCGGCGGCCTCCAGGTAGATGTTCCCGGCGCCCCCGCCGCGGGAGACGGCGAACGTGAACGGGTGGGACATGCCGGGCGTGCCGGCCGTGCCGAAGAACAGTGCCCACAGGGACCAGAGGAAGGCCGCGGAGGTGCCGACCGAGATCAGGGTGTCCATGGTGGCGGCGCCGTGCCGGAGGTTGGTCCAGGCGGCTCGGTGGAACGGCCAGCCGGCGTAGACGACGACGGGCGCGGCGAGGGTCAGCGAGAGCCACTGCCAGTACGTGAACTGGAGCGGCGGGATCATCGCCAGGGCGATGACGGGCACGGAGAGGACGACGGCGGTGACGAGCCGCTGGCGGAGCGCCGTGAGTTCGGGGTCGTCCTCGGCGGTGTCCCCCTGGCCCCCGTCCGCGGTGGGGCTCGGTGCGGGCGGCTCGGGTTCCCGGGCGGTGTAGCCGGTGGCCTCGACGGTGGCGATGAGGTCCTGCACGGAGACGTCGGCGCCGCGGTAGGCGACCTTGGCCTTCTCCGTGGCGTAGTTCACGGTCGCCTCGACGCCGTCCATGCGGTTGAGCTTCTTCTCGATGCGGGCCGCGCAGGAGGCGCAGGTCATCCCGCCGATGGCGAGCTCGACCTCGGCGGTGGCGCCGGTGCCCGCGGCGGGCGTGGATGCGGTCGCGTGGCTGCTCATGACTGCGCGCTCCTTGATCACTCGGACTCCAGTATACCCCTCGGGGGTAACTCCGACGGGAACCACTGTATACCCCACCGGGGTATAAGGGGCCAAGCGGCGGGGGCGGGAAAGCGCCACACGGCGCACGGGAAGCACTGCGGAAGGGGCGGCGGATCGGGCGCGGCGCATTACTCTGGAGCCGTTATTGGACTAGACCTGTCGACCCGTCGCCTTCCGGAGGAATGGGAACCATGAGCAACCGTGCAGTCCTGGAGGTGATCGCCCTCGACGCGGAGGACGCCATCGCCGCACAGGCCGGAGGAGCGGACCGACTGGAGCTCGTCACCGACATGGCGGCGGACGGCCTGACGCCGTCACGCGAGACCTACGCACGGGTCCGCGCCGCCGTCGACCTGCCGCTGCGCGTGATGCTGCGCCTCACGGACGGCTTCACGGCCGACGACGTGGAGGCCCTCCGGCGGGTCGCGGGCGACCTGCGGTCGGAGGGGGCGGACGAGTTCGTCCTCGGCTTCCTCGACGCGGACGGCCACCCGGACCTGACGGTCCTGGAGCAGCTCGCCGCGGAGCTGGAGGGCTGCCGGTGGACCTTCCACCGGGCGATCGACCACGCCGCCGACCGCGCCGCGCTGCGCAAGCAGCTCGCCGACCTGCCGGGCCTGGACACCTACCTGACGGCGGGGTCCGCGGCCGGGGTGGACACCGGGCTCGACACCCTGCGGGCCGAGGCGGGCCTGCGCGGCGAGCCGGGCCACGAGCAGCAGTTGCTCGTGGGCGGCGGCCTGCGCCTCGACCACGTCCCGGCCCTCCGCGCGGCCGGCGTCGACGCCTTCCACATCGGCGGCGCGGCCCGCCCCGCCGGCTGGACCTCCCCCGTCGCCCAGGGCGCGGTCCGGGCCTGGCGTCGCGCCCTGGACACCGACGCGGCGTAGCCCCACGAGGCCCCGCACCTCACCGCCCGGAGCGGCGCCGGGCGGTGAGGTGCGGGGCGGCGGCCGTCCGGCACGTGCACCGGCCCCGGCCCCCGGGCGGCGGGCGGTGGACCCAGGAAGGCGGGCGGCGGGCCCATGCGCGAGCGGGACGGCGGGCGATGGACCCGGCCCGGCGGGTCCGTGGGCGCCCGGTGCGGCCACCGGCCCCGGGGTGGTGGGCAGTGGCCTCCGTGCGGGAGCGGGACGGCGGGCCCGGGCCGGCGGGCGGGCCCCGGGCCGGGCTCCCGGACGGCGGACCAGCCGGGAGCACACGCTGGCGGCGTGCGCGGGGGTGGGGCAGCAGGGCTCGGGGGGCGCATTTCCGGCCACACCACACATCCCGCCAGGCGCCCCGGGAGCAACCCGCCACCGCCGGCACCCCCCGAGCAGCCCGCCACCCCGTCACGGTCACCCGGGCGGCCCGCCGGGCATGCCGGCCGGCCCTACGGGGTCAGGCCGGTGCCTGGCGGCGGCGGTAGTGGCGGGCCGCGCGGGCACGGTTGCCGCACGAGGGCTTGCACCACTCCTGGCGGCCGTGGCTCTTCACGAAGTAGCGCACGCAGCGGGGCGCGGTGCAGGACCGCAGATGGGCCGCGCACGGCCCGCTGAGGAACTCGACCGCGTCGCGCGCCAGCGCCCCGAGGACCCGTATCCGCGGGTCCGCCTCGGCCGACAGCAGGCGCACGGACGGAGCGGCGCCTTCCGGCCAGTCGAGACACGGCACCACCGGCTCCCGTGCCGCGGCCTCGTTGAGCCGCGCCAGGGCCTGCCGCACCGGCATGAGCCTGCCGGCGTCGGCACGGGAGGCGGGACGGGGGCTCACCGCACGGGCGAACAGCGCCCGTACGGCGGCCCGCAACTCGACCAGCTCGCACCGGAACGACTCGTCGACCTCGGCTTCGTCCGGCACGGGAAGCCCGTCCTGCTCCGCCAGCCACCGGGCGGTCTGCTCCACGGTGGCGAGGTGGTCCGCGAGGCCCCCGCTGCCGTCGTTACGAATGGTGTTCGCCAGTTCGAGTGCCAGCCAGCGCTCCACGAAGCGCCCTCCCAACTCCCTGCTCGTCATTCGGTCAATCTTCATCTCCCTCTTGATCACATCGCAGGCCACCCTCTACGTTTTCTAACGGTAAAACTCTAAGTTACCGATAGAACACCTCGGGTGGCCGGCTTCGGTACGCCCAGGAGGAGGGAGAGCGACATGCTGCTTGCGCAGATCAGCGACCTGCACCTGGACGGCAGCGAGAGGGCGACCCAGCGCGCGACCCGTGTCATGCAGTACCTCCACGCGCTGCCGCGCCGCCCCGACGCCCTGCTGGTCACCGGGGACATCGCCGACAACGGGGCGCCCGCCGAGTACGAGGAGGCCGCGGCGCTCCTCGCGTCCGCGTTCCCGGTGCTCCCCTGCCCCGGCAACCACGACGTCCGGTCCGCCTACCGGAAGTCCCTCCTGCTGGAGTCCCCGGACGACGGCCCGGTCAACCGGCTCCACCACGTCGGGGACACGGCGATCCTCATGTGCGACTCGTCGGTCCCGGGCCGCGGCGAGGGCCGCCTCGACCCCGACACCATCGCGTGGATCGACCAGACGCTCGCCCAGCTCCCCGACGACGTGAACGCCCTGATCGCGTTCCACCACCCGCCGGTCAGGCTGCACCACCCGCTGCCGGACGCCTACCTCCTGGAGGAACCGGAGGGGCTGGAGGCGATCCTGCTCGACCGGCCCCAGGTCGCCGCCGTCCTGACGGGCCACGCCCACACCGCCGCCGTGTCGACGTTCGCGGAGCGCCCTCTGATCGTGGGGCCGGCGGTGACCTGGACCCTGCGCATGCCGTGGGAGGGCGACCAGCCGGCCGACCGCGAGCAGCCGCCGGCCCTCGCCTTCCACGTCCTCGACACGGACGGCCGCCTGACCACGCACTTCCGCGTCGTCCTCTGACCCCGTCCCCACGACGGGCCGCCGGCACCCGGCCCCGCTCCCCCGCAGGCCCCTCCGTACGGGCGTCTCGTGGAGGGCACAGAGGCCGGCGCCCGCCCGGGCGGCCGCAGCCGCCGCGGAGACCTCGGCGTGCAGGAGTCGGCGCGCAGGGTCCGCCCGTCGGTGGGGCCCGTCCCGTCGCCTTCTTCGCTGTCCTGCACGCGGGTACCGCCTCCGAGTAGCCGTCGGCCCCCGCACGGGCCCGTCCTCCCGCGGGTGCGGGCGGACGGGCCGCGGCGGCGCGCGCCGAGACCGGCCGTCGTACCGGCGCCGACGTCCGCGCAGGCCGGCGGGCAGCGAACCCGCCCCTACTGCCCCGCCAACTCCTGCGGCAGCGGCGCCGCGTGGAGCACGGTCAGGCCCGAGACTGCACGGGTCAGCGCCACGTACAGGCGGCGCAGGCCCGTGCGGGTGTCCGGCTCGGCGTGCACCACGGCGGCCGGCTCGTCGAGCACCACGTAGTCGTACTCCAGGCCCTTCGCCAGGGACGCCGGGACGAGCGTCAGGCGCACGTCCGGGGTGGTCTCCTCGCCCGGGGACAGGTGCGGGACGCCCGCCTCCGCGAGCGCCGCCGACAGGGCGGGGAGGCGGGCGTCCGCCGCGATCAGCCCGACGGAACCCTCACGCCGCAGGTAGCGCGCGCAGGCCGCCGCCGCCTCCGCGTCCCGGGCCTCCGCCGTGACCTCGCGGAGCTCCAGCGAGCCCGGGCTCTCCCGCACCGAGCGGACCTCGGCCAGGCCCGGGGCGATGTGCGGCAGCAGCCGGGACGCGTACGCGATGACGTCCCGCGGCACACGGAAGCCCGCCGTCAGCTCCTCCACCCGGCCGTCGGCCTTGCCCAGGTGCCGCAGCGCCTCCGCCCAGCTCCCCGTCGCCCACGGCGTCGTGCCCTGCGCCAGGTCGCCGAGGACCGTCGCCGATCCCGTGGAGCAGCGCCGCCCCACCGCCCGGTACTGCATCGGCGACAGGTCCTGCGCCTCGTCCAGCACCACGTGGCCCAGCGACGCGGTGCGCGACACCAGGTCGGCCGCCTCGTCCACGAGCACCGCGTCCGCCAGGGACCACCGGGCGGACCGCACGCCCCGCGGCGGCTTCTCCCACAGGACCGTCTTCCGCTCCTGCTCCGTCAGCAGGCCCTCCGCGTGCTCGGCGAGGAACGCCCCGTCGCTCAGCAGCCGCAGGACGAGCTTCGCCGGGTCCACCGGTGGCCAGACCGCCTTCACGGCGGCCTTCACCGCGGCGCTGCGCGCCACCGCGTCCTGCACCCGGTCGTCCGGCGCCTCCCCCGCCGCCTCCATCCGCACCAGCACCGCGTGCGCGATCCGCTGCGGCAGGGCGTCCCGGGCGGCGCCGTACCGCATGTCGCGGGACAGCAGCTCGCGGACGATCTCCTCGACCTCGTACGCCGGGACGCGCCACCGCCGTGCCCCGCGGACCACGACCACCGGCTCCGACGGCGGCGTCACGTGCGACCGCAGCGCCCGCCGCAGGACCTCCGCCATGCGGGCGTCGCCCTTCACCACGGCGGCGTCCGCGCCGTCCTCGCCCCGCACCTCCACCTGCGCGGACACGAGGTCCTCGACCGTCGCCTGCCGGACCTCCAGCTCACCCAGCGCCGGCAGGACCTGCTCGATGTAGCGGAGGAAGGAGCGGTTGGGGCCGACGACGAGCGTGCCGGTCCTGGCGAGGCGCTCCCGGTGCGCGTAGAGGAGGTACGCGACGCGGTGCAGGCCCACGGCCGTCTTTCCGGTGCCGGGCCCGCCCTGCACGCACACCGTGCCGGACAGCCCGCTGCGGACGATCTCGTCCTGCTCCGGCTGGATGGTGGCCACGATGTCCCGCATCGGGCCGACGCGGGGCCGCTCGATCTCCGTCTGGAGGAGCCGGCTCGTCCGCTCCTCCTCGGCCGGGTCGGTGAGGTGCTCGTCCTCGTACGCGGTGAGTTCCCCGCCCGTGTAGCCGAAGCGCCGCCGCAGCCGCACGTCCTGCGGGTCCCGCCGGGAAGCCCGGTAGAACGGCTGCGACACCGGTGCGCGCCAGTCGATCACCATCGGGTCGCCGTCGGCGTCGTGGACGTGCCGCCGCCCGATGTAGAAGCGGCGGCCCTCCTGGGTGCCGGGCAGGTAGTCCACGCGGCCGAAGAACAGCGGCGTGTCCACGTGGTCGGCCAGCGCCTTGACGCGTTCCTCGATCTGCCGCTCCAGGACCCGGGCGTTCACCCAGTTCGCGGTGACGTCCCGGATGTCGAGCGCCTCGACGTCCTCCCGCATGGCGCGCAGCGCGGACCGGGCCTCCGCCAGGTGGGCGCGCTCGCGCGCGAGGGGGTCGGACTCCGGCGGTGCGGACATGGGGGTGCCTCCGAGGCGGTACGGGTGGGTCTCCGGGTGAGCCGCCGGTTTCCGACCGGGCGGCGGCGCTCCCGGTCCGGACGGCTCCGGGGGAGGCGGGCAAGGGCGAAGATGCTAGTGGGCGGGGAGCGGTGGGCGCCAAGGGTTTTCCTCGCGTGCTCCCGTGCCGCCCCGGGCACGGCGGGCTCCCGTGCCCGCCGGTCGGGCGCGCGGCGCCCCCCTCGGGCGTCCCGGGCCGGCCGCGCGGGAGGCGCGGCGCCACCACGCAGGAGGCAGCCGCCGCCCCCGCGGGCCCCAGGCAGGGCGCCACCCGCCACCCGCCGGCGCCCGACGGCCACCCCGCCCCGCCGCTGTCCGGGGACCGCCGGCGCAGGCCGCGCGGCCGCACCCTCAGGAAGCGGGCCGCCGCCCCGTAGGGGACGCGGGACGGCGCCTCCTCCCCGGAGGCGACGGCGTCTGACCTGAGGCGTACGCGGGCCGCCCGCGGGTTCCGCCCGGCGGGCGATGGCAGGGCCCCGTCCGGAACGGACCATGGAGACATGACTTCCACGACGTTCGCCGCCGGGGCCGGGACCGCCTCCGGCGCCACCGCCCTCCGCCGTCCCCACGACCGGCCCGCCCTCCGGCCGGGCGACGTCCTGCGCGCCGTGCGGGTCGCCGCCGCGGCCGCCTTCGAGGTGGCCGTGCTCGGCCGGTACGGCGAGGAGGACGCCGCCGGTCTCGTCAGGCGGCGCCGCTGACGCCGCCGCCGAGGAGGTCGCCCGCGTCGACGATCCGGTACGCGTAGCCCTGCTCCGCGAGGAACCGCTGCCGGTGCGCGGCGAAGTCCTGGTCGACGGTGTCCCGGGCGACCACCGAGTAGAAGTGGGCCTGGTGCCCGTCCGCCTTGGGCCGCAGCACCCGGCCGAGGCGCTGCGCCTCCTCCTGGCGGGAGCCGAAGGTGCCCGACACCTGGATGGCGACCGTCGCCTCCGGCAGGTCGATGGAGAAGTTCGCGACCTTGGAGACGACGAGGACGTGGATCTCGCCGTTGCGGAACGCGTCGAACAGCTTCTCCCGCTGCGCGTTCGACGTCTCGCCCTTGATGACGGGCGCGTCGAGGTGCTCGCCGAGTTCGTCGAGCTGGTCGATGTACTGGCCGATGACGAGGATCTGCTGCCCGGCGAACTTCCGCACCAGCGCCTCCGTCACCCTCCGCTTGGTCGCGGTGGTGGAGCAGAAGCGGTACTTCTCCTCGCTCTCCGCGGTGGCGTAGGCGAGCCGCTCCGACTCGGTGAGGTCGACGCGGACCTCCACGCAGTCGGCGGGCGCGATGTAGCCCTGCGCCTCGATCTCCTTCCACGGCGCGTCGAAGCGCTTCGGGCCGATGAGGGAGAAGACGTCGGACTCGCGGCCGTCCTCCCGGACGAGCGTCGCCGTCAGGCCGAGCCGCCGGCGCGCCTGGAGGTCGGCGGTGAACTTGAACACGGGCGCGGGCAGCAGGTGCACCTCGTCGTACACGATCAGGCCCCAGTCCCGGGAGTCGAACAGCTCCAGGTGCGGGTAGACGCCCTTCCGCTTCGTGGTGAGCACCTGGTACGTGGCGATGGTGACGGGCCGGATCTCCTTCCTGGTCCCGCTGTACTCGCCGACCTCGTCCTCGGTGAGGGAGGTGCGCCTG
>NZ_MKXB01000143.1:0-925 GCF_001865245.1 Streptomyces sp. CC53 | reverse complement strand
CCAGGGTCTTGCCCGCGCCGCAGGGCAGCACGACCACACCGGACCCGCCGTGCCAGAAGCCCTCCACGGCCTGCTTCTGGTACGGGCGCAGCGCCCAGCCGGACTCGTCCAGGTCGATGCGGTGGGCCTCACCGTCGACGTACCCGGCGAGGTCCTCCGCGGGCCAGCCCAGCTTCAGCAGCGTCTGCTTGATCTGGCCGCGCTCCGACGGGTGCACGGCGACGGTGTCCTGGTCGATGCGGGCACCGACGAGCGGCTTGATCCGCTTGGAGCGCAGCACCTCCTCCAGGACCGGGCGGTCCGTGGTGGACAGCACGAGTCCGTGGGCGGGGTGGCGGGTGAGGGTGAGCCGCCCGTAGCGGGCCATCGTCTCGGCGACGTCGACGAGCAGCGCGTGCGGCACGGGGTAGCGGGAGTACTCGACGAGCGCGTCCACGACCTGCTCGGCGTCGTGCCCGGCGGCCCGGGCGTTCCACAGGCCGAGCGGGGTGATGCGGTACGTGTGGATGTGCTCGGGCGCCCGCTCCAGCTCGGCGAACGGGGCGATGGCACGGCGGCAGGCGTCGGCCTGCTCGTGGTCGACTTCGAGCAGGAGTGTCTTGTCGCTCTGGACGATCAGGCAGGACACGCGCGCACACCTCCGGCGAAAGGGTAAGCAGCCGAGTTTACCGGGGTGGCCCCGGCGTGCGCGGTGCGTCGCGAACCGCTCACGGGCCGTGCGCGGCTCGCCGTCGCCGCCTGCGGCCCCCGGGTCCCCCGCGGTCTGCTCCCGGCCGCGGGAGAGTCCGAGCCGAGGGCGCCCGGGAGGGCGTTCCGGCCGTGCCCCGCGGCGGCTCCGGCCCCCGGGCGGGGCCGGCGCCGCGGGCCCGGTGCGGCGGCCTCCGGGCGGGAACCGGCGCGATGCCCCCCGGCCGGGGCCGGTGCG
>NZ_MKXB01000142.1 GCF_001865245.1 Streptomyces sp. CC53 | reverse complement strand
CGCGATCTCCACGCCGTGGCGGCGCAGCAGCGTGACGATGCCGGCGGGCGTGCAGGGCCGCGGCGCGGGGACGCCGAGCACCAGGCGGCCGAGGTTCGTGGGGTGCAGTCCGTCCCCGTCCTTGGGGGGGTCCATCAGTTCCAGCACGCGGTTCGTGTCGATGCCCTTGGGCAGCGGGAGCTGCACGATGTAGCCGGTGCACGCCGGGTCCTCGTTGAGCTCGCGGACGACGGCCTCGATCTCTTCCTGCGTCGCCGTCGCGGGCAGCTCGCGCTGGATCGACGCGATGCCGACCTGCGCGCAGTCGCGGTGCTTGCCCGCCACGTACTTCTGGCTGCCGACGTCCTCGCCGACGAGCAGGGTCCCCAGCCCCGGTGTGATGCCCCTGGCCTTCAGATCGGCCACGCGGGCGGTGAGATCGGACTTGATCGCGGCTGCGGTGGCCTTGCCGTCGAGAATCTGGGCGCTCATGCGCCCCATCTTCCCGGATGGACGCCGTGCTCCACCAATTCCCCGGTGCGGCCGCGGAGATCCGTACGGATGTGTACAGGTCCGTGTACGTGGCGTGTGCGGGCGGCGGCGGAATGACGCGTGTCCGGTGCGTCCGGCAGAAGACCGCGGGACGGCCGCCGTGCCGCAACATTCCATGTGCACAACAATCCAGCGTCCGATCATCTATACGACTGGACAAAGGGACGTTCGAAATAACACGATGATCCGCGCAATGCCGCGGGCAGTGCCGGGGGGACTGGCGGCCGCGATACGCAGATTTCCGTTTGCGTATACGCCGAAGTGCCGTTCCTCCGCGCGGGCCGCGCGTCCCCGCACGACCCACGGAGGAAGTCCGCCATGAGCTTCGGCGACCCCAACAACCCCTACGGCAACCAGCAGCCGCAGCCCGGCTACGGCTACCCCCAGGCCCCGGGCCAGTTCGGCGGCCCCGGCGGCTACCCGGCCGCCCCCCTGCAGATGCCCGGTGGCGTCAAGGCCGCCCAGGTCATGATGTGGGTCATCGCCGGCCTGCAGCTCCTCGGCGTCGCGCTCCTCGGCTTCGGCGTGGCCGCGATCAACTCCGTCAAGGACGACCCCGAGGCCCAGCAGATCGAGGGCTTCAACGAGCTCATGGACATGGGCACCGGCGTGGTCTACGCCCTGATCGTCGTCGCCGTCCTCTACATGGCGGCGTCCGTCGCGATGGCCCTGCAGTGCGGCAAGGGCGGCAACGGCGCCCGCATCGGCATCATCGTGTACGCGTCGATCGGCCTGGTGCTCAGCATCTACCCGTTCTTCCCGCTGAGCCTGGTGCACCTGGTGCTGCTGATCCTGGTCATCGTCTTCGTGGCGAAGCGGGACGGCGCCGCCTGGTTCCAGCGCCCGCGCCACTGAGGCCGCCGAGCCGACGAGCGGCTCACCGGGGCCCGGTCCGCGACCCTCACCGAACCGATCGGTGACCTCGCGGCCCGGGCCCTGCCCATGAGGCCGGCGGGGTCCGCAACCGCCCGCCCAGCGGCGGATGCCGCAGCCGTGGGCACGCCCGCGCTCGCACCTGTACGGGGACGCCCCCGCCCTGGCCTTCAGACCCGTCCCGCCGTCCTTCGGCAGCCCCCGCACCAGGGGCGGGCACGGCGACGGCGACCGGCCCCGAGAGCACCGCTGCGCCACCCCCGCGGTGAACGGGTACGCACAGCCTGCCGACCGGCCGCTCCAGGGATCAACGGCTGCGAGGGGTCCGTCAGGGTGGAGGGCGTCGCGGCCTCCCCGGTGACAGCCCGTGCGTCACGCCGGGGAAGGGCGCCGATCCCCACCGCTGCCGGACCAAGGCACCGGGCCACCACGAGAAGACGGTCACGTGCCGCCCCTCCGCCGAGGTGAGACGCGACGGCGCCGGACGCCTCACGGGGAGGCGTCCGGCGCCGCACGGTCACATCGACCGGGAAGGCGTCAGTGGAAGAAGTGGCGGGTGCCGGTGAAGTACATCGTCACGCCCGCCTTCCTGGCTGCCTCGACGACCTGCTCGTCGCGGACCGAACCACCCGGCTGCACGACGGCCTTCACGCCCGCCGCCGTCAGGATCTCCAGGCCGTCGGGGAAGGGGAAGAACGCGTCCGACGCGGCGTACGCCCCGCGGGCCCGCTCCTCGCCGGCGCGCTCGACGGCCAGCTTGGCGGAGTCGACGCGGTTGACCTGCCCCATGCCGACGCCGACGCTGGCACCGTCCTTGGCGAGCAGGATGGCGTTGGACTTGACGGCCCGGCAGGCCCGCCACGCGAACGCCAGCTCGGCCAGCCCGGCCCCGGACAGGGCCTCGCCCGCGGCGAGGGTCCAGGTGGCCGGGTCGTCGCCGTCGGCCTGCAGACGGTCGGTGACCTGGAGCAGCGCACCGCCGTCGATGGGCTTGAACTCGACGGGCGCGGACGGGGCGTCGGGGCAGCGCAGCACGCGGATGTTCTTCTTCCGGGCCAGGACCTCGACGGCGCCGTCCTCGTAGTCGGGCGCGACGATGACCTCGGTGAAGATGTCGGCGACCTGCTCGGCCATGGCGACGGACACCGGGCGGTTGACGGCGATCACGCCGCCGAACGCGGAGAGCGGGTCGCAGGCGTGCGCCTTGCGGTGGGCCTCGGCGACGTCGGCGCCGACGGCGATACCGCAGGGGTTGGCGTGCTTGATGATCGCCACGCACGGCTCGGTGTGGTCGTACGCGGCGCGGCGCGCGGCCTCCGTGTCCGTGTAGTTGTTGAAGGACATCTCCTTGCCGTGCAGCTGCTCCGCCTCGGCGAGGCCGCCCTTGCCGTCGACGTACAGCGCGGCGTCCTGGTGCGGGTTCTCGCCGTAGCGCAGGACGTTCTTGCGGGTGTACGTGCCGCCCACGAAGTCCGGGAAGCGCCTGGCGGCGGAACCGCTGTCGGCCGCCGTGTCGGCGGGGGCGTACGAGGAGGCGAACCAGGACGCCACGGCCACGTCGTAGGCGGCGGTGTGCTGGAACGCCTCCGCGGCCAGCCGCTTGCGGGCCGCCAGGTCGAAGCCGCCGCCCGCGACGGCGGCGAGGACGTCGCCGTACCGGGCCGGGGACGTCACCACGGCGACGGACGGGTGGTTCTTGGCGGCGGCGCGGACCATGGACGGGCCGCCGATGTCGATCTGCTCCACGCACTCGTCGGGGCCCGCGCCGGACGCGACGGTCGCCTCGAAGGGGTAGAGGTTCACGACGACCAGATCGAAGGGCTCCACACCGAGTTCGGCGAGCTGCTCGCGGTGCGCGTCCAGGCGCAGGTCCGCGAGGATGCCGGCGTGGACGCGCGGGTGCAGGGTCTTGACGCGGCCGTCCAGGCACTCCGGGAAGCCCGTCAGCTCCTCGACCTTGGTGACCGGCACGCCGGCCGCGGCGATCCGCGCGGCCGTGGAGCCCGTGGAGACCAGCTCGACGCCCGCCTCGTGCAGCCCGCGGGCCAGCTCCTCCAGACCCGTCTTGTCGTAGACGCTGATCAACGCGCGACGGATGGGCTTATTCACCGACATGAACCTTTCGTCCCTCAATACGGTAGCCGTGCCGGGCCAGACGCCCCACGACCTCGACGAGCAGCCTGCGCTCGACTTCCTTGATGCGCTCATGGAGAGCGGCTTCGTCGTCCGTGTCCCGCACCTCGACCACGCCCTGGGCGATGATCGGGCCGGTGTCGACGCCGTCGTCGACGAAGTGGACGGTGCATCCGGTGACCTTCGCGCCGTACGCGAGTGCGTCCCGCACCCCGTGGGCACCGGGAAAACCGGGCAGGAGGGCGGGGTGCGTGTTGATCGTCCGCCCGCCGAAGCGCGCCAGGAACTCCTTCCCGACGATCTTCATGAAGCCGGCGGAGACGACGAGGTCGGGCGCGTACGCGGCGGTCGCCTCGGCGAGGGCCCTGTCCCACGCGTCACGGCTGTCGTGGTCCTTCACCCGGCACACGAACGTCGGCAGCCCGGCGCGCTCGGCCCGCTCCAGACCGGCGATGCCGGTGCGGTCCGCGCCCACGGCGACGATCTCGACGGCGGAACCGAATCCTGCGGGGTCGGCGGCGACGGCGTCGAGCAGAGCCTGCAGGTTCGTCCCCGATCCGGAGACCAGGACGACGACACGGGCGGGGGCGGCGGCAGCCACGGGGGGACTCTTTTCGCTGTTCCGTTCGGCTTTGTGTGGTCGTACAAACGCGTCGCACCCTCGGATACGGGGAACTCTACGAAGGAGCCGACCGTCAGCAACGATACCGGCACGGCGTCCCTCCCCCACGGGACGGGGGCGGACCAGGGCGGTAGCGTCTGGGGCGGGAGCCGTCCGGACGTACGGACGGACACGACAACACAAGATCCGCGGGCGCCCGTTGCCCCGGGTCTGAGGGGAAGACGTTCACCACATGCCGGACCGACGCCGCCGCACGGCCACCCACCTCCTGCCGCGGGAACGCCAGTCCACCGACGACAGCAACCCGTTCGCGCCGCCGCCGGAGGGCAGGCCCGACCAGCCCTGGCAGCCGCGGCACCGGTCCGGTGAGGGCGACGGGGACGACGGCGGCCAGGACGAGGGCGGCTCCAAGGAGCCCGGGGGCCGGTGGAGCGCGCACCAGCCGGGGCGGTCGTCCGGCGGCTTCGGCGGGAACGGCGGTCAGGGCGGTCAGGGCGGCGACGGACCGGGGGGCAACGGCCCCTGGGGCGGCGGCCAGGGCCCCGGACGCCCGGAGGGCCCGCAACTGCGCTGGGACCCGACGGACCCGGCCCAGCGGCGCGCCCGCTACGCCCTGCTCAGCGGCATGTGGGGGTTCTTCTTCGCCGTTTTCCGCTTCCAGGAGCTCGCGCTGCTGCTGGCGGCGCTGGCCCTGTACTGGGGGCTGAGCTCGCTGCGCGCCCGCAGCAAGGCGCCGTCGCCGGGCGGCCCGGCCGGCCGGGACACGGCGGGCGCGGGGGCCACGGCGGCGTCCGGCGCCGCGGGGCCCGCGGCGGCGGCCCGCTCGCAGACCACCGCGGCGGTGAGCGGCATCATCACGGCGTCACTGGCCCTGGTGATCATCGCGTCGACGCTCACGCTGCAACTGGTCTACCGGGACTACTACGCGTGCGTGGACGACGCGCTGACGAAGGACGGCCGCGTCGCCTGCAACGAACTCCTGCCGGAGCCGCTGCGCGACTACATGGGCGTCCCTGAGGAGTAGCCCGCCGCCACGCCCACGGCGTGCGCGGGGCGGCCGCCCGGTCACCCTGGCGGCGCACCCTCCCCAGGCACGTCGTGGGCCCGCCCGGGCGAGGTGTTGCGGGGCGATGTGCGGGGCAGGTGCCGCTTGCTGCGGGGCGTTGCGGGGCGATGTACCGGACGGTGCGGGGCAGGCGCGGCTTGCGGCGCGGGCCCGGCGGCCGACCGGGGCCGTGGGCGACCAGTGACCCGGCCGTCGCGGCAGGGGCCCCGACCGCCCCCGAGTCGTCTACCGCTGGTCGCGGGCCGGGGCCCAGTCGAGGCCCAGCGGGTCGTCCCACGCGTGGTCCCGGGCCGGTTCCGGCTGCGGGGCCTCCTCCGGCGGTGCGGGGTCCAGCAGGCCCCCGCCGGCTTCCTTGAGCGCCGCCCACCTGGCCCGCCGGGCGTCGGGGTCCTCCCATGCGGCGGGCAGCGCCCCGTACGCGTCCGACTCCTCCTCCGGCAGGGCCTCGCGGGCGGCCGGCCGTACCGCCGGTTCCCCGCGTTCGTCGCGCCCGTGCGGCACCTCCTCCTCCCGGACCTCAGCGCCGCCCTGCGCGTGCCGGCCCTGCTGGGGGCCGGGCGGGGTGACGGGCGCGTGCGCCGCAGCCGCGGCCGGTTCCGGAGCCGCACCCGGGAAGCCGCCGCCCCCGGACCGGTCCCGTACCCGCCAAGCGCGCAGCGCCAGCGCCACCGGGACGCCGATCACCGCCGTCCATGCCAGGGCCGCCGCGCCCGCCTGCCACCACACCGGGCCGAACGCGGCCAGCCGCCCCCGGCCGAGGGGACCGCCCGCGGCCGCCGCCAGCGCCGCGGTGACACCACCGCACAGGACCGCGGCCAGCAGGACGGTGGCTGCCGTTCCGCGAAGGCCCCAGGCCTCGTCGCCGCGGGCCCGCGGGGGCGCCGCAGCACCTGCCGTGCGCCACGCCGCGACCAGGCCCGCGGCCACCGGCACCACCGCGACCGACCACGTCAGCCAGCCGCCGCGGGCCGCTCCCTCCGGCACCGCGGCGAGCAGCGGGAAGTCCGGTACGGCCACGTCACCGCTCACCGCCAGCGGGGTCACCGCCGCGCCCGTGCCCAGCAGGAAGCCGGGGCCCAGGCCGTACGCCGCTCCCCACACCGCCGCGTTCGGCAGCAGCGCCACGACCAGCGCCAGGACGGCCGCCCGTCCGCCCCACTCGCCGGACAGGCCCGTCAGCGACGCCCGCGCCGCCCCCGCGTGCCAGCCCACCGCGACGGCGGCCACGAGCGCCCCGCCCACCAGCAGGACCGCGAGGGCGCCGCCCGCAGCCCGTACCGCCACCAGGGAACGCGACCGTGCGGGGGCGCACCGCACCCACTGCGGCAGCCACGGGGGCAGCGGCCCCAGGGGGCGCCCCCGGGCGGTCCACGCGCCGGCGGCCGCCGCGAGCAGCACCACCCACGGCACGTGCAGCGCCGCGCTCGCCGCGGCGGCGGTCGGCGCCCCGTCCCGGGTGTACGCCACCGCCCCGACGGCGACCAGCAGGTAGCCCGCGGTGACGGCGGCCACGACGCCGGGCGAGGAGGGACGGGCCCGCGCGTCCCCCGGGTCCAGCGCGTCCCTCGACGTCCGGTAGACCAGCCACACGGGCAGCGCCGCGAGCAGCAGCGGCACCACACCGACCGGCGCCGGGGCCCCGGCCAGGGTGTCGGGCCGCACCAGTTCCGTCCCGTGCGCCAGCAGCCACAGCGCCGCCGCCACGCGCAGGGCGCCTCCGGGGCCGCTGTCCGGGTACGGGGAGCTGATCCACGCCACGATCACCAGCACGGCCAGCCCGCCCAGCCCGAGGCCCGCGGCGATCACCCCGCGCACCAGGCACACGGCTGCCGCGGCGGAAGCACTCCCCCCGTACACCACGGACGACGCCGGGGACGCAGACGGAGCCGGTGCAGCCTGCGGGGTCGGGGACGGGCGGAACGCGGGCGGGGCCGGCTGCGGAGGCGTGCCGGACGAAGCGGCCGGCCGGGACACGGGCGCCGGAGCGGACGGCCGGGGAGGCGGCGAGGACGGCGCGGGCTGCGGCGGTGACGCCGACGCGGAAGGCGGCGACGCGGCGGCAGCGGGCTCGGGGGCGGCCGGCGCCGCGGGACTCGGCGGCGGGGTCGGGGCGGACGGGTCGCGCGTCAACTCGGTCACGGAAGCATGCTGCCAACGACACGCGCTGTAGCCATGTAACGGGCGTACGCCCGTTGTGTCGCTCAAGATACGGTTATGTACTTTTCCGCCCAGCTTGTACGGTCCGCGCCTTCCGCGGTGTCCGGGGCGTCCGCGACCCCCGCAGCGCGCCCCTCGCCCGTCGAGGCCTTCGACGCGCTGTACGCGCATGTCGCCCCCTCCCTCGCCCGGCAGGCGTACCTGCTGACCGGCCGGCGGCAGCTGGCGCGCGAGGCCGTGGAACGGGCCTTCCACCAGGCATGGGAGCGGTGGCCCGAGGTCGCGGTGGACCGTGATCCCGCGGGCTGGGTACGGGCGGCGGCACACGACCACGCCCTGTCGCCCTGGCACAGGCTGCGCCTCGGCCACACCCGGGCCGCGGAACCGCAGGACCAGGGGGACGACCGGCAGCTCCGCACGGCCCTGCTCGCCCTGCCCGCCCCGTACCGCCGCTCCCTGCTGCTCTTCGACGGGCTGCGCCTCGGCCTCCCGGAGACCGCGGCCGAGACGGAGGCCAGCACCCCCGCCGCGGCCCACCGGCTGCTGCACGCCCGCGAGGCCGTCGCGGGGCTGCTGCCCGAGCTCGCCTCGGCCGGGCGACTGCGGGAGCGGCTCGCCGCCCTGCTGGCCGACGGTCCGGCGCCGCCCCTGGCCCCGCCCGCCGCCGTCCGCTCGGGCGGCGAGCGGCGGGTGCGGCTGTGGGTGCGCGGCACGGCGGCGATGACCGCCCTGATCGCGGCGGCGACCGCCTTCACCCTGGCGACCGCGCCGACCCGGTACGAACCGGTGATCGCACCCGGCGAGGCGGTGGCGGGGGTGCCACCGGCCCTGGGCGGCCCGCCGCAGCTGACCACCGCGGACCGGAAGCTGCGCGAGCGGCTCGACAAGGAGTCCGTGACCGGGCCGCCCCGTCTCGTACCCGACGCCCGGTGACCGGACGGCCGCCCGTTCCGCACGCGGACGGACCCGGCGGTCTATCCGGCCCCGCGACCGGCGTGACGCGGCCACGGCGGGAGGGGCGGACAGGGCGCGGCCGGTCCCTCCGCGGCGTCGGTGGGGCGGCCTCGGCGCAGCCGGGACGCCGGCGGCCCCCGACGAGCGGTCGGCTGGACGGCATCCGGGGCCGTTCCGGTGGACAGCCCCGCAGGCGGTCCGTTGGCCGGCCCGGCGGGCAGCCGGCTGGACGGCGCCCGGGCCGATCACGCACGGCGTGCGGCGCGGGCCGCACGCTCGTGGCCGGTGCGTCCGCGATCCGGGCGTCCGCCGGGTGGGAGATCCTGCGGGCGCCGTCGGGGACGGGGGACCGCCCGCCGTGCCGCGGACGACCACTGCCCGGCACACCTCGCTCGACGGACCGCTGCCAGCCCCCGGCCTCACCGTGTACGCACGCCCCCGGACGCGTACCGCCCCCGCATGCGAGCGGGCCCGCCCCCGGTCGTCACCGGGAACGGGCCCACGCGTCGTACGGTCCCTGCGGTCCGCACGGAAAGCGGCTCAGGCGGAGCCTCAGGCGCGACCCTCAAGGATCTCGCGCGCCAGCTTGGCCGTCTCGGTCGGCGTCTTGCCGACCTTGACGCCCGCGGCCTCCAGGGCCTCCTTCTTCGCCTGCGCGGTGCCGGAGGAGCCGGAGACGATGGCGCCGGCGTGGCCCATGGTCTTGCCCTCGGGCGCGGTGAAGCCCGCGACGTAGCCGACGACCGGCTTGGTGACGTGGGCCTTGATGAAGTCGGCCGCACGCTCCTCGGCGTCGCCGCCGATCTCACCGATCATGACGATCAGCTCGGTCTCCGGGTCGGCCTCGAAGGCCTCCAGGGCGTCGATGTGGGTGGTGCCGATGACCGGGTCGCCACCGATGCCGACGCAGGACGAGAAGCCGATGTCACGCAGCTCGTACATCATCTGGTAGGTCAGCGTGCCGGACTTCGAGACCAGGCCGATCTTGCCCGGCTTGGTGATGTCGCCCGGGATGATGCCGGCGTTCGACGCGCCCGGCGTGATGAGGCCGGGGCAGTTCGGGCCGATGATGCGGGTCTTGTTGCCCTTCGACTTCGCGTACGCCCAGAAGGCCGCGGAGTCGTGGACGGCGATGCCCTCGGTGATGACGACCGCGAGCGGGATCTCGGCGTCAATGGCCTCGACGACGGCCGCCTTGGCGAAGGCCGGGGGCACGAAGAGGACGGAGACGTTGGCGCCGGTCTTCTCCATCGCCTCGGCGACGGAGCCGAAGACGGGAACCTCGGTGCCGTCGAAGTCGACGGACGTGCCGGCCTTGCGCGGGTTGACGCCACCAACGATGTTGGTGCCGTCACCCAGCATGAGCTTGGTGTGCTTCATGCCCGTGGCGCCGGTCATGCCCTGGACGATGACCTTGCTGTCCTTGTTGAGGAAGATAGCCATGGTGTGTCTGTGACCTCGTCCCTATTACTTCGCAGCCGCGAGCTCGGCGGCCTTGTCGGCCGCGCCGTCCATGGTGTCCACGCGCTGCACGAGCGGGTGGTTCGCGTCCGACAGGATCTTGCGACCCAGCTCCGCGTTGTTGCCGTCGAGGCGCACGACCAGGGGCTTCGTGACGTCCTCGCCCTTGGACTTGAGCAGCTCCAGGGCCTGGACGATGCCGTTGGCGACCTCGTCGCAGGCGGTGATGCCGCCGAAGACGTTGACGAAGACGGACTTGACGTCCGGGTCGCCGAGGATGATCTCCAGGCCGTTGGCCATGACCTCGGCCGAGGCGCCGCCGCCGATGTCCAGGAAGTTGGCGGGCTTCACGCCGCCGTGCGCCTCACCGGCGTAGGCGACGACGTCCAGGGTCGACATGACCAGGCCGGCGCCGTTGCCGATGATGCCGACCTCGCCGTCCAGCTTGACGTAGTTGAGGTTCTTGGCCTTGGCCGCGGCCTCCAGCGGGTTGGCCGCCGCCTTGTCGACGAGCGCCTCGTGCTCGGGCTGGCGGAAGTCCGCGTTCTCGTCCAGGGACACCTTGCCGTCGAGGGCGATGACGTCCCCGGAGGCGACCTTGGCGAGCGGGTTGACCTCGACGAGGAGGGCGTCCTCGGCGACGAAGGTCTTCCACAGGGTGACCATGACCTCGGCCACCTTCTCGGCGACCTCGGCCGGGAACTGCGCCTGCGCGACGATCTCGCGGGCCTTCTCGATGCTGACGCCCTCGTTGGCGTCGACCGGGACCTTGGCGAGCTTCTCGGGGGTCGTGGCGGCGACCTCCTCGATGTCCATGCCGCCCGCGACCGAGGCCATGGCCAGGAAGGTGCGGTTCGTCCGGTCGAGGAGGTACGAGACGTAGTACTCCTCAAGGATCTCCGGAGCGGTCTCGGCGATCATCACCTTGTGGACCGTGTGGCCCTTGATGTCCATGCCGAGAATGTCCGTCGCCCGCGCGACGGCCTCGTCCGGAGTGGCCGCCAGCTTCACGCCGCCGGCCTTGCCGCGGCCGCCGACCTTCACCTGCGCCTTGACGACCGACTTGCCGCCCAGACGCTCGGTGGCCTCGCGCGCCGCCTCAGGCGTGTCGATGACTTCACCGGCCAGCACCGGTACACCGTGCTTGGCGAAGAGGTCCCTCGCCTGGTACTCGAACAGGTCCACGCGCGTCCGTCCCTTTTCTGGTGATCGCGGTTCGTTTTCATGCGTGGGCGTGCCGCGCGCCCGGGGTGCGGGCGGAGGGCAACGTGACTGCTCTGTCACTGAGGGAGGGCGTACACGGTGTCCGTGTGACGCGGCATGTCCGTCCCGCAGGTTATCCCCGGACGCCGTGGGTCCCTAAATCACAGATCACACCGGTGTGGTGATACCTGTCACAGCAGGGAATCGCACAGTCACCTCAAACGGGCGGTCCCACCTGGTGTGAGGCCGCCCGCCGCTGCGGATTTCGTACCAGATCCGGCGGTCGGCCGAGGCGCTCCGGCGTGACGGCTCTCACGACGCACCGACCTCCGGCGACGCCCGGGACCGCTGGCCCGGCGAGGGCGCCGACGGGTGACGCGGCAGGCACGGACGGGTGATCGGGCATGCCCCGAAGGCGGCGGGCGGTCCGGCCACCGCGACACCGCGGAGCGGGCGGGTCCGGCCACAGCAGACGGCACCGGCCGCCCCGGCAGCCACCGGGCGAGTCCGGGTACCGGCACCAGCACCGCCGGCAGCGGCGGGGGCCGTACGCGGGCGAGGGCGGCCGAGCGCGGCCCGGCCTGCGGGCGGTGCCCGGCACGGCTCCGCACGCCGGGGTGTCACGCGCCTTCGGGAACCGGTATCGGGCGCCGCTCCAACGCCGCGGCCATCACCTCCGGGAACCGGTCGGGGGTGCAGGCGAAGGCCGGCACGCCCAGCGCGGCCAGCGCGGCGGCGTGCTCGCGGTCGTACGAGGGGGCACCGTCGTCGGAGAGGGCGAGCAGCGCCACCACCTGGACCCCGGAGGCCGTCATCTCCGCCGCCCGTTTCAGCATCCCGTCCCGGATGCCGCCCTCGTACAGGTCGCTGATGAGCACCACGACCGTGTCGGTGGGGCGGGTGATGCGCGACTGGCAGTAGGCGAGCGCCCGGTCGATGTCGGTGCCACCGCCCAGCCGGGTGCCGAAGAGCACGTCGACCGGGTCGTGCAGCCGGTCCGTCAGGTCGGCGACGGAGGTGTCGAAGACGACCAGCCGGGTCGACAACGACCGCACGGACGCGAGCACGGCCCCGAACACGGCGGCGTACACGAGGGACGCCGCCATCGAGCCCGACTGGTCGACGCACAGCACCACCTCCTTCCTCACGGTCCGCGAGGCCCGCCCGTGGCCGACCAGCCGCTCGGGGACGACGGTGCGGTGCTCCGGCAGGTAGTGCGCGAGGTTGGCACGGATCGTCCGGTGCCAGTCGATGTCCTGGTGGCGCGGTCGGGCGGTGCGGGCGCTGCGGTCGAGGGCGCCCGTGAGGGTGACGCGCGTACGCGCCGAAAGCCGCTTCTCCAGGTCCTCCACGACGGTGCGGACGACGGCCCGCGCGGTCTCCCGCGTCGTCTCGGGCATGACGTGGGCGAGGGAGAGCAGGGTGCCCACCAGGTGGATGTCCGGCTCCACGGCCTCCAGCACGTCCGGCTCGGTCAGCAGCGCCGCCAGGCCGAGCCGGTCGATCGCGTCGCGCTGCATCACCTGGACGACGGAGCGCGGGAAGTAGGTGCGGATGTCCCCGAGCCAGCGGGCGGCGGACGGCGCCGAGCCACCGAGCCCCGCCGAGCGCGGCCCGCGCCCCGGCCGCTCGCCGCCCCTGCCCGCGTCCTCGCCGTACAGGGCGGTCAACGCGCCGTCCACGGCGGCGTCCGTGCCGGCAAGTGCACGTTCCGTTCCGTCGGCTGCGCCGCCGCCGAGGACCAGGCGCCAGCGGCGCAGCCGCTCCTCGTCCTCGCTCCGCTCGTTCGTCGTGGTCACCGGCCCACCCCGATCGCTTCCCCCCGGCCGGGCGCGCCGCCGAGCAGCAGCCGCAGCACGGGCAGCACCCCGTCGGCACGGGCCTCGTCCAGCCCCGCCCCGAACCCCGGGGCGCCGTCCTCGGTGAGTGCGGGACGCGCGCCCCCGGCTGCCGGCCCGCGCCGCACCCGCTCGCCCAGGCTGCGCCGTACGCCGGTGTCGTACGTCGAGAACGTGCGGCGCAGCAACGGCAGCACGTCGGTGAACGCGTCCGCGGGCACGCCCGTCAGCCACCCGTCGACGAGCCCGAGCAGCCGCTCGTCGTGGAGCAGGAGGAGACCTCCGGACCGGTCCTGCCGCGCTGTCTGGCCGTTGGCCGCGCCGAGGAAGCCTTCGATCCACGCGGCCGCGTCGGCGGGTCGCGTTCCCGGTGACAGCGCGAGGGCCATGAGTCGGGCGGCGTCGTCCTCGGGGAGCCGTCCGGCGTCGAGACGGAGGCGGGCGGCACGCCCCCGCAGGGACCCGGGGACGCGGTCCAGCCCGGTGAGTCCGCGCAGGGCGGCGTCCCAGCGGGCACGGACGCCGCGGGCGTCCGGGAGGAGCCTGATCGCGGTGTGTACGGCGTCGAGGTGGCCGCGCATCTCCGCGGCCCCGTCCGCGTCGAGGCCCGTGCAGGCGTGCGGCAGGCCGACGCAGACGCGCAGGGCGAGTCCGGTGGCGACCTCGGCGAGTGCCGCGGTGTCCGTCGAGCGGACGTCCCCGTACCGCAGCGCGCGGGCGAGTGCGGGCAGGGCCCTGGCGAGGCGGCCGACGTCGGCGTCGAGCGCGGCCAGGTCGGCGAGCGACCGCATCACGCGGGGCAGGGCCTCGGGCAGGTCGGCCAGCAGGCAGTGTTCGGCGAGCGCGGTGCCGTCGGTGAGGGACCGTGCGGAGGCGGCCTGCGCCCGGGCCTTCGCGGTGGCGGCGGCGAGCACGGTCGTGCCCCAGAGGCCCGCTTCCGCGACCCGCACGTGCAGTTCCGGTTCCCAGCGCAGCCGCCAGCCCTCCCGGAAGGTGCCGGTGCCGCCGCGGTCGGCGGCGGGGACGCCCCAGTCGACACCGAGGAGGCGCAGCCGGTGCAGCAGGCGGCTGCGTGCGGCGTCGGTGTCCTTGCGCAGGTCCAGGTCGAGTTCGCGTTCCTGGGCGGCGGGCTTGAGCCGCAGGCTGCGCTGGAGCCGGGCCAGGTCGCGTTGCAGCGGTACGGCGGGGGCGGTGCCCGGCACCTCGCCCAGTGCGTCCCCGACGACGAGCCGGTCGCGGACGAGGGCGAGGGGGGCGTCGGAGCCGTCGCACATCACGGCCCGTACGGCGTCGGTCGTCTCGGCCGGTCCGGCGGCGGGGCGCCCCCGCACGGCCGCGAGGGTGCGGGCGAGCCGTACGGCCTCGATGACGTGGGCGGAGGACACGGGGCGGTCCTCCGCGCGGAGCAGGTGGGCGACCTTCGTCATCCAGCGTTCGAGGGGCCGGTCGGGGGCGTGGTAGAGGTGCGCGTACCAGCCGGGCGAGGTGATCCCGGCGCCGTAGCCGGAACGGCGGGCGAGCCTGCGGTGGCTCCAGGGGACCCACGTGGTCTCGGTCCTCACCTTCGGGAGTCCCTTGAGGAGGGCCCGGTCGGCGGTCGCGGTGGTGGCGCGGGTGTCCAGCGCAGGCACGTGCCAGGCCCCGCAGACCACGGCGACGCCGTTCCCGTACTCCTTGCGGGCGGCCCGGATCCGCAGCCGCATGTGGGCCTCGCGGAGCGCGTCGCGGCCCGAGGCCCCGGCGGGCCCGTCGGACGTCTCGCGGAGTGCGCCCAGGGCCTCGGCGACGGCCGCGAACGGCGCGAGGGGGTCGGCGGCCTCGTGGCCCGCGGCGGGTCCGGTGGCAGGGCAGCCGTCCGGCAGGGGTGGGGACGGCGTCCTCCCGTACGGGCCGCGGTGTTCGACGACGTCCTCCCACCACTGCTCGGGGTCGTCGTGCCCGGCGGCCCGGGCGAGGGTGGCCAGGGGGTCGCCGCGCGGGTCGGACCGGCGGGCGGCGGCGTCGCCACCGTCGCCCGCTTCCGCGTCCTCGTCGTCCTCCTCGTCCCAGGTCGGGTCGCCCATCAGGGCGAGGGTGTGGGCGGCGGGCAGGTCGACGAAGCGGACGGCGGCCCCGTGGTCGAGGGCCCAGCGGAGGGCGACCCACTCGGGGGAGAAGGAGGCGAAGGGCCAGAAGGCGGCCTTGCCCGGGTCGTCCGCGGCGTGGGCCAGCAGGGCGACGGGCGGGCGCATGGCCTCGTCGGAGGCGAGCGCCACGAGGGCGTCTCCCTCGGGCGGCCCCTCGATGAGCACGGCCCGCGGCCTCGCCGCGTCCAGTGCCGCCCGCACGGCGCGGGCGGATCCGGGTCCGTGGTGCCGCACCCCGAGCAGCAGCGGCCGGCCCCCCACGGCGTCGTGTGTCGTCGCCGGGGTCATGCGGACACCTCCCGGCAGGCGCGGTAGAAGTCCTTCCAGCCGTCCCTCTCCCGCACGATCGTCTCCAGGTACTCCTGCCAGACGACACGGTCGGCGGCCGGATCGCGGACGACGGCTCCGAGGACGCCGGCGGCCATGTCCCCCGGGCGCAGGACGCCGTCCCCGAAGTGGCTCGCCAGGGCGAGCCCGCCGGTGATCACGGAAATGGCCTCGGCGGTGGACAGCGTGCCCGACGGCGACTTGAGTCGGGTGCGGCCGTCGGCGGTGACGCCGTCGCGGAGTTCGCGGAACACGGTGACGACGCGCCGGATCTCGTCGCTCGCGTCGGGGGTGGCGGGCAGGTCGAGGGAGTGCCCCAGCTGCTCGACGCGCCGCGTGACGATCTCCACCTCGGCCTCAGCCGTCTCGGGCAGCGGGAGCACGACGGTGTTGAAGCGGCGGCGCAGCGCGCTCGACAGGTCGTTGACGCCCCGGTCGCGGTCGTTGGCGGTGGCGATGAGGTTGAAACCGCGCACCGCCTGCACCTCCTCGCCGAGCTCCGGGATGGGCAGCGTCTTCTCGGACAGGACGGTGATCAGGGAGTCCTGGACGTCGGTGGGGATGCGGGTGAGTTCCTCGACACGGGCGGTCATGCCGTGGGCCATGGCGCGCAGGACGGGGCTGGGCACGAGGGCGTCGCGGCTCGGGCCGTGGGCGAGGAGGCGGGCGTAGTCCCACCCGTAGCGGATGGCTTCCTCCGGTGTTCCTGCGGTCCCCTGGACGAGGAGGGTGGAGTCGCCGCTCACGGCGGCCGCCAGGTGCTCGGAGACCCAGGTCTTGGCGGTGCCGGGCACGCCGAGGAGGAGCAGTGCCCGGTCGGTGGCGAGGGTGGCGACCGCGACTTCGACGATGCGGCGCGGGCCGACGTACTTGGGTGTGATCACGGTGCCGTCCGGCAGGGTGCCGCCGAGCAGGTACGTGGCGACGGCCCAGGGCGACAGGCGCCAGCGCTCCGGCCGGGGCCGGTCGTCCGCGGCGGCCAGTGCGGCGAGCTCATGGGCGAACGCGTCCTCGGCGTGCGGCCTCAGCGCCGTGCCGCCGGGCGGGACCTCGCCCTCGGTCCGCGGGGCGGGCCTCTCGGCGTTTCCGGGCATGGTCATGGATTCCCCCTCCAGATCGTTCGCGTGCGTCGACCGGTCTGCGATCCACCGTGCACCACTCCACTGACAATCGGCTGTTGTCGCACGTCACCCGCCATGTGACCCGCGTGCGGCACCGGCTCGGCGGCCTGATTGTCAGTGGCGGGTCCTACGGTCGGAGACATGAATCAGCAGGGGGTGCGCTGGACGGCGGATCAGGCGCTGGCACTGGCTCCTGACGCCGCGACAGGCAGGGCGGGCAGCAGACTGGACGTGGCGGGTGCGTGGTCGGGGGCGGGGTGCAGTGACGCGGGGGTCGTCTGGGGCTTGTGCGAGGACGGCGGCGGCGTGCCGCACCGGACGGTGGTCGACACGGCCGGCCCCGTGTACCGGTGCAGTTGCCCGCACCGCGGGTCGGCGTGCCGGCACGTGCTGGGGCTGTTGCTGCGGTGGGCGGCAGGACCGTCGGCGGTGCCGTCCGGCGCGGCGTCCCCGGAGTGGGCGGAGCGGTGGCGCGAGGAGCTGTGCGCGGGGCCGGGTGCGGCGGGGGGTGCCGTAGCGGCCGGTGCGGTGGGGCCGGCCGGTGCCGGCGTGCGCGGGCCGTCGGACGTACGGGCGGCGCAGCGGCGGGCGGCGGCCCGGGCGGCCCGTGTCACGGCGGGGGCGGAGGAGTTGGAGCGGCGGTTGTCCGATCTGCTGCGGGAGGGCCTGGCATCGGCGGGGCATGCGGAGTCGGGGGTGTGGGAGGAGACGGCACGCCGGATGGTCGACGCGCAGGCCCCCGGTCTGGCGGGCCGCGCGCGGGACTTGGCCGCGATACCGGATTCAGGGCCGGGGTGGCCGGTCCGGATGCTGGAGGAAAGCGCGTTGACGCACCTCCTGGGCCGGGCGTGGCTGTCCGTGGACCGGTTGCCCGACCCGCTGGCCGCGACGGTACGCACCCGCGTGGGCCTCCCGGCGACGGCCGAGGGCCCGGCTGTCCGTGACCGGTGGCTGGTTCTCTGCCAGTACGACACCCCGGACGGTCGGCTGACGACCCGCCGCATATGGCTGTACGGGGAGGGGTCGGGGCGCACGGCTCTGCTGCTGTCCTTCGGGGCGGCGGGCAGAGCACCGGAGCTGGCACTTCCGGTCGGTGCGGTCCTGGACGCGGAAGTCACGTCGTATCCGGGGGCGGGCCGGCTGCGGGCGGAACTGGGACGGCAGTTCGCGGCCCCCGCCCCGGGGGAAGCGCCCCCGCCGGGGGGAACAGCCGGAGACGCGTTGCACGCGTACGGCCTGGCCCTGCGTCAGGACCCGTGGCTCGACTCCTGGCCGGTGACCCTGCGGGACTCCGTACCCGCCCCGACGGGTGGTGGCGGCTGGCAGTTGGCGGACGCGGACGGCACCGCGGCCCTGCCCCTGAGCCGCGCCGCGGTCTCCGGGCAGGGGCTGTGGCGACTGGCGGCCCTGTCGGGAGGAGCACCGGTCACGGTGTTCGGCGAGTGCGGCCACCGCGGGTTCACGCCCCTGGCCGCCTGGGGCCCGGATGCTTCCGGTCCGGTCTCCCTCACCTGACGCCGCCGGTCCGGTCCCTTCGGGAGCGGCCCGGCACGAGTCGGCGCGCCACCGGGGCGGACACACCCGCCACCTTCGTTCCGGCAGGGCGCGTCGGGAGGTGGCGCCCCGACCGCCACGTGCAACCACGGAGACGACAAGAGAGAAGAAAAGGGGATACGGCAACCCGGCAGACACCCCGCAACCGCCCCCGGAAACACCACTGCCGCACGGACACCACACACGACCACGCAAACACCACCGGCTCACGGACACCCCACATGGTCACGGAACGCCACGCCTCACGGACACCCCACACAACCCGGGAACACGACCGTCTCACCGATGCGCCTCCACGGACCTCCTGTGGCCGGCCGGGCCCGCCCCTGCCGTCTCCCTCGTGCGCCGCACGCCCCCCGGACGCCCCGGGCTCACCCCCTTCGCACTCGGCGCAGGCACGACGACCCCGCCGCCACCGCGGGCGCCACAAGCCCGCCTTCACCGCTTCCCCGCCCCCTGACCCCCGGGAGTAGAGATGACCGCGACCGCGTGGGAAGACCTCGTGACGTCGGCGCTGCTCGGCACCGAGCGCCGCCCGCCGGGGCCCGGCGTCGCCGCCGACGGGCAGGAGGCGCCGGAGGCCCTGCTCGACGCGGCCGCGCTGGCGACGGTGCGGCGGCGGGCCGGGCTGCGTCCCGCGGCAGCGGTACCGCTGCCGGAGCCCGCACCGGGCGACGGCCGGCCGTCGCTGCCCGACGCGGCGCGCCGGCGGCTCGCGCAGTTGCTCGCCGACCGGACCGGCGGGGGCCACGGTGGTGGCCGGCGGGGTGCGGCCCCGGATCTCACGGAGTTGTTGCCGCAGTGGCTGGCCGCCGCCAACCGGCACGGCTACCGGGCGCCCGCCGCCCTGCTGCCCGCCCTGCTGGACGCGGCCCGGGCCCGCACGGACCTGCGGCCGCAGGTGTTGGCGTTCGCCGGGCCGCGGGGCCTGTGGCTGGCCCGGCTCAACGAGGAGTGGCGGTTCGCGCTGCGGGGCTCGCACGGCGGGTTCCCGCTGCCGGACGCGGCCGATGCCGGACAGGTCCGGCGGCTGTGGCAGGAGGGGCTCTTCGCGGAGCGGGTGGCGCTGCTGGAGACCGTCCGGGCCCGCGACGCGGCGGCGGCCCGCGACCTCCTGGACTCCACGTGGGGCGAGGACGGGGCCGACGACCGGCTGATGTTCCTGGACGTGCTGAGGAAGGGGCTGTCACCCCGGGACGAGCCGTTCCTGGAGCGCGCCCTGGCCGACCGCAGCCGCACCGTACGGGCCACGGCAGCGGAACTGCTCTCGGCGCTCCCCGGGTCGGCGCTGGCCGGCCGCATGGCCCGGCGTGCCGCGACCTGCGTCGGCCTGGACCACACCGGTGACGGGGCGGCGATCGCCGTGGAGGCGCCGCACGAATGCGACGCGGCCATGCGGCGCGACGGTGTCGAGGCGAACCCGCCCGCGGGGCGGGGCCGCCGCTCGTGGTGGCTGGGTCAACTGGTACAGGCGGCCCCGCTGGCGGTGTGGACGGACCGTTTCGGGGGGCGCACCGCCGAGGAGATCGTCGCCCTTCCCGTCGCCGACGACTGGCGCGAGGAACTGCACGCCGCGTGGTGCCGGGCGGCGGTCCGGCAGCGGAACGCCGAGTGGTCCCGCGCCCTGCTGGGGCCCGCGCCGGCACCGCTCGCCCCGACCGGGGCGCGGCCGTCGCTGCTGTCGACGCTGCCGGACGCGGAACGGGCCCTGTGGGTGTCGCGCTTCATCGCCGTGCACGGCCTGTCGGAGGCGTTCCAGACGCTCGGTGCGTGCTCGGTGCCGTGGTCGGGCCCCCTGGCGCGTGCGGTCGTCGACGCGCTCGACAGCGCACGGGACGCGGGCAGCTACCCGTGGAGCTTCAGCGGGGTGATGGGCCTCGCGGAACGATGCCTGGACCCTGCGGAGGCGGACCGGCTCGCACCACTCACGGTGGTGCCCGACGAACCGGAGGGTGCCTCGCCGGGCGCCGGCGGCTACTGGTCGGAGGCGTTCCGCCGCCTCGTCGCGACGCTGCGCCTCAGAGGGGCCATGCACGCGGAGCTGGCGCAGCCGTCGGAGCCGCCTTCTCGGCCGCCGGGCTCCGAGCCGCACCACGAGGGCCGCGACCACGCGGAGCCGTGAATCCGGGGAGTCTCCGCTGCCGGAACCGAGCGCCCCGAGGGGGTCCCTGCACGGAGGTGCCCGCTACGGACACCCCCTCGCAGGAGCCCGTCACTGGGCGGCGGGGGGCGCCGCGGGACCGTGTCCGCTGCGGACGGTCGGCTCGGCGCCGTACAGGGGGCGCCGCCCGCGCGGCAGGGCCGGCACCGCACGGCGGGCCCACGACCGCTGTGCGAGGGGCATACCGCCGTGTGCGGGACATGCGCGCGGAACGGTCGCACGCGGTGCAGTGCCCCGGGACCGCGACGGACCGCCGTACCGGGCCGGCCGGGGAAACCGATGGTGCCTGGCGCCTGTCGGGTACCGCTCTCGCATCTCGTACGGCGGCGCCACGAGGACCCCGAGGCCGCGCCGTACCGCGGCGGCGAGCCGCCCGGGCTCCACGGGGTGGCTTCCGGGTCGTCCCCCCGGTGTTGTCCGCAGAGCCTCGGGGGGGCGCTGTGGACCCGGCGGTGCCCGTACGGGTCAGGCGGCGTCGGCGGGGTGCCGGACGTGCGCGTTCACCCAGTCGACGATCGACGCGGTCGTCGCCCCGGGGGTGAAGATCTCCGCCACGCCCTTCTCCTTCAGCGGCGGGATGTCCGCCTCGGGGATGATGCCCCCGCCGAAGACCAGGATGTCCTCCGCATCCCGCTCCTTCAGCAGCTCGATGACCTTCGCGAACAGCGTGTTGTGCGCACCCGACAGGATCGACAGACCGATCGCGTCCGCGTCCTCCTGGATAGCGGTGTCGACGATCTGCTCCGGCGTCTGGTGCAGCCCGGTGTAGATGACCTCCATACCGGCGTCCCGCAGCGCACGCGCGATCACCTTCGCGCCGCGATCGTGGCCGTCGAGACCCGGCTTGGCAACCACCACGCGGATCGGACCGGTCACACCCATCACTGCCTCCAGATGCGTCCCCCGTACCTGTATGCCGGGGAGGTGAACGAACGTTATCTACAGCATCCCGCACCCGACAGTTTCACGGCGGGCAGCGAGGGGGAAATCACACGTGGGACACGTTCACTCTGCGTCGTACCCGCGTCAGGCGGACCCTCGGTCACGGCTGGGACGGACGCAACAGGAGCCTCGACGAGGTGTCGTATCCCCGTGCCGACAGCCGCGCGGCACGGCGGTACGACCCATCCCCACCACCTCGCCGACGGCCCCGCCCTGAGGGCATACGGGGGGTCGGAGCCGCCCTCCGTATGCCCCTCCGCTCCGGAGGTCGAGCCCGTGAAAGCCCTGCCCTCATGCGTACCCGTGGCCAAGGCGACCGCCCTGGAGGTGGCCGTCCTGGCGCTGCACCTTCTGCTGTACCCGACCGGAGTAACCCAGGAGCGCCGTGTGCCGTGCCGGGACGGCGGAGCCGGCGGCCTCGTCGCCCATGACGACGGGGCCCAAGGCGACGGGCCGGGGGACGACGGGTCGCGAAGCCCCGAGCCTCCGGACCACCGGCCGCCGGGTCACCAGGCCCCGGGTCACCAGACGGCGGACCACCGGCTGCGGGACGACCGGCCGCCCCGCGGAAGGGTGCGGCACGGGACGGCGCAGCCCGGAGGCTCACCCCACGAAGCCCGGCAGCAGGGGGCGCCGAGCCACGCGCACCCGCCGGCCGACCGCGGAGAACCGCGCCACGAGCACCGGGCGGAGGGCCCCGCCCCGCGAGGGCTCCAGGCGCAGAACCTCGCACCACAGGGGCGCGAAGCACGGGACCGCGCAACGCGAGAACGCACGGCGCAGGACTTCGCGGTGCGAGGGCTCGGAGTGCACGGCCGTGCGGATCGGGACCGCACGGCGCAGGCGGGCCGGGGCCGTGCCGCGCAGCAGGGCGGGGACCGGGAGGCGGACGATCGGCCGCCTGCTCCGGGCACCGGGGGGCCGGGCGGTCGGCCGCCGCAGTGGGCGCCGCCGCCGGTCGTGCTGCTGCACGGCCTCGTCGACAACCGTTCCGTGTTCGTGCTACTGCGCCGGGCGCTCGGCCGCGGGCGGCACGTCGAGGCGCTCAACTACTCGCCCCTGACCTGCGACCTGCGGACCGCCGCCCGGCAGCTGGCCCGGCACGTGGAGGACGTCTGCGCGCGCACCGGCCACCGGCGGGTGGACCTGGTGGGGCACAGCCTCGGGGGGCTGGTGGCCCGCTACTACGTCCAGCGGCTGGGCGGCGACGAGCGCATCCGCACGGTGGTCACGCTCGGCACACCGCACTCCGGGACGGTCGCCGTGCCGCTCGCCGGGCTCCATCCGCTGGTGCGGCAGATGCGGCCGGACTCCCCCGTCCTGCGCGAGCTCGCCGGGCCCGCCCCCGGTTGCCGCACCCGCTTCGTCAGCTTCTGGAGCGGGCTCGACCACTGGATGGCCCCGGCCGAGTCCGCCCGGCTGCACCATCCGGACCTCACGGCGACCAACGTGGAGGTGATCGGAATAGGCCATCTCGCGCTACCGGTTCACCCCGCGGTCTCCGCGCGGGTACGGGAGGAGCTGGACGCCTGGCCGAGCACGGCAGCGAGCGGAGGTTCCGCTTCCGTGTCTGTGGCGTGAAGACGCCACCTTTTCTCGAACACTTCTCGAACGTACCGCCAAGGCTCGGTGTGCGCTCCGCCGAAAGGCGGCCGAATGCCCGTTTCCGCCGGGCGTAAAACCGGTGGAAGATTGTCGCTCGCGCATACCGCCGGGTACAGTCGCGCCCACTGCTTCCCCTCTGGGCGTCCTCCGGGGGCCGTACCCAGACCTTGTCCTGCTGCCGAGGCGAGAGAGAAGTTGGTGAACGACCAGCACCCCCACGCCGACTGTCCCAGCCGCGGCGCTTACCCCACGGGCAGCCACGAGACGGGCGGGTACGACGCCGGAACGTACGGCACCGGCACCTACGACACCGGGGCGTACGCCACCGGCACCTATGACAGCGGGACTTACGGCACCACGGCGTACGACACCGGCGCCTACGCCACCTCCTACGACTCCGCTTCCCAGGGCGGCTACGACGCCGGGCACAGCGGCTCGTACGACACCGGCCAGTACGGCACCGGCACATGGGTCGGGGCCGCCTCGGCGACCACCCAGCACTGGGACGCCGGCGGCTACACCGGGCAGTGGGACGCGGGCGCGTGGAACCAGGCGCACGAGGCCCAACAGGCGGATGCCGCGCAGCAGTTCGCCCCCACCTCGGCCTACGACACCACCGGGCAGTGGTACGCCGGCGGACTGGACACGGGCTCCTACGACGCCACGGCCTGGGCCGACGCGCCGGCTGGCGCCGGGGCCGCGGACACCCCGGGCCTGGCCGACGGCCGGGCCGAGCACACCCCCGAAACGTTCGTGCCGGAGCAGTACGACTACGCGACGGCCGACCAGGCCGGACGGGCGGACACCACTTCGTCCGGGCGCGCCGCCGACGCCCCCGCCGGATCCGCGGGCGAGCACCCCGCTGACGGAAACGAGCAGGAAGCGCACTCCGACACGGCGCGTACGTCCGACTTCGGTGCGGAATACGCCGGTTACGGCGACGGCCACCCCTACGACTCCTCCGGCTACGGCTCCTCAGAGAGCTACGACGGCTACGAGGGTTACGGCGAGGGCACCGACCACGCGGACGCGGGCGCCGAAGAGACCGATCCCGAGCCCGTCGTGACCGCAGGATCCGCCGCGGCTGCCGCCGCCCGTCCCGTGCGCCGCGCCGGCGGCAGCCGCGGCCGGCGACGGCCCACCGCCAAGCGGTCGGCCCTGCTCACCGTGGCCGTCCCGTCGGCGTGCGTGATGGGTGTCGCCGGTATCGCCGCCGCGTCCGTGAGCGGCCTGACCACCGCGGACGGCAAGGAGGAGGCGGCATCGGTGGCCTCGGACGTGCCCCCGGTGAAGCCGGCCGTCGCCAACCAGGCCCTGGACACGCAGCTCGCCGCCCTCGACACCGGGGCCCGCGACTTCGGCGACCGCGCCAGCCGCACGCAGGAGCGGATCGACCTCAAGGAACGCCAGGAGGCCGAGCGCAAGAGGAAGGCGGAGGAGGCCGCGCGGCGCGAGGCCATGCGCCCCAAGTTCGCCCTCCCCGTGGAACTGCACCAGCTCAGCGCCCGCTACGGCCAGGCAGGCGTCAACTGGATGTCCCTGCACACCGGCATCGACTTCCCCGTCCAGTACGGCACGCCGGTGATGGCGGCCACGGACGGCACCGTGCGCACGCAGTGGAACAGCGCGTACGGGAACATGGTGATCGTCACCGCCAAGGACGGCACCGAGACGTGGTACTGCCACCTCAGCACCGCCAAGATCCGCTCCGGCCCGGTCAAGGCCGGTGACGTCATCGCGTACTCGGGCAACTCCGGCAACTCCACGGGCCCGCACCTCCACTTCGAGGTGCGCCCCGGCGGTGGCACCGCCGTCGACCCGGAGGCGTGGCTGAGGAGCCACGGCCTGAGCCCCACGGGCTGACCTGCCGCAGGCCGGCCCGCCACACCGGCGGGCCCGGTGGCGAACGGGGCGCCCCCGCCCAGGAGGCGCCCCTTCCCTCGTGAGCGGTGACCGCTCGGCCGCAGCTACAGCTTCTCGACCGGGGCGTACCGCAGCAACAGCCGCTTGGGCTTGCTGTCCCCGAAGTCGATCGTGGCCTGGGCGTCGCCGCCCGTGCCCGTCACCGCCGTCACGGTGCCGAGCCCGAACTGGTCGTGCGTGACCCGGTCGCCGACCGCCAGGGCGATCACCGGCCGGTCCGTCGTCCGCCGCGTCGCGAAGCCCGCCGGGCCGGAGCGGGCGCGCTGGGCCGACAGGGAGGCGGCCACGCCGGACGCGGGGGTGGCCGGGCCGCCCGCCGGGGCGCCGACCCTGCGGCCGGTGCGGCGCCAGTCCATGTGCTGCTCCGGGATCTCCTCCAGGAAGCGGGACGGCGGGTTGTACGCGGGCTGCCCCCAGGCGCTGCGCAGGGTGGAGCGGGTCAGGTAGAGGCGCTCGCGGGCACGGGTGATGCCGACGTAGGCGAGACGGCGCTCCTCCTCCAGTTCCTTGGCCTGGCCGAGGGCCCGCATGTGCGGGAACACCCCGTCCTCCATGCCGGTCAGGAACACCACGGGGAACTCCAGGCCCTTGGCGGTGTGGAGGGTCATCAGCGTGATCACGCCGTCACCCTCCTCGTCGCCGTCCGGGATCTGGTCCGAGTCGGCGACCAGCGCCACCTGCTCCAGGAACTCCGCGAGCGTGCCGGCGCCCTCCTCCTCACCCCGCTCCTGCTCGAACTCCAGGGCGACCGCCGCGAGCTCCTGGAGGTTCTCGATACGGGTCTCGTCCTGCGGGTCCGTGGACGCCTGGAGCTCCGCGAGGTAGCCGGTGCGCTCCAGGACCGCCTCCAGGATGACGGCGGGCCCCGCGCCGGACTCGACGATGGTGCGCAGGTCGTCCATGAGCTGGTTGAAGCGCTTCACCGCGTTCGTGGAGCGCGCGGCCATGCCGTACGCCTCGTCGACCCGCTTCAGCGCCTGCGGGAAGGTGATCCGCTCGCGCAGGGCGAGGGCTTCGACCATCGCTTCCGCGCGCTCGCCGATGCCGCGCTTCGGGACGTTCAGGATGCGGCGCAGCGGGACGGCGTCCTCCGGGTTGGCGAGGACCCGCAGGTAGGCGAGGACGTCCCGGACCTCCTTGCGCTCGTAGAAGCGCACGCCGCCGACGACCTTGTAGGGCAGGCCGACGCGGATGAAGATCTCCTCGAAGACGCGCGACTGGGCGTTGGTCCGGTAGAAGACGGCCACGTCGCCGGCCTTCGCCTCGCCCGCGTCCGTGAGCCGGTCGATCTCGTCGGCGACGAACTGCGCCTCGTCGTGCTCGGTGTCGGCGACGTACCCGGTGATGCGGGAGCCGGCGCCGGCGTTGGTCCACAGGTTCTTGGGGCGGCGGCTCTCGTTGCGCTCGATGACGGCGTTGGCCGCGGAGAGGATGGTCTGCGTGGAGCGGTAGTTCTGCTCCAGCAGGATCGTCGTCGCGTCGGGGTAGTCCTCCTCGAACTGGAGGATGTTGCGGATGGTCGCGCCCCGGAACGCGTAGATCGACTGGTCGGCGTCGCCGACGACGCACAGCTCGGCCGGCTCGGGGTCGCCCTCGCCGCCCGCCGTGCCCACGAGCTCCCGTACGAGCGTGTACTGCGCGTGGTTGGTGTCCTGGTACTCGTCGACGAGGATGTGGCGGAAGCGGCGGCGGTAGTGCTCGGCGACGTCCGGGAACGCCTGGAGCAGGTGGACCGTCGTCATGATGATGTCGTCGAAGTCCAGGGCGTTGGCCTCGCGCAGCCGCGCCTGGTACATCCGGTACGCCTCGGCGAGGGTCTTCTCGAATCCGTCGGCCGCCTGGTCGGCGAAGGTCTCCTCGTCGACGAGCTCGTTCTTGAGGTTGGAGACCTTGGCGCTGAAGGACTTCGGCGGGTACCGCTTCGGGTCGAGGTCCAGGTCGCGGCAGACCAGCGCCATGAGCCGCTTGGAGTCGGCGGCGTCGTAGATCGAGAACGAGGACGTGAAGCCCAGCCTCTTGGACTCGCGGCGCAGGATGCGGACGCACGCGCTGTGGAAGGTCATCACCCACATCGCGTGGGCGCGCGGGCCGACGAGCTGCTCGACGCGTTCCTTCATCTCGCCGGCGGCCTTGTTGGTGAACGTGATGGCGAGTATCTGCCCGGGGTGCACGTCCCGGGTCGCCAGCAGGTGCGCGATGCGGTGGGTGAGCACGCGCGTCTTGCCGGAGCCCGCACCGGCCACGATGAGCAGTGGCGAGCCGGTGTGGACGACGGCGGCGCGCTGCTGCTCGTTCATGCCCTCCAGCAGGGCCGCCGGGTCCACGACGGGGCGCGGGGCGCCGTCCCGGTAGTAGGCGTCCGGATCCGGGGGCAGGTCGAAGCGGCCCCCGAAGAGGTCGTCCGGGACCTCCTCCGCGGGCGGCGCACCGCCGTCGAGGTCCTCGGGCGGCGGGGGCTCCTCCGCGGAGTGGTCGGCGAAGCCCGCCAGGAAGCTGTCGTCAAAGAGGCTGCTGCTCATCGCCTATCGAGTCTAGGCCGCCCCACCGACACTGCGGTCCGGATCCGGACCACAGGACGGGAGAGGTGCCCGGACTCACAGGGCCCGGCCGCCGTCGCCCGTCTCCGTGCCCGCCTCCACGCCCGTCTCCGTGCCCGCAGCGCGCCTGCCCGTCCGCGCCGGGCCCGCACCCCGGCCGGCCGCCGGATCCGCCCCGCACCTGCCGGTCTCACTTCCGCCCGCAGGCCGAGCCTGCCGTGTCCGCGTTCGCCTCTGCACACACCTCCGCGCCCGACTCGTCACGGTGCGCAACGCTCTGGCGTGGCCTTAGTGAAGGAGCGAACGAACATCGAAAAGGTCACGGAAACGTATCGGGCATATCGTGCATCATCCTTCACAGCGCCACCACAGGTTGGCTAGCGTGCTCGCCCAAGCGGCCCGTCCCCCTTTCGGCGATCCCCGCCGACCGCGCCGCTCCGCCGATTCCGGCCTGTCCTGCCTGCCCTTCCACCGGCCGGCGCGGCGGCCCACGGAAGGAGATGCCGACCCTTGGCGTCGCATCGCAAGCAGCGCAGCCCCAGCACCACCCGTGCGATCCGCTCGCACGCCCCCGCCGTCGGCTTCACCACGGCCGCCCTCGCCTCCATGACGCTGCTGTCCTCCCAGAACGCGTCGGCCGCCCCCGGCGACGACAGGCCGACGGTGGAGGAGGTCCAACGCAAGGTCGACGACCTGTACCGCCAGGCCGGCACCGCGACCCAGCGCCCCGGCAGGGCCAGGGAGACCGCCGACCGGCAGCGGGACACCGTCGGCGGCCTGCCCGGCGGGGCGGCCCGCGGCAGCGGGACCCCCGGCGCGACGCAGCCCGGTTCCGGGGCCCGCACGCCGGAGCCGTACGGGACGGCCCCTCTCGGCCGTACGGCGGCGCTGCTGTCCGTGCCGGACGTGCCGGACGCGCCGGCGGACCACGACCGGCGCCCGCTCGGGGGCACTCCCCCGCAGCGGCTCGGGGAACGGGGGCGGACGACTGCCCCGGAGCGCCGGGCGCAGCAGGCGGACGGGGACCGGCAGCAGGCGGACGCGCCACGCGTACGGGAGACGCCCGCGGTCTCGCAGGACGAGCTGCGGTCCGCGAAGCGGACCGTGCAGGCGAAGCTCACACGGGGCCGTGCGCTGCTGGACCGGCTGGCGGCCGAGGAGCGGCAGCGGCCGGCGGCGCAGGAGCGGCGGCGGGAGGCGGAGGGCCGCCACCGTGCGGAGGGGCGCGGGACGGCGGAGCACGCCGCACGGGCGGCGGAGGCGGCCCGCCAGTCCCTGAAGGCCGAGGCGTCCGATCCGGCGCAGTCGGCCCGGGCGCTTCCCCGGGCCCAGGAGGCGCGCCCGCCCTTCACGGCACCGGAGCCGGCGCCGATCATGGCCCACGACGCCCCGGCACTTCCCCACGTGCCCGAATGCCTGGAGCTCCCCCACACCACCGGGGCGCAGGCTCGCCCCCGGGCGGAGGAACCGGCGGCGCACCGCGCACAGGCTCCTGCCCTTGCCCAGGCGACGCAGCCACACCTCCGGGCCCAGCAGGCCCAGGCGTTCCCCTACACCCGGGAAACCCCGGCGCTCTCCCTGATGCACGACATCCGCACGCCCCTCCAGACCGGAGAGCAGACGACGCCCCAGGGCGCACCCGCGCCGCTCCAGGCCCAGGAGCCGTCTCCAGCCCACCAGGCGCAGGCACCGCTCACGGCCCAGGAGCCGCCCCCGGCCCAGGAGCCGCCCCCGGCTCAGGAGGCGGTCGCATTCCACACGGGCCCGGAGCCGGACCAGGTCCAGGAAGGGCACGCGCCCTGCTGGTCACCGGAACGCCTCCCGGTCTGCGAGCAGGTCTGGGGACCGCAGACGGCGACCGCGTGGGCCCCCCTTCCCCGGGAGGCGTCGCCGGTCACCGGGACGGGCGCCGCACCGGAGTCCGGCGGGGACGGCGGCGGCCGGGCGGCCGACGCCGACGCGGGCCACGCCGCCAAGGCGGACAAGGTCCTCGCCTTCGCCCGCGCCCAGATCGGCAAGCCCTGTGTGCGGGGTGCGACGGGTCCGAGCTCCTACGACTGTGCGGGACTGACGCAGGCCGCGTGGAGGGCCGCGGGAGTCGACCTGCCCCGCGGTGCGGGCGCACAGGCGGAGTCGGGCCGGCGGGTCTCCGCCGCCGAGCTGCTCCCCGGTGACCTGGTCTTCTTCTCCGAGGACGGCGGCCGCGTCGGCGTGTACGCGGGCGGCGGAATGGTGATCCACGCGCTGGCGCCCGGTGCCGCGGTCCGCGAGGAGCCCCTGTCCGCCCTGCCCCTCCACGGGGCGGTCCGCCCGGCGTGACCGGCCGCGGGCCTCACCGCCGTCCCGCCCTGCGCGTCACGTCCAGAGCGTGGCGAGGAAGATGTTGACGACGGTGAGGCCGCCGACCGCGGCGAAGACGCCCTTCTCCACGTGCTCGTCGTCGCGCTTCACGTACACGAGGCCGAGGATCACGACCAGGACGGCCAGCTTGACGCCGATCTTGATGTGGTTGAGGTCGGCGCCCTGGGCCTCCCTGAGCCCCACCAGGGCGACGCCGGTCACCAGCATGGTCAGCGCGCCGTGCAGCATGGCCGGGACCATGCGGGCCGTTCCCGCGCCCAGGGCCTTCATCTGGGTCAGGAAGCCACCCAGGAGGGCGCCGATCCCGATGATGTGCAGGGCGACGAAGACATTGATGAGGACGTCCATGGTGGGAGCCTAGTCCCGGCCATATCACCTGCGACCACCGAGGTCGGCCTCTTTCGCGGCAACGGTCGCGGGTGGCACGGAAGATGCGATTCAGCACTGTCCCGTCCGGTCGTGGACGGTGAACGAGCACTCAACTGCGGCCAATAGCGGTCACTTCCCTGCCCTCCCCGAAACCCCGGCCTAGCGTCCTTCCCCAGGTGGCCGGACCTCCCCACCAGCCGGCCACCGCACACCTCCCCCTCCGCACGCCCCATGCCCCTGCACCACAAGCGCCGCACCACAAGCGCCGCACCCGGCCACGCCGTGGCCGGTCCACCAGCGCCGCAACGATTCCCCCACCGCCCCCACCGCCACCGCTCCCCCACCCGTCCGGGCCCGCCCCGCGACGCCGACCCCACGCCCCGTCCCGCACCCCACCCGTACGCAGCGAAGGAAGTGACCGCCCTCGTGGCAGCGCACCGGAAGCCCAAGCAGCCCCCGCTGAGCGGACAGGCCGGTCGCACGGCCGCCACGCTCGCGCTCGCCGGGGCGGCCACCGCCACCGTCTTCGAGGGCTCGGGCCACGCCGAACCGCAGCTCACCGCCGCGCAGGTCAAGGCAAAGGTCGACCGCCTCCACCACGAGGCGGAGATCGCCACCGAGAAGTACAACGGCGCCAAGGAGAAGGCCGACCAGGCCCGCGTCCGGCTGGACGCGCTGCGCGACGAGGCCGCGCGGCGCACCGAGCGCCTCAACTCCGCCCGTGACTCCCTAGGCGCGGCGGCCGCCGCCCAGTACCGGTCCGGGGGCCTGAGTCCCGCGCTGCGGATGGCCCTGTCCGCCGACCCCGAGCGCTATCTGCGCGGCGCCGCCCTCGCCGAGGCCGCCGGGGCGCGGCAGGCCGCCGCCGTCGCGTCACTGCGCGGCCAGCTCGTCGACCTGGACCGGCTGCGGCAGGAGGCCGCCAACCGGACCCGGGACCTGAAGGCCCGGCAGGACGAGCTGAACCGCCACAAGGCGACCGTGCGGCAGCGGCTGGACGCCGCCGAGAAGTTGCTCGCCCGGCTCACCACCGCCGAACGGGCCGCGTACGAAGCCGGTCCGCACGCGCACGGCGGGGACCCGGGCCGCCCGGGTGCGGAGCCCCGTACGGACCGCTCCGGCCGGGCCGCCCTCTCCCCCGCGGCCGGGCCGTCCCCGACGGCAGGCACCGGGCCCGTCCGGGCACCCCGGACACCGGCCCCCACGGCACGCTCCGCCAAGGCCGTCGCCTTCGCCTACGGGGCCATCGGCAAGCCGTACCAGTGGGGCGCCACGGGCCCGTCCTCGTACGACTGCTCGGGGCTCACCCAGGCCGCGTGGCGGGCCGCCGGGGTGGCGCTGCCGCGCACCACGTACAGCCAGATCAACGCCGGGCAGCGGGTGGCCCGCTCCCAGCTCTCCCCCGGCGACCTGGTCTTCTTCTACTCGGGGCTGAGCCACGTCGGGATCTACATCGGTGACGGCAAGATGATCCACGCACCCCGCACCGGCTCCACGGTCCGGATCGCGTCGATCGACGAGATGCCGTGGGCGGGCGCGGCCCGCGTCGGCTGAGCGCGCCTCCCCCGGCACGGCCACCCATGCGCGCAGGAGGCGCCGTGAACGCGATCGCCGAGGCGGCGGACGGCGGCACGGCCACCCGCGCGCGGAGGAGGCAGCAGCCGTAGAAGCGGGCGTTGCCGTCGGTGTTCGCCGGACACCCGCGCGCGGAGGAGGCAGCGGGCTCAGACGAGCCGGCGGGCCGTCGCCCAGCGCGTCAGCTCGTGCCGGTTCGACAGCTGGAGCTTGCGCAGCACCGCCGACACGTGCGACTCGACCGTCTTCACCGAGATGAAGAGCTGCTTCGCGATCTCCTTGTACGCGTAGCCGCGCGCGATCAGTCGCAGCACCTCGCGCTCCCGCTGCGTGAGCCGGTCCAGGTCCTCGTCGACCGGCGGCGCGTCCGTCGACGCGAACGCGTCGAGCACGAAGCCGGCCAGCCGCGGCGAGAACACCGCGTCGCCCTCCTGCACGCGGAAGACGGAGTCCACCAGGTCCGCGCCGGTGATCGTCTTGGTGACGTAGCCGCGGGCGCCGCCGCGGATCACCCCGATGACGTCCTCGGCCGCGTCCGACACGGACAGCGCGAGGAACCGCACCGGCCGCTCCGGCGCCGCCATCAGCGAGGCGCACCGCCGCAGCACCTCCACGCCGCCGCCGCCCGGCAGGTGCACGTCGAGCAGCACCACCTCGGGGCGGGTCGCGGTGATCACGGTGACGGCCTGGTCGACGTCGGCGGCCTCCCCGACGACCTCGACCCCGGTCTCCTCCGTGCGCCCGATCTCGGCCTGCACGCCGGTGCGGAACATCCTGTGGTCGTCGACGAGCACCACGCGCACGTGCCGCTCCGCCCCCTGCTGCTGCCCGCTCGTGCCCTCGGTGTTCATGCGCCCGTCTCCTCCGACTCCGACTCCCGCGCCGGTCCCGGCGCGGTCCGCGGCGCCGTGCCGGGCTCGGCCTCCGACACCGCCCGCTGCATCTCCAGCTCCACTTCCGTGCCCTCCCCCGGCACCGACCTCACCCGCGCCGTGCCGCCGTTGCGCTGCATCCGGCCGATGATCGATTCTCGTACACCCATGCGGTCGGCGGGGACGGCGCCGAGGTCGAAGCCCGGGCCCCGGTCCCGTACGGACACGAAGACGGTGAGGCCCTCCACCTCGGCGTACACCTGCACGGCCCCGCCGCCGAGGCCCCCGCCGCCGGACGCCTCCCCGCCACCGTACTTGGCGGCGTTCACCATCGCCTCACGCGCGGCCTGCATCTGCGCGGCCAGCTTCTCGTCGAGGGGGCAGTCACCGACGACCACGACCTCCAGCGGCACCCCGTGCTTGTCCTCCACCTCCGCGGCCGCCTTGCGCACCGCGTCGGCGAGGGTGGCGGGCTCGTCGTCCTCGTCCTTGCCGGTGCCCTCCGGCCGGTACAGCCAGGTGCGCAGTTCCCGCTCCTGCGCGCGGGCGAGGCGGCGGACCTCCGCGGGGTCGTCGGCGCGGCGCTGGATGAGGGTGAGGGTGTGCAGCACCGAGTCGTGGACGTGCGCGGCGACTTCGGCGCGCTCCTGGGCGCGGATGCGCATGGTCCGCTCCTCGGTCAGGTCCTGCGACATGCGGACCAGCCAGGGCCCGGCGAGCAGGGCGATCCCGGCGAGCACGGCGAGGGCGGCGGTGAGCGCGGTGCCGAGCTGGGCGGCGGAGCCGCGCACCACGAGGAACACGGTCAGCCCGAGACCCACGAGGGCGACCCCGGCGAGACCGCGGGCGAGCTGGAACAGCTGCTTGCGGCGGCCCGCGTCGGTCCAGCGGGCCCGGCGGGCGTTGTCGGCCTGCCGCCAGACGAGGACGACGCCGACCCCGATGAGCAGTGCCGGCCACACGTACCGGTTGGCGTCGCCCCCGAGGTCGAGGCTGCGGATGAAGACGGACATGCCGACCAGCAACGCGACGAGCGCGACGACCTGCCCGGTGTCGGGCTTGCGGAGCCTGCGGCGCCCGTCCGGGGTGGTCTCGAACAGGCTGCGCGGCTCCGCGGAGCGCCCGCCGACGCCGAGGGGCACAGCGATCCAGAGGGCTGCGTACAGCAGGACGGCCAGCGGGCCGTCGGCGAGGAACAGTCCGAGGAACGTCAGCCGCACCCACACGACGGGCAGCCCGAGGTGCCCGGCGAGGCCACGGGCGACACCGCCGAGCATCCGCCCGTCGGCGCTGCGGTACAGCTTGCGCGGCGGCGGGGCGTCGGCGGCGGGGGCGGACGGGCGCGGGACGGCGGCTGGCATGCCTCGATGGTCACATGCCCCCGGCTGCGGAACATCAGGGTCGGCCCTGACCCCCACCCTGACCCGGCGGCCGCGCGCGGGGAGCGGAATATCAGGGACCGGCCAGGGTCCGGGCGGCTGCCGTCCCGGCGCGGCGGCCGTCACCATGGTCGTATGACATCCGCGACGCCGCCGCCCGCCGCCCAGCCGGGGGCGCCAGGGCCCGACGGGGCACCCGACCGGCCGGCGCCGCACCCCCCGCTGCGCCGCACGCGGCAGAAGGTGATGGCGGGGGTGTGCGGCGGCCTCGGCCGCCACTTCGACCTGGACCCGGTGGTCTTCCGGGTCGCGACCGGTGTGCTCGCGGTCGCGGGCGGCCTCGGCCTGATCTTCTACGGCTTCGCGTGGCTGCTGCTGCCCGCCGAGTGCGAGGAGGAGACCGAGGCGCGGCGGCTGCTGTCCGGCCGGGTCGGCGGTTCGTCGCTGACGGCCGTCCTGATGGCGCTGGTCGGCTGCGGCCTGTTCCTCACCATGCTGGGCGCCAACCGCGACGCGGTCGGCTTCGCGATCCTGCTGGTCTTCGCGGTGAGCGGCGCGGCGGTCTGGTCGCAGCGCCGGTCGACCGCGGCGGCGGGGCCCGGTCACGAGCCGGCGCCCGCCGCGCCCGGGCACACCGCGGTCGTGGAGGCGCCGCCGGAGGCGAAGGCGCCGCCCCCGCCGGGCGCGCCCTCCTGGTGGCGGGACCCGATCGTGAAGGACGGGTCCACGGGCCCGGTGCCCGTGGGCTACCTGTGGGGCCCGCCGGACGCGCCGGCGGCGGAGCGGGAGCAGCCGGCGTGGGGCGCGGGGGTGGCGGCCCCCGCGCCGCAGCCCGCGAAGGAGCGTGCGCCCCGGTCGATCGGCGGTCTGGTGTTCCTGCTGGCGCTGCTGGCCGGCGGCGTCGGCACGGCCGCGTCGTGGGCCGACCGGCCGTTCGGGGAGGCCCTGCAGATCGGTCTGGCCGCGGCCCTCGCGGTGTTCGGGCTGGGCCTGGTGCTCAGTTCGTTCCTGGGCCGTACGGGCTTCGGCACGGTCTTCATGACGGTGGTGACGGCGCTGCTGCTCGCGGGCGCGGCGGTCGTCCCGCGGGAGATCGACACCCGCTGGGGGCACACGGACATCGCGCCGGCGTCGGCGCCGGAGCTGCGGTCGCACTACGACCTGGGCAACGGCGAGGCGACCCTGGACCTGCGGGACCTGCCCGTGGCGGCGGGCACCACCACCGGTGTCTCCGCCGAGCTGGGCATGGGCCGCCTGCACGTGGTGGTCCCCCGGGACGTGACGGTGACGCTGCACGCCGAGGTGGGGATGGGCGCGGTGCTGCTGCCGGGGGGTCAGGAGTACGCCGGCCCCGACCAGAACGTGACCCGTACGCTGCCGCCGCCGGAGGGTGTCACTCCGGGCGGCATCCTGGATCTGACGGCGGAGACGGTCGTCGGTGTGGTGGAGGTGACCCGTGCTGCTTCATGAGTTCCGGCCGGGCCGGCTGCTGGCGGGCGCCACGGCGCTCGCGGTGGCGGCCCTGTACGCGGCCGACGCCGACGGCGCCCTGGACCTGCCCTGGTACGCGGTGTTCCCGCTGCTGTCCGGCGGCCTGACCCTGGCGGCGGTCGCTGCGGGGATCGCCTACCGGCTGCGCCTGCGGACCCTCCGCCGCTCCGCCAGCAGCGCGTCGGCGGACAGCACGGGCGCCCCGGCGAGCACGAGCGGCAGCCAGGCCATCAGGTAGGCGAGGTCGTTGCCGTAGTAGTACGGGTCGGTCTGCCAGCTGACGGTGAGCCACAGGCTCAGCGAGAGGAACGCGCCGCCGGCCGCGGCGACCCGTGCGAGGAGCCCGGCGAGGGTGCCGAGCCCCACGGCGACCTCCCCGAAGGCGATGGCGTAGCCGAACCCCTCCGGGTTTTTCAGCGCCAGGTCGACCAGCCACGGCACGGCGGAGGTGTCCCGCACGGCCGCCATCAGCTCCCCCACGGAGCCGGGACCCGAGGCGGCCAGGAACCGCGGGTCCGTGAGCTTGTCGATCCCGGCGTAGACGAAGGTCACGCCGAGGAACACCCGCAGCGGCAGCAGCGCGTACCGCGTCGCGGTCTCCCGCCAGCCGCCGTGCGGCCCCTCCCCCCGTGCGGCGGTGGTCCCGCCGGACCCGTCCCCCGGTACGGCCGCGGTCCCGTCACGCTTGTCCGTCATCGTCGCCCCTCGCTTCGCCCTCGCTGAACCTCACAGGACATACGTAAGCGGACGCTCCCGCGTTCAACAACGGCGGAGCCGCCGCCCGCTGCTGCGGACGGCGGCTCCGAGGATGCCCGGTGGAGGCGGGCTCACTCCCACTCGATGGTGCCCGGCGGCTTGCTGGTCACGTCGAGGACGACGCGGTTGACGTCCTTCACCTCGTTGGTGATCCGCGTCGAGATCCGCGCGAGGACGTCGTACGGCATCCGCGTCCAGTCGGCGGTCATGGCGTCCTCGGAGGACACGGGCCGCAGGACGATGGGGTGGCCATAGGTCCGGCCGTCACCCTGCACGCCCACGGAGCGCACGTCGGCGAGCAGGACGACGGGGCACTGCCAGATGTCCCGGTCCAGTCCGGCCGCGGTCAGCTCCTCCCGGGCGATGGCGTCGGCCTCCCGCAGCAGGTCGAGGCGGTCCCGGGTGACCTCGCCGACGATGCGGATGCCGAGGCCGGGGCCGGGGAAGGGCTGGCGCTGGACGATCTCCTCGGGCAGGCCGAGCTCCTGCCCGACCATCCGCACCTCGTCCTTGAACAGCTTGCGCAGCGGCTCGACGAGCTGGAACTCCAGGTCCTCGGGGAGACCGCCCACGTTGTGGTGGGACTTGATGTTGGCGGTGCCGGTGCCGCCGCCGGACTCGACGACGTCCGGGTACAGGGTGCCCTGCACCAGGAACTCCACGGGCTCGTCGCCCGGGGCCTCGGCGATGATCTCGGCCTGGGCCTGCTCGAAGACGCGGATGAACTCACGGCCGATGATCTTCCGCTTCTCCTCGGGGTCGGTGACCCCGGCGAGCGCGTTCAAGAAGCGCTCCTGCGCGTCGACGACCTTCAGCTGCACGCCGGTCGCGGCGACGAAGTCCTTCTCGACCTGCTCCGTCTCGCCCTTGCGCATCAGGCCGTGGTCGACGTACACGCAGGTCAGCCGGTCGCCGATGGCGCGCTGAACGAGCGCGGCGGCGACGGCGGAGTCCACGCCGCCGGACAGCCCGCAGATGGCGCGGCTGGTGCCGACCTGCTCGCGGATCAGGGAGACCTGCTCCTCGATCACGTTGCCGGTGGTCCAGGAGGGCTCGATGCCGGCGCCGCGGTAGAGGAAGTGCTCCAGGATCTGCTGGCCGTGCGTGGAGTGCATCACCTCGGGGTGGTACTGCACGCCGTACAGCTTCTTCTCGTCGTTCTCGAACGCGGCGACGGGCACGACGTCGGTGGAGGCGGTGACGGTGAAGCCCTCGGGCGCGGCCGAGCAGGCGTCGCCGTGCGACATCCACACCGACTGCTCGTCGGGCGTCCCCTCGAACAGCGTGGAGCCGCTCCTCGTCACGTGCAGGGGGGTCCGGCCGTACTCGCGGGCGCCGGTGTTGTCGACGGTGCCGCCGAGGACGGTGGCCATGAGCTGGAAGCCGTAGCACATGCCGAAGACCGGCACGCCGGCCTCGAACAGCGCGCGGTCGAGCTGCGGCGCCCCCTCCTCGTACACGGAGGAGGGACCACCGGACAGGATGATCGCCTTCGGGTTCCTGGCGAGCATCTCGGCGACCGGCGTGGTGGACGGGACGATCTCGCTGTAGACCCGGGCCTCACGGACGCGTCGGGCGATGAGCTGGGCGTACTGTGCGCCGAAGTCGACAACGAGGACGACGTCCGGGGTGCTGTCGGGGGCGGCGGCGGGGGACGCTGGTGACACTTCGGCGGCCTTCCGGCGGTGGGAGAGGGTCGGTATTGGCCAATTCTACCGGCGCACGGAGGAACGAATTCGTCTCACCATCCGAACGTACGGGGCGGCCGACTGGCGGTACCGGGAGAAGGCAGCCCATACTGTCGGCCATGCACACGCACTCGACCTTCGTCTTTACCTATGGCACCGGCTGGTCCGGCTGCCACGGTCGTGCTGCGTAGCAACTAGCTGACAGCGACTTCGACAGGCGCCCCGGGCCGGACAGGCCCGGGGCGCTCGTCGTTTCCGCACCGGGCTCACCGTCCTCGACCGGGGCTCACACGGACAGGAGCCCACCCGCCATGACGACCGCCACCAGGACCCCCGCGACCTCACCTGCTCCCGGGGCCGCGCCCGCGCCCGCTTCCGACGGCGTGGCCGCCCCTGCGGCTGAGGCCGCGCCCGCGAAGACGCCCGCCGAGCGGACCGGCGCGCACACGACCGAGGCGGTGGAGGCGATCACCGACGCCCGCGACCGCATCGACGCCCTCGACGCCCACATCATCGGCCTGATCCAGGAGCGGATGGCGGTGTCGGCGGTCATCCAGGACGCCCGCATCGCGTCGGGGGGCCGCCGCGTGAACCTGGCGCGCGAGATGGAGGTCCTGGCCCACTACCGGCGGGCCCTGGGCAAGCCGGGCACGTCCCTCGCGATGACGGTGCTGGAGCTGTGCCGGGGGCGCGTCTGACGCGTCACCGCGCACGGGGTGCCCGGGGCGCGCACCCGACGGAGGGGAGCGGGGGCGGTCGATGGCCCTGGGGCCGGGCGATGCGGGGCGGACCTGGCGGGCGGCCCGGCAAGGGACCATGCCCGGTGCCACGGCCGCGCGCCTCCCCTCACGGAGACCCCGGCGCGCCCGCCTCCGCCCCGAGACCGGCGGCACCCACCCGTACGCCGGCCCGACCGCGCCCACCTCCGCCGGGCGGCGGGCCACACTCACCCGTACGGAGCGTGACCCGCTTCACACTCGTTTCGTTGGACGGGGTGTCCGCGCCAGCCAGGGGCGGGCCGGAGAAACCACGCGTGGCTCCGCCGGATCGTGTGGCGCATCGGCAGATGCGCCGTGGGACCGCGTTCCGGCGTGCGTGACCGGACGGCAGGGGACAGCAGCCCGGTCACCCGAAGAGCGGCCGGTTCCGGGGACGCCCGGAACCGGCCGCATCAAGGCCTTCCGTCCCAGCGGCGCCGTCTTCCCCCTCCCACCGGTGCGCCGCGCCCGGCCCGGCGCATCCCCGATGCCGGCGCCGACAGCGGGGCCCTGCGTCCGCCTCCGACCGCGGCGAGCGCGGGTCCCCCGGCGTCCGGCCCTCCGGGGGACCCGGCACCCGGCGTCGGGCCCCAGACCCGGCACCCGGCACTTGACCCGGAACAGCGACTTCCGTAGGCGACTTCCCGCCATATCCGCAGCCCTCAGCACCGGGCAGCTCCTCCCTCGCCACCGCCCCGGACTCCCTACAGGAACGGGCCGCGCCCCGCAGACAGGGCAGCACGGGCCGATGCTTCCGCCCGTCCCGCGATGGCGCTATCGCGTCCCTGCAGCCGCAAAGGACTTGGGCTCGCGATCGTCGGCCAGCAGAGTGGCACTCCGGTGAGCGCCGCCGACCACGGCACTCGCCTTCTCACCACACCGACGACCACATGGGGGAACTTGTGGCCACTTCTGTGCGCCCCGGGCTGCGGATCATCAGGTCCGTGTCCGCGGTGACGCTCGCCGCCGGAATAGCCTTCACCACGGGCGGCACCGCTCTCGCCGCGGACCCGCTTCCGGCCGCCGCCGAGGGTACGGACACGACGGAGGTCATCGACATCGCCGAGGCGGACCTGCCTCTGCCGACCGGGGACGCCGCACTCGCCGAGCAGGACCTGACCGAGGAAGCCACCGCCTCCGCGGCGGCGGGCCTCGTCAGCGCGGCGGCCAAGCGCCTGCCGTACCTCTGCAAGGCCTCGGTGGACTACCCGCACAACTCGCACACCACCCGCAGCACCATCAACGTGCACTTCGACACCAAGTGCGGCCAGGTCGCCCCCAACCTTTCCACGGAGGGCACGCTGTCGCGCTCCCGCTGGTACGGCTGGGAGCACCTGAGCACCGGCAAGGGCGGCAAGAAGAACACCCGCAACCTGCGCGTGGTCGCCCCGAAGGGCTGCAAGAAGGGCACGTGGTACCGCTACAAGGGCCAGGCCCGCTTCTACGTGTCCGGTCCCCAGGGCAGGGGTTCGGCGCACGTGTACAACCAGAACGACAAAGAGATCAAGTGCACCGGCTGACAGTCCGGGCGACACGGGGGGCGGCGGCACTGGGGGCCGCCGCCCTGCTCGCGTCCTGCACGGGCGGTGCCCCGTCGACACCGGCGCCTTCCGAAGGCCGGCGGACGACGCCGGCCTCGCCGGCACCTGAGAAGCCCGCGAGGCCCGCGTCCCCGGCGCCGTCCGCGGATCCCGCAACGCCGTCCGCGCACCTGACCGGCGACACCGCGGCCCTCCCCCTGGTCGCCGGCGCGTGGGGCGACGGGGAGGGGAAGACGCCACCGGAGCGCCTCACCTGGCCGCCCACCGCACGGGCGGCAGACGGAAGCGCCCCGGTGAGGGTCACGGTGAAGGCGCCCTCCCCTCCTTCGTACGCCTCCTTCATGCTGCACAGCAGGATCGACGCGTCCGGCATCCCGGACGAGGACACGCGGCGCCAGAGAGTCCTGGCCTGCGGCACCGGGATCGCTGATCCTGGCTGCCGGATCACCGACAACAACGACGGTTCGTACACGGTCGAGGTCCCGGGCAGTCCCCCGGAGGGCCATCCGTACCGCGTCCTGTACGTGCAGTGGGCACCGGACCGTCCCGGCGCTGAGGAGACCTGGGCCTCATGGCAGCTCCCCACTGGCTAGGCGAACCGCCCCACGACCCCGCGGACCTGGCGGCCTGGGCGCTGTCCCGGATCGCGGCGACGGCGGCGGAGGACGCCCGCGTGCAGGCGTCGGTCGAGCTCACGTACGCGCCGCGCGACGCGGAGCCCGACCTGGGCGGCCGCTACGGCCCGCGCCCGGTGTCGGAACGCCCCGAACCACGTCCGGCTGAGGCGCGGACCATCCGCCTCACCGGCGTCTCCACCCGCACGCTGCGGGAGGAGGACAGCGACGAGCCGTGGGCGGCACTGCTCGACCCGGCACGCCTGGTGCGGGGCATCGGCGAGGTGCTGTCCGCACGGCGCACGGAGGACGGCACGGTCGAACTGACGCTGGCCCCGCACCCCCTGTTCGCCTCCCCCGAGGACCCGTGGCTTCCCCCGGGCGCCGGCACCCTCACCGTACGGGTCGACCCGGCGACCGGCTTCCTCACGGCGGCCGAGCTCACGGACGCGCACGGCACGCTGGCGACGGCCCGCCTCACCGGCCTGCACGCCGAGGCCGCACCCTCCTCACCCGACGCCGCACGGGCCCTGGCCCGCATGGCGAGGACCCTGCTGGAACCGGCACGGCTCAGGGCCGAGGTCCGCGTGGACGCGGAGACGCACGAGGACCTGACGTTCACGCCGGTACCGTCGGAGCGTTCATGGACCGTCACGTGCGCGGCGGGGACCCTCACACTGTCGGGCGACTACGAGCCGGACCAGACCAGCCCGGCGGCGGCCCGCCTCGCCGAACTCCTCACCCCGGCCCGCATCGTCTCCCACCTGGCACACGTCACGCCCTCGTCCCCGTACTCCTTCACGGCCACGGTCCGCCCGCTGCGCACCTTCCCGTTCAGCGCGTGGGCCCCGGACGACGCCCTGACGTGCCACTTCACGGTGGACGAGGCGACCGGGGTCCTCCTCGCCGCAAAGGCCACCGAGGGCGACCGCGCCCTGTTCCACCACGTGGTCACCCTGCTGCCCACGTAGTTCCGGGCAGCGGCGACTCGCCCCGGCGCCTGGGGCGCGCCCCGTCCTACAGGCAGGAACCCCGGCCACCACGCCGGCACGTTCCCGGGACAGCGCGGATCCGGATACGAATCGAGCACACCCAGCCACGAGACGAGGAACCACACGAACAGCAGGTTGGCCACCGCCCCGAGCACCACGGCCACCCCTCGACTTACCCGGCCCCACCCTGCGAGCGGCAGGGCCCAGAGCACCGCCGACAGGACCCACACGAAGGGTGACAGGACGAGCAGCACCGCCGAGTTGGCAGAGGAACTCACACCGATGTCACAGCTCTCCCAGATTCTCCCGATCGCCACCACGGCGGCGAGCGCAGTCACCACACCCAGACTGGCCCCGACCCAGGCCCCCGTTCTCCAGGTTCGACGCCTCCCGCCCACATCCATCTGACCCGTACTCAAGTCTGCACACACGCGAACGGCCATACCTCTCAACTTGACCTGTCTGCATGTAAGTTACCCGGCCATCTGCTCTACGGTCTGGTCCCGGGACAGTGGGACAGGCCGTTCTCCGCGCTGCGAGATGCAGGGGTCGCGAAAGCACAAACGGCTGCCGCCTATGAGGCTCCAGGCCGATGCGCCCGCCGTCGAGGCATCGGGTACCACCGGACTCGCCGGACCTTGGGCCAACCTCCCGGCCACCTTGAGCCGTGACTCTTCGCGGGCCTGTCGTGGTTCGGCGGCCACTCCGCCCCCTTGCGCATGTCGCACGCGACCCGAAGCCGAAGGCGCCCCGACATCCGGGGGCGCCCAAGGGACTACGAGAGGCAGCCCTATGCCTCCTCGCCCCTCAGGGCACGAAGAGCCACAGAAGCTGCTACGACAACCTGCCGCCACGCTTCGGACCGCAGCAGGTCCACGTCGCTGGAGAACGGTGGGGCAGGGATTGAACCGCACATGATCACCGGCCGTTAACGCGCATGTACGCCACGCATGCAGACGAGTGACACAGGTCACATAAGGAAGTTGTCAGGGATCGTGCAACCAATCCCTCACGTCGCAGGTCACCTATGCGAAACCCACGGCCACGCCCGGACCAGAGCCGAGCGCGGCCCCATAGGACTTTCGTGCCACACCCGGTGGCACGCCCGGACCACGAGGTCTTGACTTGAAGCTCCGTCGTGCCATGGCCGTCGCCGCGGCGACCGCCGTCATCACGCCTGCCGCGTTCCTGATGTCCCCGGCCGCTTACGCGACCGAAGGCCCGTCCGCCAGCCCCGAGGCCAGCGTCGAGGCGACCCCGGGCGCCGAGTCCGGCGACGCGGAGAACGACACCCCGGAGAACGACAGCCAGAGCGGCTCCCCGGAGGCCACGGCCTCCGAGGGGACCGAGGAGGAGCAGAAGTCCTCCGAGGAGGAGAAGGCCGAGGAAGAGCAGCCCGCAACCACGCCGGAGGAAGAGAAGGACGGCGAGGAGAAGAAGGACGAGGGTGAGCCGTCGGAGGACGAGCAGAAGGAGGAGGAGGGCGCCGAGGGCGAGGAGGACGTCTGCATAGACGCCGTCGACAACGAGGATGTCGACGCTGAGCTCCAGGGCCTGCCGTCCAAGGTCGTCGCCGGCTCCGGCTGGAAGGAGTTCACCTTCCGCGTCGTCAACAACTCCGACAAGGTCCTCAACGAGGTCGAGGCGTACCTCTACACCGAGGCCGTCGATGGCGAGAAGTTCGACGACATGTCGAAGTTCATCACCGTCCAGGCGAACGTGGGTGACGGCTGGAAGACCATCACCGACGAGTGGGGCTACTTCGGTACCGCCCTGGACCTGAAGGCCGGTGAGTACGCCGAGGCCCCGATGCGTCTGATGGTGAGCGACAAGGCTCCGGCCGGCTACGGCGTCGCCTTTGCCTCCGGCGTCAACATCACCGACAACGGGATCTGCGAGTTCGGCGAGGAGACTGCCTACGAGTTCGAGATCCTCGCCGCCGACGCCAAGCCGGGCAAGGTCGACGACGCCACGGGCAAGCCGGGCAAGAGCGACAACAAGCCGGCCCCGCAGGGCAACCTGTCCGAGCTGCCCGTCACCGGCAGCCTCGCCGAGACCGGTTCCTCCTCGATGCTGCCGACCATCGGTATCGCCGGTGGTGTCGCCATCGTCGCCGGTGCCGGTGTCGTGTTCGCGCTGAAGCGCCGCAACAGCGGTGCCACTGCGTGACGGTCGCCGCTATAGCGGTACCACCGCGTAACGGTCGCGGCTGAGAAGCCAGGGAGGCGCTGCACTCGGAGGGGGGTGCAGCGCCTCTCTCATGCCCGCGGCCTGACCGGGGGCGGGTCCGCGGACAGCTCCGCGGTCAGGCCCGCGTCAGGCCCGTGATCGGTTCCGTGAGCGGGTCCGCGGTCAGGTCCTCGGCGGGACCTTCGGGACCGGGAGCAACGGCAGCTTCAGGGCCGCGAAGGCGTCCTGCGGGACCGTGGGGTTCTTCGGCTGGACGGGGGCGACCCGGGCGTACGCCTCGCCCTGGGCGGGGCGGGGGTCGGGCTCGCCCTTGTTGGGCCACAGGGACATCGCGCGTTCGGCCTGGGCGGTGATCGTCAGGGACGGGTTGACGCCCAGGTTCGCGGAGACCGCCGCGCCGTCGACGACCGAGATGCCCGGGTGGCCGTACAGGCGGTGGTACGGGTCGATGACGCCGTCGTCCGGTGTCGCGCCGATGACGCAGCCCCCCAGGAAGTGGGCGGGCAGCGGGGGGCCCATCAGTTCGCCGACGTTCGAGCCCGCGAAGCCGTTGATCTCCTGTGCGATCGCGGTGGCCGCCTCCGTCGCCGCCTTGATCTGCTTCGGGTTGGGGGCGCCGTGGCCCTGGCGGGCCGTGAGGAGGCCCTTGCCGAGGCCCTTCTCCTTGCGGTACGTGGTGAGGGAGTTGTCCAGCGACTGCATGACGAGGCCGATGATCGTGCGCTCCGACCAGCGGTGGTTGGACAGCGAGCGCAGGGCCTGGACGGGGTGGCGGGCCGCGTTCGCCAGCCAGGCGCCCACCCGGTTCCGGGCGTACGGGACCTGGAGGACGGAGAGGGCGCCCATCGCGTTGGAGCCCTTGCCGTAGCGGACCGGCTCGATGTGGGTGTTGCCGTCGGGGTGGATCGACGAGGTGATGGCCACGCCCCGGGTGAAGTCGGGTTTCCCGCCGTGGCGTTTCGCGTAGCGGCGGTCCGTGGTCTGGGAGCCGACGAGGGCCTCGCTGTTGGTGCGGGTGAGTTCGCCCAGGCGCCGGGAGATGCGGGGCAGGTGGCCTTCGTCCTTCATGCGGTGCAGGAGGGTCTGGGTGCCGTACGTGCCGGCCGCGACGACGACGTGGCGGCAGCGGAGGGTGCGGGTCCTGCCGTTCCTGCGGCGCTGCGTGGGCACCACGGTGACGGCGTACGCGTCGTCGTCCTGCTGGGTGATCCGGGTGACGGTCGTCATGGGGTGGATCACGGCCCCGGCCTTCTCCGCCAGGTACAGGTAGTTCTCCGTCAGGGTGTTCTTCGCGCCGTGGCGGCAGCCCGTCATGCACTCGCCGCACTCGGTGCAGGCGCGCCGCACCGGCCCGGCGCCGCCGAAGTACGGGTCGGGGGACCCGCCGCCGGGCGCGGTCTTCGGCGCCGTACCGTCCGCGTCCCTGCCGTCGCCGAAGAAGACGCCGACCGGGGCGTGGTGGAAGGTGTCCTCCACGCCCAGGGTGCGCGCCGCGGCCTTCAGGTGGACGTCGGAGGGGGTCGTGGTGGGGTTGAGGCGGACGCCGAGCATGCGCCTGGCCTGGTCGTAGTACGGGGCCAGCTCCTCCTGCCAGTCGGTGATGTGCGCCCACTGGCGGTCCTGGAAGAAGGCGGCGGGCGGCACGTAGAGGGTGTTGGCGTAGTTGAGGGAGCCGCCGCCCACGCCCGCGCCGGCCAGCACCATCACGTTGCCGAGGAGGTGGACGCGCTGCAGGCCGTAGAGGCCGAGGGCGGGCGCCCACAGGTAGTTCCTGATGTCCCAGGAGTTCTTGGGGAGGGTGTCCCGGGTGAAGCGGCGGCCCGCTTCGAGGACGCCCACCCGGTAGCCCTTCTCGGTGAGGCGGAGGGCCGACACGGAGCCGCCGAAGCCCGAGCCGATCACCAGGACGTCGTAGTCGTGCGGGGCTTCGCGCATGGTTCTCCCTCAGGCGGTCGGCGGCGGTGGTGGTGGTCGGTGGGGCGTCAGCGCAGGCGGAGGGCCTTCATGACCTTCAGGCTGCGGCTCATGAACGCCGCGTACGCCTCGTCGTCCATGCCGAAGGACGGGGCGAGCGGCATCAGGCGCTGCTGGGCGACGGTCTGGGCCTCGGTGTACTTGAGGATGCCCTCGGAGCCGTGGCGGCGGCCGAGGCCGGAGTCCTTCATGCCGCCCATGGGCGCCTGGACGCTGCCGTACGCCGACGCGTACCCCTCGTTGATGTTGACGGTGCCCGCGCGCAGCCGGGCGGCGACGGCGTGGCCGCGGCGGCTGTCCTTCGTCCACACGCTGGCGTTCAACCCGTACGGGGTGGCGTTGGCCTGGGCGATCACCGCGTCCTCGTCGGTGAAGCGGTAGACGGAGACGACGGGGCCGAAGGTCTCCTCGGCGCAGACGGCCATCGGCTCCTGCACGTTCTCCAGGATGGTCGGCTCGTAGAAGAGGGGGCCGACGTCGGGGCGGGCGACGCCGCCCGCCAGCACCGTGGCGCCCTTGGCCACGGCCTCCTCGACGTGCCGGGTGACGGTCTCCAGCTGGCGTTCGCCGACGAGGGACCCCATGTCGGCGCCGTACGCGAGGGCGGTGCCCAGGTGCATGGCCTTCGTGCGGGCCGTGAAGCGGGCGAGGAAGTCGTCGGCCACCGACGCGTGCACGTAGAGGCGCTCGATGGAGATGCACAGCTGGCCGGCGGAGGAGAAGCAGGCGCGGACGGCGCCCGCCGCGGCCTTCTCGACGTCGGCGTCGCGCAGCACCAGCATGGCGTTCTTGCCGCCGAGTTCGAGGGAGACGCCGACGAGCCGGGCCGCCGCCCCCTGCGCGACCTGGCGGCCGGTGCGGGTGGAACCGGTGAAGGAGACGTAGTCCGCGTGCTTCACCACCTCGGGGCCCACCACGGGACCCTCGCCGAGCACCACCTGGAAGGCGTCCTGCGGCAGGCCGGCCTCGACGAGGAGGTCGCGGGCCCACAGGGCGGTGAGGGCGGTCTCGGTGTCCGGCTTCATGACGAGGGCGTTGCCGGCGACGAGCGCGGGCAGCGCGTCGCCGACGGACAGCTCCAGCGGGTAGTTCCAGGGGGCGATCTGGCCCACCACGCCGCGGGGCTGGCGCAGTTCGGTCACCTTGGTGAGGGTCGGCACCGCGCCGGTGTGCCGCTTCGGCTTCAGGTAGGCGGAGGCGCGGACGCCGTAGTGGCGGGCCGCGATGGCGACGGCCTGCACCTCCTCGTGTGCGTGGAGGCGGGCCTTGCCGGTCTCCAGCTGGATGAGGTCGAGGACCTCGGCCTGCCGCTCAAGGAGCAGGTCGTGGAAGCGGAGGAAGACGGCGGCGCGGCGGCGGACCGGCGTCGCGGCCCAGGCCGGCTGGGCGGCTCGGGCCCGCCGGTACGCCTCGGTGACATCGTCCGGCGTCGACTCGGGCAGTTCGGCCAGCTGTTCGCCGGTGAAGGGGGTGTGGTTGGCGGTGCGGCCGGATCCGACGACCCCCCGGGTGAGCCGGGCGACCACGTCGGGCGTGACGACGTCCTGGGCGGTACGGACACCGGCGGGGACGGGGGCGACGGGGTTCGTACCGGTGGGCGCCGCGGCTGCGGGCGCCGCGCCTTCGGGGGCGGTTGCGGTGGCGGTGGCCTGCGTGTCCGTCATGGGGTGAGGGTATGCGGGCCCGGCCCCTTTGTGTACCCGTCGGTAACGTGTTTTCGCCGACCACACCCACCACGCCAGTGATCACTGGCAGATAAGCCCTGATCAGCGCGTTGTCAGGAGGAGCACGCCGATCGCGACGAGTGCGGCGGCGAGCAGTGCCGCCAGGAGTGAGGTGAGCAGCGGGGGGCGCGGGACGGGGCGGCGTGACGGGTCCGCCGGGGTGCGCGGACGCCGTGGCGGGCGTGCGCCGTACGGGCGGCGGCTGCGGGCGCCCGCGGCCTGGTGCGGGGACGCGGGGCTGGGGGCGGCGGGCCGGGGCGCCC
>NZ_MKXB01000141.1:93217-123297 GCF_001865245.1 Streptomyces sp. CC53 | reverse complement strand
GTCCAGGGACAGCTTGGACAGGGCCTGGGCGAGTCCGGCGACGGCGGCCAGCACGGCGACGGCGATCCCGCTGAAGAAGAGGGCGGCGAGGATCGCGGCGGCCAGCAGCACCGTCAGCATGGTGGCGATGATCGCCTCGGGTGCGCGGGCCTTCAGCCACGCTCCGACGGCCGTCCCGCACGCGTTGCCGGTGCCCGCCGCCGCGCCCACGATCAGCATCGAGACGGCGGCGCTCTGCCCGTCGAGCGGATGGACCCGCAGCAGGAACGCCAGGAAGAAGATCAGGAAACCGGACAGCCCGCGGATCGCCGCGTTCGCCTGGAGGGCGTGCAGCACCGCCGGGCCGACGGTCCGCAGGCCGGGCTTCCGCTCCCCGTGCAGCAGGATCTGCGCCCTGCGCTCGCCGCGCGCGGAGTCGACCTTGTGGGGCAGCGTGAACGCCAGGACCGCCCCGGCGAGGAGCACGACGCACGCGCCGTACAGCGGCCACTCGGGGCCGATCCTGTTCAGTGCGATGCCGACCGGCGCGGCGGCGCCGGTGGCGAGCAGCCCGGCGAGGGTGACCCTGGAGTTCGCCTTCACCAGGGAGAACTGTGACGGCAGCAGCCGTGGCACGACGGCGGACCTGACGACCCCGTACGCCTTGGACGCCACCAGAACGCCGAGCGCGGCCGGGTACAGCTCCAGGCCGCCGGTGGCGACGGCGCCGGACAGGACCAGCGCGAGCACGGCACGGACGGCCATCGCCCCGGCCATGGCGGCGCGGCGGCCGTGCGGGACGTGGTCGAGGAGCGGGCCGATGACGGGCGCGAGGAGGGTGAAGGGCGCGAGGGTGACGGCCAGGTACAGCGCGACCCGCCCGCGGGCCTCGTCGGTCGGGACGGAGAAGAAGACGGTGGAGGCGAGCGCGATGGTGATCATCACGTCGCCGGCGCTGTTCACGGCGTGCAGCTCGATGAGCTTGCCGAGCCCCGACTCGCCGGCGCCGTGGGCGTGGGTGGCGCGGCGGATGCCCCGCGCGGGGGCGGTCACCGGCAGCGGCAGCACCCGTGCGACCCGCCGCACCCGCGCACCGCGCGCCGACCGGTGCGCACCGGCCCGCACGTCGGGACCTGACACCGGCTCGCCGGCATCGGGCAGGGGCTCGGCTCCGGCGGCGCCCGGTCGAGGACTCCGTTCCGCCACCTCGCGCCCGGGGCTGCGGCCCACCGCGTCGGGCCCCGGGTCGGTGTGCTCGGTCCCGGGACTCCGACCCGCCGCGCCCGGCCCCCGGTCGGCGTTCTCCGGCCCCTTCGCGGCGGCCTCCGCACCCGGGTCGGCGGCATCCGGCCGCCGGCTCCGGTGGGCGGCTCCGGCCCCGCGGTCGACGGCGTCGGTCCGGGGACCCCGGCCCGCGGCACCCGGCCTCGGGGCGGCGGCCTGCGGCGGGGGCTCCGGGGCGGCCGGCCCCCGGTGCGACGGGGTGGCCCCGTCCGGATGGGGTGCCCGGCCGGCCGGGCCTCGCGTGCCGGACACGGCCCGCGGGCCCACCGGGGCGGCGGGCCGGGCCCCGCCCGCGTCGTCGCCGCCGGGGCCCGGACCTGCCGCCGCCGCAGACCCGGCGCGACCCGGGCGCGTCTCCGTACCGGCCGTCGCGGGAAAGCTGTCCGCTTCCGCGCCCGGTCCTCCGCAGGGGGACGTCCCGGCGGAGCCTCCGCCTGCGGGCCCGGCGACGGTCGCGCCGGGCGTCTCCGGCTGCTCGGGGCCCGGGACGGCCGGCCCGTCCGGCCGGGCCGGCCGGTCGTCCGTCACACGCGCGTCGGCCGGGGGGCCCGCCGATGCCGGGCGCCTCGGCGGGGGGTCCGGGGACCCTGGGGACGGCCGTGCGCGTACCACGTGGCCATACTGCCCCAGAGTGCCCCACTCGTCCCGTCCGCGGGCCGCTGTGAGGGCCACTTGAGGCGGGCGTGTGGGCCCCGGGCGGCGAAGGGGGTAGCGTGCGTAGCGCGCCACCGGCGGAAAACGCTCGGCCGCGCGCCTCTTCGGCATCCCGCAGAATGGATGGCATGAGGTGTGCCCGAGCACGTCGGGCGTGGACGTCGATGCGGTCCTGGGGTCCGCTCCGTCCGTCGCCCGTGCTGTCGCGCATCGGCCGGCGCACCTATGACACGGCGTAGGAGAGAAGCGAGACCTGTGAGTGCTGCGACGACGCGAAGCCGTACCCGGCGTACCCCCGCCCTCGACCGCCTGTGCGCCGAGGCGGTCGATCTCGCCCGGGAGGCCGCGCTGGAAGCCGCGGAACCCGGCTTCGTCGGGGAGCACGTGGACGCCGTGTCCGAAGGGGACCGCGTCGTCACGCACTTCTTCGAGTGCCTCCAGCCGGGCTACCGGGGCTGGCGCTGGGCGGTGACGATCGCCCGCGCCTCGCGGGCCAAGAACGTCACCGTCGACGAGACGGTGCTGCTGCCGGGCGGGGACGCGCTGCTCGCGCCCGAATGGGTGCCGTGGAGCGAACGCCTCCGCCCCGGGGACCTCGGCCCCGGCGACCTCCTCCCCACGGAGGCGGACGACCTGCGCCTCGAACCCGGCTACACCGGCGGGGACGAGCCCCCGCCCAACGCGGTGGTCTCCTCCGAGATGACGGAGCTGGCCGACACGGAGGACGCCGAGTTCGTCACCCGCACCCCTTCCCGGGGCGCGATCTCCGCGGTGGCGGAGGAGCTGGGCCTGCGGCGGGCGCGGGTCCTCTCCCGGTACGGGCTGCACGTGGCGGCCGACCGCTGGGAGGAGGCGTTCGGCGCGAAGACCCCGATGGCACAGGCCGCCCCGGCGTCCTGCGTGTCGTGCGGCTTCCTCATGCGCCTGGGCGGCTCGCTGGGCCAGGCGTTCGGTGTCTGCGCGAACGAGTTCTCGCCCGCGGACGGGCGGATCGTGTCCCTGGACTACGGCTGCGGCGGCCACTCGGAGGCCGCGGTCATGCCGAAGCCCCCGCGCCCGGCGCCGCCGGTGCTGGACTCGATGGCTTCGGACGAGTTCCCCCTGCGCCCGGCGCGGGACAGCGGTTCCGTGCCGGAGGTCCCGGACGCCGAATCGGAGGACCTGGGCCACTCCTGACCGTCAGGCCGCCCGCAGCCCGCTCACCCGAGGGCGGGCGACAGGCGGCCTCCAGTCTCCTGAGCCGCCTGTCCTCGGGGCGCAGACCCCGCAGGGCTCGGACTCAGTGCGCGCCGGGCAGGCGAGCCCCGCCGGCGGGGCGGGTGACCACGTTGATGTTGAACACGTGGGTGCCCAGACCGTTCGCGATGCCCATGAAGAGCAGGGCGAAGTGCTCCTGCCCGCGAGCCGTGGCGATACCGCCGATGTCCAGCTGGGACGACGGGGGCCAGCCCAGGTCGGTGAGCAGCCGGCCGGTGGCCTCCTTGGCCTCGGCGTCGTCGCCGGAGAGGAAGACCGTGCTCGGCCCGTCCAGGCCGGCCGGGTCGACCATCGCGGCGCTGTCCATGGTGCACAGCGTCTTGACGACCCGGGTCAGGGGGAAGGCCTCCTGGATCCGCTCGGCCAGGCTGCTGTTCGGGTGCGAGAGCTCGGTGCAGTCGTCGGAGAGGCCGACCCCGACGTCGATGAGCAGGGTGCCTGCCAGCGCCGGTGCCCCGAGGGAACGCAGCACCTCCAGGGAGGCGTTCCCCGGTGTGGCGTTGACCAGGACCTCCGCGTGGGCCGCTGTCTCACCCAGCCCGGCCACGGGCAGGCCGAGGTCCTCCCGTTCCCCGGGGCGGCGTGAGCCGAGGAGCACGGTGTGTCCCGCGGCTCTCCAGCCCTGGGCCAGAGCGCGGGCGACGTTGCCGGTGCCGAGCAGTCCGATACGCATGCAGTGACGCTAACGGCCCCCCGTGCCCCCGCGGATCGGGCTGCGGCCCCAGGCGGACCGGCACCAAGGGCGTAGTTCCGCGGTCGCCCCCTGCCCCGCCGCGGACACCGCCCCCGGTGGGCACCACCCGGGGCGCGGGCGCCGCGCCGGTGCGGGGGCGCGGTACCTTCGGCGCGAAGGGTCACCATGTCGAGCAGGATCGGAGCACATCGTGAGCGTGAGGGCGACGGCCGAGGCGGCCGACCCGTTCGGGACCGCGCGGCTGCGGCGCGGTGTGCTGGACGCGTGGGGTGCGGGTCCCGCCCGGTTCCGTGAGGACGCCAACGCCGAGGAGGAGCTCAGCCTCGGCGGCTACCGCGACCGCCTCGTCGTCGAGTTGGCCCAGAACGCCGCCGACGCCGCCGCCCGCGCCCGCGTGCCCGGCCGCCTCCGGCTCACCCTGCACCCCGCGGACGCCTCCGGGCCCGCCGTCCTGGCGGCCGCCAACACCGGTGCCCCGCTGGACGCGACGGGCGTCGAGTCGCTGTCCACCCTGCGCGCCTCCGCCAAGCGGGAGGGGCACGAGGGAGCCGTGGGACGGTTCGGTGTCGGCTTCGCCGCCGTGCTCGCCGTCAGCGACGAGCCGGCCGTCATCGGCCGGCACGGCGGCGTGCGGTGGTCGCTGGCCGAGGCCCGGGACATGGCCGCCGACGCGGCCCGGCACAGCCCCGGGCTCGGCGACGAACTGCGGCGGCGCGACGGCCACGTGCCGCTGCTGCGCCTGCCGTTGCCCGCGGAGGGCGCGCCGCCGGAAGGCTACGACACCGTGGTCGTCCTGCCGCTGCGGGACGCCGCCGCCGTCGACCTCGTGGAGCGGCTCCTCGAAGGCGTCGGGGACGCCCTGCTGCTCACCCTGCCCGGCCTCACCGAGGTCGTGGTGGAGACCCCCGGCGGCAGCCGCGCCCTCACCCGGTCCGCCGACCCCGACGACCCCGCGTACATCCTGGTCGCCGACTCCGCCCGGGGCACGGCCCGCTGGCGGACCGTCACCCGCAGCGGGGCGCTCACCGCGGAGCTGCTGAGGGACCGGCCGGTGGAGGAGCGGCTGCGGCCCCATTGGTCGGTCACGTGGGCGGTGCCCGTCGACGGGGAGGGCGCCCCGCTGCGCCCCGGCACGTCGCCCGTCGTGCACGCCCCCACCCCCACCGACGAGCCCCTCACCCTGCCCGCCCTGTTGATCGCGTCGTTCCCGCTGGACTCCACGCGCCGCCACCCCGCGCCGGGGCCGCTCACCGACTTCGTTGTGGCGCGCGCCGCCGACGCGTACGCCGAACTGCTCGCGCAGTGGTCGCCGGTGTCGACCGGGACCGTCGACCTCGTGCCCGGCCCGCTCGGCAAGGGCGTCCTGGACGGGGCGATCCGCGGCGCCGTGCTGGAGCTGTTGCCCCGGGTCGCGTTCCTGCCGCCGGCCGTGCCGTCGGAGGAGCTCACCGCCCTGCGGCCGTTCGAGGCCGAGGTGGTGGAGGGCGCCGGCGCGGACACCGTACGGGTCCTGGGGGAGGTGCTGCCGACGCTGCTGCCCGCCGGGCTTGAGCGGCGGTCCGAGCTGCGGGCTCTTGGAGTGGCGCGGCTGCCGCTGGGCGACGCCGTCGACCGGCTGGCCGGCGCGGAGCGGGCCCCCGAGTGGTGGCACCGGCTGTACGAGTCGCTCGCCGGTGTCGACCCGGACCGGCTCACGGGCCTTCCGGTGCCGCTCGCCGACGGCCGCACCACCATCGGGCCCCGGCAGGTGCTGCTGCCGCTGCCGGACACGCCGACCGACCTGTCCCGGCTCGGGCTGAAGGTCGCGCACCCGCAGGCCGCGCACCCCGTCCTGGAGAAGCTGGGCGCCCTGCCCGCCACGCCCCGCGCCGTCCTGACGACCCCTCAGGTGCGGGCGGCCGTGGCGGCGTCGATGGACGACGACACGTGGGACGAGGACGCCCTCGACGCGGAGGAGCTCGCCGAGGTGGTGCTCGGCCTCGTCCGTGAGGCGGGCCTCGCGCCCGGTGACGAGCCGTGGCTCGGCGCGCTCGCCCTGCCCGACGAGGACGGCGAGCTCGCCCCCGCCTGCGAACTGGTCCTGCCCGGCGGCCCCTTCGCCTCCGTGATGCGCGAGGGCGAGCTGGCGCTGTGCGACGCCGAGTGGGCCGAGCGCTGGGGCGGACAGCCGCTCGCCGCGTGCGGGGTGCTCGTCGACTTCGCGCTCGTACGGGCCTCGGACCTGGTCCTGGACCCGGACGAGCTGGAGCCCCGCGACACCGACTACGCCGAGCCGGACGACGTGGGCCTGCTGGACGCGGTGGACGTGTGGTGCGAGGACGTCCTCGACCGGCTGCCGGAGGCCCCCGTGCCGCCCGTCGCGACGGAACTCGTCGCCGTACGGGACCTGGAACTCGTCGACGACGACCGGTGGCCGCAGGCCCTGGCGCTGCTCGCGCAGCCGCCGCTGCGGGACGCGCTCACGCAGCGGGTGCGGGTGCTGCTGCCGGACGGGACCACCGAGTCGGTGCACGCGTACACCGCCTGGTGGCTGCGGGACCATCCGGTCCTGGGCGGCCGCCGTCCGGCGGGGCTGCGGGCGGCCGGTGCGGACCCGCTGCTGGAGGGCCTGTACGAGGCGGCCGACACGGCGGGCTTCGACGACGTGCAGGTGCTGCACGCACTGGGCGTGCGGACGTCCGTGGCGGCCCTGCTGGACGAGCCGGGCGGCGCGGCGGAGCTGCTGGGCCGGCTCGCCGACCCGGACCGGCAGGTCACCGGCGCCCAGCTGCACGCCCTGTACACGGCGCTGGCCGACCTCGACCCCGAGCAGGTGACCCTGCCGGACGAGCTGCGTGCCGTCGTGGACGGCGAGCTGCGGGTGGTGGACGCCGCCGACGCGGTGATCGCCGACACCCCGGACCTGCTGCCGCTGACCGGGGGCCTGCCGCTGCTGCCGGTCGCCCCGTCCCGCGCGGCGGACCTCGCGGAGCTGCTCCAGGTGCGGCGGCTCAGCGAGGCGGTGGACGCCCCGGTGGCGACGGAGGGCGAGGAGCACGCGGTCCCGGAGTCGGTGCACGCGCTGCTCGGCGCGGCGACGCCGGAGACGTACGTGGAGCACGACGAGCTGGTCGTCGCCGGGGGTGTCGAGCTCGACTGGCGCCGCACCCCGGACGGGGTGGTGCACGCCGCCACGCTGGAGGGCGTCGCGGCGGGCCTGGCGTGGGCGGCGGGGCAGTGGCCGCGCCGCTTCGAGGTGGCGGCGCTGCTGGAGGACGCGTCGCGGACGGCCGAACTGGCCCGCGACCGCTGGTTCGACTGAGCCCGCCGGTCCGGCCGGGCCTCTCGGCCGCCTGCGCCCCGGGCCAGGCCCGAACGGCGCCCGGTCGGCCTGCGCCCCAGGCCCGAATGCCCCCGGGCCCACCTGGGCCACCGGCCCGCCTGGGCCCCGGCCCGAGCCGGCCCGCACAGCCCGCGCCCGCCCGCACCACGGGGCGGGCCGGGCACAGGCGGTGGGCCCGCAGGAGGCGGCGGGCCGGGCCGGTCGGGCGCGGGGTTACGCCGGGAAGCGGCGGCCCACCCACCGCCAGGTCGCCTCCAGCAGCACGGCGGCGGCCGCGGCGATGCCGACGGCGGCCCACGGCATGGTCGTGCCCACCAGTTTCAGCGCGAAGAAGTCCTGGAGCCAGGGCACGATCAGCACCAGCAGGAAGCCGCTGCCCATCGCCGCGACGAGGGCGATCCTCCACCACGTGTACGGCCGGGCGACGATCGCCAGCACCCACAGGGAGACGAGGAACAGCGTCACCGTGGCCGCGCTGGTCTCGGCGTCGAGCGCGCCGGGCCCGCTGTAGTGGTGCCCGGCGACGGTGTACGTGGTGAACGTGGCCGCGGCGGCGATGAGCCCGGCGGGGATCGCGTACCGCATGACGCGGCGCACGAAGTGGGGCCGGGCGCGTTCCTTGTTCGGGGCGAGCGCCAGGAAGAACGCGGGCACACCGATGGTGAGCGTGGACAGCAGCGTGAGGTGGCGCGGCAGGAACGGGTACTCCATCTGGAAGGCGACCACCAGGATCGCCAGCAGCACCGAGTAGACCGTCTTCGTCAGGAACAGCGTGGCGACCCGCGTGATGTTGCCGATGACCCGGCGGCCCTCGGCGACGACGGACGGCAGGGTGGCGAAGCTGTTGTTGAGCAGCACGATCTGCGCGACGGCCCGGGTGGCCTCGGAGCCGCTGCCCATCGAGACCCCGATGTCGGCGTCCTTCAGGGCCAGCACGTCGTTGACGCCGTCGCCGGTCATGGCGACGGTGTGGCCGCGGGACTGGAGCGCGCCGACCATGTCGCGCTTCTGCTGCGGGGTGACGCGGCCGAAGACGACGCCGCCCTCCAGTTCGCGGGCCATCGCGTCGCGGCTCTCGGGGAGGCGGCGGGCGTCGACGGTGCGGTCGGCTCCGGGCATGCCGAGCTTGGCGGCGACGGCACCGACCGAGACGGCGTTGTCCCCGGAGATGACCTTCGCGTCGACGTCCTGCTCCGCGAAGTAGGCGAGGGTGTCGGCGGCGTCGGGGCGCAGCCGCTGTTCGAGGACGACGAGGGCGTAGGCCCGCGCCTTGCGCGCGGTGTCGGGGTCGTCGAGGTCGCCGTCCGGGTCTGCCTGCGCCAGGAGCAGCACGCGCAGCCCCTGCTGGTTGAGGTCCTCGGTCTCGGCGAGGGCGGGGTCCCCTTCGGGCAGCAGCACGTCGGGGGCGCCGAGGAGCCAGGCGCTGCGCTGGCCGTCGTCCTCGCTGAAGGCGGCGCCGCTGTACTTGCGGGCGGACGAGAAGGGCAGCGCCTCGGTGCAGCGCCAGTCGTCGCTGTCGGGGTAGGCGTCGACGATGGCCTGGAGGGAGGCGTTGGGCCGCGGGTCCGCTTCGCCGAGGGCGCCGAGGACCTTCCGCGCGTACGCCTCGTCCGCGCCGTTGAGGAGGCGCAGCCCCGTCACGTCCATGCCGCCTTCGGTGAGGGTGCCGGTCTTGTCGAGGCAGACGACGTCGACGCGGGCGAGGCCCTCGATCGCGGGCAGTTCCTGCACGAGGCACTGCTGCCGGCCGAGTCGGATGACCCCGATCGCGAAGGCGACGGAGGTCAGCAGCACCAGGCCCTCGGGGATCATGGGCACGATGCCGCCCACCGTCCGCGCGACGGAGTTCCTGATGTCGGCTTCCTTGACGACGAGCTGGCTGATGACGAGGGCGATGGCGGTGGGGACCATCATCCAGGTGACGTACTTGAGGATGGTGGAGATGCCGGAGCGCAGCTCGGAGTGGACGAGCGTGAAGCGGGACGCCTCCTCCGCGAGCTGGGCGGCGTAGGCCTCGCGGCCGACCTTGGTGGCGGTGAAGGCGCCGCCTCCGGCGACGACGAAGGATCCGGACATGACGGTGTCGCCGGGGTGCTTGAGGACGGGGTCGGCCTCGCCGGTGAGCAGCGACTCGTCGACTTCGAGGCTGTCGGACTCCGCGACGGTCCCGTCGACGACGACCTTGTCGCCGGGGCCGAGCTCGATGAGGTCGCCGAGCACGATGTCCGAGGTGGACACCTCGGTGGGCGCCCCGTCCCTGCGGACGGTCGGCTTGGCCTCCCCGATGACGGCGAGCCCGTCGAGGGTCTTCTTCGCGCGGAGCTCCTGGATGATGCCGATGCCGGTGTTGGCGACGATGACGAAGCCGAAGAGGCTGTCCTGGATCGGCGCGACGACCAGCATGATCACCCAGAGGACGCCGATGATGGCGTTGAAGCGGGTGAGGACGTTGCCGCGGATGATGTCGGTCGTGGAGCGCGAGGACCGGACGGGTACGTCGTTGACCTCGCCCCGCGCGACCCGCTCGGCCACCTCCGCGGTGGTCAGCCCGCCCGGCCGGTAGCCGGGCGGCGCCCCCGGCCCGCCGCTCCGGTCCGGCCCGTCCGCGGCTCTGTCGTCGTCGATACCCGCCCACTGCGTCATGGTTCCGACGGTACGGCGGGACGGCGGGCCGCACCCCTCGAACACCGCGAAGATCCGACCCTGGTAGGACCCGCCTCCCCCCACGGCCCTACGGGACGCCCTCAACGGCTTGCAGCGCGCCGCGCCGCCTCCGGGTGGCGCGGCCTCGCGTCAGTGCCGGTTGGCGCGGCCACGCCTCGGTGCCAGGTGGCGCGGCTACGCCTCGGGGCCGGTCGCCGGGTGGCCGCCGTCGGGGCGGGCCGCCGCCCGGGACCGCTTGATGGCGGCGTCGCGCTTGCGGACGTACCAGATGCCGAGCAGGCCGAGGGCGCCGCCGGCGAGACAGGTCCAGACCCAGTTCTCCCAGCCGCGGTCGGCGAACCAGCCGTAGAAGGGGACCTGCACCAGGAACAGGGCGAACCACAGGATCGTGCCGCCGGTGATGGTGGCGACGACCGGTCCCTCCAGGGGTTCCGGCGCCTCGTGCCGCGGGGTCCACTTCGCCATGCGGCCCATCGTATGCGGCGGCCGGCCGCAGGCCGCGACCACTGCCCGCACACCGGTTCTACGCGCGGAGATAGCGATCATGTGTTCATACATTCATACTGAACCGGTTTGCCGGTACGTCGCTTCGCTCGTGCGAAAGCACAAAGAGAGCGCTCCGCCGGCACCGCACCACCCCCACCCCCCAGCACCACGAGGTTCCGCATGCCCTCCTCGGTCACCGCGCCGCCGGTCACCCCCGAGCAGCCGCAGCCGCCCGCGGGCACCGGCGGCGGCTCCGGCTCCCTGGACAGGTTCTTCAGGATCTCCGAGCGCGGTTCCACTGTCGGCCGTGAGGTCCGCGGCGGCTTCGCCACCTTCTTCGCGATGGCCTACATCATCGTGCTGAACCCGATCATCCTCGGCAGCGCCGAGGACATGTACGGGAACCAGCTGGACGGCGGCGAGCTGGTCACGGCCACCGTCCTCAGCGCCGCGTTCACGACGCTCCTCATGGGCGTCATCGGCAACGTCCCCATCGCCCTCGCCGCCGGCCTCGGCGTCAACACGGTCGTCGCGCTCCAGCTCGCCCCGAACATGTCCTGGCCGGACGCCATGGGCATGGTGGTCCTCGCGGGCTTCGTCGTGATGCTCCTCGTGGCCACCGGACTGCGCGAGCGCGTCATGAACGCCGTGCCCCTCGGCCTGCGCAAGGGCATAGCCATCGGCATCGGCCTCTTCATCATGCTGATCGGCCTGGTGGACTCCGGCTTCGTCTCGCGCATCCCGGACGCCGCCCACACCACCGTGCCGCTCCAGCTCGGCTCCGACGGGCACCTGAACGGCTGGCCCGTCCTGGTCTTCGCCGTCGGCACGCTGCTCACCCTCGCCCTGCTGATCCGCAGGGTGCCCGGCGCGATCCTCATCTCCATCGTCGTGATGACGGTCGCCGCGATGGCGGTGCACGCCCTCGCCGACGTCCCGTCCTGGGGGCTCACCACGCCGGAGTGGCCCGGCAACCCGTTCTCGACGCCCGACTTCGGGCTGCTGGGGCAGGTCAGCCTCTTCGGCGGCTTCGGCAAGGTGGGCCTGCTCACCGGCTCCCTGTTCGTCTTCACCGTCCTGCTGTCCTGCTTCTTCGACGCGATGGGCACGATCCTCGGCGTCGGCGACGAGGCCGAGCTGGTCGACGAGAAGGGCGATTTCCCGGGCATCAACAAGGTGCTGCTGGTGGACGGCCTGGCCGTCGCCACCGGTGGTGCCACCTCGTCCTCCGCCACCACCTGCTACGTCGAGTCGACCGCAGGCGTCGGCGAGGGCGCCCGCACGGGCCTGGCGTCGGTCGTCACGGGCGGCCTCTTCGCCGTCGCCCTGTTCCTGACCCCGCTCGCCACGATGGTGCCGTCCCAGGCGGCCACCCCCGCGCTGGTCGCGGTCGGCTTCCTGATCCTGGCCGGATCGATCAAGGACATCGACTGGAGCGACTTCACGATCGCCGTCCCGGCGTTCCTGGCGATGGTGATGATGCCCTTCACGTACTCGATCACCAACGGCATCGGGATCGGCTTCATCGCGTTCAGCGTGCTGCGGCTCGCCGCGGGGCGGGGCCGGGAGGTGCCGGTCGCGATGTACGTCGTGTCGGCGGTGTTCGTCTTCTTCTACGCGATGCCGGCGCTGGGCCTCACGTAGACCGCGCCGCGACGCCGACCGAGGGTCCCACCCGGGCCCCCGCCGCGATGTTCCGCCCCGGGCCCCACGCGAGGTCCGGGGCGGAACGGCTTCGGGCCGGGGCCCGACCGGGCCGTGTCGCGCCCGACGGGGACCCGGGGTCGTCCTCGCCACCGGCACGGGACCCCGCGCCGGCCGCGTGGTGCCGGCTCACACCGGCCACGGCTGCGCGCCTCACGTGGGGCGCGTCGCCCCGTAGAATTTCTGCGTCTCGTCGACGGCCGCGCTGAAGCGCTCGTCGAAGTCCGCGCGGACGAGCGTGCGGACCACGTAGTCCTGGACGCTCATCCCGCTTCTGGCGGCGTGCTGCCTGACCCGGTCGAGGAGCCCCTCGTCCATCCGCAGGCTCAGCACCGTCGACCCGGCCGGCCCCGCCCCTGCCGCTCCCCTGGCCACCGAGCCCGACGGCCCCACCGCCCCTGCCGCCGCAGTGGCCCCTGCGGTCTCCGTCGCCCCCGTCGTACCTGCCGATGCTGACGTTCCTGACGTCCCCGCGAGCTCCATGCCCGACAGGGTCGCGGGACGCTCTTCGCCCGCGGGAGGCTTTTCGTAGGATTGTCACTCCTACGAGTGACCAGAGCGGCCGGACGCGTTCCCCAGCACCCACCGCCGGTGCCGGAACGCCTTCGCGGCCCCCAGCAGCCCCGTCACCCACAGGAAGACCCCGGCGCCCATGCCCAGCACGGCGTCCTGGACCGTACGGGCCGCGGCGGCCGACCCGAAGGACGCCCAGAGGCCCAGCACGCAGGGGACGAGGGACAGCAACAGCCAGGCGAGGCTGCGCCCGGGAGCGCGCAGGCGCGCGTCCGCCGCGGGGTCGCGGTCCAGCGCGCGCCACTCCCCCATGCGCTGGTACACCTCGCGGTCGCGCCGTGCGCCGCGCATCACCAGGAGCACCGCGGTGACGAGTGCCCCCAGCCCCAGGGGCGCGAGGACCGGCGCCATCATCAGCATCATCCTGTCGCCCTGCGGGCCGAGCCCCTGGAGGGGGAGGGTGAGCAGCACCCAGCCCAGGGCCGCCGTGCCGCCCAGCAGCCACAGCAGCACCAGCCGCCCGAACCCCAGCCCGCGCTGGGCGAGCACGGCGAGCGCCCTGGCCCGGTCCGCCACCAGGGCGTCCCGGCCGGGCCAGGTGCGCAGATGCACAGGCGGAGGCGGAGGCGGTAGGCAGGGACGGGACATGACGGTTCCTCAGCGACTGACAGAAGTTGACCGTTCCTGACGCTACCGCGAGCCGACCAGGCTCCCGACCCCGAAGGCCAATCCACCGCGACGACCACGGCCTTCTCGCGCGCCCCCTCCACACCCGCATTCGCTATTGTGACGGAAGTAGCCCGGATTGGCGCCAAGTTGACCAGTGTTGAGCGGGAGAGGCATGGAGCAGCCCACACTCAAGGCGAAGAGTGACAAGCTCACCGCGCTCGCCGACGACCTCGGCGCCATGCAGGAGCACCTCGACAAGCAGGTCAGACGCATGGACGCGATCGTCGACAGCATCGAGGCCGGCTGGCGCGGTCCTGCCGCGAGGGCGTACCGGAAACTGCACCGGGACACCGCCGAGGAGGCCGTGCGGATCCGCCTGGTCATGCAGCGGCTCGAACAGGCCGTGCGCTTGAGCAGGGACGGCTTCTCGGAGCAGGACCTGGAGGTCATGGAGAGCTTCAGGAGGGTCCAGGCGGAGGTGGACGTGGATGCCGAGGCGGACAGGCTCTCCACTCCGCACCCGGATGCGCCTGCCGCGCCGCGGAGCAGGCTCACCGACGTCTGAGACGGGAACGGGGGAGAACATGTCGGACGACGAGCGGATATCCGTCGACCTCGCCGGCCTGCACAGGCTGGCCGGGGACCTTGAGGACGTCCTCAAGAAGCTGAACGAATCACTGGACGCACTCTACGGCCGCGTCGCGAAACTCGTGCTGACGTGGGAGGGCGAGGCCCGGGAGGTCTTCGTCGACGAGCTCGACAAGTGGGACAGGTCCGCACAGGACCTGGAAGCGGCCCAGGCATGGCTGCACGAGGTCGTGACCACGGGCAGCACCAACTACGCGGCCGCGCACAGGGCGGTGCTCCAGGGTTGGGGCGGCCACTGATGGCCGGCCCCGTCCCCGGGCCGCAATCCGGCGGCCAGAGCGGCACGTTCGACGTCAAGCCGTCCGACCTGTACCGCGTGTCCCAGGGGATCGCCGCGCAGCAGACGCCCATGGACCGGGGCGCCAAGGACCTCCTGGACAAACTGCGGGAGTACCCCGACGCAGGGGGCTACGGCACCGCCCCCGAGGCGTTCGCCGCCTCGTACGTCAAGGTGGGCAACCTCTACCTCGAAACCTGGGCCAAGAGCGTCGTCAGTATCGGCGGGGCCGCCGTCGGCTTCACCTCGACGGCCAACACCTACGCCAAGGCGGAGGCGGCCAACGACCCGACGGGCAAGACGAAGGCCCTCACGCAGCCCCTGCCGAAGGTCATCGAGACGCCGCCGAACTACGGCTCGGTGCCCCACATCAAGTGGGGCGACGACGACGGAGGCGACGACTTCCTTCGTTCGCTGCTGGAGTGGGTGCCCGAGCCGGTCCGAGAGGTCCTACGGCCCGTGGTGAAGCACGCCTTCCGCATGGGGAAGGTCGCCGAGGTCTACCCCTATCCCCAGCAGCACTACCTCTACGCCCTCCACCAGGCGTGGCTCGGCATGACCGCGCCGCTGTCCATGGCCGAGAGCGCACTGACGGGCTACGTCGACAGCATCACGCAGCAGAGCAACAGCGAGTGGCACACCGCCATGCGTCAGTTCTGCAGCTCGTTGTGGGGCACGACCGCGTGGGGCAGATCGCGGCAGGGCTATGAGTGGAAGCACGACTCCGGCTCGGCGCAGACGTCCAGCCACCCGGTCATGGCGGTGCTCTTCGACACCGCGGAGAAGGTGGGTAACCTCCTCCGCGACTTCGCGGAGGCGGCCGTCTACATCAACGGCGAGGTCTGGGAGGTCTACACCGACGCGATCCGGGACGCGGTGCCCAAGATCGAGGTGGACCTCAAGGACGGCGTCGGCATGGACGACCTCAAGGGGCTCGTCAAGGGTGTGGCGAAGAGCGTGGTCAAGGGCGCGGCCCAGCTCGGTGCGGGCATCGTGCTCAACATCGACACCCCGCGGCTCAACGCGATCGTCAACGAGTACAACCGGCGGGTGAACGCCCTTGTGCCGCAGATGGACGCGCTCGTCGGACCGCTGGAGGAGGCCAGGCGCAGCGCCCCCAAGTTCGAGGCCCAGGAGGCACGCGCCGAGGCGTTCGGACGGCGGGCCCTGAACGAGTTCCGCAAGGAACACCAGTGGACCGACCCCGCGGATGCCGCGAACGGTGTCTACAAGGTCGACCTGGCGGCGTCCGAGTGGATGAACAACGGCCACACCCTCGACAAGCACGTGGGCAAGACCCCGGAGCAACTGGCCCAGCGCCTGCGCGACCAGGGCGACCCGGCCACGGCCAGCTGGCCTCATGGCAAGCCCACTGTCGGGGCGGCCTCCACCTTCGCAGACCTGCCGAGTGCACAGAAGTACACGCAGCACAACATCGACCAGCACTCCTCCGAGATCAAGGCATGGCTGGAGGGCCCGCCACCACCGGCCGAGGGCGACGTGAGGAAGTTCGTCGGACCGGGTCCGAACGGTGAGGTCACGGGGACGAGCGTCACGAAGCAGCCGTACGACCCGAGCGACCCGACGACAGGCTTCAAGGAGAGCGGGATGGCGGCCAGGCCCGTCGACGTCAAGAACGTCGACACCCGGCTGAAGTACGATTCGACCCTCGATCCCCCATTCGTCGTGATCACCTCCATGCCTGCGCGCTGACCACCGCCCGGCGCCGCCCGGGTTCCCTCACCGACGACCGATCATGCCTGGAACGAGATCATGGACACAGTGACCCGCGCCGCGTGGGAGACCGCCGTCGTGCGTCTCCTGGACGACGTGTACGTCTTCGCGGCCACCGGCCCGCGCACGCACCAGACCTGGCGGGATGACGCCCTGGCTGTGATGCGCCGCGAGGCGCAGGACCCGCGCGGGTGGACGGTTCTCGACGGGGACAGATACAGCGAGGAACGGATCGAGCACGGCCCGTTCTACCCCTTCCTCGCTCTGTCCCCGGACGCCTTGGCCAAACGCCTCAACCCCGTCACGCCGGACAGCGCGGAAGGGCTGCTGGTACTGATGGTGTACGAGTGGATGCGCCCACCCGAGGAAGAGCCCCAACAGGCGCGCGGCGACGCCCGCACCGTCCTGAGTAGGTATGGCGACCGGATCTCCTGCTACACGAACGTCACCGCCGCCAGGACGACCACGACTCCGGATCTGAGCGAGGGAGTCCCCGGGTGGGCACCCCTCACCGACTTCGTGGGCGACTTCGGAGTGGTCGTCGTCTCCGCCACGGAGGTCGGCGTCTTCTGGTCGTTCAACCCCATCTGACGAAGGCTGCATCATGCGCACCCGCAGTTCCACCTACCCCGACCGCGAGACCGCCCAGTGGGCCACCCAGCGCGTCGTCACCCGCAACGAGCAGGCGATCCACCGCTGGCTCGCCCAGGGGACGCGGCAGCGTCTGACGATCGAGGCCGCCTGGCCGTCCCGTGAGGAGCCGGTCGGCCGGGTGCTGCTCCAGGCGATGATGCTCGCCGGGCGGGAACCCGTGGACGTGCGGGCCGCCCGGGTCGTGCTGCGCCGCGATCCGGCGAGCCCCCACGGATTCGTCGTCCACGCCACCTTCCCCGTCTACCTCTAGGAACACGCCGCCGTGCCGATGAAGCCGCTGGAATTCGACCACCGCTACGGCGAGCTGGACCAGGTGATCACCGCGTACGTCGGCCGGCTCGCCGACGACACCGAGGAGGCGCCCGGCGAGGCGCTCCGGGCGTACCTGCGGCACACCTGGCACACCCGCCCCTGGGCCCTGGGCAGCGCCGAGCAGCAGGTCCGCGAGTACGCCCGCAACCCGCCGGGCCGGCTCCGGCTGCGCCTCGGCGAGTTCTACCCGGTACCGGACGTGGGACTGTCCGATGCGGAGATCCAGCCGTGGCTGCTCCTCGTGGCCGACCACATCAAGCGGTCCGTCGAAGACGGCCTGGTGCCGCCTCCGTCTGCGCCACGCACCCACTGGGAGTGGCGCGCGCGCTTCCCCGAGCTGGCTCAGCTCCTCGGTGGCTGGTTCTCCCAGGACATGCCCGACGAGTTCGCCGGCCACGAAGCAGCACTGCGGGACTACGCGCAGTCCACGGACCCCGGGCTGGTGGCCCGAGTCGTGGGCGAGGTGCACGAACTGCTCGCGCTGGACCTCGACGACGCCGAGTGCGCGCTCGCCCTCGCGGAGCTCGGCATGGAGGTCGACCCGCCCGCCCCCCACACACCGGGCGCCTGGCTGGAGCAGGTGGCGGGGCGGCTCGCGGGGCCGCGGGGGGAGTACGGCCTTCCGGAGCGCCCCGGGGAGTGACCTTCGCCGCACTCCCCTGCGGTCGGATCATCCGACTGGTCTTTAGGCAGAGTAATGAGTTACGCTAAAGACCATGCCTGACCTGTCCTACGGCGACGACGCCGAGGCCGCTGCCAACGCCGCCGCCGTCAACGCGCTCCGCTCCTCGGTGATGCGGCTGTCCCGGCGCCTGAAGCACCAGCGCGTCGACGAGTCGCTCAGTCCCACCGAGATGTCGGTCCTGGGCACCCTGGCCCGCTGCGGCTCGGCCACCCCCGGGGAGCTGGCCCGCAAGGAGCACGTGCAGCCGCCGTCGATGACCCGCATCGTCGCGCTGCTGGAGGCCAAGGGCCTGGTCCGGCTGGAGCCGCACCCCGACGACCGCCGGCAGAAGGTGGTCAGCAGGACCGAGCTGGCCGACGCCATGCTTGAGGAGTCCCGCCGCAAGCGGAACGCCTGGCTGGCGGCCCTGGCCGAGGGTCTGGACGAGGACGAGTGGGCCAGGCTGCGCGCAGCCGCTCCGGTACTGGAGAAGCTCGCGCACCTGTAGGAGAACCGAGCCGAGGAGGCGAACCCCTTTGAGTACGGGAACCGGAGCAGACTCCGCCCCCGGACACCATCCCGACGACGACACACCGCACACCACCACCGGCACCCCCGCCACCGGTGCCACTCGCGGCACCTCCGCACCCGGCGCCACTCGCGCCGCACCCGGCGCACCCACCTCCACGCCCGCCTCCGGCGGCACCCGCGGAGCACCAAGCGCCCCTGCCTCCCACGGCACACCCGGAGCACACGGCACCCCCGCGTCCGGCGGCACCTCCGGCCCGGGGACGCACCGCACCGGCGGGACGTTCTCGTCCCTCAGGACGCGCAACTACCGCCTCTTCTTCACCGGCGCCATCGTGTCGAACACCGGCACCTGGATGGCCCGCATCACCCAGGACTGGCTGGTCCTCAGCCTCACCGGCTCCGCGGCGGCCGTCGGCATCACGACCGCGCTGCAGTTCCTTCCGCTGCTGCTCTTCGGCCTGTACGGCGGCGTCATCGCCGACCGGTACCCGAAGCGGAACCTGCTCCTGCTGACGCAGGGCGCCCTCGGCCTGTGCGGGCTCACCCTCGCCGCGCTCACGCTCTCGGGGCACGTCCAGGTCTGGCACGTCTACCTGGTCGCCCTGCTCCTCGGCATGGTCACCGTGGTCGACAACCCGAGCCGCCAGTCCTTCGTCTCCGAGATGGTCGGCCCCGACCAGCTGCGCAACGCCGTCAGCCTGAACTCGGCGAACTCCCAGTCCGCCCGCCTGGTCGGCCCCGCCGTCGCGGGCCTCCTCATCGCCTCGGTCGGCAGCGGATGGGCGTTCCTCGTCAACGGCCTGTCCTTCCTCGCCCCGATCGCCGCCGTCCTCCTGATGCGGCCCGCCGAACTCCACCCGGTGGAGCGGGCCCCGCGAGGCAAGGGCCAGCTCCGCGAAGGACTGCGGTACGTCGCGGGCCGCCCCGAGCTGATCTGGCCGATCGCCCTCGTCGGCTTCGTCGGCACCTTCGGCTTCAACTTCCCGATCTGGCTGACCGCCTTCGCGGACGACGTCTTCCACGTCGGCCCCGGCACGTACGGGCTGCTCAACACGCTGATGGCGCTCGGCTCCCTGGTCGGCGCGCTGCTCGCGGCGCGGCGCGGAACGTCCCGGCTGCGGATGCTCGCCGCTGCCGGCGTGGCCTTCGGCGTCCTGGAGATCGCTGCGGCGCTGAGCCCGTCGTTCTGGCTGTTCGCGGCGTTCCTGGTGCCGATCGGCATGGTCGGCCTGACCGTGAACGTCACCGCGAACTCGTTCGTGCAGCTCGCCACCGACCCCGTGATGCGCGGCCGGGTGATGAGCCTCTACATGATGGTCTTCGCGGGCGGCACGCCCATCGGCGCGCCGCTGCTGGGCTGGATCACCGACGCGTACGGCGCCCGTGTCGGCTTCGCGACGGGCGGCGCGGTCTCGCTGGTGGCCGCGGTGGTGATCGCCCTGTTCCTGGCCCGGGCGACGGGCGTACGGCTCCGGGTGGAGCGCCGCGGCGGTGAGCGCCGCCCGCACCTGCGGGTCGTCCCGCGGGCGGCGGCCCTGGCGGGGGCGCAGGCATCCGGCCGCCCCCGCGAGCTCGCCCCCGCCGCCTGACCGGAACCGGCCGCGGGCACCCCTGCGGCCGGTCCGCCCGGCCTCCGGCCCGCGGACGGCCCCTCCCGCGCGGGCACCCGACCGAAGCCCCCCGACCGCAGGCCCCGCGGACCTGCGGCCCGCGGGCATGCATCCGGCGGACGGGACGGAGGCCGAGCGCACGCGGAGGCGCGCAGCTCCGCGGCGCACCCGGACGTACGGGCGGGCGGCCGGCCCGGACGACGTACGGGAGTCGGGCGGGACGCGGCCGACCCCGCCTGACGTGGCGCGTTCCCGGCAGTCCCCCGGGGCCGTCCGGCGTGCCAGACTCGGGAGCATGAGGCTATTCGCAGCCGTGCTGCCGCCGCAGGGTGCGATCGACGAACTGGCCGACCTCGTGGAGGAGTTGCGCGCCCGCCCCGGCGCCGACGATCTGCGCTGGACGGGACGGTCCGGCTGGCACTACACCCTCGCGTTCATGGGCGAGGTGGACGAGGGCGTACTGCCGGAGCTGTCCGCGCGCATGGCACGGGCGGCACGCCGCACGGGACGGTTCCCCCTGCGCGTCCACGGGGGCGGGCGGTTCGGCCGCAGGGCACTGTGGGCCGGGGCGGCGGGCGGCCTGGACGACCTGCGGCTGCTGGCGGAGCGCGCCGACGCGGCCGCCCGGCACTCGGGCGTCATCATGGAGGAGCACCGCCGCTACCAGGCGCACCTGACGCTCGCCCGCAGCCGGACGGACACGGACCTGCGGCCCTTCGTGGCCGAGCTGGAGCGGTTCAAGGGCCGGCGCTGGGAGGTCACGGAACTCGTCCTGGTGCACAGCAACCTCCCCACGTCGGGGGTCCCCGGCGACCGCCCCCGCTACGAGACGGTGGGCGCCTGGCCCCTCGGCACGCACTGAACCGCCGCACGGCGACCCCAGCACGGCGGGCGCAGCCCGGCCCACACCGCGCCCAGGCGCCGCACTCCCCGGGCGCCCGCCCCCCTCGGCACGGGCCGTGCGGTGGGCTGCGTCTCCGGGCGGGCTGACTCACCGTCCGGTACGACGGCACCGACCCGCGGGGGCCCGTAGCCGTGCGGCGGTCCCGGCCGGCGCACACCGCCGGTCGGCGGCACCGCATCCGGCGGTGTCCTGGGGGTCGCGACGGCCCCGCCCCTCGGACCCGAGGGGCGGGGCCGTTCCCGTGGCGGGCGGGTTAACCTCGAAGGGTGGACCCGAAGACCCGAAACCGGATCATGGCCGGTGTGCTCGTGCTGATGTTCGCGATCATCGCGGTGGCGGCGGCCCTGGGCTGACCCCGGCCGCCCCCGGCCCGCCCGCGCGGCCCTACCAGGCGAACGCCTCCGGCGACGGCCCCGGCCCGGGGAAGATCGCGTCCAGCTCGGCCAGCACCTCCTCGCCCAGCTCCAGCTCGACGGCCCGCAGCGCGGAGTCGAGCTGGTCCGCGACGCGCGGCCCGACGATGGGGCCGGTCACACCGGGCCGCGTCAGCAGCCACGCCAGGGCGACCTCTCCGGGCTGGAGCCCGTGCTTGTCGAGCAGGTCCTCGTACGCCTGGAGCCTGCGGCGCGTCTCGGGGTCCGCGAGCGCCTCCGCCGCCCGCCCGCCGCCGGAGCGCGGCCCCGCCGAGCCCTCCCGCTCCTTGCGCAGGGCCCCGCCCAGCAGCCCGCCGTGCAGCGGGGACCACGGGATGACCCCGAGGCCGTAGTCCTGCGCGGCCGGGATGACCTCCATCTCGGCGCGCCGCTCCACGAGGTTGTACAGACACTGCTCGCTGACCAGGCCGACCATGCCGCGGCGGGCGGCGGCCTCGTTGGCCTGGGCGATCTTGTAGCCGGGGAAGTTGCTGGAGCCGGCGTAGAGGATCTTGCCCTGCTGGATCAGGACGTCGATCGCCTGCCAGATCTCCTCGAAGGGCGTGTCCCGGTCGATGTGGTGGAACTGGTAGACGTCGATGTAGTCCGTCCGCAGTCGACGCAGGCTGGCGTCGACTGCGCGGCGGATGTTCACGGCGGACAGCTTGTCGTGGTTGGGCCAGGTCTCCCCGTCGCGGTGCATCGACGCGTACACCTTGGTGGCGAGCACCACCTTGTCGCGCCGCTCGCTGCTCCCCGCGAACCAGGAGCCGATGATCTCCTCGGTGCGGCCCTTGTTCTCGCCCCAGCCATAGACATTGGCCGTGTCGAACAGGTTGATGCCCGCGTCGAGCGCGGCGTCCATGATGGCGTGGCTGCCGGCCTCGTCCGTCTGGGGGCCGAAGTTCATCGTGCCGAGGACGAGGCGGCTGACCTTGAGTCCGGTGCGTCCGAGCTGCGTGTACTTCATACACCCAAGCCAACGCGTTGGAGCGCGCTCGAAGCAAGGGCGCGGGACGCCGGCCGGCCCCGTACGGACGGCATGCGCGCCGCGTGGTCCCGCCCGGCTACGGCCGGCCGGCCAGGACGGCGAGACCGCGCCTGAGGTCTTCCATGTCCATGCAGGGCTGGAGGGTGACCTCGGCGCCGACCGTCAGGAACAGCGGCTCGCACACGACCGGGACCTGCGAGGGGTCCTGCATGTCGAAGACGACGACCGCGGCCCGCCGCCCCTCCTCGGCGACGAAGTAGGCCGCCTCCGGCTGGAGCTGCTCCATCATCTGGCGCAACATGCTCTCGACCTGGCCGCTGCGGACCTGCTCGTTCGCGAGGGCGGTGTCCATCGTGGCGCGCAGCATCATCCGCATCGCACGTGCTCCTTGTCGCTCGGTGGCCCGGACGGGTCCCTCTGCCACCGTGCGGCCGGTGCCCCCGGCCCGCCACCCGGATCGGCCATCACGGTGCATCCGCCGCGGAACGGGGCCGCCCGGCCGCGCGCCTCCCGGCGGGCCGTGCACCCGGCCGGGACCGACGGCGGCCCCTGCGCATCCGGCAGCCCACCCGTCCCCCGGACGCGGGATCGCTCCCCGCGTCGACCGGGCACTGCGGGGGTGCGGAATCACTCCTCGGGGGCAGGTCCCAGCCTCGGTGCTCGACCGCCCCTCGGGCGCAGGGCCGTCCCTCGCACGGCCCTCCCCGCAACCCGGCGACCCGCGGTCGCGGGCCCGCCGTCTCAGCGGAGGCTCTCCCGGTTGAGCGCGCGGACGCGGGCGCTCAGGACCAGCAGGGGCGGTGCCGGGGCGAGTTCGTGCGGCGGGCAGTCCCATGCGCGGCCGCCGCCCGCCGGGCGCAGCTGCACCCGGCCGCCCTCGTGGCCCGTCACCTGGCCCACCCGTCCGTCGCGCCCGTCCAGGACGTACGCCCCGACCGGTGCCGCCGGGTCCGGGCTCATCGGCGCGCCCCCTCCAGGGCCGCCGCCAGTCGGGCCGCCGTGTCCAGATTGCACCGCCCGAGCTCCACGAGCGGGTACGGCGCGTCCCCTGCGGCGGTCACCGGGTCCAGGCCCAGCGACGGCAGCACCACCCCCACGTGCAGGAGTTCGCCCCGCAGCTTCTCGACCGCGTCCTCCGCGGTCTCCAGGCGTTCCTTGCCTCGCCCGATCATGTCCACGCACCTCCTGGTACACACGCTGAGTATGGGTGTTCCACACACAGCGTGGCCGCTGCGTGGCTAGCCTGAACGGAGTCGGCATCCCAACAACCCCAACTGGCTAACGGGAGTTGCACCATGCCCGCTCCGAAGCGTCTGGATGCGTCCGCCTCGCCCCGGGCCCTGCTCGGCTCCGAGCTCCGCCACGCGCGCGAGAAGGCCGGACTCAGCCAGGAGGCCCTGGGGAGACCGCTGTTCGTCAGCGGTTCCTTCATCGGGCAGCTGGAGTCGGGGACCCGCCGCATGCACCCTCGCATGGCGGTCCGATTGGACCAGGAGCTGAAGACGCACGGTTTCTTCGAGCGCAACTGCGACGCCTCGCAGAAGTCCCCGTATCCGGACCACTTCGCCGCGGCGGCGGCCGCGGAGGCCCTCGCGACGGCCATCAAGGAGTACACGCCGCTGCTGATCCCGGGGTTGATCCAGACCCGCGCGTACGCGAAGGCGGTGTTCCGCGCGTACGCTCCGACGGCGCCCGAGCAGGTGATCGACCAGAGCGTGGACGACCGGATGGCCCGGACGAAGCTGCTCGACGATCCGACAAAGCCGTTGTTCTGGGCGATCCTCGACGAGGCGGTGCTGCGGCGCCCGGTCGGCGGGCCGGAGGTGATGGCGGAGGCGCTGCGGCACATCGCCGCCCTCATCCGCAGCCACCGCATCATCGTGCAGGTGCTGCCCTTCCGGGCGGGCGCGCACGCCGCCTTGGAGGGCGCCCTGAAGCTGATGTACTTCGACGACGCCACCCCGCTCGCCTACACGGAGGGCCTGAGCTCCGGGCGTCTCGACGACGACGAGGAGGCGGTCAGACGGCATGAACTGACCTACGAACTGCTGGGGGCCGGCGCTTTGCCGCTCGGGGATTCCCTGGTCCTGATCGAATCGGTGGCAGAGGATTACGCCCATGGAGACCAGCAGCCTTGAGTGGCGCAAGTCCAGCTACAGCGGTGGCAGCGGGGGGAACTGCCTCGAAGTCGCTGACGGCCACCCCGGCATGGTCCCCGTACGAGACTCCAAGGCCCCGGACGGCCCGGAGCTCGCGTTCCGGGCGGACCCCTGGGACGTCTTCGTGGCGCACGTGAAAGCGGCCTGGCGTTCGGCACGCGGATGACGCCCACAGAGGCCAGCAGCCTTGAGTGGCGCAAGTCCAGCCACAGCGGCGGCAGTGGAGGCGACCGCCCCGAAGTCGCCGACGGCCACCCCGGCATGGCCCCCGTACGAGACTCCAAGGCCCCCGACGGCCCGGAACTCGCGTTCCGGGCGGACCCCTGGAACGTCTTCGTGGCGCACGTGAAAGCGGCCTGACACTCCGAAATCCCCGGCTCCGCCTCAGGCGGGGGCCGCAGGCGCGACCCGCCACCGACGCCGACACGTACCTCGCGCCCTTCGGTTTCCGCCGCCGAAGCCCCTGGTCAGCGCCCGGGTCTCAAACCCCGAGATGCGAGCGCTCTTAACAGTGGAATGGTTCAAGGGTCAGGAGAAGCCCACCCACCCGCCCGAACTGGTGACCGTGCGCAAGCGATTTGCCACGGTCAGTTGCCACGGACTAGCGTGCCCGGTGTTCCGACCACCCGACTGATGACACAAGTCGGCCCCCACGGCGATGCCACGCCAGAGGGGGCCTGACCGATCAGATCAGAAATGAGAGCTTCCGATCGATGGCTGACCGTCACCCTAGTGCGACCCCGCACCCGCGCGCCAACCCCGGTTACGGCAAGCGGAGCGCCCCCGCCCAACACCCCCGCTCCGAGGACGACTTCCGGCACCTCGTCCCCCGGGACGCGGCCATCGCCGCCTACATCGACCGCCTCGACGACGGCGCCGACATCTCCATCAAGACGCTCGCCCAGGTCCTCCCCTACGGGCAGCGCGCCGTCGCCACCTCCCTGGGCCGCATCACCAGGGCGGGACACCTGCGGCGCGGCGGCGAGCAGGTCGAGTCCGCGCAGGGCGGCCAGCTGTGGGTGACGCGCACCTGGTGGACCCGCACCCCGCGCGACGACGCCTGGTGGACGGCCTTCCGCAACGGCGACGTGCCCGAGGAGCGCGTACGGGCCACCCGCACGCGCGCCCACATCCTGCTGGCGGCGCTCGGCCGCGAGGCGCCCGTGCTGTCGCTGTCGGCAGGCGAGTGCACCGGAATGGTGCCGCTGGTGGAGGAGTGGTTCGTGCGCGGCGCCTCCGAGCAGCAGCTCCTGCACGCCCTCACGACCGGGCTGCCGATGCCCGTGCACCACCCTGCGGGACTCGTCCGCAGGCGGCTGGTCGACAAGCTGCCGCCCGCGCCGCCCTTCGCCCCGCCGCCGTCCTCCCGCCGCAGCGCCCGCAGACTGGAGTGCTCCACTTGCGGGCGGCCCGTGCCCGCCGAAGTCCTGCGGGAGGGCGACTGTCCCGCCTGCCGGGGCGAAGCGGGCCCCGACCCGCGCCCGTCGCCCCTGGACCCGGCCCAGGTCCGCGCCCGTGCCGCGGAGGCCCGCGCGGCAGCGGCCCGCACGGCGGATGCCGGTGGGGCTGATACCGGTGGGACGGATACCGGTGGGACGGATACCGGTGGGGCGGATACCGGTGGGACGGATACCGGTGGGACGGGGGTCCGTGGGGCGAGAGCCGGAGCGGCGGCCCGCGGCCGGGGGGCTGTCGGCGCGGCCGCTGCCGGTGAAGCGGCAGCGGGTGCGGCGGTCGCGCGGCCGCAGGGCCCCGAAGCGTGCCGCACCTGACCCGGCGCCGCACCCTTCGCGCCTGGCACCCCGCAAGGCCCGCACCGTGCCGCGCGCAGGGGCGCCCACCGACTGCGCCCGCCGCCCGAACGCCCGGGGGCGGCGCCCCGGATCGTTCCGGTGCGCCGCCCCCGGACGGGGTACGACAGGTGCCGTCAGCCCACGCGTTCCCGGACCGGGACGTCCGCCGGGCGGGCGTCCCAGCACTCGACCTGGACCAGGTCCGGCATGCGGTCCTTGGTGAACACCGGGTCCAGACCGGCCCGCCGCTGCTTCTGGTAGTCGTCCATGAGGCGGAAGGCGATCACGGACAGCGGGACGATCGCCAGCAGGTTGATCAGCGCCATGAGGCCCATGAAGACGTCCGCGAGGTTCCACACCACGCTGACCGTGCCCAGCGCGCCGAGGAAGACCGTCGCCAGCACCAGCACGCGGTACGCGGGCAGGACCCAGCGCTTGTCCGTCATGTACTCGATGTTCGACTCGCCGTAGTAGTAGTTCCCGATCAGCGTCGAGAAGCACAGCATGAAGACGACCGCGGTGAGGACGTGGCCCGCCCAGCCGCCCAGGCTGGACTGGAGCGCGGACTGCGTCAGGTCGGCACCCTGGCGGCCCGACAGCGCCGGGTTCGTCGTCAGGATGATGAACGCCGTCATCGTGCAGATCAGCAGCGTGTCGAAGAAGACGCCCAGCGCCTGCACCAGGCCCTGCTTGACCGGGTGGGACACCTCCGCCGTGGCGCCCGCGTTGGGCGCGGAGCCCAGGCCCGCCTCGTTCGAGAACATGCCGCGGCGGATGCCGTTCTGGATCGCCGCGCCGACCGCGCCGCCCGCCACCTCGCGGAAGCCGAACGCGCCGCCGACGATGTCCGCGAGGACCCGCGGGATGTCGCTGACGTTGAGGAGCACGACCGCGGCGCCCAGCACGAGGTAGACGATCGCCATGGCGGGGACCAGCCACTGCGTCACCGAGGCGATGCGGTGGATGCCGCCGAAGACCACCAGGCCCAGCAGGAGCGCGACGGCCGCGCCGACGACCGGGGCGAACCACTCGGAGTCCGCGCCACCCAGCGACCCGCCCGCGACGGCGATGATCGTGTTGGACTGCACGGCGTTGAAGACGAACCCGAACGTCACGGTGATCGTCACCGCGAAGAGGAGGCCCAGCCACGGCTTCCCGAGCGCGCGCCGCATGTAGTACGCCGGGCCGCCGCGGTACGTGCCGTCCTCGTTGCGCACTTTGTACAGCTGCGCCAGCGTCGACTCGACGAACGCGGACGCCGCGCCGACCAGCGCCATGACCCACATCCAGAACACGGCACCCGCGCCGCCCAGCGTGATGGCGCCCGCGACACCCGCGATGTTGCCGGTGCCGACGCGGGCCGCGGCGGAGACGGTGAACGCGGCGAAGGAGGAGACCGGCTTGGCGCCGCCCTCGGCCGTCGGCGCGGGCTCCCGCACCACCCGGAACATCTCCGGCAGCAGACGCAGTTGCACACCCTTGGACCGCAGGGTGAACCAGAGCCCCGCGAGCACGACGACGGGAATGAGCAGGTACGTCCAGAAAACGTCGTTGATGTCGACGATCAGGGAGTCGAGGCTGTCCACGTGCTTCCTTGCAGGGTGACTACGGGGGAGCGGGGCTCGGGGCATGGGTGGCCCAGGGCCCGGGACATCCTGACATACGGCGGTCAACCAGGCATTACGTAAAAAGTCACACGGGGGGCGCGTCGAAACGGGGTAGGAGCAGCAGCCGCCCGCACTCCTCGCGAGCCCCCGGCCCACGCCCCGGCGACCGGCCGGTCCAGGGGCCCTTGCCTGCGGAGCGGCTCCTGCGCGGCAACCCTCACATGCTCGGCAGCCCCGCACGGCGCCCTGCGGCGACCCGGCGCCCTGCTTCGGCGCAGTGCCTGTCTCGGCACAGCCCCTGTGTCGGCACAGCCTCCCGCGCCGGCCCGGCATCCTGCGTCGACTCAGCGCCCTACGTTGCGTCGAGGCGGCGCCGTACGCCGGCACGGCGTCCCGTGTGTCGGCACGGAGGGCGGCTCCCCACTCGGCGGTGGGCGGCAGGGCACAGGCCCACACCTGCCGTGCGGCGGCCCGCGCGGCCCCGCCAGGCGGCCCGGCGCCAGGTTCCGCGTCGGGTCCTCCCGACAGCAGCGCGTCGCCGCGCCCCGCGCGGCCCGGGCACGCACGAGGGCGGCACCTTCCGGGAGGAAGGTGCCGCCCTCGGTTCAGGACGGGTCCGATCCGCGGGGGATCAGAAGTCCATGTCACCGCCCGGCATGCCGGCCGGCGCGCCCGCGGCGGCCTTCTCCGGCTTGTCGGCGACGACGGCCTCGGTGGTGAGGAACAGGCCCGCGATGGACGCGGCGTTCTGCAGCGCGGAGCGCGTCACCTTGGCCGGGTCGATGATGCCCTCGGCGATCAGGTCGACGTACTCACCGGTCGCGGCGTTCAGGCCGTGACCCGGGGTGAGGTTGCGGACCTTCTCCACCACGACGCCGCCCTCAAGGCCGGCGTTGACGGCGATCTGGGTCAGCGGGGCGGCCAGGGCCTTGCGGACGATCTCGGCACCGGTGGCCTCGTCGCCGTCCAGCTCCAGCTTCTCGAAGACGCTGCCGGCCTGGAGCAGGGCCACGCCACCACCGGCGACGATGCCCTCCTCGACGGCGGCCTTGGCGTTGCGCACCGCGTCCTCGATGCGGTGCTTGCGCTCCTTGAGCTCCACCTCGGTGGCGGCACCGGCCTTGATGACGGCCACGCCGCCGGCCAGCTTCGCCAGGCGCTCCTGGAGCTTCTCGCGGTCGTAGTCCGAGTCCGAGTTCTCGATCTCGGCGCGGATCTGGTTGACGCGGCCCTGGACCTGGTCGCTGTCACCGGCACCGTCGACGATCGTGGTCTCGTCCTTGGTGATGACGACCTTGCGGGCGCGGCCCAGCAGGTCCAGACCGGCGTTCTCCAGCTTGAGGCCGACCTCCTCGGAGATGACCTGGCCACCGGTGAGGATGGCGATGTCGCCGAGCATGGCCTTGCGGCGGTCACCGAAGCCCGGGGCCTTGACGGCGACGGACTTGAAGGTGCCGCGGATCTTGTTCACGACCAGCGTGGACAGGGCCTCGCCCTCGACGTCCTCGGCGATGATCAGCAGCGGCTTGCCCGACTGCATGACCTTCTCCAGCAGCGGGAGGAGGTCCTTCACCGCGGAGACCTTGGAGTTGACGATGAGGATGTAGGGGTCCTCCAGGACCGCCTCCATGCGCTCCATGTCGGTCGCGAAGTACGCCGAGATGTAGCCCTTGTCGAAGCGCATGCCCTCGGTGAGCTCCAGCTCCAGACCGAAGGTGTTGCTCTCCTCGACGGTGATGACGCCTTCCTTGCCGACCTTGTCCATGGCCTCGGCGATCAGCTCGCCGATCTGGGTGTCGGCGGCGGAGATGGACGCGGTGGAGGCGATCTGCTCCTTGGTCTCCACGTCCTTCGCCTGCTCCAGCAGCGCACCGGAGACGGCCTCGACGGCCTTCTCGATGCCGCGCTTCAGAGCCATCGGGTTGGCGCCGGCGGCGACGTTGCGCAGACCCTCGCGGACGAGAGCCTGGGCCAGGACGGTCGCGGTGGTCGTACCGTCACCGGCGACGTCGTCCGTCTTCTTCGCGACCTCCTTGACGAGCTCGGCGCCGATCTTCTCGTACGGGTCCTCGAGCTCGATCTCCTTGGCGATGGAGACACCGTCGTTGGTGATCGTGGGGGCACCCCACTTCTTCTCAAGGACGACGTTGCGGCCCTTGGGGCCCAGGGTCACCTTGACGGCGTCGGCGAGCTGGTTCATCCCGCGCTCGAGGCCGCGCCGGGCCTCCTCGTCGAACGCGATGATCTTGGCCATGTGAAGTGGTCCTCCCGGACTTATGGGGTCTCCCCTGCTCGAACGCAGTTGAGAGCTTGGGGAAGGATTGCCTGGGACCGCGCTGGTGCCCGCGACGGACGGCCTGCACACCGTGTGGATCCCTGCCCCACCCGGTCTGCGGGCCTCACCGACGAGGTCCTCCGTTGTCACTCTCGCTCGTAGAGTGCTAACGCCAATGATTAGCACTCGACCTATGAGAGTGCAAGCGCCTCACGCCGAGACGGGGCCTTCGGACCCCCTCGCCCCGCAGCCCAGGGGACCGTCCGCGCCCCGCATCCCACA
>NZ_MKXB01000141.1:73254-92869 GCF_001865245.1 Streptomyces sp. CC53 | reverse complement strand
GCACACCTCAGACCCACCCACACCCCGCGCCCCTCGCACACCTCAAACCCCTCACACACCTCGGCCCCACCCACACCCCGCCGCCCCTCACCTCGCCCGCCCGGGCACCCGGCACCCCACACCCCACGGGGGCGTCCGCAGCCCGCAGGGCACCCGGGGGCCGACCGCCGGCCGCCGGCCACCGCGGACATGACGGAGGGCTCGGCTCCACGTGGGAGCCGAGCCCTCCGCTCGGTTCTGTTCGGCCGAAACGCGTTGCGGTCAGGCCGTGAGCTTGACCATGTCAGCCTGCGGCCCCTTCTGGCCCTGCGAGATCTCGAACTCGACCCGCTGACCCTCCTCCAGGGTGCGGTAGCCATCCATCTGGATCGCGCTGTAGTGCACGAATACATCCGCACCACCGTCGACCGCGATGAAGCCGTACCCCTTCTCCGCGTTGAACCACTTGACGGTGCCCTGAGCCATGCCTAACTCCCCTATTACTGGCCCTTGCACAGGACCGCACTTCGCGGACCCGGGTCAGACCTCGCTCACCGACAGGAGTGAGCGTGCGCCGGAACGCGTCGACCGCGGCTGAATGTATCTGCCCAACTGCCCTCTGCAACAGGTCATTCGGACGAGAATTCCGAGCACCAGTGATCGGAAAAAGTGGCTGAAACGACAACAAGCCAGGGCAAGTCGGGCCGGTCAAAGCGCCCAAAAGCCGCATTAGGCGGAGGCATTTTGGCTTCATCTTGTCGTGCCCGGGCGCATTCGCATATGCGCGTGGCACAAGCGGCGATGGGGACTTCCCCAACTCTACCGCGCCTAACCACGCAGAATTGCCCCCTCCGCTTTTCGCGGAGGGGGCGCTGCGGGAGGGCCGTCCTCGCGGTCAGCAGCCGCCGGCGACGGCCGGGATGATGGAGACGCCGGCACCCTCCGGGGTGGCGGTCGCGAGGCCGCCCTCGAAGCGCACGTCGTCGTCGTTGACGTAGACGTTCACGAAGCGGCGCAGCTGGCCCTGGTCGTCGAGCACGCGGGCGGCGATGCCCGGGTGGTTCTGCTCCAGGGACTGGATGACCTCGGCGAGGGTGCCGCCCTCGGCGGGCACCTCGGCCCTGCCGCCGGTGTAGGTGCGCAGGATGGGGGGGGTGCGGACGTTGACGCTCATGTGCGGGTCTCCGGGGGTGCTCAGGCGGGCGGGGTGCTCAGTGGGCCAGGCCGGCGGCGCGGAACGCGTCCAGGCTCGGGCGGATCGTGGCGGTCGGGCCGGTGGACGGGGAGACCGCGTCGAGGGTCTTGAGGCCGTCGCCGGTGTTGAGGACGACGGTGGTGAGGGCCGGGTCGAGGACGCCGTTCTCGATGAGCTTGCGCGTCACGCCGACCGTCACGCCGCCGGCCGTCTCGGCGAAGATGCCCTCGGTGCGGGCCAGCAGCTTGATCGCGTCGACCACCTGCTCGTCGGTCACGTCCTCCACGGCGCCGCCGGTGCGGCGGGCGATGTCGAGGACGTACGGGCCGTCGGCCGGGTTGCCGATGGCCAGCGACTTGGCGATGGTGTTCGGCTTCTGGGGCCGCACGACGTCGTGACCGGCCTTGTAGGCGGCGGAGACCGGGGAGCAGCCCTCGGCCTGGGCGCCGAAGATCTTGTAGGGGCGGTCCTCGACGAGACCCAGCTTGATCAGTTCCTGGAGCCCCTTGTCGATCTTGGTGAGCTGGGAGCCGGAGGCGATGGGGACGACGATCTGGTCGGGGAGCCGCCAGCCGAGCTGCTCGCAGATCTCGTACGCGAGGGTCTTGGAGCCCTCGGCGTAGTACGGGCGGAGGTTGACGTTGACGAAGCCCCAGCCCTCGCCGACCGGGTCGCCGATGAGCTCGCTGCAGAAGCGGTTGACGTCGTCGTACGTTCCCTCGATGCCGACGAGGTCGCCGCCGTAGACGGCGGCCATGACGACCTTGCCCTGCTCCAGGTCGTGCGGGATGAACACGCAGGAGCGGAAGCCGGCGCGGGCGGCCGCGGCGCCCACGGCGCCGGCGAGGTTGCCGGTGGAGGAGCAGGACAGGGTGGTGAAGCCGAAGGCGCGGGCGGCCTCCAGGGCCTGGGCGACCACGCGGTCCTTGAAGGAGTGGGTGGGGTTGCCGGAGTCGTCCTTGACGAACAGGCCGCCGGTCACGCCGAGTTCGCGGGCGAGGTTGTCGGCCTTGACGAGCTTGGTCCAGCCGGGGTTGAGGTTCGGCTTGTCGGCGACGTCGGCCGGGACGGGCAGCAGCGGGGCGTAGCGCCAGATGTTGGCGGGGCCGGCCTCGATCTGCTTGCGCAGGCGTTCCGGGTCACCGGTCGGCAGGTCGTAGGCGACTTCGAGGGGGCCGAAACACTGCTCGCAGGCGAAGATCGGGCCGAGGGCGAAGCGCTCGCCGCATTCGCGGCAGGAGAGGCCGGAGGCGGGCCCGAGGTCGACGGAGGCGGCACCGGAAGCGGTGGAGGTGCTGGTGGTGGGTGCGTCGGTCTGCACAGCCATGGGAGGCGAGGCCCTTTCTCCTCATCTTTCTCACTGGCGCGTTTCGCCATGAGACGGATTTGGCACCTTCCCGAGCCGTGGCCTCGCGGATGCGAGCGGACGGCTGGAGGGTTGCCGGGGCTTCATCGGGCCGTGTCCCTCTGCCCCTCTGGATGAGCGGTGTGAAGTTGTCGGCGCGGGACACGGTGGCCGGGGCGGACCCGGCATGCGGCCGTCCTGCGCGTTGTTCAAGACTGTAACCGACGGGGTGGATGCCTGAGATAGGCGTCCGACTCGCGAGATGGATCACAACGGGGTCCGGACGGCCGAGGACGAGGAGTGGGCGCGGGTGCTGGAAGAGGTGGAGCGCTGGCTCGACCGGCGGTCCTGGAAGGTGGACGATCGGCCGGTCGAGCGACTGCTCGCCGCCAAGCGGGCGCAGGGGACGACGGTGAGCGTGGTGCTGCCCGCGCTGAACGAGGAGGCGACGGTCGGGGAGATCGTCGCGGTCATCCGCCGCGAGCTGATGTCGGAGGCGGTGCCGCTGGTCGACGAGCTGGTGGTGGTCGACTCGGGGTCGGCGGACGCCACGGCGAAGGTCGCCGCGGAGGCCGGCGCGCGGGTGGTGGCCAGGGACGACGTGCTGCCCCGGATCCCGGCCGTGCCGGGCAAGGGGGAGGTGCTGTGGCGGTCGCTGCTGGTGACGGGCGGGGACGTGGTCTGCTTCGTGGACGCGGACCTGCGGGAGTTCAGCGCGGACTTCGTGACGGGCATCGTGGGCCCGCTGCTGACGGACCCGGACGTGGCCTTCGTGAAGGCGATGTACGAGCGGCCGCTGGGTTCCGGCCCGGCGGGCGGGCAGGGCGGGCGGGTGACGGAGCTGGTGGCGCGGCCGCTGCTGAACCTGCACTGGCCGCAGCTCGCCGGGTTCGTGCAGCCGCTGGGCGGGGAGTACGCGGCGCGCCGCTCGCTGCTGGAGCGGCTGCCGTTCCCGGTGGGGTACGGGGTGGAGCTGGGGCTGCTGGTGGACGCGTTGCACACCGTGGGTCTGGACGCGTTGGCGCAGGTGGACGTGGGGGTGCGGCTGCACCGGCACCAGGACGACCGGGCGCTGGGGCGGATGGCGGCGGCGATCTACCGGACGGCGCAGGCGCGGCTGACCCGCGGGCACCTCGTACGGCCACGGCTGACGCAGTTCGACCGGGGCGAGGACGGCTTCGTGCCGCGGACGCACGCGGTGGACACGGAGGAGCGGCCGCCGATGCGGGAGGTCGCGGAGTACGCGCAAAAGCGTCGCGTGGCTTGATTTCCGTACGTTTGAGCGTTTCTGCCGGCGGCTAGGTTCGTGTCCATGGCTTCGGAGACGGCGAACGGCACGGCTTACGGAATTCTCGTGGCTTCGAACCGGGGCCCGGTCAGCTACGCGCTGCGGGGCGACGGTTCGCTGGAGGCGCGCAGGGGCGGCGGCGGGCTGGTGTCGGGCCTGTCCGCGATCGGCCCGGACGCGGGCGCGCTGTGGGTGTGCGCGGCCCTGGGCGAGGGGGACCGGGAGGCGGTCCGGCGGGGCACGGGCGAGGACGGCGTCCGCATGCTGGACATCCCGTCCGAGGTGCAGCACGCCGCGTACAACGGGATCGCGAACTCGGTGCTGTGGTTCGTGCACCACATGCTGTACCAGACGCCGCTGGAGCCGGCCTTCGACGCGGGCTTCCGCCGGGACTGGGACGCGTACCGCACGTACAACCGGGCCTTCGCCGAGGCCCTGGCCGCCCAGGCGGCACCGGGCGCGGCGGTGCTGATCCAGGACTACCACCTGGCGCTGGCGCCCGGCATGCTCCGCGAACTCCGCCCCGACCTGCGGATCGGCCACTTCTCCCACACCCCGTGGGCGCCGCCGGACTACTTCGGCATGCTGCCGGACGACGTGGCGCAGGAACTGCTGCGCGGCATGCTGGGCGCGGACCGGCTCGGTTTCCTGACCCACCGGTGGGCGGACGCCTTCGCCGCCTGCTGCGAGCGGGTGGTCGGCTCCACCGGCGGCACGGAACTGGGCGTGCACGGGCTGGGCGCGGACGCCGACTTCCTGCGGGCGCGGTCGCGGCAGCCCGACGTGGCGAAGCGGATGGAGCTGCTGCGCGAGCAGATCGGCGACCCGTCCCGCAAGGTGGTCGTCCGGGTGGACCGCACAGAGCTGTCGAAGAACATCGTGCGGGGCCTGCTGGCGTACCGGGCACTGCTGGAGGAGCGCCCCGAGTGGCGGGAGCGGGTGGTGCACATCGCGTTCGCGTACCCGTCGCGGCAGGACCTGGAGGTGTACCGCGCGTACACCGCGGAGGTGTCCCGGCTGGCGGACGAGATCAACGCGGAGTTCGGGGTGCCGGGCTGGACGCCGGTCGTCCTGCACGTGAAGGACGACTTCGCCCGTTCCCTGGCGGCGTACCGGCTGGCGGACGTGGCGCTGGTGAACCCGATCCGGGACGGCATGAACCTTGTCGCCAAGGAGGTCCCGGTGGTCTCCGACGCGGGCTGCGCGCTGGTGCTGTCGCGGGAGGCGGGTGCGCACGAGGAGCTGCGCGACGACGCGGTGGTGGTGAACCCGTACGACGTGACGGCGACGGCGCGGGCGCTGCACGAGGCGCTGACGATGCCGGAGGCGGAGCGGGCGGAGCGCACCAAGCGCCTGGCGGCCGCGGCGACCGCGCTGCCCCCGCAGCGGTGGTTCCTCGACCAGCTGGAGGCGCTGCGGGGCTGAACCGGGGCGGGGCGGGCACTCGTCCGGGCGATGCTCAGGGGAACCGGGCAGCCGCCGGTGCACGCTGGTGCTATGCCTACTCGTGTCATGGCTCGTGGAAGGGATGTCGCATGGCAACCGCACCTGACGACTACCGCGTCGTCGCGGACCCGGAGCGCGCTCTCAAGTACGCGATCCAGCACATCAGGGGCGATCGCGTCGAGATCGTCGAAGGGGTCATCGAGCAGGTGCCGCCGACCTGGGAGCACGAGGGTGCCGTCGAGGAGATCCGTGACCAGCTGAGGCCCCGGGCACGCGAGCTCGGGTGCATGACCGGTGCGGGGAACCTGGACCTGCCGGGCTCACCGAACTGGTTCGTCCCGGACTTGGCCGTGGTACCGGCCGAAGCGAGAAGGGGTGCGAAGGCCCTGCTGCCCGACCAGACGCTCCTGGTGATGGAAGTGACCTCCGAGTCCAACGGCGACACGGACCGGGTCGTCAAGCGGAAGCGGTACGCGGAGTACGGCGCGCCGCTGTACCTGCTGGTCGACGTGCAGGAGCGCAGCGTCACCCTGTTCTCCGAGCCCGGGCGGCTCGGTTACACGCGGGTGGACGGACCGCATCCGTACGGCACCGCGGTCCGTCTTCCCGAGCCGTTCGGCATCGAGCTGGACACCTCGTCACTCGGCGGTTAGGCGGCGCGCCAGGGCGCCCAGGAAGCCGACCACCGCCTCCGGTCCTTGGAGGGTGAGGTCGGCGCGGGTGGCGAGTTCCAGGACCTCGTCGCTGCCGCTGCACAGCAGCAGGCCGGGGACGCCCTCGCGGCGGAGCTTCTCGACGGCCGCGTACGCGGGCAGGTCGCCCAGGTCGTCGCCCGCGTAGAGGAGGGCCCCGGCGCCCGTCTCGCGGGCGAGGTCCATGACGGCCCTGCCCTTGTCCATGCCGGGCGGGCGCAGCTCCAGCACCATGCGGCCCGGCTCCAGGACGAGGCCGTGGCGGGCGGCCAGGTCGGCGAGGGGCTCGGCCAGGGCGTCGAAGGCGCCCTGCGGGTCGTCGGCGCGGCGGGTGTGGACGGCGACCGCCCGGCCCTTCTCCTCGATCACGACGCCGGGCCCCGCGCCGCTGTGCTCCAGCAGGCGGGGCAGGTCGGCGCGGGCCGCGGCCACGCCGGGGTGCGCCGGGGCGGCGCGCACCTCGCCCGTGGCGGCGTCCCAGCGCTCGGCGCCGTAGTGGCCGAGGACCACCAGGCGCTCCAGGCCGGGGGCCCCGGCGAAGCCGCCGTGCCGGACGGCGACCTCGGCCGGGCGGCCCGTCACCACCGCGACGGCCGCTACGTGCGGCGCCAGTGCGGCCAGTGCCGGTACGGCGCCCGGGTGGGCGCGGGCCCGCTCGGGGTCGGGGACGATGGGCGCGAGGGTGCCGTCGAAGTCGACGGCGACCACGGCCTTGCCGGGGTGCGCCAGGATCGCGGCCAGGCCCGCCCGGCCCTCGGCGGTGGCGGGGCGGGGCAGATCCGGCGCCGGGTGTTCCGGAATCGTGGACATGTGTGCGTATCTATCCACAACCCGCGCCCCCGACACCCCTAGCGGCGGGACTCCCGCAGCGCGCGCACCCGGCGCAGGCGGTTGACCGTGACGGGGTCGTGGGCGAGCGCGGCCTCGTCGTCCAGCAGGGCGTTGAGGACCTGGTAGTACCGCACGGGCGACAGCTCCAGCTGCTCCCGGATGGCGCGCTCCTTGGCGCCCGGCCCCGGCCAGGAGCGGCGCTCCATCGCCAGGACCGCGCGCTCGCGCTCACTGAGCGGGCGGGGGCGCGCCGGCCCCGGCGGTTCCTCGGCGGTCATATCAGCAAACTTACGACACCCCGCCGACACCGCAGCGCGGGCCGCCGGGAGCGGCGCCCCGACTGGGCGGGACCGGTCGGCGCCGACCGCCGCGGACCCGGGCGCCCCGACGCGAACGCGAGCCGCCGAGGGGCGCGCGGCGCACCACCCTTCGGGCGGTGCCGGCCACCACCACACCCGTCGCGCCCCGACGCAGACCCAGAGGCGTGAGCCCCCCACCGGGCGGGGCCCGCCGACGGTGTCCACCTCAGCCCCCGAGACACCCCGACGCGGACGCGGGCCGCCCGAGAGGCCCGGCGCGCCGCCTGCAAGGCGGCACCGGCCGCCGTCGGCCCCGGTGCGCACCGGCGCCGGACGCGGGCCGCCGGTGCGGCACACCGTGCCGGGGCGGCGGCCGGTCAGTTCTCGCCGGCGGTCTGGTTCTCCGCGCTGCGGGCGTCCTTCGCTATGTCCTCCAGGACGGCCTTCGGGTTCCCGTCCGGCTCGACTGCGCGGCCGATGTTCTTCTTGATGCTCTCGCTGACCTTGGCCCAGGACTTCTCGCCCACGGGGTACAGCTCGGAGCCCGGCATCTGCTCCAGGAACGGCTTGAGGGCCGCGTGCTTCTTGTCGGCCTCCATCGTCTCGCCCGCGGTGACGGTGACGGGCAGCAGGTCGTAGCGGTCGGAGAAGGCCAGCACGTTCTTGTCCTCGTAGACGTAGTCGAGGAAGGCGCCGATCTCCTTGCGGTGGCCGTTCTGGTTGAAGGCCATCATCCAGTCGGCCACGCCCATCGTGGCGGTGGGTTCGCCGTCGCGGCTGGGCAGCGGGACCTTGCCGACCTTGATCCCGGCCTTCTCGGCGGTCTCCATCAGCGTGGGGTGGCCGTTGAGCATGCCGACCTCGCCGCGCACGAAGGCGTCGAACGCCTGCTGGCGGTCGAGCTTGCCGGGCGCGACGGGGCCGGTCAGCCCCTCGCCGACCAGTTCGTCCTTCAGCCACGTCATGGTGGACACGTTCGCGGGCGAGTCGAGCTGGTACGCCGTGCCGGTGGTGTCGCGGTAGCCGCCGCCCCCGCTGAGCAGCCACATCATGGTCTCGGCCTGTGACTCCTCGGAGCCGAGCGGCAGGGCGAAGGGGTACGTCACGTCCTTCGCCTTGAGCTGCCGCGCGGCCTTCCGGAGCTCCTCCCAGGTCTTCGGCGGCTTGGCGCCGGCCTTGCTGAAGAGGTCCTCGTTGAAGAACAGCAGGCGGGTGCTGGCACCGAAGGGCATGCCGTACTGCACGCGGTCGACCTCGCCCGCCTGGCGCAGCAGGGGCTGCCAGTTCGACTGGGTGGGGACGGAGACGAGGTTCTCGGCGGGGTAGAGCTTGCCGGCGCGGGCGTAGTCGGCGTAGGCGCCGATCTGGGCGAGGTCGGGCGCCTCACCGCGGGCGACCATCTCGGAGACCTCGCGGTCGACGTCCTTCCAGGACAGGACGGTGACGTCGATCTTCACGCCCGCGTGCTCGGCCTCGTAGGCGCGGGCGAGGTCGTCCCAGTACTTCTTCGAGGTGTTGGCCTCGCCGCTGCCGTAGTCGGCGGCGACGAGCCGGAGGGTGACGGTGTCGCCGGCCCCGTCGGCCCCGCAGCCGGTCAGTGCCAGCGTCGCGGTGACGCCCAGTGCGGCCAGCGCCGCGGTCAGTCCCTTGTTGCGGCGTCGCTGCACGGCCGTACCACCCTTATCCAAGCTGCGTTTTCGCGTTCACCCGAAGGATAAGAGGTCTACACCTAGGTCTAAACCACGGGGGCCTCACGGATTTGTAAGGCGCGACAACAATCCTCGCCAAGTGGACTAGACCTTTCGCGCTGCTCGGGCGACACTGGGTCCCGTGGAACACGTCATCGCCCTCGATGTGGGCGGCACCGGGATGAAAGCCGCCCTGGTAGGGGCGGACGGTTCGCTGTTGTACGAGGCACGCCGGCCCACCGGGCGCAAGCGCGGTCCGGGAGCCGTCGTGGAGTCGATCCTCGGCTTCGCCGCCGACCTCCTCGCGACCGGCGAGGAGCGGTACGGCGTGCGCGCCGCGGCCGCGGGCGTCGCCGTGCCCGGCATCGTCGACCCGGACGAAGGCGTCGCCGTGTACGCCGCGAACCTCGGCTGGCGGGACGTCCCGCTGCGCTCCCTGCTGGGCGCGCGCCTCGGCGGACTGCCGGTCGCCCTCGGCCACGACGTGCGCGCCGGCGGGCTCGCCGAGGGCCGCGTCGGCGCCGGGCGCGGCGCGGACCGGTTCCTGTTCGTCCCGCTCGGCACGGGCATCGCGGGCGCCATCGGCATCGGCGGAGGCATCGAGGCGGGCGCCCACGGCTGCGCCGGCGAGATCGGGCACATCGTCGTCCGCCCCGGGGGCCCCGCCTGCGGCTGCGGGCAGCGCGGCTGCCTGGAGACCCTGGCCTCCGCCGCCGCGGTGAGCCGCGCCTGGGCGGAGGCGAGCGGCGACCCCGCCGCGGACGCCGCCGACTGCGCGAAGGCCGTCGAGGACGGCGACCCCGTGGCCGTACGGGTGTGGACCACCGCGGTCGACGCGCTCGCCGACGGCCTGGTGACCGCCCTCACCCTGCTGGACCCGCGCACCCTGATCATCGGTGGCGGGCTCGCCGAGGCGGGGGAAACCTTGTTCACACCCCTCCGGGCCGCCGTCGAGGAGCGCGTGACGTTCCAGAAGCTGCCCTCCATCGTGCCCGCGGCCCTCGGGGACACCGCAGGCTGCCTGGGCGCGGGGCTCCTCGCCTGGGACCTCCTCGCGACCGCCGCCACCGGCGGCCCCGCCGCCACCGACTCGGAAGGTAACGCCTGATGGCCGCTCACGACCCCCTCAAGGTTCTCGCCGGCGCCCGCGTGGTCCGGCCCGGCGGGATCGTCGACGGCGGCCGGGTCGCCGTCCGCGGCCGGACGATCGAGAGCGTCACCGGACCCGCCGCCGAGCCGGCGGGCACCGACGAGCCGGCCGGGGCCCCCGCGCTGGACCTCACGGGGCACTGGCTGGTCCCCGGCTTCGTCGACCTCCACAACCACGGCGGCGGCGGCGCCTCCTTCACCTCGGGCAGCCTGGACGACGTGCTGCACGGCATCCGCACGCACCGCCTGCACGGCACGACCACCCTCGTCGCCTCCACCGTCACCGGCGACCTCGCCTTCCTCGCGCACCGCGCCGCCGAACTGTCCGAGCTGGCCGAACAGGGCGACATCGCCGGCATCCACTTCGAGGGCCCGTTCATCTCCCCCTGCCGCAAGGGCGCCCACAGCGAGGCGCTGCTGCGCGAACCGGACCCGGCCGAGGTGCGCAAGCTGATCGACGCCTCCCACGGCCACGCCCGCATGGTCACCCTCGCCACCGAACTGCCCGGCGGTCTCGACTCCGTGCGGCTCCTCGCCGAGCACGGCGTCATCGCGGCGGTCGGCCACACCGACGCCACGTACGAGCAGACCGTCGAGGCGATCGAGGCGGGCGCGACCGTCGCCACGCACCTCTTCAACGCGATGCCGCCGCTGAACCACCGCTCCCCCGGCCCCATCGCCGCCCTCCTGGAGGACGAGCGGGTCACCGTCGAACTCATCAACGACGGCACGCACCTGCACCCCGCGGCCCTGGAGCTGGCGTTCCGCCACGCGGGCGCCGGGCGGGTCGCGTTCATCACCGACGCCATGGACGCGGCGGGCTTCGGCGACGGCGTGTACCACCTCGGCCCACTGGAGGTGGAGGTGAAGGACGGCGTGGCGCGGCTCGTGGAAGGCGGCTCCATCGCCGGGTCCACGCTGACCCTGGACACCGCGTTCCGCCGGGCGGCCACGGTCGACGGGCTGCCCGTCGAGGACGTGGTCCAGGCCCTGTCCGCCAACCCCGCGAAGCTGCTGGGGCTGTACGACCGGATCGGCTCCGTGGAGCCGGGCAAGGACGCCGACCTCGTCGTCCTGGACGCCGACTTCGTCCTCAAGGGCGTCATGCGGCGCGGCGAATGGGTGGTTGAGCCCCAACTGGGCTGATTGCGCGCGCGGATCGCGGCGAAGCGGCCGGCCCGGGGGACTGGGCCGGCCGCCGTGCGTTTGGCATGATCGTGCACCGCAAATTTTCCGGGCCGGACACCTGAGGGAAACCGGTCCACGACTCCCGGGGGTGGGGGAACCGGTGATCCTCACGGTCACGCTCAACACCGCGCTGGACCTCACCTACACGGTCCCGGCCCTCGTCCCGCACACCGCGCACCGGGTCGCCGAGGCCGCCGAGCGCCCCGGCGGCAAGGGCGTCAACGTGGCGCGGGTGCTGGCCGCGCTGGGCCACGAGGCGGTCGTCACCGGCTTCGCGGGCGGGCCGACCGGTGAGGTGCTGCGCGGCCTGCTCGCCCCGCTGCCCGTGCGGGACGCGCTGGTCCCCATCGCGGGCGCCACGCGCCGCACGGTCACGGTCGCCGGCACGGCGGGCGGCGAGGCGACGCGGTTCGACGAACCGGGCCCCGTCGTCTCCGCCGCCGAATGGGCCGCACTGCTGGCCGTCTACGACGAGCTGCTGCCGCAGGCCCGTGCGGTCGCGCTGTGCGGCAGCCTGCCCCCGGGCGTCCACGTCGGCGCCTACGCCCCGCTGGTGCGCCGCGCCCGCGCGGCCGGCGTCCCGGTGCTCCTCGACACGAGCGGGGAGCCGCTGCGCCGCGGCATCGCCGCCCGCCCCGACGTGGTGAAACCGAACGCGCAGGAGCTGGCCGCGCTGACCGGTGGCCGCGAGCCGCTGCGCGCCACCCGGGACGCCCGCCGCCGGGGCGCGCACGCGGTCGTCACGTCCCTGGGCGCGGACGGCCTGCTGGCCGTCACCCCCGACGGCACCTGGCAGGCCGCTCCCCCGGCCCCGGTGCGGGGCAACCCGACGGGCGCGGGCGACGCGGCGGTGGCGGGCCTGCTGTCCGCCGCCGTGGAGGGCCTCCCCTGGCCCGACCGGCTGGCCCGCGCCGCCGCGCTGGCAGCGGCGGCGGTGCTGGCGCCCGTCGCGGGCGAGTACGACCCGGACGCGTACGCGGACCTCCGGCCCCGCGTCACGGTGACGGAACAGGCCGCGGCGGCCTGAACCGACGGCCGCGGACACCGGACGCGCCGCAGCGGCCCGAGGCGGCCGGCCCGGTGCCGGAACCGGGCCGGCCGCCCGGGGAAGCGGGGCAACGGGCGAAAAAGGCGGTGGGGCCACGGCTTCTGCGCCGCGGCCCCACCGTGTGGTCGGCCTCCCGCGGGTCGTACGGACCCGCCGTCCCGGATCAGCCCTGTCGGACCTCGAGCCAGTCCAGTATGGCGTTGCACTGGTTGCCCTCGCCGCAGGAGATCGTCACGACGTTCTCGCCCGCCTTGAGGGTCAGCGGCGCCCAGGTGGTCTGCCAGTTCTTCTCCCACGCCGGGTCCGTGGAGCTGATGAAGTTCTTCAGACCGAGCGGGTTGCTGTTCGCCTTGCCGTTCACCGTCAGCGTGGCGTTGGCATCCACCGCGGGAATGGCGTAGCGCACGTAGAGCCGGTAGTCACCCGCCCGCTCGACGTTGGCACGCCATGTGACCGCCGCACCGACCGCGTTGAAATCGGCCACGTAGGCGCCGCCCGGTCCCTCGGCGCCCTCGATGTCCTTGGCCAGCTTGGCCGGCGGCGTCAGTTCCAGGGTGGCCGCGTCGCGCTTGGGCAGTTCGCCGCCGGTGGAGTCGTCGGAGCCGGAGGGCTCGGGGCTCGGCGAGCCCTCGGGCTGCGAGGCCGCGGGGGCGGACGGCGTGGGCCGCGCGTCGGCGTTCTTGTCCTCGGAGTCCTTGGTGAGCAGCGCCACCGTGATGCCGGCCAGCACCACCAGGACGACCGCGACCGCGCCGATCAGCAGACCCCGCGTGTTGGGGCCGCCGCCGCGACCGCCCTGCACCGGGACCGGCCGGGTCTGTGCGCCGCCCGGATACGTCTCGGGCGCGGCGTACTGGGCGTGCGGCTGGCCGTACTGCGGCGGCGGCTGCTGGCCGTACTGCTGCGGAGGCTGGGGCTGGCCGTACTGGCGTTCGCCGACCGCCCTGACCTGGTTGTACGAGGTGCGGGGCCGCCCCGGCTGCGGGGCTGCGGCGGGACCGGGGTAGCCGTAGCCGCCCTGGCGCTGCGCCTGGGCACCCGATGCCTGGCCGTCGGCGTACAGATAGCCGAAGGGGTCGTCGTCCTCGGGCGTCCCCGTGCCGTTGCCGCTGTTACCGGCAGCCATCCCTGCCTCACTCCTCATCCGTGCTCGCGAGGGGTCACCGACCTCGGCGAGCCTACCCCGAACGGGGGAGCGCGACGGGCCGCGAGGTCCCGGCGGGTGCTAGCCGGCCCTCCGGTGCACCTTGGCACGGGAGCGCTTCTCCATGTACATCCGCTGGTCGGCGGAGTTCAGGACCTCTTCGACGGACATGCCGCACTCCGCCCAGCCGATGCCGAAGCTGGCGCCGACGCGGACCGCCCGGCCGTCCACCCGGATCGGCGGGATGATGCCGTTGCGGAGCCGCAGGGCCAGGTCGGCGGCGTCCGCGGCGCCGAGCCCGTCGGCGAGGACGACGAACTCGTCACCGCCGAGCCGGGCCACCGTGTCGCCGTCCCGGACGCCGGCCGTCAGCCGCCGCGCCACCTCGATGAGCACCGCGTCCCCGGTGTGGTGCCCGAACCTGTCGTTGATCGACTTGAAGCCGTCCAGGTCGCAGAAGAGCACCGCCAGGCCCTTGGTGCCCTCGTCGAGGTCGCCGCTCGGCGCGACCGCGTGCACGTGCGCGTCGTACGGGGCACCGGCGGACGACGGGTCGAAGTCGAAGCCGTCCCCGCGGTAGCCGTACTCGTAGTCGTGGTCCGTGTCGTACGTGGCGGCGTCCACCGCGTAGCCGCCCTCGTACGCCGCGGCGTCGGCCGCCGTCGCGCGCACCGCCCGGCCGCCGGGCCGGGAGCAGAGCCGGGCACTGAGCCGGGCGCGCAGTTCGGCGCTGTTCGGCAGGCCGGTCAGCGCGTCGTGCGAGGCGCGGTGGGCGAGCTGCAGCTCGTGCCGCTTGCGCTCCTCGATGTCCTCGACGTGCGTGAGGAGGAAGCGGGGGCCGTCCGCGGTGTCCGCCACCACGGAGTTGCGCAGCGACACCCACACGTACGAGCCGTCGCGCCGGGCGAGCCGCAGCTCGGCCCGGCCGCCCTCCGCCGAGGTGCGCAGCAGCGTGCCGACGTCCTCCGGGTGGACGAGGTCGGCGAAGGAGTAGCGGCGCATCACGGACGCGGGCCGCCCCAGCAGCCGGCACAGCGCGTCGTTGGTGCGCAGGATCCGCCCGTGCTGGTCGCCGCCCATCTCGGCGATGGCCATCCCGGACGGGGCGTACTCGAAGGCCTGCCGGAACGACTCCTCGCTGGCCCGCAGCGCCTGCTGCTCCCGCTCCAGGCGGACCAGAGCGCGCTGCATGTTTGCGCGAAGACGCGCATTACTGATCGCAATAGCGGCTTGGGAAGCATACATTTGCAGCGCTTCCCGCCCCCAGGCGCCGGGGCGGCGGCCGTTGCGGGGCCGGTCGACGGAGATGACGCCGAGAAGCTCGCGCTTGCCGCCGGAGGAGTACATCGGGGCGTAGAGCCGGTCGCGGGGGTGCCACTCGTCCTCGAAGCGCGGCTCGGGGCCGTCGGTGTGCCACTGCGGCACGTCGTCGTCTATCAGCACCCAGCCCTCGGTGTGCGGTATGAACCGCAGGTCACCCCACGCCTCACCCATGGCAAGGCGGCGGTCCCAGGAGGCACGGGAGCCGACCCGGCCGGTGATCAGCGCTTCCGCCGCCGCGTTGCCCGCGAAGGCGGCGACGACCAGGTCGCCGTCGGGGCGGACGAGGTTCACGCAGGCCAGCTCGTAGCCGAGTCCGGTGAGGACGCCGTCGGCGACGGTCTGCAGGGTGTCGGCCAGGCTGCGGGCCGTGTTCAGGGTGGCGACGACCTGGTGCAGCTGCCGCAGGGTCGCAAGACGGACGTACGGCTCCGACTCGGTCTCCATCGTTCGCTCTCCCCGAGACCTCGACAGCAACAACTCCAGGCGGTGTGATCGGCATACATGTGTGTGGCGCACCGCCACTGAATCACAGCGAGCTGTGCACTCGGTACACAGGGTCAACAAATACTGCGCTCTGTGACTCAAGTCACACAAGGTGAGGTCCAGCCCAATGGCGCTCCGCGAGTTGCCCGAAGGGTTAGTGAACGCAAATCGACCCGGGTCCTAGGACCGCGGCGGGGCCCGGGCTGGTTCCCCGGCCCGATGCGACCGGGTGGCGGGCGAGGTTAGCGTTTCGAGTGTGTCGCCAACAACCCGCAGCCCGCTTCCCGTGCCCGCCTCCGCCCCCGGCCCCGCCCCGGGGGATGCTGGGGAGGTGAGCCCCGACGACTTCCGCGCCGCCATGTCCCGGCTGGCCGGGGGCGTGGTCCTGGTGACGGCCGTCGAGCCGCCGCTGGGTGCGGACGGACCGCCCGGCGAGGACGCCGGCATGACCGCGACCGCGTTCGTGTCGGTCTCCCTGGACCCGCCGCTGGTGATGGTGAGCGTGCGGTCCGGCTCCCGCATGGACGACCTGCTGGCCGAGCAGCCCCTGTGGGCGGTGTCGGTCCTGGCCGAGGACCAGCGGCAGGTCGCGTCCCGCTTCGCGATGAAGGGCCGGCTCAGCGACCGGCTGCTGTTCGCGGACCTGCCGCACACGCGCGGCGAGCGGTCCGGCGCGCCGCTGGTGGAAGGGGCGCTGGCGGCCCTGGAGTGCCGCACGGAGCAGCGCGTCGAGGCGGGCGACCACACCCTGGTCGTCGGCCGGGTGCTGTCCGCCACGTCCCCCCGCGGCGAGGGCTCGCCCCTGCTGTACTTCCGCGGCCGCTACCGGCACCTGGGGTAGACCGCGCCGCCACGGTGACCCCTCCGCGCACCGGCCCCGACGGGTGGCCGCCCTGGCGGCCGACCCCTGCGTCGCCGCCGCGGCATCCCCTGCGGGTGCCCGCCTCCGATGCCGGCCCCCGCCGCCGGGGGCGGGCTCCCCCTTCGGCGTACGGGCTGCCGCCGCGGTGACCCCCGCGCGCATCGGTCCCCGCGGACGGCCGCCACGCGTGGTCGGCCCCCGCTGCCGGGCACGGGCGCCGTCCGCGCCGCGTGCTTACGGGGCCGCGGTTGCTGGGACACTCGCAGGGCGCGGCGTAGGAGTCCGCGGCGCGTGCTTACGGGGCCGTGCCCCGCCGCCCGACGTACCGGGTGCGAGGCGCACACGGGCGGAGGCAACCCGTACAGCCTCACCGGCCGGGGCGGTCCCGCCCCCTGACTCCCGCCCCCGAAGGACGGGTTCACCCGCATAGACGGGCAGCTCGCTCTCCCGGTGCAGCGCTCGGATCAGACGGACCGGCAGCTCGCCGATCACGAGACGCGCCTCGACGCGCTGGAGCGGGGCCGGTAGCCGCTGCCGTCGCCGGCCCCCGCGGTGCCGGTGGCCGCGTTGGGGCCGACGTTGTACGAACTCGCCGGACGCCGACCTGCACGACGACACCCCCTGCTCTCCCCATGTGGGCCCATGTGGGGTGGGCAGGGGGCGGTTTCGTCATGCCCGGATTCAGCCGATGCCAGACCGTCCGCTCTGGCTAGGCTGCGGCCATGATTCGCGCAGTAGCACTCGACATCGGCGAGACCCTCGTACGCGACGACCGGCACTGGGGCGGCTGGGCGGACTGGCTCGGCGTCCCACGCCACACCCTCGCCGCCCTCGTCGGCGCCGTTGTCGCGCAAGGCAGAGACAACGCCGACGCGCTGCGCCTACTCCGGCCGGGCATCGATGTCGCCGCCGAGTACAAGGCCCGGGAGGCGGCCGGTCAGGGCGAGGTGCTGGACGAGAGCGACCTCTACGACGATGTGCGCCCGGTCCTCGCTGCGCTGCGCGAGGCTGGGGTGCGGGTGGTGGTGGCGGGCAACCAGACCGCGCGGGCAGGGACCTTGCTGCGCGCGCTGGACCTGCCCGTGGACTTCATCGCGACGAGCGGCGAGTGGGGGTGCGCGAAGCCCTCGGCGGAGTTCTTCGCCCAGGTGTTGGACGCTGCCCAGGTGCTGCCGTACGAGACGCTGTACGTCGGGGACCACCCGGTGAACGACATCCACCCTGCGGCGGCTGCTGGGCTGCTGACGGCACATCTGCGGCGCGGTCCGTGGGGACACCTGTGGGCGGACGCCCCCGAAGTCGTAGCAGTGGCGGACTACTCGATCCGCTCTCTGCACGAGCTGCTGCCGATCGTCACCTCGTAGGCGGGACCCTACACATTCGCCTACCAGATGCGTGACACGGCCGGTACGGTGCGCGCATGCCCGCGGACCCGATGTACGAGGTCGGACGCCGTATCGCCGTGGCCCGGCGCGCGCGTCGCCTGTCCCAGCCCGAGCTGGCCGCAGCCGCCAACGTGTCGCTCAGCATGCTGCGGAAGATCGAGCAGGGAAGCCGCGCGCCAGGGGACGCCACTCTCGACGCCATCGCCACCGCGCTCGGCCTGGACCCGAGCCAGCTCCTTACCGACCAGACCCGGACGGACGGCCGCGTGCGCGCCGCCCTGCCGGCCCTGTCCGCGGCCATCGCCGCCTACGACATTCCGATGGAGGCTCCCCGCCGGGAACTGGCAGAGCTGGAGCAGGCCGCGTCCGAGGCGGAAGCGTGGCGGCTCAACGCCCAGTACGTGAACCTCGCGCAGGCCGCACCGACCCTCGTCGCCGACGCGGCCGCAGCGCTGCACGCTGCCACCGCGGGACAGCGCACCCGGGCCGCGCGCGTGCTCGTCTCCGCCTCCCGGTCCGGCGACGCGGTCGCCTACAAGTTCGGAGCCCGGGACCTGTCCGCGCGGCTCATCGACGTGATGCGCTGGGCCGCCCCGCAGACGGACGACCCCGTCGTCTCGGCCGCAACCGCCTACGTGCGCACCGAGACCTTCTTCTCCGCCCGAGCCCACGAGGCGGGGCTGCGCGCCCTGGAGCACGCCATCGACCAGGCGCCGCGGCCGACCACGGAGCAGGCGACCGCGGCGCGCGGCGCCCTCTGCATGCGCGCAGCCGTCATCGCCGGCCGTGCCGGGGACGCCGACGCCGCTACCGAGCACCTTCATGAGGCCGAGCAGCTCGCCACCCGGGTCCGCGAGGGGGTGTTCGGCGGTACGGCATTCGGCCCTGACTCCGTACGGATCCATCGCGCGTCGGTGGCTGTGAGCCTGGGCGGCGATCACGCAGCGGACGCGCTCAACCTGGCCCGAGAGTGGCAGCCGCCCGCGGACCTGCCCGCTGAGCGGCTGTCCGGGTTCTACATCGAGCTGGCCCGTGCGCAGCTCTGGTGCGGGCAGATGGGGCCCGCCTTCGAGTCGCTGAAGGTGGCACGCCGGTTCGCGCCGCAGCACACCCGCGAGCACCCGTGGGCCCGGGAGACCGCGGCGACACTGCGGCGACTGCGGCGGGCCGATACGGAGTCGCTGGCGAGCTTCGCGGAGTGGATCGGCGCCGTCTGACCCCGCAGGGGTGACACAAGGTGTGTCACTTGTGCCCCTTTCCGAGGGACACCATCTGTCCGTACCGAGCGGCAGACAGATGGGAGTCCCTGGTGAGAACAGCTTCGCCTCCGCCCGCCCCGGTCAGCATCGTGCGCCTCCACGGCCTGGCGTGCTGGCTGTGTGGCGCCGCCTCTACGACGCTCCACGCTGCCGGGCACATCACGCTGCCCGGGTCGGGCCGTGTGTGGCCGATCGTGGTGTGCGGCGACCATCGGGAGCAGCCGTGACCGTGCCGCCGTCTGTGGGCCCGCCGCCAACGTGGCTGGCCGCGCCCGCGCTCGCCGGGCCCCCACAGCCCCCGCTGACGGACCGGCAGCGCCGGGGCAGACAGTGCGCGGACTGCGCCGTCGAGCTGACCGCCGGCACCGCCCGGCCGCTGCCCCGCCGCTTCCCGCTGCGGGTCTGCGTCCGCTGCCACACCACGAGGTGCAGCGGATGACCGCCGCTGCCGAGCCCCTGCCCGCCGTCCCGCAGACCGTGACGGGCCTGTCGTGGGACGTGTACCACGGCCGCGCGTGCGTCTGGTGCGAGGTCCTGCTGATGGAGCCTGGCGCCCGGCCGGTGGCCCGCGTCGAGGAGTACGCGGGCGTCCACGACCTTTCGACCACCGTGTGGGGCTGCGCCCCGTGCTGCCAGGCCCGCGGTGTCGGGGAGGCGCCGTGACGTATCCGGTGCGCCGCTGGTGTGTGCACTGCGGGCGGCTGATCGAGGGCGAGGCCGTCGCGATCCCGGGGTTCTCCGCGTCGGGCGCCCGCCCGGACGCCTACCGGCACCCCACCTGCCGGCCCCCGGCCCCGCGGCCGCGCAGCCACCCGAACGGCCCCGCCGGTCGCTGACCCCCGATCCACCGTCGACGAGCAGAGAGCCAGCAGACGCATGATCCAGACCGTCCACCCGGGCGACCTCCGCCCCACTGACACCGCCCTGTGCGAAGCGTGCTGGACCGAGCCGGTCCAGCACATCCGCCTGACCTCGCACGGGCGTGACCTGCTGTGCCGGGCCTGCGCCGAG
>NZ_MKXB01000141.1:0-73231 GCF_001865245.1 Streptomyces sp. CC53 | reverse complement strand
GCGCGGACAAGCACCGCAGCCCGGGCGCGCCGCAGACGCCCCCGAACCCGGGGCCGCCGCTGCCGAGCCCGCCCCCGCAGCCGACACCGGGCCGCCCTCCGGTGTAGCAGACCGCCCCGGCCGTCACAGTCCCCCGGCCGGGGCCCTACCGCACCGGATCCGCGAGGGGCGCACCGACGGCCTGGGAGATCTGGAGGAGGAGGCCCAGCCGCGGGTCGCTGACGCCGTACTCGATCCGGTGGATCGTGCGGTGGTCGACGCCGCAGAGCTCCGCAAGGCGCATCTGCGTGACATTCGCATGGCGCCGGGCCCGCCTGATGCGCGTGCCGATGACCTGGCGGCGGGTGAGAACCCAGAGGGCGGCGAATCGACTGGCACCCGACACACGCTCTGACGATCATGAGCAAGTGTCCTCACCTGGCCGAACAAATCGGATGATCATGCTGTACAGGGCTCGCGTGCCACCGGTTCGGTGGCTCGGCGTCCGAGACCCGTGCGGCGCTTGAGCGGTCGACCGGCGTACACATCTCCGCCGCGTTGACCGACGATGCCCCAGCGGTGCTGGGGCGGTCTCCTGTGTATGCGCAAGACCTGCGACACCCGCTTCAGGAGGACGGCCCCGCCGCGGCGCGGCTCACGGCGCGGGCGCCCCATCCGGCGGGGCGACCCCGTCGCGGCACGGCCGCTGCGCGGGTGTCACGTCCAGTCGCGTGCGGAGCGCCCCCGCTTGGTCTGCGCCCGCTGCTTCTTCTCCCGCAGCCGCCGCTCGTTGATGCCCTTCGGGATCCGCGTCGGCTTGCGCGGCTTCGGCGGCGGTGCCGTCGCCTCCGCCAGCAGGGACGCCAGCCGGACCGCCGCGGTCTCGCGGTTGCGCCACTGCGAGCGGTGCTCGGAGGCCCGCACGGTGACCACCCCGCCGGCCAGCCGCCCGCCGAGCCGCTCCAGCGCCCGCTGCTTCCACACCGGGGGCAGCGCCTCCGTGCGGGCCAGGTCGAAGCGCAGCTCCACCTGCGAGTCGCTGGTGTTGACGTGCTGCCCGCCGGGCCCGGACGACCGGGAGAAACGCCACATCAGCTCGGACTCCGGGAGGACGACCGAGCCACGGATGGGGTAAGGACCGGGCATGCCTCCCATAGTCGCGTGCCGGGCGTGATCGCGTCATCCTGTTTTCACGCCGGACCGCACCGCCGCCCAGGCCGGTCGCGACCCGGTACGCACTCCGCCGGCGGCCGGTTCCGGCCGGGGGCGCACCCCGCTGGAACCACCCCGGCACCGATGACGTTAAGTGCAGTGACGCACTCACGTGACTGAAAGGGACTCCCGATGGCTGTAAGCCTGTCCAAGGGCGGCAACGTCTCGCTGACCAAGGAGGCCCCGGGCCTGACCGCCGTCACGGTCGGCCTCGGCTGGGACGTCCGGACCACCACCGGCACGGACTTCGACCTGGACGCCTCCGCGATCGGCGTCGACCCGTCCGGCCGGGTCGCCTCCGAAGCGCACTTCGTGTTCTTCAACAACAAGTCCACCCCGGACGGCACCATCGTCCACACCGGTGACAACCGCACCGGCGAGGGCGGCGGCGACGACGAGCAGATCAACGTCAACCTGGCGGGCCTGCCCGCCAACGTCGACAAGATCGTCTTCCCGGTCTCCATCTACGACGCGGTCTCCCGCAGCCAGAACTTCGGCCAGGTCCGCAACGCCTACATCCGCGTCGTCAACCAGAACGGCGGCGGCGAGATCGCCCGCTACGACCTCAGCGAGGACGCCGCCACCGAGACCGCCATGGTCTTCGGCGAGCTGTACCGGAACGGCGCCGAGTGGAAGTTCCGCGCCGTCGGCCAGGGCTACGCCTCCGGCCTGGAGGGCATCGCCCGCGACTTCGGCGTGAACGTCTGACCCTCGCCCCCAGCGGTGTGGCCCCGGCGGCGATCAGCGCGCCGGGGCCCTACTGTGGCCGCATGATCGTGGAACCGCTGGAGCTCGGCGACGAGGCCGCCCTGCCCGGGCCGCTGCTCACCGAGCTGACCGCGCTGTACGCGTCGAACCGGGAGTTCCAGCAGCTCAGCGGGGAGTTCCCGGATCCGGCCGACATCACGCCCGAGCAGGTCGCCGCCTCCCTCGCGGAGGAGTTGGCGCAGCCGGGCGCGGAGGTGCTGCTGGCCCGTTCGGAGGGCCGCGTCATCGGCATCGCCGTGACGCTCGCCCACCACCCGGGTCCCGACGACCCGGACCCGTGGATCGGCCTGCTGATGGTGCACGCCCGGGACCACCGCATGGGCTTCGGCCGGGAGCTCGCGGAGATCGTCGAGAAGCGGTTCCGCGGCCTGGGCCGCACCGGCGTCAAGCTGGCCGTCCTGGACAACAACACCCGGGCGCTGACCTTCTGGCGGGCCCTCGGCTACCGCGAGACCGACCGCCGCGAGGACCGGAAGTCGGGCCGGGACTGCGTCGTGATGCGCAAGGCGCTGTAGGCGCATCCGGCGGGACACGCGGGACGCCGGCGGCGCACCCGGTGGCGGGTGCGCGGGCCGGGTGCCGGACGCCCCGGCCTGCCGGCGGCCGGCTCAGGGGCGGGGCGGCTTCTCCTCGCCGTACAGCCACGTGTCCCACAGCGGCGTCAGGTCCCGCCCGGACCGCGCCTCGGCGTACCGCGTGAAGTCGTCCGTCGACGCGTTGCCGTGCCGGTGCTCCGCCGCCCAGCCCTTCAGGATCGTGAAGAAGACCTCGTCGCCGACGCTTTCGCGCAGCTTCTGCAGGACCATCGCGCCGCGGCCGTACACGGGCGCGCCCGAGATGTGCTCGGGCCCCGGCGGCTCGGCCGGGGGGAACGCCCAGTTGGCGTCGTCCGCGAAGGCCGCTTCGTGGGCCTGCCGCGCGGGCGTGCCCGAGAGGTCTTCCGCGTACAGCCACTCCGCGTAGGTCGCGAACCCCTCGTTGAGCCACATGTCCCGCCACGTCTCCGGTGACACGGAGTCGCCGTACCACTGGTGGGCCAGTTCGTGGACGAGGACCGGCTCGGTGAACGCGTCCTCGGGGAAGACCGGCCGGGTCTGGGTCTCCAGGGCGTAGCCGATGTCCTCCGCCCGCTCGACGATCACCCCGGTCGAGGAGAACGGGTACGGCCCGAAGCGCCGCTCGCCCCACGTGACGGCGTCCGGCAGGCGCTCGAGGACCCGCCCGGTGTCGCCGCGGCGGGCGACCGCGGAGTCCACCGCGGTGAGGACGGGCAGGCCCGACGCGGTGCGGGACGTCTCGACCTCGTAAGCGCCGACGGCCAGTACCGCGAGGTAGCTCGCCATCGGCTCGGCGGTCCGCCACGTGGTGGTGGTGGCGCCGTCGGCGGCGGTGCGGGTGCCGGTGATCTCACCGTTGGAGACGGCCCGGACGCCCTTGGGGACGGTGATCCGCACCTCGTAGGCGGCCTTGTCGGAGGGGTGGTGGTTGCCGGGGAACCACGCTATGGACCCGGTGGGCTGGCCGACGGCCAGGGCCCCGTCCGCGGTCGGCAGCCAGCCCTCCTGCGAGCCGTCCGGGTCGGTGACCGTGCGGGGCGTGCCGGAGTAGCGGATCACGGTGCGGAAGGTGTCGCCCTCGCCGATGTCGCCGCGGGGCCGCAGCGTGACCTCGTGCCCGGCGCGGCGCACGGAGGCCCGCTCGCCGTCGACGGTGGCGCCGTGCACGGTGAGCCCCGCGAGGTCCAGGTTGAAGGCGCTGAGGTCCTTGGTGGCGCGGGCGGTGATCTCCGCGGTGCCGTCCAGGTGCCGGGTGCGCGGGTCGTACGCCAGGGTGAGGGCGTAGTGGCCGACGTCGTAGCCGCCGTTGCCGAGCCTCGGGAAGTACGGGTCGCGCAGGCCCGCCGCGCCGGGCTCGCCCCGCACCCCGCCGGTGCAGCCGGCGAGCGCCGCCCCCAGGAGGAGCAGGGCGGCGGCGCCCGCGGCGGCGGGGCGCCTGCCGGCGGGGGTGCGGGGCCGGGTCCGGTACACCCGGCGATGGTAAGCGGAACCGGTCAGCCTGCGAGGGCGGCGGCGCCCGCCCGGGCGTACTTCTCGTCGAGGTCGCCGCCGGGCGCCCCCGCCACGCCGATGCCCGCGACGGGGGCGCCGGAGGCGGTGACGGGCACGCCGCCGCCGAGGAAGAGGGTGCCCGGGATGTCCTTCAGGTTCGGCGCCGACTCCAGGCGCTCGGCCAGTGCGGACGTGGGCGCGTTCCACGACACGGCCGTGAACGCCTTGCGCTGCGCCGACTCGTACGACTGCGGGCCCGCGCCGTCGCCGCGCAGCACGACGACCGTGTTGCCGTTGCGGTCCACGACGGCGACGGTGACGCGCCGGCCTTCCTCGGCCGCGGCCTTGAGGGCGGCCCGGGCGGCCCGGGTGGCGGCGTCGACGGTGAGGTGGGTGGTGCGGGTGAGGTGGTCGCGGTCGGTCACGGGCGCGGTGGTCGCGTGCTTGGCGGCGGGCTCGGCGGCGTTGGCGGAGAGGGCGCCGACGGTGCCGGCGGCGAGGACACGGGCGCGCGGGGAGGTCTTCTTCTGCTGCTCGGGCATGGCTGGCTCCTTGGGGTGTCGTGGTCCGGCCCGGCCCCGCCGGGGGCGGGCGCCGGGCCGTGCGTCCGGTGGTGCGACGGGTCCGCAGCCCGGCCGCACGGCGGGGTGGCCGTGCGGCCCGGCTGCCGGGTCCGCCGCCGTGCGTCAGGCCGTACGCCGGGGCGTACGTGAGGCCGTGCGGCGGCCGGCGGCGCCGTAGCCGCTGGGCGCGGGCCAGATCCGCCGCGTCTCGCCGCACTTCTCGATCCTGCGGCCCGAGGTGGTGCTGATGGACCTCCAACTGGGCCCGGGCATGGACGGGGTGGAGGCGACCCGGCGCATCACGCAGGCGTCGTACGCGCGGGTGCTGGTCCTCACCACGTACGACACGGACGCCGACATCACGCGGGCGATCGACGCGGGCGCGACGGGCTACCTGCTGAAGGCGGAGCGCCCGGAGGAGCTGTTCGCGGCGATCCGCGCCGCCGCCGAGGGCCGTACCGCCCTGTCGGCCCCGGTGGCGGGCCGCGTCATGAACCGGGTGCGGGGGGCGGCGGCGCCCGCGCTGACGGCCCGCGAACGGGACATCCTGGGCCAGCTGGCCCGCGGCCTCGGCAACCGCGACATCGCCCGCGCGCTCTTCATCAGCGAGGCCACGGTGAAGACGCACCTGGGCCGCATCTACGCGAAGCTCGGCGTGGAGACCCGCGCGGGGGCGGTGGCCCAGGCGAAGGAACAGCGCCTCCTGCCCTGAGCGCTCCGTTCCGTGCTCCGCCCGCCCCACGCCGCTGAACGGCCCACGCCGTGAAACGGCCCACGCCCCGACTCCGCCCTCCCTGGCCCGGCGACCCGCAGTGGCCGCACCACGCGCCGACGCTCCCCGCGCGCGACGCCCGCCTGCCCCGCCGTCCGCACCCCCTGCTCCCGGGCCCGGGCCGGGGTCCGGCCGCCTGCGGACTCCGCTCGACCGGCTGCGCGGGCCTCCCCGCGGACGGGGCGCCGGCCGCCCGAGCCCGCTCGCAGCGGCATCCGCCCGTGCCGGCCCGTCCGAGAGGGCGGGCCGTCGTCCCGAGCCGCCCGCGCCACGCCGTCCCCGCCCGGGCTCGCCCCCGTCATCCCCGCCGGGCCCCGCCCGGCGTACAGCCGCCGGGGGTCCCGCGTGCCGAAGCGCGGGCTCCGGGCTCCGCTGGGTGGTCCCCGCCCGTGGGCGGGCCCGCGGCCATGACACCATCGCCTACGTGCTCGACATCGGCTACTCGCTCTCCCGCCGCTTCCCCGACCCGCCGCAGACGGACTACCGGCGGGCGGACGTCCACGCGCTGCGGCACGACCTGTTCTGCGGGGACGTGTACCTGGCCGACACGGAGGCGGACCGGGAGGTGTCCACAGCCTGGGGGTGGGTGCCGGTCCTGGACTTCGCGTGGGCGCTGTGCGACATCGTCGAGCAGCTCGACCGCGACCCCCTCGGCAGCCGCGCCGCCCGGCCGCGCCGCGCCGAGCTGGACTTCACGGAGTCCGCGGACCGGATGCTGTTCGAGCGGCGCTTCGGCTGGGTGGACGTCGAAGCCGACTGGATGCCGGGAGACGAGCCCCCGCTCACCTTCAGCCACACCGAACTGCGCCGCGAGGCACGGGACTTCCTCCACGACCTGATCGCGGACCTCACCGACATGCACGAGGACCTCGCCGACAACCCGGCCGTCTGGGACCTCCAGGCGCGCTTCCCCCGCGTGCCGTAACGCGCCGCGCGCCGGGCCAGTAGCATCGGGCCCGTCCGAACGATCGTCGGCGAGCGGTCCCCCGGGACCGCACGGGGAGGGGACCCGGTTGATCAGGCAGCGGATACTCGTGACGGGGGGCACCGGCTTCGTCGGGGCCCATGTGGTCGACCGGCTCGGCACCGACGTCGACGTGCGGATCCTGACGCACCGCCGGGAGCTTCCCGCCCGGTGGTCCGGCAGGACGGTGCGGGCCGTGCGGGGCGATCTGGCCGACCCGGGCTCCCTGCGGGGCGTCTGCGAGGGCGTCGACACCGTCCTCCACCTCGCGGCCCGCATCGGCGGCGACGAGGAGAGCTGCCGCGCCGTCAACACCGAGGGCACGCGGGCCCTTCTCGCGGAGGCGGCACGAGCCGGCGTCGACCGCATCGTCCAACTGGGCACCGCGGCCGTGTACCGGGACGTCCCCCACCGCGGCGAGGCGGAGGGGTGCCTGGCCGAGGAGCCGGTGTCGCCGACGAGCGTGACCCGGCTGGCCGGGGAGCGGCTGGTGCTCGCGGCCGGCGGCACGGTGCTGCGCCCGCACCTGGTGTACGGGGCGGGCGACACCTGGGTCGTACCGGCCCTGGTACGGATGCTCACCGCGGTGCCGCACTGGGTGGACGGCGGTCGGGCGCGCATCTCCCTGGTCTCCGCCGACGCGTTGGCCGGTGCGCTCGCCCACCTCGCGGTAGGAGCGCCGTCCCGGCGGCTTCCCGGCGGGGTGCTGCACGCGAGCCATCCGGAGCCCGTGACCTCGCGGGAGCTCCTCACCGCGGTGTGCCGTGCGCTGGACCTGCCGGAGCCCGTGGGCGAGGTGACGCGGCAGGAGGCCGAGGAACGGCTGGCGGCGGCCGGCATTCCCCAGGGTCGGAGGATGGTGTCCCTGCTGGCGACGGACCACTGGTACGACAGCAGTCGCCTGTGGTCCATGGTGCCGGCGGGGCCCGGTCCCGCGTTCCGTGACGCCTTCCCCGCGTACGCCGACTGGTACGCGCAGGAGCACGCCCGGCGCAGCGCGGGGGCCGACGCACGCTAGGCGCCCCGGACGGCCGCCCCGTCACCCGCCGTGCCCCCACGAAGGACGCAGGCGGGCGGCAGCACGCGGCGGGACCGCCGCCGCGGAACGCCGGCCGTGCGGGAGCCCGCCGGCGGCGGCCCCTGCCGACGGGTGTCCGTGCCGGGGCCCTGTACGAAGGAGCCGCCCCGGGCCGGGCGCCCCTTGCCGTCCGAGGACGGGGAGCCCGCCGTGCGCACGGGGCACCCCGGTCACCGGCGGACCACCGCGCCCCGGACCCCGCACTCGGGAGGCGAGGCGGCCCCGGCAGCGCGCACGGCGCCACCGCGCCCGACTGGCCCCCCACTCGCCCGTACCTGCCACGTACGGCACCCATCGCCCCCGGCATCGAGACGCCCACGCCGAGCGGACCCCACCCGGGGACCCCCGGGCCCCAAGCCCCGGACCGGACGCCCCGCAGACCCGCAGACCCGCAGACCCGCAGACGATCGAAACTGTTCATGAACCGATCCCGAAGGGCACATGACACGAGCACGATCTGTCCCCGCTCGATCACGGACAGCGCCTCCATCACTTGACGTAGACGACCATACTCACCCCCCTTACTAAACCGCGCTCCTGGTTTGTTACCCACTCTCGCTCCGCGCAGGGAACGAAGCATTCCGTCACTGACCGCAGTCAATCGATCACGCCTCACGCACAAACTGCCGCATCTCCCGGCACGCAGTGGGCAGTTACACCTGCTTGTCACGCTTTTGGGAACGCAAAACCGTTCGTTCATCCGACGGAAAGGCGCCGCTCGGGGCTCGCTCTTAAGGCACGACAAAATACCGGCGCGTCTGTATCTTTGGCCGCGGAGCGACAAGAAGTGGCTCTCAATCAAGGGGGAGACGCATGCTCGACTTGGTGTACACGGAGCGCACGGGCGGCACCGCGGTGGCCACGGTGCCCGCGCCCAGACCCTTCCGCCCCATGTCCGCGGCGATGTGCCACCGGGTGCGCGAGGAAGACGCGTTCCCGATCGCCTGGACCGCCCTCGACGCGAACCAGTTCCTCGTCAGGGCGTGCTGGCCGGCTGATCATCCGTTCTTCGCCCCCGTCCAGGGAGGCATCCACGACCCGATGCTGATTGCGGAAACGATGCGGCAGGCGTCGATGGCCGTCATCCACGCGGCGTACGACGTACCGCTGGACCACCACTTCCTGCTCACCGACCTCGACTACACCTGCCACCCCGAGGGCCTCGGTGTCAGCGACCGTGACAACACGGTGGACGTCCGCATCACGTTCTCGCAGCTCAAGTACCGGGGCGGCCGCGTCTCGCAGATGCGCGTGGACACCGTCTTCGAGCGGGACGGCCGTCCGGTGGCCACCAGCGGCGGCGACGTCCGCCTCACCAGCAGGGCCGCCTACCACCGGCTGCGCGGCGACCGCTCGGTGCCGGTGCTCGCCGTTCCGGTCGAGCCGCCGGTCGACCCGCACCTCGTGGGCCGCCCGCACGTCGACCACGTCCTGCTCTCACCGACGGCCGAGGAGCCGGGCGAGTGGAACCTCCGGGTGGACACCCGCCACCCCACGCTGTTCCAGCGGCCCAACGACCACATCCCCGGCATGCTGCTCTTCGAGGCCGCCCGCCAGGCCGCGTACGCCGCGACGGCGCCGACCTCGTTCCTGCCCGTGCACGGCAGCATCTCGTTCCACCGCTACGCCGAGTTCGGCATACCCTGCCGGATCGCGACCCGCGTCATCCCGCCGCTCGCCCCCGGCACCCGGGCGGTAGTGAGCGTCACCGGTCACCAGGACGGCGACCCCGTCTTCCAGTGCACGTTCCTGACGCCCCAGCGCATGGCGCTCTGACCCACCCGCCGCGCACCACCCCGCCACCCCCCACACCCCCCACACCCCCCGCCCGCACGCCCCGCGCCACGCCGCGGTACGGCCCGGGCAGCGGGACGCACCGCGTGCGCAGCGGCGATCAGCCCCCGTACGGACGGGCGGCCCGGCCCTCCCGCAGGGTGACCCCCCACCAGGCCAGCTGGTCCAGCATGACCCCGGCGGCCTTCGCCGGCCCCTCGGCGTCGTGCGGACGGCCGTCCTCGTCGAACTTCTCCCACGCCATGTGGAAGCTGACCGTGTCGCGCAGGGTCACGGCGTGCAGCTCAGCGAAGACCTGCCGCAGCTGCTCGACGGCCCGCTGGCCGCCGGCCATCCCGCCGTACGACACGAAGCCGACGGGCTTGGCCCGCCATTCGCCGTAGACGTAGTCGATGGCGAGCTTCAGGGAGGCCGGATAGCCGTGGTTGTACTCGGGCGTGATCACCACGAAGCCGTCGAGGCCGGCGATCCGCTCGGCGAGGCGCGGCGCGCTGCCGGAGGCCCCGGCCTCCTCCAGGGTGAGCTTCAGCTCCTCGACGAGGGCCGGCTCGGTCAGGTCGATGACGTGCACCTCCATGTCGTCCCGCTTGCCGACCTCGGAGACGAACCACCGCGCGACCGTGTCGGCGAACCGTCCGGTGCGCACGCTGCCGACGATGACACCGATCTTGAGGGGTGACTCGGACATGGTGATCCTCGATTCGTGGAGTTGAGTAAGGAAGAAGAGGAAGGAGACGGTGCGGAGGAGCAGACCCGCGCCGCACCGGGCCGACGTGCAGCACGAGGGGAGCGCCCGCGGCGCACCGGGCGAGCTACCGCGCGCAGCCAGGGGGCCACGGGCCCGCCGCGGGAACGACCGCACAGGGCGCGGCGGCCCGGTCAGGCCGCACCCGTCCCCGGCGGGGGCGACTGCGGCCGAGCCGCGCCGGACACCCGGCGGTGACGGCCCCCGGCGCCGCGGCTCCGTGCCGCGCCGCGCCGCTGCCGAGCCGGGGCGCCTCGTCCGCGGAGAACACGTCGGCCCGCATCGCCGCACCCCTCCGATTCCGCCACTTTGGCTCCGCCCACGCGGTTGCGGGGCGACACGGAGAACGTATGACCTCAAGCCGAGTTGAGGTCAAGGTCGGCCGGAAAACGGACCGTCGGGATGTTTCCCCTCTCCCCGCGGCGGAGCTCAGCGGGCGAGGCGCCCGCCGTCCACGGCGACCGTGGTGCCGGTCAGATAGGAGGCGCGGTCGCTGCACAGCCACGCCGCGGTCTCGGCGATCTCCTCGCTCTCCGCGAGGCGGCCCAGCATCGCCTTGCCCGCCATCGCGTTCTCCCTGGCCGGGTGGTCCTCCGCCAGCCAGCCGGTGAGCATCTCGGTGCGGGTGGCGCCCGTGGCCAGGGCGTTGACCCGTATGCCGGCCGAGCCGTACTCGTTGGCCGCCGCCTTCGTCAGGCCGATGACCGCGTGCTTCGCCGCGATGTACGGCGAGCCGGCCGCGGTGGCGACCAGCCCGGCGGTGCTGCTGTTGTTGACGATCGCGCCGGCGCCCCCCTCCAGCATCGCGGCGAGCTCGGCGCGCATGCAGTTCCACACGCCACGGACGTTCACCTCCATCACCTCGTCGAAGACGGCGTCGTCCATGAGGTGCATGGGTCCCGGCAGGGCGGCGACACCGGCGTTGTTGAACGCCGCGTCCAGCCGCCCGTACGCGGCAACCGCCGCGGCCACCGCGCGGTCGGCGTCCGCCCGCCGCGCGACGTCCCCGACGACGTACTGCGCCCGACTCCCCCGAGCCGTCAACTCGTCCACCAGAGAGGCGAGTCCGGCTTCCCTGCGAGCGACGAGCGTCACCGCGGCGCCCTCGCGGCAGAACACCCGTGCCGCGGCAGCCCCGATCCCCCGCCCCGCCCCCGTGACCAGTACCGACTTCCCTGCGAGCAAGCTGCTACCGGCGATCATGCGACGGACGGTACCAGCCTCGTCTGATCAAACCGGACACGCGGTACTACTGCCCTCAACAAATCGCCTCGCCGCCCGCGCGCCCCGCCCTGACCAGTAGGTTCTCCGCCAGACGCGCACCGTGCGGGCCGCCCGCCCCGGTGACGGAGCTGACAAAAATACGGACTCCCTGGTTGAATTCCAGGTACATGGCTGATGCAGTGGACCGCTCGGCCATAGGACACCTGGCAACCGGAGGCACCGTGGCACAGCAGGAACGGGCAGTCCGCACCCGTCGCACGATCCTTGAGGCGGCGGCGGCCGTGTTCGACGAGCGGGGGTACGAGGCCGCGACGATCGCGGACATCCTCACCCGCGCCGGGGTCACGAAGGGCGCCCTGTACTTCCACTTCCCCTCCAAGCAGCTCCTCGCGCAGGGCGTCATCGACGAGCAGTTCGCGGAGGGAGGGGTGCCGTCCAGGGACATCAAACTCCAGGAGATCTTCGACATGTCGATGGTCCTGGCGTACCGCATGCGCCGGGAGCCGATGCTCAGCGCCGGAGCCCGGCTGTCCCTCGGTCCCGCGACGAACAAGACCTTCCACGGCGGCTCCCTGCCCGGCTGGATAGACCTCACCCGGGAGCTGCTGGACCGGGCCAAGGACCAGGGCGAGCTGCTGCCGCACGTGGAGACCGCCTCGGCCGCCTGGACCCTCACCGCCGCCTGGACGGGCGCCCAGTCGGTGTCCGAAACCCTGACGGACCGCGAGGACTTCGAGGACCGCGTCGCCGACCTGTACGGCTACATCTACCCGAGCATCGCCACCCCCGCCGTCCTGGCCCGCCTGGACATGGCGCCGGACCGGGGGGCACGCGTCATAGAGGAGATGAACGCGGACGCCGAGGCCGACGACCGGGCCTCCGCGTCCGAGAGCATCCCCGCCTGACCTCCGCGGGAGCGCCACCCGTCACACCACCGCACCACCAGACCGCACACCCCCCACCCGCCCCGGCCGGGGCCGCACCCCCGGCCCCCGAGCATCCCCACGCCCGCCTGGTCGACCGCGGGCGCCACAGCCTCGGGCCGGGCCGTTCACCCACCTCGCAGCAGCGCGCGCGGCGCGGCGCCCGGAGCGGGCTTCGCCCCCGTCCCGGTGCCCCCGTGAGCAGCGGGCGCCCCGCTGAGACCGCCACGCCGGGCCCGGACCCCGGGAAGGCGGAGGCCGCCACCCGGCCACACGCACCGCACGCCGGCACCGGGCGCCGCACACGGCGGCACCGCGGACCGCAGCCGGCAGGCGCGCCGGCCGCCCCCGGCGGCCGGGCGACCCGACCCGGCTCCGGCGCGCCCGACGAAGACGGCCGGCCCGGCCCTCCGGTGCGCCTTCCAGGACCGGGCGGACCCGCCCCCGCCGCACGCCTCCCCGGCCCGCGCCCACCGCCCCGCCCGCAGCCGGCCGCCGCCACACCGCGGCACACCCGCCCGGTGAGGCCCCGGCCTATTCCCCGCCCAGCGCGGCCAGGGCACCGTCCGTCAGCCGGTGCACCGTCCACTCGTCCATCGCCACCGCGCCGAGCGACCTGTAGAAGCCGATCGCGGGCTCGTTCCAGTCCAGGACGGACCACTCCAGCCGCTCGTAGCCGCGCTCCACGCAGATCCGGGCCAACTCCCGCAGCAGCGCCCTGCCGTGGCCGCCGCCGCGGGCCTCCGGGCGGACGTACAGGTCCTCCAGGTAGATGCCGTGCACCCCGCGCCACGTCGAGAAGTTCAGGAACCACAGCGCGAACCCGACGACCTCGCCGCTCTCGTCCTGCGCCACGTGCGCGAACGCGGCGGGCCGCTCCCCGAAGAGCGCCTCCCTCAGCTGCTCCTCGGTCGCCCGCGCCTCCTCCAGGGCCTTCTCGTACAGGGCGAGCTCACGGACCATGGCGTGGATGAGCGGGACGTCGGCGGACACGGCAGTACGAATCATGCCCGCAGCCTGCCGCCCCGGCCCCTCCGCCGTCCACCCGGTTCGCCCCTCCCCACGGCCCCGCCCGTCCAGTAACGTCCCCCGCCATGAACACGATCAACGGCGGCATCTCGTTCTGGTACGCGCAGGAGGGCACTCCGGCGCCGCGTGAGCCGCTGCCCGGGGACACCGCCGCCGACGTCTGCATCGTGGGAGGCGGCTACACGGGGCTGTGGACGGCCTACTACCTGAAGAAGGCCGTACCGTTCCTCGACATCGTCGTCCTGGAGGCCCGCTTCTGCGGGTACGGCGCCTCCGGGCGCAACGGCGGCTGGCTCTACAACGGCATCGCCGGCCGCGACCGGTACGCGCGGCTGCACGGCCACGACGCCGCCGTACGGCTCCAGCGGGCCATGAACGACACCGTCTCCGAGGTCGTCGAGGTCGCCGCGCGGGAGGGCATCGACGCGGACGTCCACCGGGGCGGCGTGCTGGAGGTCGCCCGCACCCCCGCCCAACTGGCCCGCCTCAAGCGCTTCCACGCCGCCGAGCTGGCCTTCGGAGAACAGGACCGCGAGCTGTACGGGGCCCGGGAGACCGCCGCGCGCCTGAAGGTCAGCGGCGCCGTCGGCTCGTCGTGGACCCCGCACGGAGCCCGCATCCAGCCGGCCAGGCTCGCCGTGGGCCTCGCCGCCACCGTCGAGTCCCTGGGCGTGACGATCCACGAGAACACCCCGGTCACCGAGATCAGGCCGAAGCACGCGGTCACCCCGTACGGCACCGTCCGCGCCCCGTACGTGCTGCGCTGCACCGAGGGCTTCACGGCCTCCCTCAAGGGGCGGCGCCGCACCTGGCTCCCCATGAACTCCTCCATGATCGTGACGGCTCCGGTCCCGGCCGAGGTCTGGGCCGAGCTGGGCTGGGAAGGCCGCGAGACCCTCGGCGACACCGCCCACGCCTACATGTACGCCCAGCGCACCGCGGACGACCGGATCGCGCTCGGCGGGCGCGGCACCCCGTACCGCTACGGCTCCCGCACCGACAACGACGGCCGCACCCGGCCCGCGACCGTCCGGGAGCTCCACGGCATCCTGGTCGACTTCTTCCCCCGGCTCGCGGGCGTGGAGATCGCCCACGCCTGGTCCGGCGTCCTCGGGGTCCCCCGCGACTGGTGCGCCACCGTCACCCTGGACCGCACCACCGGCCTCGGCTGGGCCGGCGGCTACGTCGGTTCCGGCGTGGCCACCGCGAACCTCGCCGCACGCACCCTGCGCGACCTCGTCCGGCAGGACTCCGGCCAGTCCGGCCCCACCGAGCTGACCACGCTGCCGTGGGTCGGGCACCGGGTCCGCACCTGGGAGCCCGAGCCGCTGCGCTGGCTCGGTGTGCACGCCCTGTACGCGGCGTACCGGCACGCCGACCGCCGGGAGGCCGCCACGCACAGCACGGACACCCTGCGCCTCGCCCGCCTCGCCGACCGCGTCTCCGGCCGCCACTGACGGCGGCCGGCCGGTGCCCGCCGGGCCGCACGACGCCGAAGGCCCCCGGCCGGGAGGGGCCGGGGGCCTTCGGGGAAGAGCCGCCTGTCGGAATCGAACCGACGACCTCAAGATTACAAGTCAAGCGCTCTAGCCAACTGAGCTAAGGCGGCAGCCGGGTCAGTGTAACCGGAGCCGCCCCCGACCGTGGTCGGGAATGTCACTGGCCGGTAGGTACTGACAGGAGCCGCCCCCGCCGGGTACCGTCACCCGCAGTTCACTCGCATGGACTAGACCTGAACATTCCTTCCTTTACTCGGATCGTCCGGCACGTTCCTGCCGGTGAAGGGAATCCACCACCATGGCTTCTGTCACGTTCGACAAGGCGACCCGGCTGTACCCGGGTGGCACCAAGCCCGCCGTCGACCAGCTCGACATCGAGATCGCCGACGGCGAGTTCCTCGTCCTCGTCGGCCCGTCCGGCTGCGGCAAGTCCACGTCCCTGCGCATGCTCGCCGGCCTGGAGGACGTCAACGGCGGCGCCATCCGCATCGGGGACCGCGACGTCACCCACCTGCCGCCGAAGGACCGGGACATCGCCATGGTGTTCCAGAACTACGCGCTCTACCCGCACATGACCGTCGCCGACAACATGGGCTTCGCCCTGAAGATCGCCGGCGTGAACAAGGCGGAGATCCGCAAGAAGGTCGAGGAAGCCGCCAAGATCCTCGACCTCACGCAGTACCTGGACCGCAAGCCGAAGGCCCTGTCCGGCGGTCAGCGCCAGCGCGTCGCCATGGGCCGCGCCATCGTCCGGGAGCCGCAGGTCTTCCTCATGGACGAGCCGCTGTCCAACCTGGACGCCAAGCTCCGCGTCTCGACCCGTACGCAGATCGCGTCGCTCCAGCGCCGCCTCGGCATCACCACGGTCTACGTCACGCACGACCAGGTCGAGGCGCTGACGATGGGCGACCGCGTCGCCGTCCTCAAGGACGGTCTGCTCCAGCAGGTCGACACCCCGCGCACCATGTACGACCGCCCGGCCAACCTCTTCGTCGCCGGCTTCACCGGCTCGCCCGCCATGAACCTCGTCGAGGTGCCGATCACCGAGGGCGGCGTCATGTTCGGCGACAGCGTCGTGCCGGTGTCCCGCGAGGCGCTGTCCGCGGCCGCCGCGAAGGGCGACCGGACCGTCACGGTCGGCGTCCGCCCCGAGCACTTCGACCTGGCCGACGGCTCCGCCGCCGGTGCGCCGACCGGCCTCGCCGTCTCCGTCAACGTCGTCGAGGAACTCGGCGCCGACGGCTACGTCTACGGCACCGCCCAGGTCTCCGGGGAGACCAAGGACCTCGTCGTCCGCGTCGGCGGCCGTTCCATCCCGGCGAAGGGCTCGACGCTGCACGTCGTGCCGCGCGCGGACGAGATGCACGTCTTCTCGACCACCACGGGCGAGCGCCTCTCCGACTGACCCGCGCCACCGCACGCACCGCGCTCCGCCCGCCTCGACCGTGCCCCGCCCGCCCGGCGGCGGGCGGGGCCCGCACGACCGCGGGTGGTTCCGCAGCGGCCCCGCGTCCGTCCGCCGGACGCGGGGCCGTTCGCGTTCCCGGGGCCCACCGACCCGCCCGCAGGGCCCGTTTCGGCCGCCACGCGCCTGCGGGCGTCAACTCCGCACGCCCAAAAGGGGAAAGAAACCTCCCTCATCAGAGTGACTAAACGTCTCTGAAACTTCACCGAGCGCTACGCTCCCTCCCGTGACCCAGACAGCACGCCGCATCGGCCGCACCCTCGCTCTCGTCCTGCCCGTCGTCCTGGTGCTCTCCGGAACTCTCGCGGTCACCAGCGTCCCCTGGGCAGGTGCACACCCCGAGACCCAGCTCCTCACGGCGTCCGCCGAGAGCGTCTCGGAGCCCGCCAAGCCCCGCGCCCCGCAGGACGTCCTGCGCGACCGCCTGCTGGTCGAGCTGCGCGAGAAGGACCCCGGCACCGCGCTCACCAGCCTGCAGCGCGCCGTGGAGCAGAGCCCGTCACTGGGCAAGTACTGCATGTCCCTCGCCCGCGACCTCGGCCAGGCCGCCGTCCGCCACTACGGACCGACCCGCGCGCAGTCCTACTCCCGCCCGGTCTGCGACACCTCCTTCGCCTACGGCGTCGCCCACGCCAGCTGACAGCCCGCACCTCCACGTGGCCGACACCCCGCACGGGCACCCCGAGGCGCCCCCCACACAGGCCGTGATCCTGGCCGGGGGCCAGGGCTCGCGCCTCCGTCCGTACACCGACGACCGACCCAAGCCGATGGTCGAGATCCCGGGCACCGGGACCCCGATCATCGGCCATCAGCTGTCCTGGCTGGCCACCGAGGGCGTCACCGACGCCGTGGTCTCCTGTGGCCACCTCGCCGGCGTCCTCCAGGACTGGCTGACCACCGCCCGGCTGCCGCTCCGCGTCACCACCGTCGTGGAGGACGAGCCCCTCGGCCGCGGCGGGGCGCTCAAATACGCGGCGGCCGCCCTGCCCCGCGCCGACGCCCCCTGGTACGCCACGAACGGCGACATCTGGACCCGGTTCTCGCTGCGCGAGATGGCCGCCTTCCACACCGAACGGGACGCCGCCGCGACCCTCGCCCTCGCCCGGCCCCGCATCCCGTGGGGCGCCGTCGAGACCGACGCCTTCGGGCACATCACCGACTTCATCGAGGCACCGCCCTCGCCGTACCTGATCAACGCGGGCGTGTACGTCTTCTCCGCGGGCTTCCGCGACCTGCTGCCCGAGCGCGGCGACCACGAGCGGGCCACCTTCCCCCGCCTCGCGCGCGAACGCCGCCTCGCCGGCTTCCCCCTGCCGCAGGGCGCCTACTGGCGGGCCATCGACACCGCCAAGGACCTCACCGAGGCCGCCAAGGAACTGGTCGGCGACCACGCCTAGCTAGGGAGCGCCCCTGCGCGCCCGCGGCTGCGCCCGTACGTGCATCCGCTCCCCCTGCCGTCCGAAGAGGCTGAGCAGCTCCACCGGGCCCTCCCCCGTGGAGCCGAACCAGTGCGGGAGCCGGGTGTCGAACTCGGCGGCCTCGCCCTGCCCCATCACCAGGTCGTGGTCGGCCAGCACGAGCCGCAGCCGCCCCGACAGCACGTACAGCCACTCGTACCCCTCGTGGGTGCGCGGTTCCGGCGTGCTGCGGTCGACGGGGATGACCATCTTGTACGCCTGAAGGGGGCCCGGGGACCGGGTCAGCGGCACCACGGTGGCGTCGTGCCCGGAACGCACCGGCTTCAGCCGCACCCGCGGATCGCCCACGTCCGGCGCCCCCACCAGCTCGTCCAGGGGCACCTGGTGGGCCTGGGAGATCGGCAGCAGCAGTTCCAGCGTGGGGCGGCGCTGCCCCGACTCCAGCCGGGACAGGGTGCTGCGGGAGATGCCGGTCGCCTCGGACAGCGCGGTGAGGGTCAGCCCGCGCCGGGTCCGAAGCTCCTTCAGGCGGGGCCCCACCGCCGCCAGCGCCCCGCTGATGTCGTCCACCATGCCCCCAGTCCAGCCGCCCTTCCCCGTGATGGCAATCCGCGTTGCCGGTCCGGCACACCGCATGCGGCAGGGCGGTCACCGACGCGTACGCGGTGACCGCCCTGCGGGGACGGGTGGGACGGCCTCGGGTCAGCCCAGGAGGCCGCCGAGCGGGTTGCGGTTGCCGCCGGAGGAGCCGCCCTCGTCGGCGTCCGAGCCCGTGCCGCTGTCCGAGCCGGTGTCCTCGCCCGTGCCGCCGCCGGTCGTCCCGCCGCTGCCGCCGCCGGTCGTCGGGCCGGACGTGGTGGCGGGCGGCTCCGGGCGGGACTGCTGCGGCGCCTCGCCGCCCTGGCCGGCGCCCTGGGTGGCGGTGGGCCGCTGCTCCTCGACGCGGCCGGTCTCGCGGACCGTCCCGGTGGGGCCGGCGGTGCGGCCCTCCTCAGGCTCCTCGGTGGCCGACGCGGAGGCCGACGGGGTGCTGGACGCCGAGGACGACGGCCGCGGCTCGCTGGGGGCCGCCTCGCGGGACGGGGAGCCCTCGCCCTCCGGCTCCTGCGGCAGGGGGCGGCCCGGCAGGTGGTTGGTCGGGTCGGCGTTCGGCCCCGGCACCGTGATCAGGTCGGAGGAGCGCACGGCTCCGCCGAGCAGCGACCCGACGAGCAGGGTCAGTCCGACGACCACCGCGGTAGCGATCGCGCCGCGCCGCAGGACGCGGCGGCGCAGCGCCCACAGCGCGGAGCGCGGTCCGAGGGTGCGCCACGCCTCGCCGGCGAGGCGGCCGTCGACGGAGTAGACGGGCGCCCCGGCGATGATCAGCGGGGACCAGGCGGCCAGGTAGATGATGTCGGGCGCGTCGTACGCGGGCACGGCCCGCCAGCTGACCGTCAGCAGCAGCGCCGCCGACAGCAGCGCACCGAACACGGCGGCGACCCGCTGCCAGAGGCCGAGGACGGTGAGGACACCGACGACGACCTGGGCGAACGCCACGCTGAGCCCGGCGCCCACGGGATGGGCGAGGGCGAAGTCCCGCAGCGGCTCGGCGAGCGGCCAGGGGTGCAGCGAGTTCAGCCAGTTGACCATGGAGCCGCGCTCGCCGCCGTCGAAGTAGACGGGGTCGCAGAGCTTGCCCATGCCGGCGTAGACCGAGATGAAGCCGAGGAACACGCGCAGCGGCAGCAGGACGCCGCCGAGGTTCATGCGGCGTCCCGGGTAGTAGGCGTGCCGCTGGTCGGCCTGGGCGGTGCGCTCGTCGTACGGGTCGTCGTCCGGGTGGCCGGCGGCGCCGTGCGGCTGCGGGTCGTCGAGCGGGGTGTCGTACGCGCCCTCGGCGCGCCGCATGGGCGGCAGCAGCGGGGACTCGGTGGCGTGCGGCCCGCGGGGGCCGCCGACGACCGGCGTGGGGCGGGTGTCGTCGTCGGCGAGGGCGATGCGCGGGATGACCTGCGTCGCTCCGGCGTCCCGCGGGGCGACGCCCGGGGGTCCGGCGAGCGCGTCGACGGCCGCGGAGTCCCGTACGGCCTGGAGGAGGCCCGTCGCGCCGGGGTCTCCGGGCGAGGACTTGCCGGACCACACGACGGGCCGCCGCCGGGCGGCGCCCGGCGCCGCGCCGCTGAGGGCGGGGACGCGGGCGGGGTCGGAGAAGCGGGGCTTCCGGACCGGGGCGAGCTGTACCCGGAAGCTGGCGTGGTTCACGATGACCTGCGCGGGGTCACTGTTCACCTTGACCATGCTCAGCGCAGGCTGATCATCGAACCCGGGCCGGGGCGTTCTGGTGTCCACACTCATCTAACCGAGTGATGAGCGTTTAGGACACTGCCTTGACAGCGGGGAAATGTCCGAGACCCGTCAAGATCATGACGGGTCCCGGCGGGACGGGCCGGGCGGCCCGGTCAGACGCGGCGCCTGGCCGCCTCGTAGAGGACGACACCGGCCGCCACACCGGCGTTCAGCGACTCCGCGCCGCCCGGCATCGGGATGGACACCCGGACGTCGCAGGTCTCGCCGACGAGGCGGGACAGGCCCTTGCCCTCGCTGCCGACGACGATGACGACCGGACCGCCGAGGGCCTCCAGCCCGGACAGCTCCACGTCGCCGTCCGCGGCGAGGCCGACGACGGTGAGGCCCGCCTTCTTGTACGCCTCCAGGGCCCGGGTCAGGTTGGTGGCGCGGGCGACCGGCGTACGCGCGGCCGTACCCGCCGACGTCTTCCAGGCCCCGGCGGTCATGCCGGCGGCGCGCCGCTCGGGCACGACCACGCCGTGGCCGCCGAACGCGGACACGGAACGCACGATGGCGCCGAGGTTGCGCGGGTCGGTGACGCCGTCCAGCGCGACGATCAGCGGGTCCTCGCCCTCGTCGAACGCGGCCGCCGCCAGGTCCTCCGGGTGCGCGTACTCGTACGGCGGGACCTGGAGGACGAGGCCCTGGTGGTTGAGGCCGCCCGTCATCCGGTCCAGCTCGGCGCGGGGGGCCTCCATGAGGTTGATGCCGCCGCGGTCCGCGGCCAGCTTCAGCGCGTCACGGACCCGCTCGTCGTTGTCGATGAACTGCTGCACGTACAGCGTGGAGGCGGGCACGCCGTCGCGCAGCGCCTCGAAGACCGGGTTGCGGCCGACGACCATCTCGGCCTGGCCCTTGCCGCCCCGGCGGGCGACGGGGCGCCGCTGGGCCTGCCTGGCCTTGGCGTTGGCGACGCGGTTCTTCGCGTGGCCCTTGCGCATGTGCGCGGGCGGCGTCGGCCCCTTCCCTTCGAGGGAGCGACGCCGGTTGCCACCGCTGCCGACCGTCGCGCCCTTCTTGTTGCTCGTGCGGCGGTTCCTGCGCTGGCTGTTCCCGGCCATGATGTCTACCTGTCGTCGTCAAGCTGTGAGCGTACGTGTCTACGTAAGTGTGCCGCCCGGGCGGGCCGGGCGGCACGTCAAGGGTGCGTCAGCGGGCGCCGAGCGTCCACCGCGGGCCGTCCGGGCCGTCCTCGACGACGAGCCCGGACTGCGCGAGCTGGTCGCGGATCGCGTCGGCGGTGGCCCAGTCCTTGCGGGCGCGTGCCGCCTGCCGCTGGTCGAGCACCACGCGCACGAGGCTGTCGACGACGCCGTGCAGGTCCTGGTCACGGTCCTGGTCGCCGGCCCACTGCGGGTCGAGCGGGTCGAGCCCGAGGACGCCGAGCATGGCCCGCACCTCCGCGAGCCGGGCGACGGCCGTGTCCTTGTCGTCCTCGGCGAGGGCGGTGTTGCCCTGCCGGACGGTGGTGTGGATGACGGCGAGGGCCTGCGGGACGCCCAGGTCGTCGTCCATGGCCTCGGCGAAGGCCGCGGGCACCTCGGCGGCGGGCTCGACGGTCCGCCCGGCCTTCTCCACGGCCCGCTGCACGAACCCCTCGATGCGGGAGTACGCCGCGTCGGCCTCGCGCAGGGCCTCCTCGCTGTACTCGATCATGGAGCGGTAGTGCGGGGTGCCGAGGTAGTAGCGCAGGACGACGGGCCGCCACTGCCTGACCATCTCGGACACGAGCACCGAGTTGCCCAGCGACTTGGACATCTTCTCGCCGCTCATGGTGACCCAGGCGTTGTGCAGCCAGTAGCGGGCGAACTCGTCACCGTACGCCTTGGCCTGAGCGATCTCGTTCTCGTGGTGCGGGAACACCAGGTCCAGGCCGCCGCCGTGGATGTCGAAGACCTCGCCCAGGTACTTGTGCGCCATGGCGGAGCACTCCAGGTGCCAGCCGGGCCTGCCGCGGCCCCAGGGGGTCTCCCAGGACGGCTCGCCGGGCTTGGCGGCCTTCCACAGCGCGAAGTCGCGGGGGTCCCGCTTGCCGGTCTCGCCCTCGCCGGACGGCTGGCGCAGGTCGTCGAGGTCCTGCCGGGACAGCTCCAGGTAGCCGGGGTAGGACCGCACGTCGAAGTAGACGTTGCCGTCCGCCTCGTAGGCGTGGCCCCGCTCGATGAGCCCCCGCATCATCTCGACCATCTCGGTGACGTGGCCGGTGGCGCGCGGCTCGTAGGTGGGCGGAAGGCAGCCGAGGGCCGTGTACCCGTCGTTGAACGCGCGCTCGTTCTCGTACCCGATGGACCACCAGGGGCGGCCCTGCTCGGCGGCCTTCGTGATGATCTTGTCGTCGATGTCCGTGACGTTGCGGACGAACGTCACGTCGTAGCCGCGGTAGGCGAACCAGCGGCGCAGGATGTCGAAGTTCAGCCCGGACCTGATGTGCCCGATGTGCGGGGCCGCCTGCACGGTGGCGCCACACAGGTAGATCGAGACGCAGCCCGGCGAGAGCGGGGTGAAGTCGCGGATCTGGCGGGCGCTGGTGTCGTACAGCCGAATAGTCACGCATCAAGAGTAGTGGGCACCCGTGCGTGCGGGTTTCACACGGGCGTCTCCAGGGGCCCGGCCGGCGGCGGGCGCGGGGCCGTCGCGGAACACCGGGGGCGTGTGGTCCGTGACCGTGCGCCCCCGGGCGCCGCGCGCCGCTACGGGACCCGGTACACCAGTGCGGTCGCGAGCGCCGCCAGGCCCTCGGCGCGACCGGTGAGGCCCAGGCCGTCGGTGGTGGTGCCGGAGACGGAGACCGGCGCACCGGCTGCCGCGCCGAGCGCCTTCTGCGCTTCCTCGCGCCGCTTGCCGATCTTGGGCCGGACACCGATGACCTGGACGGCGATGTTGCCGATCTCGTAGCCCTCGGCGCGGACGATGCGGGCGGCCTCGGCGAGCAGGGCCGCCCCGGAGGCGCCGGACCACTCGGGCCGGTCGGTGCCGAAGTGCGCGCCGAGGTCACCGAGGCCGGCGGCGGAGAACAGGGCGTCGCAGGCGGCGTGGGCGGCGACGTCGCCGTCGGAGTGGCCGGCGAGCCCGTATTCCTCCCCCTCCCACAGCAGGCCGGCGCACCACAGTGCGCGGCCGCGCTCGAAGGCGTGGACGTCGGTGCCGATGCCGACCAGCGGCATCACGGGCAGGTCAGAAGCCATCGGTGACCCTCCTGCGGGCGAGTACGGCCTCGGCCAGGACCAGGTCGAGGGGCCGGGTGACCTTGAACGCCTCCTCGTGGCCGGGGACGGCGACGACGGGCAGGCCGAGCTTCTCCACCATGCTGGCGTCGTCGGTGACGCCGTCGGTGACCTCGTCGTGGGCGCGGACGAGGGTCGCACGGTCGAAGCCCTGCGGGGTCTGGACGGCGCGCAGCCGGGCGCGCTCGGGCGTGCCCAGGACCGGTTCCGGGGCTCCGCCGGGGGCCGGGTCGACCTCCTTGACCGTGTCGGCCAGCGGCACGGCCGGGACGACGGCCGGCGCGCCCCCGTCCCGTACCGCCTCGATGACGGCGTCGACGGTGTCGACGGGCACCAGGGGGCGGGCGGCGTCGTGCACGAGGACGATGCCGACGTCGTCGGGGAGCGCGGCGAGGCCGAGCCGGACGGACTCCTGGCGGGTCGCGCCGCCGGGGACGACGGAGACCTCGGTGCGCTCGGGTGCCGGGTACTCGTCGAGCAGGGCCCGCACCCCGGCGACTCCGTCGGGCGGTGCCACCACCACGACGTGGGACACGGCGCGGGACGCGGACATGGCCCGGACGGCGTGGACCAGGATCGGGATGCCGCCCAGCGTGCGGAGCGCCTTCGGGGCGCCCGGGCCGAGCCGTACGCCGCGGCCGGCCGCGGGGATGACCGCGGCGGTACGGGCGGGACGTGCTGCGTCTGTCATCGTTGCACTCCGGCAGGTTTGTTCACTCGGCCGACATGGGTATGGACTGGGCGCGCCCCCGGCTGTACGACCGGGGGGAGTGCTGGGCGCGTCGCCTCGACCGGACCCTTCCGTGACGCTGGTGGGGGCGGGTGCACAGCAGCAGTGGTGCGGCTCCCTGGCCCGGACATGCCGCAGCGCCCGGCGACGATGCTGTGGGACACAGCATGTCATCGGGCACCGCGGCAATGATGGACCGATACGGGGAGGCGCCGGGCGCCGGGGCGTTCAGCGGTCGCGGCGGGCGGGTGCCCGCCGGTGATGCGGTGGCGTCGTTCGGCCGCCCGCGCCCTCGTCCGTGCGGATACTCAGGAGGCGAGGACCTCGTCGAGCAGGGCTTCGGCCTTGTCCTCGTTGGTGTTCTCGGCGAGCGCGAGCTCGCTGACCAGGATCTGGCGCGCCTTCGCCAGCATGCGCTTCTCTCCGGCGGAGAGACCGCGCTCACGCTCGCGGCGCCACAGGTCGCGTACCACTTCGGCGACCTTGATGACGTCGCCGGAGGCGAGCTTCTCGAGATTTGCCTTGTAGCGACGGGACCAGTTCGTCGGCTCCTCGGCGTAGGGTGCACGCAGCACCTCGAAGACCCGGTCCAGTCCGTCCTGACCGACCACATCGCGTACGCCGACGAACTCTGCGTTGTCCGCTGGCACACGTACCGTCAAGTCGCCCTGGGCGACCTTGAGCACCAAGTAGGTCTTGTCCACGCCTTTGATCTGACGAGTTTCGATAGCCTCGATCAGCGCGGCCCCGTGATGGGGATAGACCACGGTGTCGCCAACCTTGAACGTCATGTGACAGGTACCCCTTCCGTGGCTATCCAGGGTAACACGAGAACGGCCTCTTCTGAATGGCGTTTTCGCAGGTCAGGGCATATCTCGGGGCTTGACAACAGTGTCGCGAACGTGCTGCGGAGGCCGAGCGGAGGCGGGTATTCGCAGGTCGGAGCCACTCTGTGCACAGTCGGAAACGACCACGCTACGCGCGTCCGGAGCGCCACCTGCCAGGCGAAACATCCCGGTTTGTCTGGTTCGGAGTCGTCCAGTTCGCGTGCTCCGTTCGGATGTCGGTCACACGCACGGAGGAAGGAGCGATGAACTTTCCCGAATTTGATCACGCGTGGCTTTTCCGCGGGGAATGCGGGGGAGCCGTGGAATTGATCAAGCGGGCTTATCCCACCGGGAACACGAGCGGCGGACGAGGCGCCGCCGCGCGGTGCGGGGCGGGACGGCGGGCCTCGGGAGTGCGGGCGGCGGGATGGCGGGCTGCGGTGACAAAGGGGGCGGCACACGGCGAGGGCGGTGACGGCGCGGGGCAGCGGACGCCGGGCTCGTCCGGGAAGCAGCGGGCCGTGGAGCGGTGGGGCGGTGCGGCGCGGTGCTGCGGGTGGTGCGCCGGGAGACGTCCTGCCGCGGAGAAGCGGCGGGGCGCGCGGGACCGGCCCGGCCCCGCGCGCACGGCGCTTGCAGGGGTGACAGGGGCGGGTCGGGTGCGGGGCGGCAACCGGGGGTCGGTAACCTGAGGCCGCTACACCGACCGTGCCCCGTCAGTCCGTACGTCCTAGGAGTTGCCGCCGCCGTGAGCCGCAGCCTTCGACGCGGCGCCCTCGCCGCCACCGCCCTCGTGATCTCGCTCGCCTCGCTCACCGCATGCGGTGCGGGCAACGACGCGCAGACCCTCGGCATCAGGCCGGACAACGCCGCCACGTCCGTCGGCACGATCAAGGTGCAGAACGCCGTGGTCATCACCCAGCCGGAGGCGGGCGCCCAGGGCCCCTCCGTCGTGTCGGCGACCCTCTTCAACGACGGTGACAAGGCCGAGACCCTGGAGGCCGTCACCCTCCCGGGCACCGAGGCGACCGTGAAGCTGACGCCGGCGGAGGGCTCCGGCCCGGTGACCATCCCCGCGGGCGGCTTCCTCGTCCTCGGCGGCGAGGGCAACGCCGCCGCGCAGATCGAGAACGGCAGCGAGGTCACCAAGGACGGCGACGCCCAGGAAGTGGTCTTCCAGCTCAGCCGGACCGGTGACGTCGGGCTCCAGGCGTTCGTCGTGCCCGCGAGCGGCTTCTACAAGGACTTCGGCCCGTCGGGTGCGCCGAGCGCGGCAGGCACCACCTCGCCGTCGCCCGCCACTTCCCCGGCCACCTCGCCGAGCCCCGACGCGAGCACGTCGCCCGAGGGCTCCCCGGCCGCCACCGGCTCCCCGGCCGCGGGCGCCGAGGGCGAGGAGCACGGCGACGACCACGAGCACTGACGCTCGCCCCGTACAGACGCCGAAGGGCGCCGCACCGGCCGGTCCGGTGCGGCGCCCTTCGGCGTACGTGGCGTAGCGACCCCCGCGCGAAGGCGCCCGACGGCCCGCACGCGGGGAGACCGGCGTGCGTGGCCGTACGAGGGCCCGCGCCCCGCGGGCCCTCGGCAGACGGGCACGCGCGGCCCCTCAGGGGTCCTCCGGGGCAGGCGGCGTACGCGGCGGTGTCTACGGCTCGAACTTGTAGCCCAGGCCCCGCACCGTCACCAGGTACCGCGGCGCGCCGGGGTCCGGTTCGATCTTCGCCCGCAGCCGCTTCACGTGGACGTCGAGGGTCTTCGTGTCGCCGACGTAGTCCGCGCCCCAGACCCGGTCGATGAGCTGCATGCGGGTGAGCACCCGGCCCGCGTTGCGCAGCAGCATCTCCAGCAGGTCGAACTCCTTGAGCGGCAGGTCCACCTTGGTGCCGTCGACGGTGACGACGTGGCGGTCCACGTCCATCCGCACCGGCCCCGCCTCCAGGGCGGCGGGCGCGGTCTCCTCCGGCTCGCCGCGGCGGCGGAGCACCGCGCGGATGCGGGCGACGAGCTCGCGGGAGGAGAAGGGCTTGGTGACGTAGTCGTCGGCTCCTATCTCCAGCCCCACGACCTTGTCGATCTCGCTGTCCTTCGCCGTGACCATGATGACGGGGACGTTGGAGCGGCTGCGCAGCTGGCGGCACACCTCCGTGCCGGGCAGCCCCGGCAGCATGAGGTCGAGCAGGACGAGGTCGGCGCCGTTGCGCTCGAACTCGTCGAGTCCTTCCGGCCCGGTGGTCGCGACGGCGACCTCGAATCCCTCCTTGCGGAGCATGTAGGACAGAGCTTCGCTGAAGGACTCCTCGTCCTCGACGACAAGCACTCGGGTCACGGAAGGACCTCCGGGGCTGAGAGTGGTTCACGGTTGATCATGGAACTCGTGCGGTCCGGTCCGCCCGCGCCCGCGGGGGCGGACCTGCCGCGGCCGCGGCCGCGGGCCATGCCCGCCTCGGGGAGGCGGAGGGTGAAAGTGGAGCCCTGGCCCTCGCTGGACCAGACGGTGACCTCGCCCCCGTGCGAGGCCGCCACGTGCTTGACGATGGCCAGGCCGAGGCCCGTGCCGCCGGTGGCACGGGACCGCGCCGGGTCGACGCGGTAGAAGCGCTCGAAGATGCGCTCCTTGTCCTTGTCCGGGATGCCGATGCCCTGGTCGGTGACGGCGATCTCGATCAGGTCGCCGCCGGGCGCGGTCACCCGGCGGGCGGCGATGCCCACGCGGGTGTGGGCCGGGGAGTAGTTGACGGCGTTCTCGACGAGGTTGCCGAGCGCCGCGGCGAGCTGCCCGCGGTGGCCCCACACGTGGAGGTCCGCGGTGCCGCCGGCGGCCATGGTGATGTTCTTGGTGGTGGCGGTGTGCCGGGACCGGTCGATGGCCTCGGCGACCAGCTCGTCGACCCGTACGGGCTCGGCGTCCTCCAGCGGGTCGTCGTTCTGCACCCGGGAGAGGTCGATGAGCTCCTGCACCAGGTTGGTGAGCCGGGTCGCCTCGATCTGCATGCGCCCCGCGAAGCGGGTGACCGCCTCGGGGTCGTCGGCGGCGTCCATGACCGCCTCGGACAGCAGCGACAGGGCACCGACCGGCGTCTTCAGCTCGTGGCTGACGTTCGCGACGAAGTCGCGCCGCACCGCTTCGATGCGGCGGGCCTCGGTGAGGTCCTCGACCAGCAGCAGCACCAGCCGGGACCCGAGCGGTGCGACGCGCGCGGAGACGGCGAGGGCCTCGCCGCGGCCGGTGCCCCGGCGGGGCAGGTCCAGCTCCACCTGCCGTATCTCGCCGTCGCGGCGCGTCTCGCGGGCCATCTGGAGCATCTGGTCCACGGCGAGCTTGCCGCCCCTGACCAGCCCCAGGGCGTACGCCGCGGAGCTGGCCTTGACGACGGAGTCGCTCTCGTCGAGGACGACGGCGGAGGAGCGGAGCACGGACAGGACGGTGTCGACGCCGGGCGGCAGGACCGCCTCCGTGTGCAGTGAGCTGCGGGTGAACCGCGACTGCTCGCGCTCGCTCCAGCGGAACGCCAGCATGGCGATGACACCGGTGAGCAACCCGGCGATCGCTGCCGCTGCGGCGACCGCCGCGTTCACGTCCATGCGTCCAGGTTAGGCATGGCCAGCGACACTCTCCCAGCCGTCCGAGTCGCTGCTCGAACACTCGTCGCCCAGAGTTCACCGAGGGGACCGTGCCGGTTCACTTGGGAGGGAGGCGCCCGACTCGTCGGGACCCGAGCGTGAGAGCGTGGGGTCCGAGCCCCACCCGGACCCCGTACGTCAGGAAAGAGGGACACCCCATGCGGGACGCGTACCACGAGGAACTCGACTCGATCGGCGAGGCGCTCGTCGAGATGGCACGGCTGGTCGGGTCCGCGATCGGGCGCGCCACGACGGCGATGCTCGACGCGGACCTGAAGCTCGCGGAGGCGGTGATCGCCGCCGACCAGCGGATCGACGACCTCCAGCACGAGCTGGAGGCCCGGGCGATAGCACTGCTGGCCCGCCAGCAGCCGGTGGCGACGGACCTGCGGATCGTCGTCACGTCCCTGCGCATGAGCGCGGACCTGGAGCGCTCCGGCGACCTCGCCCAGCACGTGGCGAAGCTGGCCCGGCTGCGCTTCCCGGAGCGGGTCGTGCCGAACGACCTGCACGCCACGATCCTGGAGATGGGCCAGCTGGCGCAGCGCCTCATGGCGAAGGCGGCCGAGGTCATCATCACGAAGGACGTCGACCTGGCCCTCCAGCTGGAGCAGGACGACGACGAGATGGACCTGCTGCACCGGACGCTGTTCCAGCACCTGATGGACGACCGCTGGAAGCACGGCATCGAGACCGCCGTGGACGTCACCCTGCTGGGCCGCTACTACGAGCGCTTCGCCGACCACGCCGTGTCCGTGGCGAAGCGTGTGGTGTACCTGGTGACGGGCGAGCACGCCGACGAGCTCCAGCCGGACACCCCCGTCGAGGGCGTGTGACCGCACGGCGCCCCCGCCGGTCGCCGCCGCGCGCCCGGCGCACGGGAGCACCGAGCGCATCAGTGCGCCGTTGATGCGCCCTGCCGGGTGGGCATGCAATGGGTGAGGCGACGACGTCCGTACGCCGTGATGACGTACGACCGTTCAGGAGGAACCCATGGCAGATTCCCCCACGACCCACGCCGAGCACGACAAGGCACCTGTCGAAGTGCGCGACGCGCGGTCGGCACACCGGCTCCCCCTGCTCGGCGGCTGCGGCTGCGGTTCCGGCTGCGGCTGCGGCTGCCAGTCGGGCGGACCCTGCCAGTGCGGCGGCTGCTGCGGGTAGCTGGGCGCGCTGTGCCCCGCCGCCGGGGCCTGTCCGGCACGCACCGGACGGGCCCCGGCCGCGCGCCGGGCCCGAACCTGCGGCCGTCCTGGGCGGGGGCGGACGGTGGCGCTCAGTAGGTGAAGGCGAGGCACTCCGGGCCCGCCCTCGGGACCCGCTGTACGGTCCGGCGGCGCCACGGCAGCACTTCGACGTCCCGCCTGTCGGCGCAGACTGTGCGCAGCCTCTTCCTCAGCCGGGGGAAGCCGCCACGGTCCCAGAACAGCACGGCGGCACGGCCCCGCCTCACGGACCGGCTCCGGACCGCCTTCGTACCGGCCCGTCAGGCCCGCACGGCGTAGCGTGCTCGGATCCGCTTCAGCTGACCTGCCCAGAAGACCAGCCGCTCGTCCGCCGACGCGCTCACCGACAGAAGTCCCTGCTCCTTGGCCAGTTGGTAGAAACCGGAGCCGGCGTCGTTGGCGTTCAGGTAGATCACTAGCGCTGACAGCATCAACGGTGGGTCGGTGGGCTCGCGCCTCTGGTCGTCCTCCACGATCAGCCCCAGCAGGTGCCCCATGGCGGCGCGTTCGTCGGCCCGTTCGAAGTCGAAGGGACGGCAGCCGGTCCGCCGGGCCAAGGTCGCGTTCAGCTCGGTGTACGAGGTGGTCGTGTCGAGCTTGGCCCGCTCGATCAGGAACTTGCGCCCGGCCTGCACCAACTCGTCCCACTCGCTGTCCGCGCGACCGTACCCCGACATGCCACCGCCCCCTGTGCGACATCGTTCCGTAGCCGGGAAGGTACCCTCCGCGCCCACCCTCCGCAAAGGAGACGTCTTCGGGCAGTCTCCAGCTGTGCGGCTCGACGAGGAGGCGTGGAAACCAGCTCCGGCTGCGGTGGATGTTCGCCCCCGTGCCCGAGCAGCGGGACCGCACCCGCAAAGCCGTGGCTGCCGTCTTCGAGGGCGCATAGGCTCCCCGTCGCTGAGGAACGAGGGTGAGATGGCCGGCGAAGAGTCCACTGAGTACCACACGCTGCTCTGCGACGACCCGTCCCACGAGGTGGTGCTCGTCGACTGTGGGACCCGCGAGACGGAGGTGATGCTGGCAGTACGCAAGGTGACCGGGCAGAGCTTGTGGCACAGCCGGGCCCTGGCGCGCCAGGCGCCCGTCGCCCTCCTCGGGGGTCTGCCGGCATCCAGGGCCCGTTCCGCCGTCGCGGTGCTCGAAGGGGCCGGAGCCCGAGCGGAGTGGAGACATGAGCCAGCCCCCGGAGAGGGCACGGCTCCATCGCCCTGACAGCCCGGAGACAGCGAGAAGCCCCCCGTCGCGGGATCACCGCGGCAGGGGGCTCACGTGTGGGCGGTTACTTCTTCTTGCCCTGGGTCTCGCCAACCGGCTTTTCGAGCTGGGCATTTACTCAAGCGCAACGCTCTGAACTGCGGTCGAGTGGTTGTCATTGGTGAACGCTGGTGGCCTTCGAGGGCCCTTTGACGGCCCAGAGACGGCCCCGGGGACGGTGCCTACGCCCCCGTAAGAGCGCGGGCGACCTCACCCATATCGAGGACAACAACGTCCGCACCGACTGATCTGAGAGCTTCCTGCTTGCCCGGCTTGTTGGCATAACCGACACTCATTGCCCCGGCAGCCCCGGACGCCTCGATGTCCGTCACGGAGTCGCCGATGAGGACGGCCCGCCGCGCAGCAACGCCAAGCAGCGATGCGGCTTCGAACAGGAGATGCGGCGATGGCTTCATGCGATCCGGCCGCAGGATCGGCCTGCCAATCACCGCTTCGACGCTGTCCGACAGCCCCTGCGACGACAGGTAGGCGTGCACGCACTCGGCGGAGTTGTTGCTGACGACAGCCACCTGTCGCCCCGACTCGCGCGCGGCCTTCAGGGCTTCAGTGGCTCCGCTGGTCGGAACACCCGCAACGCTGACGGCGCGGACCTCCGCTGCGGTCAGCGCGGTCTCGACGGCGCTGAGGACGTCCTCCCCTCCCTGCCGCGAGAGCTGGTGGACCACCATCGGGTCCTCGGTCGCGCGCGCTGCGTCGCCAAGAGCTGGGGCGATCTCGGCGAGCAGGGCCGCTAGGTCCTTTGCGACGTCCGGTGCGGGGACCCCCCGAAAGACGTCGCAGATCGGACCATCGAAATCGAAGAGAACTGCGTCGCATTCAGCGAGCAGGGCGGTCAGAGCATCAGAGTGCATCCGGGGTGGCCTCCCTACCGATCGTCTCCCACACGCTGTCGAACCACATCTGCGCCTGTTCCACCTGCTGAGCTCCGCTGGACGCGTCGCCATCATTCATGGAGTGGTGGAACAGGATCGTGTCGATGCCCATCAAGTCGTAGATCTCGATGGCTTCGCCCTGCGCAACCACCTTGTTGGGCCGGATCGGGTAGTACCCGAAGAACACATCCTCCTTGTTGATCACGTAGAGCTTGAAGAACTGCGTACCGCTATGGAGCCGGACGCTCACGCTGCCTTCCTGGACCAAGCCCAGGTGCGCCAGCTCACTGATCGAGTCCGAGATACTGCGGGTGTAGCCGAGCATGATGTCGTGCATGCGGGCCCGCAGGCGGGGGTCGTCGGCGCCGTCCTCACGGCGTACAGGTGCCGCCTGCGGAACCGCCATGTCGGGAACGAGGATCCGGATTCGGATGCTCGCGGGTGTCAGGCGTCCGGTCCGGATCTTGTCGAGCGGCTCCCGCAATGCCCCATGGAGCGTCTCGCTGGAGAACCCGGCGAAGTCGATGGTCACGTTGCGGCTGGAGAATGCCTGCTCGACGTAGGGGCGCAGACCTGCCGGCCGCTCAGTCCGATGCCGGACGAAGACACCGCTGCCCTTGCGTGAGACGACGAGCCCTTCGTCTTCTAGGTCGCGAAGCGCTCGCTGAATCGTGGCGCGCGCGAACCCATAGTGCTCCGTCAGCTTGGCGTGCGACGGCAGTTTTTCCCCGGGCCCGAGCTTCCTGGTGCGGATTGCCGCGCCCAGGCTGCGGGCCACCTGCTCATACGGCGGTCGGTCGTCATCTGGGTCCAGCGGCTCAAGCTCGAAGGTCATGCCTTCGATGCTACGGCGAACCTGACTATCTGGACAGCCTGGATAGCCATGTATTGACGTGACTAGCCAGGATGGCTACGTTGTTCTCGTGCCCACCGGGCTAGCCAGGTAAGTCAGGCTAGGCGGCTGCGCTGTGGTGTCTTTATCGGCGCAGCTCAGGGGGCAAAGGGGCCCGGGACAGATCGGGCCGAGGGTGCCGGATAGCCGCAGCGGTTGGGCGGTCCTTGTCAGTCCGGACGGCAGATCTCTGCCTAAAGCGGGGCCCTAGCGGCTGTTCCTTGAACCGGCAGGCGCGTCCCCGAAAGAGATCACTGATCTACCCAACTCCGCAGCCACTCGGCTGCGGCCGGTTGCCTCCTCCGCCCGTCTCGTACGGGCGGGGCCGAGGGGAGCCGGAAACCCCGCTCCAACGGCGCGAGCCCCCGGTGTCCTACCACCGGGGGCTCTGTTCGGGCCGTTCCTGTGTGAGAGGAACACACCCAATGAAGTCCATCGCTGCACTTCAGGCCGTTGTTACGGCCACCTCGTTCGACGGTGAGCCGTCGGATGAGGAGCTGGACGCGATCGAGCAGGAACTCCCGCTGATCCTGGCAGAGGTTGACCTGCTCGACGCCCAGATCATGACGATCGACCGTCCGGCCACCGAGCTGGACGTCCGGCGGATCCGTCGGGCTCGCCACCGGGTCCTGACGGAGCGCCGGGACCTGACCAACCGCGCCGGCACGGTGCTGTCGGGCGGTGCGGCATGAGCAGGCTCACCGACCTCAGCGGCGACGTGACCGGACTGCTGACCGCGATCGTCGAAGCGCTGGACATGCCGGTGCCGTCGATCCAAGAGGCCGACGAACGGGAGCACTACCGGCTGCTGGAGCGCCGCTCGGCGGACGTGCGGATCGCCCTGGCGGTCCTGCTGCGCCACCCCGGCTCCGGTGCCCTGGACGACACCGCCCGGGACATCCGCGACCGGACGGCGTACGACCCCGTCACCTACACCACCCCGTACCGCTCCCAGGAGCGGGGGGCCGACGAGTGAACCGCGTCGGCAAGACCCTGCTCGTCCTCGCGCTGGTCGCCGTGGTCGCCATGGCGTTTCGGGTCTCGTGGAACGCGCTGCGGGACGTGGCCACCGCCGTCGGCGCGGACAAGACCGGGGCGACGCTCTACCCGTTCGTGGTCGACGGGCTGATGGCCCTGGCCCTGGTCGCCACCCTGGTGCTGACCGACCGGGCCGACAAGAAGTTCGCCCTGCGGGTCCTGGCCGCCTACACGGTCGCCTCGCTGGTGCTGAACTTCGTGCACGGGCTGGTGCCCGAGCTGCACGGCCGATCGGTCGACTGGACCCGACTGGCCGACTGGGACCCGGTCAACTGGCTGCTCGTCCTGCTCGCCACCTCACTTCCGGTCGGGTCGATCTACTTCGGCTCCGATCTGGTCGCCAAAGTCCTGCACCACCGATCGATCGACCCCGCACTTGCGGAGGAATCCACACAGACCGATACAGAACGGTCTACCCCTGACCTGCCCGCACCGGCCCTCACCCCGGTCCCGGCCCTGGCCGCGCAGGCGGAGGCCGATCGGGTCGAGCAGGTCGATTCTCCGGCCGAGACCGCCCCCGTCGATCCGGTCGCCGCCCGTGTCGTGGCGGCCGATCAGTCGGGCCCGCGTCGGGTGACCGGTCGGGTGCCCGACGCGGCTCGATCGACTCGCCCGCGCCGTACGGCCGATGAACTGATGTCCGAGGCACGGCAGGTGACCGAAGCATGGTCGGTCGAGCAGTTGACGGCCGAGGGCATCCGCAAGGCCCTGCGCACCTCGCCGGACAAGGCCCGGATGCTCCGCGACACCCTGCGCGCCGAACGCACCGCCAAGGCGGAGCCGCAGCCGCTCGGAGCCGCCTCATGACCGCCCTGCCCGTCTACCGCTGGCGCCTGGCCCCGGAGGGTCTGGCCACCTTTCGGCAGCTCCGCGCCCTGGGGCTGCGGCCGGGCGGTCAGCCGGTGGTGGCCCAGCTCGAACGGCCCCGCCGTCGGCGCGGTCCGCTGGTCGCCTACCTCTACCGCGTCGACCTGGCTCGCCCGGTCCGGCCGATGACCCCTGCCAAGCGGGCGGCGCTGGAGCGGGCGAACGCGGCCCGCCGGGTGTGCCCGGAGTGCGGGCGGGACGCCGGATACCGCATCCCGCCGACGCTCGGCATGTGCACCCCCTGCGCCTACCCCAACACCACGGCCGCGTGAGCGGCAGCAAGGAGAACCCCGTGTTCGCGACCGTGTTCGTGCTGCTCTACGTCGGTCACCTGCTGGCCGACTACCCGTTCCAGACCGACCACCAGGCCGCCCACAAGGCCGACCACAGCGCCGAAGGCTGGCGGGCCAACCTGGCCCACGCCACCACCCACGCCGCCGCCTGCGGCCCCGCCCTCACGGTCGTCATCGCCGTCCTCGACGTCACGGTCAGCCTTCCGGCCGTCCTGGTCGCGCTGGTGTGGATCGGCTCCACGCACGCGTTCATCGACCGCCGCTGGCCCGTCCGCTGGTGGATGAACCGGATGCGGCAGACCTCATGGGCCGAGCACGGCGGCGCCGCACACGTCGACCAGACCGCCCACATCCTCGCCCTCGCTCTCGCCGCCCTCACGCTGGCCGCCTAAACCCCGAAGGAGACGGTCATGAACCACCTCCCCGACCCGGTCCGGGTCGTCCAGCTCCCGGACGGCACCTATACCTACGCCGATCACCTCCCCACCCCCATCCAGCCCACCGCGACCCCGCAGGTGGTCCATCAGCACATCCACCAGGCGCCGCCCGACCGGACGGTTCAGCGGATCGCGCTCGGCTCCGGCATCGGCGCCGGCACGGTGGCGGCCGGGGTCTACTTCGGCCCCCTGCTCGTCGGCGCGCTCACCGCGATGGCCGCGAACCTCGCCCTGCTCGCCTTCCTCGCCGCCGTCCTGGCCTGGGGTGTCGTCACGGTCGTGAAGTCGATCGGCGGGCCGGAGGGGCAGGCCGCCGCCAAGTCCATCGGCAAGGCCCGCCGCTCCCGGAAGGGGAATTGACGTGGTCCAGGCCGGAGACACCGTATTGATCGTCGCGTGCGAGGACGACCCCCGCGCGATCGGCAAGACCGGCCGGGTCCTGGACGAGGTCCCGCCCGGCCCGCTCACGAACGGTCGCTGGACTGTGGACCGGATCGCGTTCTGGATCGCCCCGGTCCTGGTCCACGCCCACGAAATCCGGAAGGTGGGCTGACATGGCCGCCCAAGATCCGTACCCGAAGCTAACCGCCAAGGAGCACGCGCAGGTCGGTTGGTACGTCGCCCGCATGGCCAAGCGCTGCGTGGCCGGTGAGGACGTCGACCGGGCCGACCTGGAACGCAAGGTCGACCGCATCCTCGACAACGCCCGCAAGCGGGAGGCGAAGTGAGTACTCCTCGCATGACCTGGCGGTTCAAGCTCCAGGCGACTGACAGCAAGGGACGTCTGGGCACGCATCGTGGCCTGGTCGACTCCCACAGCGAGCAGGCCGCCCGCGAGGCCGTCATCGAGGCGGTGCAGGTCACCGGCTACCAGCCCTGCACCCCGGTGACCCTCAAGCGCCGCAAGTAGCTACGCCCCGGGGCGGTCGATCGCGGCCAAGCATCCCGACCGCCCCGGGCCTTTCCCCTCCACCCTTTCGAGCGGCAGGAGTACCCCCAGCATGACCGACAACGTCGTCCCCCTCTTCAAGGACCCCGACCCCGAACAGCCCACGGCGCCGCCCGCACCGTCCCTGACGAGCGTGCCGGAGCGCGCCGTCAAGCCGCGTCCGGTGCGGGTGTTCGCCCGCACCGGACGCGCCGTGGTCGGTGCGGTGAAGCACGAGCGGACCCGGCAGGTGGCCCGCGTCAGCGTCCGGCACGGTTCCTACGTGATCGGCGGCACGCGGATCGTGGCCCGCCGGGCGTGGGACGGGCGGACCGGCGCCCGCTACGAACGCCTCCTCCGCGCGGCCGAAGCGGCCGGGAATTACGAAGCCGCAGGCGAGTGGGAGGAGCGGCTGCACCGCTTCCGCACCGAGCGTCACAAGCGGCGCATGGACCTGCTCACCGCCCCGGAGAAGCTGGTCAAGGGCGCCGCCTACGGCGCCGGCGGATCGATCGGCGTCCTGATCGCGATCGGCATCGCCCTGGCCATAGCGAACAAGGACGTCACCGACGTCATCACCCCGCTCATGGCCCTGGTGGAACTGATCCGGCTGCTCGTCACCCTGGTCACCATCCTCTGGGGCCCCCTCGTCGCCGTCGGCCCCTGGCTCGCCCTGGCCGGGGTGTGGGCGGTCGGACGCCACCGTGGCGCCGCACCGCAGTGGGCTCTTCCCGCCCACTCGCGCAGCGATGACGCCGGAGCGCCGATCACGCCGTCCATCGTGGTCACCGCGTTGCGGGACCTGGGGGTGGCGCCGCTACGCAAGGCCATCACCGAGATGGGCGACGCCGGTGCGGCCATGCTTGGGCCGATCCGGATTGCCGGATGCGGCGTCGAAGTCGATGTCACCCTCCCGTCCGGTGTCTCCACGCAGGAGGTGCAGGGGCGCCGCAGGAAGCTGGCGGAGAACCTGGCGCGGCATGAGCACGAGGTGTTCATCCCCCTGCCCACCGCCGCCCGCACCGTGCGGCTGTGGATCGCGGACTCCGGCGCCCTGGACGAGCCGATCGGCCCCTCCCCGCTGGTCACCGACGAGACGCTGACCGCCGACTACACCAAGGGCAAGGCGCCTTGGGGCCAGGACCTGCGCGGGGACGCGGCGGCCCTGAGCCTGTATCAGCGGCACCTGCTCATCACCGGCCTGTCCAACCAGGGCAAGACCGCCGCCCTACGCGCCCTCGCCCTGTGGCTCGCCCTGGACAAGTCCGTGGAGTTCCGGGTGGCCGACCTCAAGGGCGCCGGGGACTGGGCCATGTTCGACGAGCTCGCCACGATCCTCATTCAGGGCCCGACCGATGAGCACGTCATCGAGGCCACCGAGATGCTTGAAGGCCTGGTGGTGGAGATGGAGCGTCGTCTCCAGGCGCCGCCCGGAACGAAGTTCCACCCGCTGATCGGCCTGGTGGATGAGGCGCAGGTGGCGTTCATGTGCCCGGTCAAGGATGACGAGGGGCGGCCCTACGGCGGGTCGAAGGCCACGTCCCGGTACTTCATGGCCGCCCGCAAGGTCCACAACCAGGGCCGGGCGGTGAACGTCACCCTGTGGCAGGGCACCCAGGACCCCACCGACCAGAACCTTCCCAAGCTCGTCCGCGAAGGCGCCCACACCCGCGCCTCCCTCGCCCTGGGCACTGAGTCGCAGGCCCGGATGGCCCTTGGGGACAAGGCGGTCGACGGCGGCGCCGCACCCAACCTGCTCCGCCCCGGCCTCGACAAGGGCACGGTCGTGGTCGCCTCCGACGGCATCAAGATCCCCGCCGGACAGGCCTCCATCACCGTCCGCACCCACTACATCGACACCGAGACCGCAACCGCCATCGCGGAACGCGCGAAGGCCCTGCGGGACGGGGTCACCACCCTGCACGTCATCGACCAGGGCGAGGACCGGGACGCGCTCGCGGACATCTTCGGCGTCCTCGGGGACGCGCCCCGGGTGCTGACGGCCGATGTCCTCAAGCGGCTGTCCGCGCTCAGCGAGAAGACCTACGGCACCTGGACGCCGGGCGACCTCAAGCAGGTGCTGGAGGAGGCCGGGGCGGGGCCGTACAAGTCCGACGGCCGCATGGTCGTCGGCCGCGAACGGGTCGCCCGCGCCCTGTCCAACCGCGACGGATCGGGTTCCGCTTCCGCCGAAGCCTGACAGGGAAGCACCCCCCGAACCGGCAGGGAGGCAGGGAGAACTCCCTCAGCCCCTCCCTGTCCCGCCTCCCTGGATCTGACCTGCGAAAACATTGATTTAGGGAGGCAGGGAGGCACCCTGCCGCCACCTGCGGAAACCCTCGCCACGAGCCATCCGGCAGGGGGTGACCGTGCCTCCCTGAACGACCGCAACCAGCGATTCCGGTTGCGGTCTCCACGAACGCCGAGAGCGGCCCCACAAGTCCGCCAAGACCGGGCCGCTCTCGCCTTCCAGCACGCCTCAACGAACTGGAGAAACCCAGCATGCCTCATCCGAACCAGGCCCGACGAGACCGCGCGGGGGTGCCCGCGTGAACAGCATCCCCACCACCGCCTTGGGCCTCGCCAAGCAGGGTCTTCCGGTGCTGCCCCTGCGGGTCGACAAGCGCCCCTTCGGCAACTGCCGTGCCTGCGAGGACCTCGCCTGCGGGGGACGGCCGAACATGCGGGTCCCCGGGCCGTGCGTGTGCCCGTGGCCGTGCCACGGCTGGGCGGCGGCCACCACCGACCCCGCCATCGTCGGCTCCCCGCAGTGGGCGGCGGCATGGCGGCGGGCGCGGGCGATCGGCTACCACCCCGGCGGCGCCGGCGTGACCGTGGTCGACCTCGACAACCCGGCCGCCGTCGACTGGGCCCGCTCCGCCCTCCCGCCCACCACGACGGTGGCCTCCACGCGCGGGGAGCACTGGATCTACCGGGGCACCGTGCGATCGGTGAACGCCGTCCGCGAGGGCGTCGACATCAAGTCGGCCATGTCCTACGCCCGCTGGCTCGGCCCCGGCACCGGCACCATGACCGACATCCCGGCAGTCGTACACGAGCTGGTGAAGGTGAAGCCCCCCACCCGGCCCGCACCCCGCCCGGTGGCGGTGCCCACCCCGGCCGGGGGCGGGCGGTGCCCGCACCGCTCCCCCGTCTACCTGGAGCGCGGGATCGCCATGGCTGAGCAGCGCATCAGCACCGCCACCAGCGGAGTGCACACGGCGGTCTACCGGACCTTCCTGGCGGTGCTCTCCGTCCATGGCCGGTGCGGCTGCCTGACCGAAGCGCACATCGGGCGCCTGTTCACCGCCGCCCAGGCCAAGGGCGAGTCCGCCCGGCACTGCACCGACGCGTGGGCCAACGCTTCTACGGCTTTGGGGATGTAGCCATGTCCGAGGACGAGAAGAACCCGGCCCGCCAGATCATCAGCGACTACGCGCGGGAGCACTTCCGCTACTTCCGCACGGTCGACGGCACCGTCTACGCCCAAAAGAACGGGCACCCCGTCGCCCGTCCGATCCGCTCCCAGGGCACGACCGGGAGCCACCGGCAGGAACTCATGGTCGGCCTGTTCCGCGACGGGCTCGGCGTCTTCAACGGAACCGCCTTGAAGGAGGCACTGGACTTGATCGAAGCACTCGCGCTCACCGAGGACGTCCAGCCCATCCACATCCGCGTCGCCCCCGGCTTCGACGGCGCCACCTGGCTCGACCTCGGCCGCGACGACGGCCAGTCCGTGCGTATCCACCCCAACGGCTGGGAGATCCGCACCCCCGCCCCCCGCGAAGTCTGCTGGCGACGCACCCAGCTCACCGGCGAACTGCCCCTGCCGGTGAAGGGCACCGACGGCAAGGGCATCGACCGACTGATGCGGCTGTGCAACTTCGCCAGCGCCCAGGGCGAGGCCCTGGCCCTCGCGTGGCTCGTCGGCTGCCTCGGCCCCGACGCGCCTGTCCCCGCCCCGTTCCTCACCGGCCCGCAGGGGGCGGGCAAGTCCACGGCGGGGAAGATGCTGGTGCGGATCATCGAGGGTATGAGCGGCGACCTGCGGCGCGCGCCGAAGGACGAGGAGAACCTGATCACCGCCGTCGCGGCCGGGTGGATCACCGGCCTGGACAACCTCTCCCACCTCGGCCCGGACCTCTCCGACCTGATGTGCTGCATCGTCACCGGAGCGGAGAACATCAAGCGCGCGTTGTTCACCGACGGCGACGTGGTCCGCTCCCGCTACCGTCGGCCGATGCTGCTCACCGGCATCGACGTCGGCGTCATCCGCCCCGACCTCGCCGAACGCCTCCTGCCCCTGCGCCTGGAGCGGCCCCGGGTGCGGCGAACGGAGGCGGAGCTGTGGGGCGAGTTCGCCGAAGCCCTGCCGGTGATCCTCGGCTCCGTCCTCGACCTGGCCGTCGAGGTGCGTGCGGCGCAGGCCGACATCCCCACCGACCTGCGGATGGCGGACTTCGCCCACCTGTGCGCGCAGCTCGACACGGCCCGGAACTTCGGCGCCCTGGACGCCTACCGAGCGAGCCTGGACGACCTCAACGACGACGTCATCGAAGGCGACCTCCTCGCCCAAACCGTCCTCAAGCGCGCCGCCGACATCGAGCCCGGCACCGAGGTCCGCATGACGTCCGCCGAGTGGCTCCACAGCCTCACCCAGCTCTACACCGACGAAGGAGAGTTCCGCCCCCTCCCCAAGGGCTGGCCCACCACCGGCAAAGTCCTCTCCGACCGCCTCAAGCGCCTCCAGCCCGTCCTCGCCGCACGCGGCCTCCTCGTCGACTGGGGCCGCACCAAAACGGCCCGGTACATCGAGATGACCCGCCCCATGCCCCCGGCCGACGAGCAGCAGACCGCGTTCTGACCCGCCCCTGTCGCGACCGCTCGCGCACAAGCAAGAGGAGCACCCCGGCCCCTGGCGAGGCGGTGCTCCTCTTGCTCTTCGGCGGCTTGCCGCCGCTCAAAGGGCGTGCCGCTTTGCGGCTCCCCATTCGCGTCTGAAGGCGCGCACGACAACAGAAACGACCCCGTCTTTTTCCTAAGTAGAAAGACGCTGCGTCACCTACGTCACCACGGCCCCCGAAACCGCACCTGACCTGCACCGACAGGGGTGACGCAGAGCCCGAATCTCTGCGTCATCCTGCGTCATCTGCGTCACCCCGGTGACGGACGGCCGCGTCACGGGTGACACAGGCCTCCAACCCCTGCGTCACCTGAAACCGCAGGTCAGCCCCCCGAATGACGCAGATGACGCGATGACGCAGAAATCCTGACCTCGGACACACATCGCTCTCCCGACGCCAAGCCGACGCTCGGAGGACCCGTGAAACCCGACTCCGACCCCCGCGCCGTCCTCCGGGGCGGGCTCCCCGACCGCTACCTCACCCCTGAGGACATCGCCGCGATGTTCTCCGTCCCGATCGAGACCGTCTACCACTGGCGCAAGCAGCGCACCGGCCCGCCCGGCTTCCGCGTCGGCCGCCACGTCCGCTACGACCCCGCCGCCGTGCAGACGTGGGTCACTCAGCAGAGCGAACACGACGCCGCCTGACGCACTTCCCACCGGCCCGTGCCGCCCCCACCAGGGCGGCACGGGCCTTTCCGTACACCCGAAAGGACCCACAGCACCCCATGGCCGGTCACATCCAAGACCGCTGGTACAAGACCGAGACCGACCCCAACGGCAAGCCCCGCCGAACCAAGAGCGACCGCTACGGCATCGGCCTGCGCTACCGAGCCCGCTACATCGGCCCCGACGGCACCGAGAAGTCCAAAAGCTTCCCTGACAGGCAGAAGCGCCTCGCCGAGAAGTGGCTGTCGCACATCGAGTCCGACATGTCGCGCGGTCAGTACGTCGACCCGCAGGCGTCCCGGACCACGTTCCGGCAGTACGGCGAGAAGTGGCTGACGACCCAAGGGGGAGACCCCAACACCCGCGCGTCCATGGAGTCGCAGCTCCGGCTTCACGCCTTCCCGTACATCGGCTCTCGACCTCTCGGGTCCTTCCAGCCGGAGCACATCAGGGAGTGGTTGGCCAAACTCGAAGCGAGCGGCATCCGTGGCCCGTACGCCCGAACCATCTACTCCAATGCCCGCGCGGTGCTGAGCGCGGCTGTGGACGACGGCTACCTGCGTCGCAACCCGTGCTCCGCGCGGACCGTCAAGGCGCCGGCCGTCGAGCGGAAGCGGGTCGTGCCGTGGTCGGCTCCGCGTGTATTCGCCGTGCGGGGCGCGCTGCCGGAGCGGTACCGGGCCATGGTGGACCTGGGCGCCGGGTGCGGTCTCCGTCAAGGCGAGATCCTGGGCGTCGCCGTGGACGCGCTCAGCTTCGAGGGGGACGTCCTGCACGTCGTTCAACAGCTCAAGCTGAGCCGGAGCAAGCCCGTGTTCGCCCCGCCCAAGGGCGGGAAGCTCCGGGACGTGCCGCTTCCCGGGCCCGTCGCCGACGCGCTGCGAGCCCACCTGAAGCGGTTCCCGCCGGTTGAGGTCACGTTGCCGTGGGGAACGCCCGACGGGCCCAAGGTGACCAAGCACCTGATCTTCACCGGGCCGATGGGCAACCACGTCTGGCGCACGTCGCTGAACGAAGAGGCGTGGAAGCCCGCTCTCGTCACGGCCGGCGTCATCCCCGAACCGGAGACGAAGGAGGAGCGGTACGCCGCCGCGCGCGAACACGGCATGCACGCGCTCAGGCACTTCTACGCGTCGGCGTTGCTGGACGGCGGCGAGAACATCAAGGCCGTGAGCGAGTATCTGGGACACGGCGACCCCGGCCTGACGCTCCGGGTCTACGCCCACCTCATGCCGAGCAGCCAGGAGCGCACCCGGAAGGCCATCGCCGCCGTATACGGCACGGCCCGGTAGCCGGTCCGACGGCCCAGAGACGGCCCAGGGAACGAATCAGCCCCCTACCAGCGGAGAACCCGCAGGTAGGGGGCATGATCACATGGGCTACTTCTTCTTGCCCTGGTTCTTGACCGCCTCGATGGCGGCCGCCGCGGCCGCCGGGTCGAGGTACGTGCCGCCCGGGGTGACCGGGTTGAAGTCGGCGTCCAGCTCGTAGGCGAGCGGGATGCCGGTCGGGATGTTGAGGCCCGCGATGTCGGCGTCGGAGATGCCGTCCAGGTGCTTGACCAGGGCGCGCAGGCTGTTGCCGTGCGCGGCGATCAGGACGGTGCGGCCGGCGAGCAGGTCGGGGACGATGCCGTCGTACCAGTACGGCAGCATGCGCTCGACCACGTCCTTGAGGCACTCCGTGCGGGGGCGGAGCTCGCTCGGGATCGTCGCGTAGCGGGGGTCGTGGGCCTGGGAGTACTCGGCGTCATCGGCGAGGACCGGGGGCGGGGTGTCGTACGAGCGGCGCCACAGCATGAACTGCTCCTCGCCGAACTCGGCGAGGGTCTGCGCCTTGTCCTTGCCCTGGAGCGCGCCGTAGTGGCGCTCGTTCAGGCGCCAGGAGCGGTGCACCGGGATCCAGTGGCGGTCGGCTGCCTCCAGGGCGAGCTGCGCCGTGCGGATGGCGCGCTTCTGGAGGGAGGTGTGCAGCACGTCGGGCAGCAGGCCGGCGTCCTTGAGGAGCTCACCGCCCCGGACCGCCTCCTTCTCGCCCTTCTCGGTGAGGTTGACGTCCACCCAGCCGGTGAACAGGTTCTTCGCGTTCCACTCGCTCTCGCCGTGGCGGAGGAGGATCAGCTTGTACGGTGCGTCGGCCATGCGTACGAGCCTAATGGACGCCCCCGGCCCGTACCGGCCCCGAGGGGCCCCCGACGCTTGACGCCTGCCGTCAATTGAGTGGCAGCGGACCGCCGGTTCCCCGTAACTTCCCCTGACGAAGCCCACCACTTACCTGTCCTGTCCGGGGGAGCCCGCGTGCCCGTTGTTTCGATCATACGTTCGGTGCGCGCTGCGGGCTCCGGTCTTCCCCGGGGCTTCTGGTGGCTCTGGCTGTCGACGCTCGTGAACCGCACGGGCGCCTTCGTCCTGACCTTCCTGTCGCTCTTCCTGACCCAGGAGCTGGGCTTCTCCGGCTGGTACGCGGGTGTCGTCATCGCCCTGCACGGCCTGGGCGGCATCGCGGGGTCGCCGCTCGGCGGGATGCTCAGCGACCGGTGGGGGCGGCGGCCCACCATGCTGGCCGGCCACCTCGCGGGCGCGGCCTGCGCGGCGGCGCTCGCGGTGGTGACCAGCCCGTGGGCGGTGGCGACGGTGGTGCTGCTCATGGGCGTCGCCATGCAGGCGGTCCGGCCGGCGATCAGCGCCACCATCGCCGACCAGGTGCCCGAACACGACCGGCGGCGGGCGTACGCGCTGAACTACTGGGCCCTCAACCTCGGCTTCGCCATCGCCGCGACCGGCGGCGGCGCGGCGATCGTCTTCGGCTACCGGGCGCTGTTCGTCGCCGACGCGGTCGCCACGGTGCTGTGCGCGCTGATCGTCTTCCTGCGGCTGCCGGAGACCCGCCCGCAGGCCGCCCGGGAGACCGCTGCCGCCGACGGCGTCCCGACCGACGACGCCCCTGCCGCAGCTCCCCGGCTGTCCACTCGGGACGTGCTCCGGGACGGCCCCTTCCGGACCCTGGTCCTGCTGAACCTGCTGGTCTGCACCGTCTTCAGCACGCCGTGGGTGGGGCTGCCCCTGACCATGGCCGGTGAGGGCCTGGAGCCCGACGCGTACGGCCGGGTCATCGCCGTCAACGGCGTGGTCATCGTGGTCTTCCAGCTGCTGGTCAACAAGCTGACCGAACGCAGGTCGCAGGTCGCGCTGCTGGTGCTGTCGTCGCTGCTGTTCGCCGTCGGCACGGGCGCCACAGCGCTGGCGGGGACGCCCCTGATGTTCGCGGCGACCGTGGTGGTGTGGACCGTGGGCGAGATGGTGTACGTGCCGGTCACGGCCGCCGCCACCGCCCACCTCGCGCCGGTGCACGCCCGCGGCCGGTACCAGGGGCTGATGGGCATGTCCTGGTCGATGGGCGGCTTCGTCGCCCCGATCGCCGCCGGCTGGATCGTCGAGGGGCCCGGCCCGGAGGTGCTGTGGGCGTCGTGCGCGGTCATCGGCGTGGCAGCGGCGGCCGGGTACGCGCTGCTGCTGCGCCGGGCCCTGTCCGAGGACGCGCCGAAGCACGCGGCCGCGGCTTCCCCGCGGCCCTCCCGTGGCACACCGGCCACGCAGGACGATCCGGGCACACCAGGAATGGTGGGCACACAAGGAGCGGTGGGCGTGGCGGGCGCTCTGGCCGCTCCGGTCGCCGCGATGGTCCCCGTACCCGCGGATGGTCCCGGTGCCGGGGGCGCTCCGGTCGCCTTGGAGAAGGGGGACGCCCGTGGGAAGCGGGCCGGAGGAGCCGACTCCGTCGGCTAGCGGTGCGGGCGTCCGTTCAGGACTCCGGGGGCGTACGGACACGGGGGTGCCGTACGCCCCCGGTTCCCGTCCACGTCCCGGGGGTCTCGCTCCCCGGGCGGCGGCGGGCCCGGCCCGGTGGAAGCGGCGGGCTCACGGGCGGGGCAGAGCCGGGGCGGCGCGCTCGTACGCCTGTGGCCGGCATCGGAGCGGCCGGCCGGCAATCTCCTGCGGCCGGTGTCCGAGTGGCCGGTCGGTGGTTTCCCCTGCGGCCGGGGGTCACTTCGACGGCTGCGTCAGGTGGCTGAAGGCGTCGAGGTTCCGCGTGGACTCGCCGCGCGCCACCCGCCACTCGTACTCCTTGCGGATCGCCGTCGCGAAGCCGAGCTCCAGGAGCGTGTTGAAGGCTCCGTCGGCGGCCTCCAGGACGGAGCCCATGAGGCGGTCCAGTTCGTCGGGCGTGACCGCCGCCAGCGGGAGCTTCCCCGTCAGGTAGATGTCGCCCAGCCCGTCGACGGCGTAGCCGACGCCGTACAGCTTGAGGTTGCGCTCCAGCAGCCAGCGGTGGACGGCCGCCTCGTTCTCGTCGGGGTGGCGGATCACGAAGGCGTTCAGGGACAGCGAGTGGTTGCCCAGGCGCAGGGACAGCGTCGTGGAGAGCTTGTGGGTGCCGGGGAGCGTGACGACGTACGTCCCGGGTGCCGGGGACTCCCAGGGCAGGTCCGCGTCACGCAGCGCGGACTCGACGACCTGCCCCGCGTCGGACTGCCCGGAAGGCTTTCCCGAGGGTTTCCCCGAGGGCCTTCCGGCTCCGGGGCTCTGGGGCGGGTGGGGCTGCCGGGACGGCTCGGACTGCTCTGTCTGCTCTGCGTCAGCCATGGCCCGAGCGTACGCGACGGCGGTGATCGTGCATCGCAGCCGCGTACACGTCGGCCGTGGCGGACGCCGCCCGGTCCCAGCCGAAGCAGCGGGCGTGGCGGGCCGCGGCCTCGCCCAGGCGTGCGGTGAGTCCCGGCTGGTCCACGAAACGGCGCAGCACGCGCGCGTAGTCGGCCGGATCGTGCCCCTGCACCAGATAGCCGGTCTCACCGTCCCGGACCGCCACCGGCAGGCCCCCGACGGCCGCCGCCACGACCGGCGTGCCCGTGGCCTGCGCCTCCACGGCGACCAGCCCGAAGGACTCGCTGTGCGAGGGCATGACCAGCACGCTGGCCGCGCGGAACCAGTCCGCGAGCTGGGGTTGCGCGACGGGCGGGTGGAAGCGGACCACGTCCGCGATGCCCAGGGACGCGGCCAGCTTCTGCAGGCCCTCCGGCTTGGCGAGGCCGCTGCCGCTCGGCCCGCCCACCACGGGGACGACCATGCGGGAACGCAGGCCCGGGTCCTCCTCCAGGAGGCGGGCGGCCGCGCGCAGCAGCACGTCCGGTGCCTTGAGGGGCTGTATGCGGCCCGCGAAGACCGGGATGAAGGCGTCCACCGGCAGGCCCAGGCGCCGGCGGGCCGCCGCCCGGCCGTCGGCGGGCCGGAAGCGGTCGAGGTTCACGCCGGGGTGCACGACCGCCACGCGCGCCGGGTCGGCGTCGTAGTGGCGGACCAGTTCCCCCGCCTCACCCTCGGTGTTGGCGATGAGCCGGTCGGACGCCTGGACGATCCGGGTCTCGCCGATCACGCGGGAGGCCGGTTCCGGGGTGTCGCCGGCGGCGAGCGCGGCGTTCTTGACCTTGGCCATGGTGTGCATGGCGTGCACCAGCGGGGTGCGCCAGCGGTCGGCGGCCAGCCAGCCGACGTGGCCGCTGAGCCAGTAGTGCGAGTGGACGAGGTCGTAGTGGCCGGGGCGGTGCACGGCCCACGCGCGCATCACCTCGTGGGTGAACGCGCACAGCTGGGCCGGCAGGTCCTCCTTGTTGAGCCCCTCGTACGGCCCGGCCTCGACGTGGCGCACGAGCACGCCCGGTGCGAGCTCCACGGCCGGCGGCAGGCCGCCCGCGGTGGCGCGGGTGAAGATCTCCACCTCGACGTCGATGGCGGCGAGACGTTTCGCCAGCTCGACGATGTAGACGTTCATGCCGCCCGCGTCGCCCGTGCCGGGCTGGTGCAGCGGGGAGGTGTGGACGCTGAGCATGGCGACCCGGCGTGGGGCGCGGTAGCCGCGGTACGCCCTGGGGGGACCGGGCGGCCGGAGCCGGGGCGGCGGTACCAGGGTGCCGGCGAGCCGGGACACGTACTGGCTCACGTCGTCGGTCCTTCCGCTCGGGAGCAGGTCGGGCGCGGGCAGGGCACAGCGACGGAGAGGGCGGACGGCGGTGTCCGTGCTCCTCTCCGTAGGGGGGAGAACACCGCAGCGGCCCCTTTCATTTCCGCTTTGCCAATTCATTACGAGACCCGGTCGTCCACCGGACTGCCGGGCGGCTGCCGACCGCGTACGGCGGGGAGTCCGGCGGGTGGCGCCCTGCCCCCGTCACCCGGCCGGGGAGCCGGTCCCCCTGCCGGTCGCCCGGCCGCGGGGGCCGGTGAGCGGGTGCCCCGGCGGCCCGGCGACGACCGGGGTCGGTTCACCGCGGCCGGGCGACCGGGGTGGGGCGGCGCCCGCCGGACCACCGGGCGGCCGGGCGCCGCGCCGACCCCCGCGGCAGGACCGCCGGGCGACCGGGACCCGGGAGGCCCCGCGGTGGGGGCGGGTGGGTCGCTTAGGCTCGTGGGCATGGTTCCGCGCAGTTCCCGTTCCGCCGGCGGCCGCCCCGTCGGCACCGCCACCCGCGGGACCACCAACCCGAACCGGCTGCGCCGCATGGACCGGTGGATCGCCTCCGTGCACGGCCCGGCCCTGCGGCGTGCCGCCGACGCGCCCCTCGCGGTCGACCTCGGGTACGGGGCCGCTCCCTGGACCGCCGTGGAACTGCTGACGCGGCTGCGGCGGGACGCCGACCCGCGGGCACGCGTCGTGGGCGTCGAGATCGATCCTGAGCGGGTCACCGCCGCCCTGCCCTACGTCCGTGAAGGGCTCACGTTCGTCCACGGGGGCTTCGAGGTGCCGGTCGCCGGCCCGGTCGCCCTGATCCGGGCGGCGAACGTGCTGCGCCAGTACGAGGAGGACGAGGTCCCCGCCGTGTGGGCGCGGCTGTGCGCGCGCCTCGCGCCCGGCGGGCTGCTGGTGGAGGGCACCTGCGACGAGATCGGGCGGCGCCACGTGTGGGTCGCCCTCGGCCGCGAGGGGCCGCGCACCGTGACGTTCGCCACGCGGCTGGGCTCGCTGGAGCGGCCGTCGGACCTCGCGGAGCGGCTGCCGAAGGCGCTGATCCACCGCAACGTCCCCGGAGAGCCGGTGCACGCGTTCCTCCGGGACGCGGACCGGGCCTGGGCGGCGGCCGCGCCGTACGCCTCGCTGGGGGCCAGGCAGCGGTGGATCGCCACGGCGGCGGCCCTGGCGGCCGACTGGCCGCTGGTGGACGGGCGGCGGCGGGTGCGGCAGGGGGAGCTGACGGTGCGCTGGGAGGCGGTGGCCCCGCGGGGCTGGGCGCCGGGTTCGTTGTCGTAGGCGCCTGTTACTTTCGCTGGTGACATGGCACGATCGCCGGGGAGCCCACGTTACTGACGGTAAGTCAGTTCGGGGTGGCCGGTCGCTGCCAGGAGGGGGAGCCTGTGAACCGACGTCACCGTCGCGGCGCCGCCGCGGCCACCGCGGTGTGCGCCCTGATCGTGCTCGCGGCCCTGGTCCCGGCCGCGTCCGTCCAGGCGGCGCCCGCGCCCACGCCCAGCCGGTCCGGCGTGGCGGAGCAGCAGCCGGAGCGGAGCTTGGAGCAGGTGCGGGCCGAGATCGAGGACCTGTACCGGCAGGCCGCCGCGGCCACGGACGCGTACAACCTCGCCGAGGAACGGGCCGGGAAGCAGTCCGCCGAGGTGGCACGGCTGTCGCAGGCCATCGTGGCGGGGCAGGCCCGGATCGAGCAGCTGAAGCAGCGGGCCGGCGCGGCGGCCCGCGCCCAGTACCGCAACGGCGGCATACCGGACGAGGCCAGGCTGGTGCTCACCGACGACCCGGACCTGTTCCTGGACGGCGCCGGCCGTCTCGTCCAGGGGCTCAAGGCCACCCGTGACCTGCTGGCCGAGCTGGAGCAGCGGCAGACGGACCTCCGGACGTACACGCACGACGCCGGCACCGAGTGGAACCGGCTGGAGCAGCACCGGGCGGCCCAGGAGAAGGCCAGCAAGCGCATCCGGGAGAAGATCGCCGCCGCGGAGAAGCTGGAGTCCCGGCTGGAGGCGGAGGAGCGCAAGCGGCTGCGCGAGCTGGAGCGGCAGGCGCAGCAGCGGTCGCAGACGGCCTGGCTGGACTCCGGCGTCCTGAAGGACGTCGACCGGGCGGCCGGGCCGCAGGGCAGGAAGGCCATCGCGTTCGCGACGGCGCAGACCGGCAAGCCGTACGTGTGGGGGGCGGAGGGCCCGGACTCGTACGACTGCTCGGGGCTGACGCAGAGCGCGTGGGCGGCGGCCGGCCGGGCGATACCGCGGACCTCGCAGGAGCAGTGGCGGCTGCTGCCGCGCGTCCCGGTCGAGGACATGCGCCCCGGCGACCTGATCATCTACTACGCCGACGCGACCCACGTGGCGCTGTACATAGGCGACGGACTGATGGTCCACGCCCCGCGGCCCGGACGGGACGTGACGGTGGCGGGCGCGGGCTCGATGCCGATCCTCGGAGTCGTGCGCCCGGACATGTAGGCGGCCAGGAGGGCACCGGCCGCGGCGCCGCCGACGGGGACGTGCGGGGCGGGTGGTCGGCGGCCGGCGACCGATCGGTGCCGGGCTCCGTGGCCGGGGTGTCCAGGTCTCCGGCGGGCGGCGGACCCGGACGACGAGCGCCCAACGACGGGGACGGGTACAAGCGGTCGGGCCGGCTGGTCGCGGACAGGCGACGAACGGCCGGGTCGGCCGGCCACCGGCAGGCGGCGAACAGTCGGGTCAGCCCGTCACCGCAGGCGGCGAACGCCGAGCGGACAGCCGCCGGCGGGCAGTCGGCTGCGCACTCCCCGGCAGTCGGCAGCCCCGAGCTGCGGCGGACGGCCGCGCGGGGCGGGCCCCACCAGGCGGGCCGGACGGCGGGACGACAGCGCCGGGGCCACCGGCAGGGCGGCCCCGGGCCGCAGGGGCAGGGCGGGCGCACGCGGGGTGGCGGCCGGTCATAGGGGTTCCGGGCGGGAGGGCGGGCCATACCGCACGGAGGAGGCCCCGAAGCGTGATGTTCGTCATGGGGCCCTGCCCAACTACCTCCCCCTTGTGGGGCATATGCCATCTCCTCTTCGGTGATCACCATTCCGCTGGGGCCCCGGGTGCCGCTATGGTCCGGACCGGCGGGGCGTCGACCTGGCGCTCCCGCCGCACCCTCGGGGGGAGGGAAGGAAGCCTTACCGATGCCCGTACCCGCGCCCGTGCCCGCACAGCGACAGAGGGTGCACCCGCTCGACGTGTCGAGCGGTGACCTCACCCTGCTGGTGATCGAGGACGACCCGGCGGGCACGTTCACCGTCCCCGAGCTGGTCGACGCGGCCGGCAGCCGGGTGCGGATCCGCACGGCCAGGAACCTGACCGAGGCCGAGCGGCTGCTCACGGACGACGTGCACTGCGTCCTGCTCGACCTGGACCTCGCGGCGGACGCCCGGCGCGACGGCGACGACCCCCTGGAACCGCTGCACCGCATCCTCCGGCTCGCCCCCCGGCACCCCGTCCTGGTCCTGGCCCGGTCCGAGGGTGCGGAGCTGGCGGCGGAGGCGGTCCGGACCGGGGCGCAGGACCGGCTGTTCCGGGAGGAGTTGGACGGGCCGCTGCTGAGCCGCGCCATCCGGTACGCCGTAGAGCGCAAACGCGCCGACTCGGTGCAGGTGAAGCTGGCCGAGTCCCGGCTGCGGGCCCAGGAGAACGCCCGCCTTGAGCGGGGCCTGCTGCCGACGCCGCTGCTGGACGGCTCGGACCTGCGGTTCGCCGCCCGCTACCGGCCGGGCCGCTCGCGCGCCCTGCTGGGCGGGGACTTCTACGACACCGTGCGCACACCCGACGGCACCGTCCACGCCATGATCGGCGACGTGTGCGGGCACGGACCCGACGAGGCTGCGCTCGGAGTGGAGCTGCGCATCGCGTGGCGGGCGCTGACGTTCGCGGGGCTGTGCGGGGACGAGCTCCTGTCGACGCTGCAGCGGGTGCTGGAGCACGAGCGGGAGAGCGAGGAGATCTTCGCGACGCTCTGCACCGTCGACATCGCGCCGGACGGACGCCGGGCCGGCCTGTGCCTCGCCGGGCACCCCGCGCCGCTGATCGCCCGGCCCGGACAGGGGGCGCGGCTGCTGCCGCACGACGACGGGGGCCCGGCGCTCGGTCTGCTGCCGCACGCCCGTTGGCCGCGCCGCCAGGTGGAGCTGGGCGGCACGTGGAGCCTGATGATGTACACGGACGGGCTGATCGAGGGCCGGTCGGCGGGCCCGGGTTCGCCGCGGCTCGGCCAGGACGGCATGGTCACGATGGTGGAGTCGCTGCTGAACGGCGGCCTGCGCGGCGAGGAGCTGCTGGAGGCGTCCGTGGCGGAGGTGCGGGACCTGAACGGCGGAGAGCTCACGGACGACGTGGCGGTCCTGCTGCTGGACCGGCCGGGCCGCTGAGGTCCCCGTCAGCCGGGCAGCAGGCCGCGGCACCCGGCACCCGGCACCCGGCACCCGGCACCCGGCACCCGGAGCGGACCGTACTGCGCGGCATGCGCAGAGGTCCGTGGCCCTTGGCACAGGGACGCCCCGCGCAACGGCCCGGGCCGCCCCCTGGGGGCGACCCGGGCCTCGGCCTCGGCTGCGGGGTGCTCCTACCGACCGCCGTTGTACGGACCGTACGGCCCGTCGCTGCTGGAACCGCGGCGGCCGCGGCCGCCGCCACCGCCGGACACCTGCTGGAGGGCCGGGCGGACGTCGACCAGGAAGACGATGGTGGCGATGAGACCGGCGATCTGAAGGAACAGCATCGGCAGGAACAGGTCCACCACGACCGTGATGCCCAGGATGATCAGCCAGAACTGCTTGCTCTGCTTGTCTGCGGCCCGGTAGGCGTCCTCGCGTGCCACGACGGCGAAGACGAGCGCCACGACGGCCAGCACGAGCATGGCGAGGAACAGTAGCCCCATGAGGGAGTTGAAGCCGGCCATCAGCATGGTGAGCACCGCCTAGTGAAGTGGTTGGAGCGCCTCGTAGTCACCGTACCCGTACAACGCTCAGGTCCCCGTGAATGTGCCCGGCCGACCCCGGAGCGGCGTCGGCCGGGCCTCGCTGCGGTGCTTACGCGTCGGTGGCGGGCGCGGACTTCTTGGCCGTGCTCCTCCGGGCCGGGGCCTTCTTCGGTGCGGCGGCCTCCGGCGCGGTCGCCTCGGCGTCGGCCTTCGCCCCGGTCTGGCCGGCAGCCGCCGGCCCGGTCTTCGCCGCGGGCTTCGACTCGGCCTTCGGCTCCGGGTCGGGCTCGACGGCGACGGCGATCTCCGTGATCTCCTCGGCGGCGTCGCCCCGCCAGGTCTTCACGGCCTGCTCGCCGCGCTCGGCGACCTTCTCGTACGTCTCCCGTGCCCGCACCGCGTACTCGGCCGCGACGCCCACACCGCGCAGGGCGATGCCCTGGGCGGTCTCGCCCAGCTTCTTCAGGTCCGTGTCGAGGCCGCCCACGAGCTCGGCGAACTTCGTCTGGACGACCGTCTGGGCCTCCTTGGCCTGGGCGGTGACCTTCTGCTGCACGGCCTTGGGGTCGGTGGCGCGGACCTGCTCGATGCGGGCGGGGGCCTCCGTGGCGATCCTGCGCGCCTGCTGCACGGCGAGATCGGCCGTTCCGGCGGCGAAGTACAGGGGGGTGCGCAGCTCGTCGATGATGGCCATGGGGTTGGGTTCCTCCCGTGTAGCGCGGTCAGCGTTCGGTGGTTCCTGCGCCTGCTCCGGCACCGCCGTCGCCCTCCGGCGCGGGGTGGGCGTCGAACCCGTTCTCCTTGCGGAAGGAGTCGTAGATCTGGAGCAGCACCTGCTTCTGCCGCTCGTTGATCGACGGATCGGCGAGGATCGCGGCCCGCGTCTCGACCTCCTCGCGGTCCCGCTCGTCGAGGATCCCGGCGCGCACGTACAGCGTCTCGGCGGAGATCCGCAGCGCCTTGGCGACCTGCTGGAGCACCTCCGCGCTCGGCTTGCGCAGCCCGCGCTCGATCTGGCTCAGGTACGGGTTCGACACTCCGGCCGCCTCGGCAAGCTGCCGCAGCGAGAGCTGCGCGCTGCGCCGCTGCTCGCGGAGGAACTCGCCCAGACTGCCGACGTGAAGCGATGCCATGCCCCGATGCTGCCCCATCGCGCTAACAATTGCAAGCAGATGCTTGCAGTACAGCATGCAGACGTCCGGACGGCGACGGCAGGGAACGGTATGACGCGTCTCGCTGGAGACGATCCGCTCTCGGTCCACCCGAACCATGTGCAGCAGCATCCTCGGCACGAGGGCGCGGACAGGCGTGACTCCGTGCCGGGGCCCGGCGCGCGGACGCGTGCCGGCGCATATCCGGTCGCCCCGGCGGGCGGCGGTGCGTAGGGTCGCCGCATGTCGGTACGGGTCCCCATGCGTCAGGCACTGTCCGCGGCCATGCGCGCGCGGGACAAGGTCGCCGTGAACGCGCTGCGGGCTGCGCTCGCCGCGCTCGACAACGCGGAGGCGGTGCCGCCGGACGCCACCGCTCCGGCCGCCGGCGCCCTGGAAGCGGCGCCCTTCGGGGCCGGCGCCACCGAGGTCGCGCGCCGCGAGCTCACGGAGCACGACGTGCAGGCGATCCTGCGGGCCGAGGTGACGGAACGGCTCACGGTCGCACAGCAGTTGACTGCTCCCCCGCACGCCGAGAGGGCGGATCGGCTGCGCGCGGAGGCCGGGGTGCTGCTGCGGTTCCTCGACGGGGGGCGGGCGGCCCCCGCGTGACACCGCAGCCCACGGGGGCGCGCACCGCGCCACGGGCGCCGAGCCTCGCGGCCTCCGCGCCACGCGGCTCCGAGGGGCTCCGCGCCGCACGGCCGCACCCCGCCCTGGGGCGCGCACGGCCGTAGCCACCTTTTTGCGGGTACTTGTGGGTTCCGTGGGGCCGGGCGACTCTGGTGGTGAGCCGCCCAGCACGAATGAAGGGTGACGGAGCCTCAGGAAGCCTGTTCGCGGGCCCCGGTGAGACGCTCCAGGCGGCGGTGCCCCCAGTCAGCGAGGGGCCCGAGGGCTTCGGACAGTTCGCGCCCGAACGGGGTCAGCGAGTACACGGTCTTCAGCGGCAGTTCCTCGTACACCTCCCGGTGCACCAGGCCGTCGGACTCCATCTCGCGCAGCGCCTGGGTCAGCACCTTCTCGCTGAGGCCCGGTGCGAGCCTGCGCAGCTCCCCCGGTCGGCGCGGCCCCGACTCCAGCAGCCACAGCAGCAGCGTCTTCCACTTGCCATCGATCACGGCGACGGCGGCGGTTACGCCGCACACGTCCGTCTCCTGCGCCCGGCCGCGGGTCATCATCGGTCCTCTCATCGGTGCGTGCTCCGCCGTCGGCGGGCACGCCGCGCGCTCCGCCCGACACTCCACCTGCGTCCTTCTTGTCTTTCTTTCCAACGGAGTTGAGTCATGCCTGCTTCCCCGTCGTCTTCCGCCGCCGCGTCCGTCACGGTGCTCGGGCTCGGCCCCTGGGCCGCGCCCTCGCCGGTGGCTTCCTCGCCGCCGGGGTGCGCACCACCGTGTGGAACCGTACGCCCGGAAAGGACCGCGAGCCGGTGGAGCGGGGCGCGGTCAGCGCCCCGTCCGCCGAGGCCGCCGTCGCCGCGAGCCCGCTGACCGTCGTGTGCGTCGTCGACTACGAGGCCGCCGACGCGGTGCTGCGCCGCGACGCGGTGGCCGCCGCGCTCAAGGGCAGCACGGTCGTGAACCTCACAGCCGACGCCCCGGGACGGGCCCGCGCCACCGCCGCCTGGGCCGCCGACCACGGCGTCCGCTACCTCGACGGCGCGATCATGACGCCCGCGCCGAGCATCGGGACACCCGGCGCGGTGTTCCTCCACAGCGGCCCGAAGGACCTGTACGAGGAGCACCTGCCCGTCCTCCGGGCGCTGGGCGGCACCCACAACCATCTCGGCGAGGACATCGGGCGGGCCGCGGCCTACGACATCGCGCTGCTCGACGTCTTCTGGACCGCGATGGCCGGCTACGCCCATGCCCTGGCCGTCGCGCAGGCGGAGGGCGGCTCCCCGACGGAGCTGGCGCCCTTCGCGCAGGGCATCGCCGCGATCCTGCCGCCGCTCTTCGAGGAACTGGCCGGGAACGTGGAGAGCGGGAGCTTCTCCGGGGCGATCAACCCGATGACCTCGGCGGTGTCCTCCATGTCCCACATCGTCGAGGCGTCCGAGGCCCACGGCATCGACGCCGGCGTGATGCGCGCGGCCGAAGGCATGACGCGCCGCGCCATCGGGCTGGGGCACGGCGGTGACGGCATCATCCGGGTCGCGGAGGTCCTGGGCCGCGGATGAGAGCGGCGGCGGGCGGCCCGACCCCGGCGCGGGCCCCGGTGCGGGGGCCGGCTCCCGGGTGCGTGCCCCTCGGATCCGCCCTCGCCTCGTGCCCGGCCCGAGGGCCGGTCCTCGGGCCGGGCCGGCTCGGCCACAGGGGCGACCGGCACCCGGGTCCGCCGACGCGGCAGGTACCCACCCGCGTCTGAGGAGTCGTACTCAGGCGCGCCGGCTCCCCCGTTCGGACACTGGAAGCCGGACGAAGGGGGAGGGTGTCGTGGGACGACTGCGATCGCGCGCCGAAGTGTGGGTTCCGGCCGGCTACTTGGCCGTGGTGGTCGGACTGGTGGTCTGGGTGGGCGGGCTCGCTTGGACGGGGGAGGCCGGTCTCGCCGCCGTCTGGCCGATCCTGGCCACCGCGCCGCTCAGCCTTCTGGTCCTGCCGCTGCTCGTCCCCGCTCCCGATGCGGGGGGAGCGCCGGAGGCCGTGCCCGTCCACACGGGCCCGAACCCGCCGCCCGAGCCCCCCGCCCACGACGCCACGGCCCCCGAGCCCCTGCCCACCGGGCTGCCCGTGCCCGAGCCGGGCGCCTACGACCCGGCGGGCGCCGAACTGCTGGACCTCGGGGCGGTGTTCGGTCTCGCCGGTGTGCTCCTGGCCTGCGCTCTGGTCAACGCCGTGGCGATCTGGGCGCTGGTGCGCGGCCTGACCGGTGCTTTCGCAGGCCGCCGGCACCACGCCGGCCGGGTCTGACACGGTGGTGCGTGCGCGGGCCCCGCTGCCGCCGGATGCCCGCTGTCGACGCCGACGCGGGGCCCGTCCCACCCGGGCTCATGGTCCGCGCCCCCACGCGCCGGACCCCAGGAGCCGGCGCGGGCTGCGGCGCCGCGGCCCGCGCACGCCGCAGTCCCGCCTGCGTCGGAGCCGTGACCGTTCATGGACGGGAGGGGTCCGGCGGTGCGTCGTCGGGGCACGTCGTCACCGCGGGGCGGGCCAGCAGGTCCGCGACCGCCGCAGCGCAGGCGTCCGGTCCCCCGGGGGCGGCGATCAGGGCCATGCCGAGACGGTCGGCGGAGGAGCGCAGCGGCTGTACCGGGTCGCCGGGCTCCACCTGCACCTCCCAGGTGACGACCCGCGCCGACCCGGAGAGCCCCGGCGGGGGCGACACCGCCGTCACGCGGCCGGGCGGCGCCGTGAGGAACACCGTGGCCGCCGCAGCCACCGGGGGCGCCCCCTCCACCGGGGCCGCCGCAGCCGCCCTCCGTACCCCTCGGGCCGCCGCGGCTCCGTCCCGCGGCGGCCCCGCCGCCTCCCGGGGCCCCGCGGCCGCCGCCGGCCCCGTTGCCGTCCCGGCTTCCGGAACGTCCGGTTGCTTCACGACGGCCGGCAGGCGCTCGCCCACCGCCCAGCCGAGGGCGGCGCGGCGCCAGTCGATGCCGGTCGTGAGGCGGACGAGGTCGGCGATCCCGTCCCCGCCGGGGCGGTTGTGGGTCTCGATGACGGTGACCCGGCCGTCCTCGCCCAGCTTCACCTCCGTGTGGCTCGGTCCGTCGACCAGGCCCACCGCGTCGAGCAGTCCGGCCACGGCCCGCTCGACGCGCCTGCCGTCCGCCTCCGTCAGGCCGGGCGGCGGCATCAGGTGCGCCAGCTCCACGAAGCCGTCCGGTGAGGTCCGCTTCTCCGCGATGCCCAGCATCCGGTGGCGCCCGCCCCCGGACAGCGACTCGACGCTGAACTCCCGCCCGGGGACGTACCGTTCGAGCATCGTGCCGGGGTTCCGCCTGCTGTCGGGAAGGTCCTCGGGACGCCGGAGCAGGGACACGGCGAGGCTGCCGGTCCCGGCGACCGGTTTGGCCACGACGGCCGCGTTGCCGGTGAACAGCGCGCCCACCACGTCCGGCGGGGCGTCGCCCGGCGCGTACGGGGGGTTCAGGTGCGGCGCCGCACGGTCCAGGAGGCGCCGCATCCGCAGCTTGTCGCGGGTGTCCCGGACGGCTTGCAGGGGCACGCCGGTGACACCGAGCCGCTCCGCAGCCGCGGAGGCCGGTTCGAGCCCGAGCTCGGTGAGGGACACCACCGCGGTCGGCGCCAGGGGCGCAAGGACCTCGTCCACGAAGGGCAGGAACGCGGGCGGGTGCTGGTAGTCGACGTCGTACACGACGGCTGTGGCGTCCACGGGGCGCGGCGCGCCCGGCAGACGGACGTGCACGACCTGGACCGGGAGCGTGGCCGCCGCGGCCGCCACGTCTCCGCTCGCCCCGAGCACCACGAGCGGACCGGACACTCCCCCACCCCCGGCATCCTCAAGTCCCCGTATATCCGGCGGACCTGATCGTAGCGGCGGCCCCGTCCCCGCGGAGCGGAGTCGCCCGTCCGGGCGCGACGGTCTCGTCCTACCGCGGCGGGCACCGGACATCCGCCGCCCACCGGCCCGCTCGTCACGTCGCTGCGCACTCGGCTGCCCGCCCACCCGCCGGAACCGCACCACGGACCGCGTCCACCCCACCCGCCGGTACCGCACCACGGGCCACGCCCGCCCCACCCGCCGGAACAGCACCACGGGCCACGCCCACCCCACCCGCCGGAACAGCACCACGGACCACGCCCGGCTGGTCCGCGGGCCTTCCGGCGGTGTGCGTCGCCCCCGTCGGGTACGCGCTCCCGCGTGCGGACCCGCTGACCGTGGCGGCCGCCCGGGGCACGGCGGCCGGGGTCACCGCCCGCGGTCCGCCGCACGCGGCAGCAGGGGCCACTCCGCGGGCGCAGCCGCGCCGGACGGCGCGGGCCGCTCAGAAGATGTCCGGGCACCACGCGCGCCGTGCCGCCCGCAGCATCAGGTCGGCCGCGGCGGCAGCCCCGGGGCGGGCCTCCTCCACCCGGCCCAGCGCCGCCAGTCGCACCGCCGACTCGTCGCCCAGGTACAGCGCGCCCAGTTCCGCGACATCCAGCACGAGGTCCGCGGACGCCGTGGTGGGCGTGCAGGACGCGCCCTCCGGTGACGCCTCCAGCAGGAACCTCCCCCCGCTGAACCCGGCCGCGTCCCGCACGTCCAGCACCAGTGACCCCGGCACGGCGTACGTCCGCGCCTCCAGCGCCCGCGGCACGTCGAGGATCCGCAGCCACAGCATGTCCGCGTGCGTCAGCACCCGGGCCGCACGCGGGTCGGGCAGCAGGAGCGGCAGCAGGTCGTCCGGCGCACGGTAGCCGCTGCGCACCCGCGTCACCCAGTCGATCGCGCACACGTAGCGCCACAGCGCCAGTTCGGCGTCCGGGGTGGCCGCGAGCAGTTCGTGGACGGTCACCGTGTTCACCGGCTGCTTGGCGTCGTCCCACTTGTCGTCCGAGGCGTACGCCACATAGCCCTCCACCTCCCCGGCCGGGGACCGGTACGCCGCGTAGAACGGCTCCTTCCACCCGTCGCCCGGATGCGGGTCCAGCCCGGTGCTGCGTTCCCACATGCGGGTGGAGCGGCTCACCATGCCGTGCCGCAGCGCCCGTACCCGGTCGTGCAGGGCCGGGCCGAACGCGCGGACGGCCGCCCCGTCGACCAGATCGACGCGGCCGCCGTCGGACGGGCCGGACCAGCGCGGGTCGAGCCCGGCCCGCAGCAGGTCGACCTCCCACACGGTCGACCAGGTGGCGGGCCCGAAGCCGTACCGCCCGTAGATCGGGTACTCGGCGGCGATCAGCGACGCGAGGACGTCACCGCGCCGCCGTGCGTCCGCGAGGCCCTCGGCCATCATCCGGCCGAGCAGCCCGCGCCGCCGGTGGGTCGGGGACACCGTCACTCCCGACACCGCGCTGGTGGGCACCGCCGCACCGCCGACCGCGGTCACCTCCTGGGCGAACGTGTGGTACGTCGCGACGCAGCGCCCGCCGTCGAACGCGCCCCACGTGCGGTCCGGTTCGAAGGCGCGCAGCCGGATCGTCACCTCCTCGTCCGACACGACCGGTGGATTCAGGAAGCCGGTCTTCTTGGCGCGGACCCAGTCCGCGAACTCGGCCTCGCCGACGGTGCGGACGACTGCGGAGGGCTCGGCGCCGGAGGAGCCCGCGGCGGGGGCGGAGGGGCCGGCCGGGCTGTCCGAGGCACGGGGGTCGTCCGAAGCAGCGGGGGCGCCCGGCGCGGGAGTGGTGCCCGAGGTCGGAGGGGCACCGGGCGGGGGAGAGGCGGACGAGGCCGGATGGGCGCCTGCCGCTGCGGAGGCACCGGACGCCGGCGGGCCGTCACCCCCCTGCGGGGTCCCGGAGGCGGGGGTGGTGGAAGGAAGCGGGGCGGGAGAGACGTCCGAGGCGTCGGGGCTGTCCGAGGTGTGGGAGGCGTCTGAGCTCATGCGCGTCACGCTAGGCGGCCGCCTCCCCGGGCCGCACCCCGGTTTCCGCCGGGCGCGGGGATCAGGCCAGCAGGTCGTCCACCTGCGCCTCGCCCTCCCGGTACCGGCGGGCGATCTCCGCGCTGCACTCGTCCGCGGTGCGCTGGAGCTCCTGGCGCTGCCGCGACACCTGCTGCTCGTAGCGGGCCAACCGGCCCATCGCCTGCCGCAGTTCCTCGTCCGTCCGGGCCGCCAGGTCGGACAGCTCCACCTCGGCGAGCATCTCGGCGGCCAGCCGCCGGTACTCCTCGCTCCGCGGCGTCGACAGCGTGAGGTGCCGTGCGGAGCTGCGTCGGGCGCCCCTCGGCGACGGGCTGTCCAGCAGGATCTCCGACAGGCGGTGCACCACGGGCACCTCGGGGTCCGCCCGTCGCGCCAGCTCGGCGCGCAGGATGTCGATCCGGCCCTGCAGCAGCCTCCGCACGTAGCTGAGGTCCGCTTCGTCCGTGTGCGAGTCGCGGCGCAGGGCGCGCAGCTCCGTCAGGCACAGCGTCCGCAGTGCCCCGGGGGCGTCCGAGGCGGCCCGGCCGCACGGGGCCGCGGAGCCTCCCGCCGTGCCGGACGGGGCCCGCTGGACCGGTGGGCGGGTCCGTTCGACAGCCTTGCCGGATTCGGCGCAGGTGGTCGACACGGAACCGGGGCGCTGCCCGGCGCCAGGTGTGCTCATGTGAATCCGTCCCCTCGACCGGTGCTCACGGGCACCGCCTGACACGCATGGTGCCATTCCCGCATGCCGTGTGCAGGTGCTCTGCACCCGTTCGGCCCTCGGTAAGTTGGGTGGCATGCGAGCAGTGGTACAGAGAGTCGACGGGGCACGGGTCGACGTGGCCGGCGAGACGGTCGGCGAGATCGTGGGCGAAGGGCTGTGCGTCCTCGTCGGGGTCACGCACGGCGACACGCGGGAGCAGGCCGCGCAGCTGGCCCGCAAGCTGTGGTCCGTCCGCATCCTGGACGGCGAGAAGTCGTGCTCCGACGTGAATGCACCCTTGCTGGTGATTTCCCAGTTCACCCTGTACGGGGACGCCCGCAAGGGCCGCCGCCCCACGTGGAACGCCGCGGCCCCGGGGCCGGTGGCGGAGCCGCTGGTGGACGAGGTCGTCGCTCGGCTGCGGGAGTTGGGCGCCACCGTGGAGACGGGCCGGTTCGGTGCCGAGATGCGGGTGTCGCTCACCAACCACGGCCCGTTCACGGTGCTGCTGGAGGTGTGACCCGGGCCCGGGACCGGTCCGGGCGTCGCCCGTCAGGGTCCGGTCCGGCGCACCCGCCGGGCCGGGGAGCCCGGCCCGGCGGGTGCGCCGGGTGCGGACCGGGGGCGCCGGCCGGCCCCGGGCGGTCAGTCCTGCGGGACGCCGGCCGGGGGCCGGGCGGTCAGGGCTGGACGACGGTCTCCTGCGCGGCCGCCGTGCCGCCCGCCAGCAGCGGCGCGTCGACCGGCACGTTCCGCTTCACCAGGGCGAGCGCGATGGGGCCGAGCTCGTAGTGGCGTACGGCGGTGGTGACGAAGCCGACCTGGCGGCCGTCCGGGCCGTCCGCGGCCAGCCGCACGGGCGCGCCGTGCTCCGGCAGGTGCACCTCGCTGCCGTCCAGGTGCAGGAACACCAGCCGGCGCGGCGGCTTCCCCAGGTTGTGGACGCGGGCCACGGTCTCCTGACCGCGGTAGCAGCCCTTCTGCAGGTGGACGGCGGAGCCGATGAGGCCGATCTCGTGCGGGATCGTCCGGTGGTCGGTCTCGAAGCCGAGACGCGGCCGGTGCGCCTCCACCCGCAGCGCCTCGTACGCGAGGACGCCGGCGGGGGGCCCGTGCCGCTCCGCGTACGCCTCCAGGTCGGCGCGCGGCAGGAACAGGTCGCGGCCGTGCGCGGTCTCCCGGACGACGACGCCGTCGGGGGTCTCGGCGAGGGAGCCCGCCGGCAGGTGCACCACGGCGGTGTCGCCGGTGCGGTCGGCGACCTCGACGCGGTAGAAGAACTTCATCGACTCCAGGTAGCCGATAAGGGCTTCCTGCGTGCCGGGTTCGACGTGCGCCCAGACCGTCTCACCGTCGTCGACCAGGTACAGCGCGTGTTCGATGTGGCCGTTCGCCGACAGGACCAACGCGTCGGCGGCCCGGCCCGCGGGCAGCTCGCTGACGTGCTGGGTGAGCAGCAGGTGCAGCCAGCTGAGCCGGTCGTCACCGGTGACGGTGACGACGCCGCGGTGGGACAGGTCGACGAGGCCGTCGCCCGCGGCGAGGGCGCGCTGCTCGCGGAACGGGTCGCCGTAGTGGCCGGCGACGCCTTCGTCGCGTCCCTCGGCGGGGACCGCGCCGGGCAGGGACAGCAGAGGGCTCTTCATGGCGTCCAGCCTAAGGCCCCGCGGGCGGGGCACCGGGGGCGCGGGCACGAGGAAGCGGGTCCCCGCGGCGGTCACACGGGACGGGAGGCCTACGGCGTGCCGCCGGTACCGCCGTCAGGCGCGTCGGCGGCACGGCCCTCGGCGGCGCCTGCGGCCCCGGCAGCACGGTCGGCGTCGGCGGCCTTGCGGGTGCAGTCCGCGCAGCGCCCGAAGATCGCGAAGTGCTTCATGTCCGTGTCGAAGCCGAAGGAGGCGCGCAGCTTGGCGGTGAACTCGGCGGCCACGTCGACGTCCGCCTCGATGACCTCGCCGCAGTCACGGCAGACGAGGTGCAGGTGGTGGTGGCGGGCGGCGAGGTGGTAGGTGGGCGCGCCGTGCCCGAGGTGGGCGTGGCTGACGAGCCCGAGTTCCTCCAGCAGCTCCAGGGTCCGGTAGACGGTGGAGACGTTGACCCCGGAGGCGGTCTTGCGGACCTCGTTGAGGATGTCGTCGGGGGTGGCGTGCCCCAGCACGTCGACCGCCTCCAGGACCAGCTGGCGCTGGGGCGTCAGCCGGTAACCGCGCTGCCGAAGATCACTCTTCCAGTCGGTGCTCACCACGCGCTCCAGTGTAGGAGGACGGAGCCGGTTTCCCGGGGGCTACCGGAAGAACGGTGCCCTTTCCGCGGGTCCGGCGCTCCCCCGGGCGAGGGCCGGGGCCCCGTGCCGGGGGCGCGGCCGGCTCGGGACGGCGAACGCCGCCGGGCGGCCGCTCCGTGCGGCGGCCATCCGGCGGCGTCGAGGTCCTGCTCGGCGTCGACGGCCTACTTGAAGAAGGCGATGCCGTCGTCGGGGAGGTCGCCCAGGCTCTTGGCCAGGGCCTCGACCTCCTCGGGGGTGACGACCTTCTTCAGGTGCGCCGACATGTAGGGCCGCAGGGGGACCTCCGGCGTGGCCTTCTCGCCCACCCACATGAGGTCGCTCTTCACGTACCCGTAGAGGCGCTTGCCCCCGCTGTACGGGCCGGCCGCGGCGGTCCGGGCGACGGCGTCCGTGGCCAGGTCGATCTGCGGCTTCTTCTCAGCGAGCTCGCCGTACCAGACCTCGACGACGCCCTGGTCGCGGATCATGACGACCTCGACCTTGCGGTCCTGGGCGACGCGCCAGTAGCCGCTCTCGGTCTCCAGCGGGCGGACCTTCTTGCCCTCGGCGTCCAGGACCCAGGACCGGGAGACGTACTCCAGGAAGTCCCTGCCGTCATGGGTGAAGGTCACGGACTGGCCGAAGTTGCACTTCTCGTCACCGGGGAAGTCGAAGACGCCGGCTCCCTCCCACGTCCCCAGCAGGAACGCGAGCGGAACGAGGTCGGGGTGCAGGTCGGACGGAATCTGGATCATGGTGTCTGGCTGCTCTGCAGATCTGTGCGGCGGCGGGGGGCGGAGGCTGCGGCGGCGGACCCGGCGGGGGTCAGCGCTGGCCCTGGTACAGCTTCTTCACGGTCAGCCCGGCGAAGGCGAGGACGCCGACGCAGACCAGGACCAGCAGGGCGGAGAAGAATGCCTCAAGCACGGGGTGCTCCTCGATGGGCGGTGGGCGGACGGAAAGGGGCCGGGTCCCAGCGTAATGGGTGACGTCCGGGCCCCGGCGTGTGAGGTGGCGCTCAGCCGGGCCGGGAAGCGGTGCCTACTGCGGACCCGAGCCCGGTTTCCGCTTGCCGTCCAGCTCGTCCCACCACGCGTCGGACTGCGCGTCGCCGGTCGGGTCGTCCCACCAGCGGTCGTCCGGGCCACGCCGGTTCGCCACCCACGAGGCGATCGGCGGCAGCAGGGCGGCGGCGAACGCCAGGGCGACGGCGGCCTCCGTCGACCAGAGGCGCACGAAGGTCCACGCGCTCACGAAGAGGACCAGGCAGGCCCCCATGATCGCGAAGTAGGCGCGCCTCCGCCGTTCGTACACGCCTTCAGCGTACGGCCGGTGCGCCGCCCGCGTCCGGCGGCGCCGCAGCATTCACGGGGCCGCGCGTCGGGCGCGCACGTGCGGCGGTTGCGGGCGCGGAGCAGGGCGCCGGGCGGGACGGGGTCGCGCGGCCAGGGGCCCGCGGGCCACTCGCCGCGGGCCGTGCGGCGGCACGGGCGGCGGGTGCGCCGGTAGCCGCCAGGCCGGCGGGGTGTACGCGGCTCGCCGGTGAAGGGGCGCGGGACCCCGGGTCCGTCGGCCTGCGCGAAGACCGAAGGACCGCACCTCAAGTCCCGGAAAGCGTCCAACCCCCAGGAGGTGCGGCCCTTCGGCCGTTCAGGAGACGCGGTCTCAGACCGCGATCGCGACCTCGGCGAGGCCGCCCGTCTGGACGACCACCGTGCGGTCGGCCGCCTCGGCGCCCGGCACGAGGGCGCGGAGCGTCCAGGTGCCCTCGGCCGCGTAGAACCGGAACTGGCCGGTCGCGGAGGTCGGGACCTCGGCGGTGAACTCGCCGGTCGAGTCCAGCAGGCGGACGTAACCGGTCACCGGCTCGCCGGCGCGGGTCACCTGGCCCTGAATGGTCGTCTCACCGGGCTTGATCGCGGAGGCGTCGGGGCCGCCGGCCTGTGCTCCACACATGGTGCATCTGTCCTTCGTTGTCGCAGGTCGACGGATTACTTGGCGGGGCCGAGCTCGATCGGCACGCCGACGAGGGAGCCGTACTCGGTCCAGGAACCGTCGTAGTTCTTGACGTTCTCCTGGCCGAGCAGCTCGTGCAGCACGAACCAGGTCAGCGCGGAGCGCTCGCCGATGCGGCAGTACGCGATGGTGTCCTTCTCCAGGTCGACCTGCTCGGCGGCGTAGAGGGCCTTGAGCTCGTCGTCCGACTTGAAGGTGCCGTCGTCGTTGGCGTTCTTGGACCACGGGATGTTGCGGGCGGACGGCACGTGGCCGGGGCGCTGCGACTGCTCCTGCGGAAGGTGCGCCGGGGCGAGCAGCTTGCCGCTGAACTCGTCGGGCGAGCGCACGTCGACCAGGTTCTGGCTGCCGATCGCGGCGACGACGTCGTCGCGGAAGGCGCGGATGGAGGTGTCCTGGGCCTTGGCCTTGTACTCGGTGGCGGGGCGGTTCGGGACCTCGCTGCCGTCGACCAGGTCGCGGGAGTCCAGCTCCCACTTCTTGCGGCCGCCATCGAGGAGCTTGACCGACTCGTGGCCGTACAGCTTGAAGTACCAGTAGGCGTACGAGGCGAACCAGTTGTTGTTGCCGCCGTAGAGGACGACCGTGTCGTCGTTGGCGATGCCCTTCGCGGAGAGCAGCTTCTCGAAGCCCTCCTGGTCGACGAAGTCGCGGCGGACCGGGTCCTGGAGGTCCTGCTTCCAGTCGATGCGGACGGCGTTCTTGATGTGGTTCTTGTCGTACGCGGACGTGTCCTCGTCGACCTCCACGATGACGACCTTCGGGTCGTCGAGGTGGGCCTCGACCCAGTCGGCGTCTACCAGGACGTCGCTGCGGCTCATGCTGTCTTCTCCTCCGGGGCAGTGTGCGGCGGGATGATGCTGGTGCTGACGGTGCACGGACCGCGCCGGGCGCTCTCCGCTGGCGCACTCGGATACGAGGGTGCGGGGCGGCTGCGGCGCGGGGAAGGCCCTCCGGCGCGGAAGGGCCGAAAAGCGCGGGGTGCTCGGAGGCGCCCCGCTCAGACAGTGCGACAGAGCATGGCGGCGACGCGGCACAGGTCTACTGCCCGCCGCTTCGTGAGGTCCGCCTGTCGCTTCATCATGGCCCCGATCGTAGGGACGGATGGGCGGCCGTGTCACCGGTGTGTCATATATCGAGACGGGATCATCCGCATGGCGGGATAGAAGGTGGGTCGGCACCCCCTTCCGGACGGCGCCCACCGGAGCGTTTCGGCCTTTCGTCTAGGGTGCGGACGGCTGCGTCTCACCATGTGGCCGAAGTGGCCAGGAAGGCCGCCCTGAGGCCGCCTGCGACGAACGCCCCGCGCCCCTGCCGGCCGGGCGGACGCGCGACCGCACCGCCCCCGGCCGGCGGGGCGGCCCACCGCGCGGCGCGGCCCCCGGCGGACGGCGGTGGGGCGGGGCGGCAGGCGGGCGCCGCACCCCGGGAGGCGTCCGAGGAGCCGTCCCGTCCCCGTGCCGGGCCTTCACCGCTCCAGGACGACGTCCGCCCCGCCCACGCTCACCATCAGGCCGTCGGGCGCGGCCTCGACGTGCCGTATCTCCAACCCGGCGGGGAAGCCCGTCACGTCCCGCTCGAAGTCGGTCCGCTGCCGGACCAGTTCCTCAAGGCCCGGGAAGCCCTGGCCGGGCACCTCGTCGGCACGCACCCGGATCGTGTCCCCGTCGACGGCGCTCACCGTGGAGACCACACTGCGGGTGATCTTCTGCCCGAGCAGTTCCACGCTTCCCGTGACCTTGATCTTGCCGTCGCCGCCGTACCCGATGGTGACGTCGCTCTCCGAGACCTTTGCCAGCTCGTCGTAGGGGACGCGCGCGGTGCCGGTCGCGGTCGCGGCGACGGCCCGCGTGTAGTCGCCCTCCACCCGAACGCCGTGCAGTTCCGCGGTGAGTTCGCCGAGCCGCACCTGCTTGCCCCCGACGGTCGCGGCCGCGCCGGTCATCGCCAGGTCGACCTGCTCGAACCGCCCGTCCAGGAACTGCGTCAGGAACGGGAAGCCCCGGATGGACACCTCCGGCTGCGCGCTCAGCCCCTGCGCGGCCCGCAGCCGGTCGGCGGCCTCCGACTCGGCGGCGCTCACGGCGAGCCGGTCCCCGACGGCCAGCAGACCGCCCAGGACGACGGCGATGGTCAGCAGTATCCGCAGTGCTCGCAAGTCGGCGCTCCCCCGCTGCTCGTACGGCCGGTTCCGGACGGTCCGGGCCCGGTCACCCCCACGGGTATACGGCCCCGGGTCACCGATTGGTTCCCCCGACAGCTCCTGCGTCACACACGCCACACCCGGCCGGCCCCCGAGGGGACCGGCCGGGACGGCTCAGCCCAGCGCTCGCCCCAGCAGGTACAGGACGGGCGCCGCCAGCGCCAGCGGCAGCGCGACACCGGCCGTCATGTGCACGAACCGGGACGGGTAGTCGTAGCTGGCGACCCGCAGGCCGATCAGCGCGCAGGCCCCTGCGACGAGCCCCAGGCCCGCGCTCACGAGGCCCGTGCCCGTGCCCACCGCCGTGCCGGCCGCGACCCCCGCGCCGGCTGCCGCGAGCAGCGCCGCGGCCAGGGAGCCGGGACCGGGCAGCGGCAGCGCGCGGGCCGCGGTCGCGGCGGCCACCGCGAGGGCGCCGACGAACGGAGCGTCCGACCCGGCGGCCAGGAAACCGGCGCACACGACGGCCAGCGCCGACGAGGCGACCGTCGCCATCAGCCCGTACATCCGCTCCTCCGGCGCCGCGTGGCTGCGCAGCTGGAGGACCAGGACGAGCAGCACCCACACGCCGAGCGTGCCGAGGATCGCGGCCGGGGCGTGCTCGCGGCCCGCGGCCAGCAGCACGGCGTCCGCGACGACACCGCCGAGGAAGGCCAGCGCGATGCCCTGCCGCGCCGGCCACATGCCGTTGAGGCGGAACCAACCGGCGGCCGTCACCGCCTGCAGCAGTACGACCGGCACCAGCAGGGCGTACGGGCCGACGGCCGCGCCCGCCGCGAGCAGGACGCCCAGCAGCACGGTCAGCCCCGCGGGCTGGATCCCGGGGGCGATGATCGGCGACCGCCCCTCGGCGCGGGCCCGCTGCGCGTCCGTGACGCGGGCGTTGCCGAGGGTGGTGGGAGCGCCGTACGCGGGCCCGGGCCCGCCCTGCGCGGTCTCCGGTGCGGGCGGGTACGGGGAGGGCCCGGCGGGGCCGGCCGGCGAGGGGTCGGTGTGCCCCGGCTCCGCCGCGTACGGGTCCGGGCCGTACCCCGCCGGCGCGTCACCGGCCGGTCCCGGCCCCGGCGCGTACGGGTCCGGGCCGTACCCGGCCTGTGCGGCCCCCGCCGGGTGGGCGGCGGCACCGTACCCGGCCGCGCCCCCCTCCGGTCCGTGGCCCCGGCGGTACGGGTCCGCCCCGTACCCGTCCGGCGCGGGCTGCGCGGGCCCCGGGGCGTACACCGGGGAGCCGTGGCCGGGGTGCGCGGGCGCCGGGTCCGCCACCGGCGGCAGGTAGGCGGTCGGCGCGTCGTACGCCGCCGGTGCCGGGCCGGTCTGCTGCGGCGGCAGGTACGCGCCGGTGGCCGGGCCGGTCTGCTGCGGCGGCACGGCGGGCTGGTAGTGGGTGTCCCAGGTCTGGCCCTCCCAGGTCTGCGAGACGCCCTGGTCGACGGGTCCGTCCTGCGGCCCGTCGCGGTGCCCGCCCCCGTGGGCACCGTGGTACGGGTACTGCTGATCGCTGCTCATGCTGCTGGGGTTCACCCTCCTGCGAACGGCGGGAGCACCTCGACCGTGCCGCCCTCGGCCAGCCGTACGGTCTCATGCGCGCGCGTGCCCACGGGGTCGCCGTCCACCAGGAACGAGCACCGCTTCAGCACCCGCTCCAGCTCCCCGGGGTGCCGCTCGCGGGCGGCGTCGAGCGCCTCGGCCAGGGTCTGGGCGGCGTACGGCTCCTCGGCGGTACCGGCGGCGGCCTTGGCCGCGGCCCAGTAGCGGATGGTTCCCGCTGCCATGGGGGCTCCTTTCGTCAGGGTTCCATCATGGGCCACGCGTCCCGCGGGCCCGCCGTCAGCCAGTGGCCGATACGGCCCAGCAGGGCGTCGTCCGCGGCGTTCTCGGCGTGCCCCATCCCCCGCTCCAGCCACAGCTCGGCGGCCCCGCCCGCCGCCTCGGCCAGCGCCAGCGGGTGGTCGAGCGGGAAGTACGGGTCCCGGTCTCCGTGCACCACGAGCAGCGGCACCGCGGGGACAATCAGCGGCACCGCCTCCACCGGCGACAGCGGCACCGGGTCCCAGTCGCGGTCGTGGATCCGGGTCCGGAAGCCGTAGCGGCCCACCAGCCTCCCCGCGGGCCGCGTGATCAGCCAGTGCACCCGCCGCATCGGAGCCGTACCGCGGTAGTACCAGCGCGCGGGCGCACTGACGGACGCCACGGCGTCGGTCCGCGCCTGTGCGCTCCCCCCGCGCCCCGGCTCGTACAGGGCGGCGTGCCGCAGTACGACCGACCCGCCCATGGAGAACCCGACGGTCACCACGCGGTCGTACCCCAGCTCCCGCGCCCACGCCACGGCGGCCGCCACGTCGAGGACCTCCCGGTCCCCCACCGTGGAACGGCCGCCGGAGCGGCCGTGGCCGCGGAACGAGAAGGTCACGACGGCCGCGCTGCGGGCCAGCACCCGGGCCGCGCGCCGCAGCGCCGGGCGGTCCACGGAGCCCGTGAAGCCGTGCGCGACGACGATCGCGGTGCCGCCGCCGCCCGGAGGGCGGGCCGCCGTGCAGGGGTCGTGGCGCGCGTCGACGGGCACGCCGTCAGAGGTGCGCAAAAACCTCCGCAAGGTTGCGCGGGGACGGCCGCCGGACGACGAGGGGAAGACCACACTGTGAAACGGACCCTCTGTCCCCGAAGTCATGTGGGCTATTCTGGCGGGCAGAGGATCCGGGCAGAGCAGCCCCCGGGTCCTTTTGTGTTTTCCGGCCGGTGTTACAGGCGGGTGAACAAGGGCTCTCAGGGCGCGGGAGCCGCAGGGAAAGAGCCAGTGCCGCAACGTCCTCGCAGGGACCGAGGAGGAACCGACGTGATGGGCCAGCCGACCGTGCACGACCGCAGGACGCCGAACCCGGCATGGGGGCTCCCCCTGCTGCAGCGCAGTACGGAGTGCGGAGGAGGCACCCGATGAGCTCTCTGCTGCTCCTGACCAACGCCCTCCAGCCGTCGACCGAGGTGCTTCCGGCGCTCGGCCTGCTGCTGCACAACGTGCGGGTGGCCCCGGCGGAGGGGCCGGCGCTCGTCGACACCCCGGGAGCCGACGTCATCCTGGTGGACGGCCGCCGCGACCTGCCGCAGGTCCGGTCGCTGTGCCAGCTGCTGCGCTCCACGGGCCCCGGGTGCCCGCTGCTGCTGGTGGTGACCGAGGGCGGGCTCGCCGCCGTCACCGCCGACTGGGGCGTCGACGACGTGCTCCTCGACACGGCGGGCCCCGCCGAGGTGGAGGCGCGGCTGCGGCTGGCCCCCGGCCGCCAGCAGCTCACCGTCGACGACTCCCCCATGGAGATCCGCAACGGCGACCTGTCCGTGGACGAGGCCACGTACAGCGCGAAGCTGAAGGGCCGGGTCCTGGACCTGACCTTCAAGGAGTTCGAGCTGCTGAAGTACCTGGCGCAGCACCCGGGCCGGGTCTTCACCCGCGCCCAGCTGCTCCAGGAAGTGTGGGGGTACGACTACTTCGGCGGCACCCGCACGGTCGACGTCCACGTGCGGCGGCTGCGGGCCAAGCTCGGCCCGGAGCACGAGTCGCTGATCGGCACCGTCCGCAACGTCGGCTACCGCTTCGTGGCCCCGGAGAAGGTGGAGCGCGCGGCCGAGGAGGCCCGGGCGGAGGCGCGCGCCGGGGCGCACACGCAGCGGGCCGTCCCCGACGTCCTCCGTATGGAGCAGGCGGAGGAGGCGCAGGAAGCCGCCGTACGCCCTGCCCGCAGGTAGGTCACCCCGCGTAGACTGCCGCGCGTGGCCAAGGTGACGCGGGACGACGTGGCACGACTTGCGGGTACTTCGACCGCGGTCGTGAGCTACGTCATCAACAACGGACCCCGGCCGGTCGCCCCGGCCACGCGCGAGCGTGTCCTCGCCGCCATCAAGGAGCTGGGCTACCGGCCCGACCGGGTGGCCCAGGCGATGGCGTCGCGGCGGACCGACCTCATAGGCATGATCGTGCCCGACGCGCGGCAGCCGTTCTTCGCGGAGATGGCGCACGCGGTGGAGCGCGCCGCCGCCGACCGCGGGAAGATGGTGCTGGTCGGCAACTCCGACTACCGCAACGAGCGCGAGCTGCACTACCTGCGGGCGTTCCTCGGGATGCGGGTCGCCGGGCTGATCCTGGTCAGCCAGGGCCTGAGCAAGCAGGCCGCGGCGGAGATCGAGGCGTGGGACGCGCGGCTGGTGCTGCTGCACGAGCGCCCGGAGGCCATCGACGACGTGGCCGTCGTCACCGACGACATAGGCGGCGCCCAGCTCGCCACCCGCCACCTGCTGGAGCACGGCCACCCGTACGTGGCCTGCATGGGCGGTGTCGAGGGCACCCCGGCGGTGGGCGACCCGGTGACCGACCACGTGGAGGGCTGGCGCCGCGCCATGCAGGAGGCCGGGCTGTCCACGGAGGACCGGCTCTTTCACGCCCCCTTCAACCGCTACGACGCCTACGAGGTGGCCCTGAAGATCCTTTCGGGCCCCGACCGGCCCCCGGCGGTCTTCTGCTCCACGGACGACCAGGCGATCGGCGTGCTGCGCGCGGCCCGCGAGCTGCGGCTCGACGTGCCCGGCGACCTGGCGGTGGCGGGCTTCGACGACGTGAAGGAAGCGGCCCTCACGGACCCGCCGCTGACGACGGTCTCCTCCGACCGCCCCGCGATGGGCCGCGCGGCGGTGGACCTGGTCCTGGACGACTCCCTGCGCGTCGCCGGCTCGCGCCGCGAGCGCGTGAAGCAGTTCCCGTCGGCCCTGGTGGTCCGCCGCAGCTGCGGCTGCGACGGAGCCTGAGGCCTGCCGGCCCGGGAGCGGGGACGTGCAGATTCCTGTACGTGAAGCGGGAGGCCGCCATGAAGACGACGTCCTGCAGTGAGCCCCGGAAGCGCTACGCGGAGACGCTGATCCCGGTCGTCGACGACGGGGAGGCAGTGGCCGTCACCCGCGCCGGGCACGAGCCGGTCGTCATGGTGGCGCTGGACGACCACCAGGCTCTGAAGGAGACGGCGTACCTCCTCAGGAGCCCGGAGAACGCCCGGCGCCTGCCCGCCTCCGTCGAGCGCCTGGAGAACGGCGGCGGCACAGTGCGGGAGCTCACGGAATGAAGCGTGTCTGGGACGAGTCCGCGCGGGAGGACTACGTCTGGTGGCAGGTCCAGGACCGGAAGGTCCTCAAGCGGATCGACACACCGCCCCGGGATGTGGCGCGCAGCGGAGACGAGGGGATGGGCACACCGGAGCCGCTCAGGCACGGCTTCCACGGCTACTGGTCGCGCCGCGTCACCGATGAGCATCGCCTGGTCCACACGGTCGTCGACGACGAGGTCCGCGTCGCGGCCTGTCGCTACCACCACGGCCGGTAGGCACGCCCTCCACCGGTGGGCCGGCGCGGTTCTGCCGGGGCTTTCAGGCGGCGCTCAGGCTCCTCTCATCTGCGCGCCCCACAGTGGTACCCATGACGGACCACCACCGCCGCCACGACGGCCTCCCGCGCTACGGGAACGACGACGCACCGGACCGGTACGCGGGGTTCGACGACCCGGTCCACCCCCTGCCGACGGTCTACGGGCAGCCGGAACCCCGGCAGCACGCGTACGGTCGGCACGCCTACGGGCAGCCCCCGTACGTCCCGTCCGCGGACCGGCAGCAGGCAGCCGGGGAGCCGACGCACCCGCAGCCCGCGTACGGGCAGCCGGCGCACGCGGTGTACGCCGCCGGGCCCGGGGACCACGGGGACGGCTCCGGCGCCCCGGCGGGCCCCCCGCTCCCACCGGTGCCCCCGGCGGTACCGCGG
>NZ_MKXB01000140.1:15934-19162 GCF_001865245.1 Streptomyces sp. CC53 | reverse complement strand
GCCCGGGGCCTCCGCGGGCTGCCCGGCGGGTCCGGCGGCGTCACCGTGCGGGCGGCCGGCCGCCCCGGGCAGGGTCTGCGGTGCCGGGGCGCCGCCTACCGGCGCGGTACGCGGGGACGCGCCGCCCTGGGAGCCGGCGCCGGGCTCCCCGCCACCGGCCGGGGTGCCGCCATCGTCCTGGGGATGGCCGCCGTCCCGGGTGCCGCTGCCGGGCCCTCCGGAGGCCGCCGCACCGGAGGGGGTGCGCGCACCGCCCCCGGCCGCACCGGCGCCCCTCAGGTCGCGCAGCACATCGCTCTGCCAGTCGTTTCCGCTCGCCATGTCGCTCTGCCCCGTTGCCCTTCTTCTCCGCCTCGCGTGCCGCACGGCACGCCGACTCAGAACCGGTCGAGCAGTTGCCCGTACACGCCGAACACCCCGACGGCGAGGGGGAACAGCGCCACCATGCCGATCGACTCGGCCAGATCACCCGTCCGCCGCAGGCGGACCTGCACGTGCTCGGGCGGCTGGACCGCCAGCACGAGCAGCGGCAGCGCCGCGGCCGCGCACAGCACGGCGAGCGGCCCGGCGCTCCCCGCGTGCTCCGTCCACACCGCGACGAGCCGTACGACGACGGCTCCCCCGGCGACGGCGAGGGCCACCACCTCCGCCACCAGGGGAAAGGCGCGGGCCCTCGACAGCAGCACCACCGCCACGACCGAGGCGAGGGCCGTGCTCCACGCCGACGGCCGGCCGCCCAGTGTGAGCAGCCAGGCGGCGGCCGCGGCGGAGGCCGCGGCGACCACCGTCGCCAGCACGAGTCCCCGGTGGGTGGCGGCGAGGGCGTTGTGCACCTCGTGGCGGCTCACGGACGCCCCGCCCGACCTGCGGTCGTCGAGGGCGGTCAGCCCGGACGCCATCAGGGCGAACCGGGGCAGCAGCCCGAGCAGCACGACGGAGCACACGGCCATCACGGCGCCGAGCCGGGGCAGGTCGGGCTGTGCGGCGGCGACGGCCTCCCACCCGGCGACGGTCGCGGCCAGGGCCGCGGCGCCGACGAGTCCGCCACGGCCGAGCGGGGAGAAGAGGCCGAGCGCCGCCAGGGTCGCGGTCAGCGCACCGGCGACCGCGGCGAGCCGCAGCAGACCGGACCAGGCGTAGGCGTCGGCCGCGGTCCACGCCGCGAGGGTGCCGAGGGTGCCGGACATCAGCAGCAGGGCCGTCGCCAGGCCCCGGTTGCCGCCCCCGATGCGGCTGACGAGGGCGCCGGCGGCCAGCAGGACCGCCGTGGCCGCCGCGAGCACACCGGCCAGCGCGTCGAGCGCGAACTCGCGCCGGGCGAGGAGCGCGGCGGCCACCGCGAACACGACGGACGCCACTCCCGCACCGATGCGGCGCGCGGCCGGACGCCACCGCCACGCCTGGACGTCGAGGTCGTCCGCCACCTGGTCGGTGACGTCGTGCACCACGGGGGCGGGAGGCGCCGAGTGGGTACGGACGAGCCGGAGCACGGCGCCGTCGGCGATGGCGGCCGAGGCGAGCGTGGTCTCGTGCGGCAGCGCCGAACCGTCCACCGTGACGAGTTGACGGGTCATCGGGCGGGAGGCCGCCCGGTCGTCGAGCAACCGGAGGATGTCCGGCAGCAGTTGCCCGATCGGGGTGTCCGAAGGCAGGACGAGGTCGGCGCGGCGCCGCTCCCCCACCAGGGTCACCCGGCTCAGTGGGGCCCGGGACGTCGTTGCTGTGCTCACCACTCGGCGGAACCTATCATCACGGCGTTGACTGCTTTCGGGACCGACGGGACGTCACGGCACGGTCAGATCCGGCCGTTTCCTCTTCCGTTCTCGCGCCCGCGTCCGCGTCCCCGGTCCCCGCACGGGGACGACCGGGAAGCGCGCGCAGGGCCGGGTGCACTACGGAGCGGACGACGGGTCCGGGGAGCCGTAGGGCTGTTCCAGGCGCAGCCGCTGCTTCTCCTCCTCCGCCTTCTGCTTCGCCAGCGTGTGCTGGAGGAAGGACCAGCCGACGCAGCCCGCGCACAGCACCGCGGCGATGGCAATCCCGGCGAAGACCTTGCCGAGCCGCTCGTCGGCCGTACGCCGTGCCCGCTGCGCCCCGAACAGCAGGGCGTCCCGCATCCGGCGCCGCCGTACCGCCACCGACTCCAGCAGCTGGCTGTCGTAGTCCCGTGCCATCTCCGGCTCACCGCCTCCCCCGTGGTTCGCTCCTGCAACCTTAGCCGGGGGTCGGCGGGCCTTCCACGCCCCGGTGGCCGCCTTCCGCGACACCGGGGGTGGCCGGAGCGGTGGGGTGCCGGGGGTGGTTCATTCGGGGCGGCTGAAGCGGTGGGCGGCCCAGAGCAAGGCCGTGACGCCGACGGCCAGGAGGGCCCCGGCTTCCAGGGCGAGCGGTGGCTGCCGGCCGAACCATTCGATGCCCGCCACGGTGGCCTCGCCGGGTACGTGGAGTCCGATCGTGCGGCGGAGGAGGTCCACTCCGTAGGCGAGGGGGTTGACCGCGGCCAGCACGCGGGCCCAACCGGGCAGGGCCTCCAACGGGAAGAACCCGCCCGACAGGAACAGCAGCGGCATCATCACCACGCCGAGCAGCACGTGGAACACCTCGGGGCGGTCCAGGCTCACCGCCAGGGCCAGTGCGAGGGCGGTGAGGGTGAAGGAGGCCAGCAGGACGCCGGCGAGGAGCAGCGCCAGGAGGGCGGGGTCGTAGGGGAGGCCGACCGCGCCGCCCAGGGCGAGCAGGACGGCGCCCTGGACGGCGGCGACGACGGTGCCCCCGGCGCAGAACCCCAGGAGCAGGGTGGAGCGGCGGACCGGTGCCATCAGGAGTTCGCGCAGGTAGCCGCTCTGCCGGTCGGTGATGAGCCGGATGCCGACCATGATGGCCGGGGTCTGGACCGTCATCATCAGCATGCCGGGGAAGAGGTACGTCTGGTAGCCGGTGCCGAGCCGGGACTCGGGGATCAGCGCGGCCAGGCCGCCGCCGAGGACGAAGAGGTAGAGCACCGGCTGGAGCAGCATCAGGGCCGTGTGGGCGGCTTGGGTGGACATGCGCAGCAGGTCTCGGTGGACCAGGGAGTGGACGGCGCGCAGTTCGCGTCGCAGGCGCGGCGGCGTGGTGCCCGCGGTGGCCTCGCCGGAGGCGTCGGCCGGGTTCGCGGTGTCGGTGGCGAGCGGACCGGGGCCGGCCGGGGTGGTGCTGTCCGTGCCGGGGGCGCCGGGGATCCGGGGT
>NZ_MKXB01000140.1:0-15578 GCF_001865245.1 Streptomyces sp. CC53 | reverse complement strand
GGTGGGGTGCTGCTGGTGCTGGTGCTGGGAGAAGCGTGGTCGGTGCCGGGGGTGTTCGGGTGCCGCTTCGGGTGCGCCGTCACGCGTCCCCCTCGGGTCCGTGCGGGGACGCGGCCGGCGGCTGCGGGGAGCCGGTGGCGTGGAGGCTGCGCCCGGTGTGGTGGAAGAAGACGTCGTCGAGCGTCGGTGGCGTCGCGGAGGCGGCGTGCACGGAGATGCCTCGGGCCGCCAGCGCCGCGCACAGGCGGGGGATCCACGCGCTGCCCTCGGGCACGCGCAGGCAGAGCCCCTCGGCGTCCGCCGTGACCGCGGCGCCCGCCGGAGCCATGCCGCGCGCGACCCGGGCCGCCTCCGCGTCGTCGCCCGTGCGCACCACCACCCGGTCGGCGCCGATCGCCGCCCGCAGCGCGGACGGCGTGCCCTGCGCCACCAGCCGGCCGCCGTCGATGATGGCGAGGCGGTCGCAGTTCTCGGCCTCCTCCAAGTAGTGCGTGGTGACGAAGAGCGTGGTGCCGTGCCGGTCCCGCAGCGCGCGCAGGTGCTCCCAGACCTGGGCACGGGCGTGCGGGTCGAGGCCGGTGGTCGGCTCGTCGAGGAACAGGACGCGGGGTTCGTGCAGCAGGCCGCGGGCGATCTCCACGCGTCGGCGCGTCCCTCCGGACAGGGTCCGTACCGGAGAGCGCCGCCGGTCGGCGAGTCCCACCGCTTCGAGGGTCTCGGTGGCACGCCGGTGGGCGTGGCGGCGGGGCATGCCGTAGAGGCGGGCGTGGATGTGCAGGTTCTGGGCGACGGTCAGGTCGGGGTCCAGGGCGCTGTGCTGGAAGAGCATGCCCACCCGCCGCCGTACGCGGTCCGGCTGGGTGAGGACGTCCGCGTCCGCCACGGTGGCCTGTCCGTCCGTGGGGCGGGCCAGGGTGCACAGCAGGGCGATGGTGGTGGACTTGCCCGCGCCGTTGGGCCCGAGGAAGGCGAAGGTCTCCCCCTGGTGCACGTCCAGGTCGAGTCCGCGGACGGCGTGGGTGGCGGTGCCGTCGGGACCGGGGTAGCTCTTGACCAGACCACGGGTGCGGATGGCGTAGGCAGCTCCGCCGGCGGGCGGGGCGGCGTCCGGGTCCGCCGCGGCCGTGGTCGGCGGGGCCGCCTGGGCGGGGGTGTCGTCACCGGCTTGTGGGTGCATGGGTGGGTCCTCGTCCGATCCTCGTTCGGTGCGGGCCGTTCGGTGCGTGTCGTCCGGTCCGTGCCGTCCGGTCCGGGCTGTTCGCTTGGCCCGGGCCGTTCGCTTGTCCCGGGCCGTTCGCTGGGTCCGTGTCGTCCGGTCCGTGTCGTCCGGTCCGTGCCGTCCGTCCGTGCCGTCCGCCGGGTACGTGCCGTATGCCCGTTCCGTCCGTTCGTCCCCTCCGTTCGTCCCCTCCGTTCGTCCCCTCCGCTCGGTCCTCGTCTGCGGGATTCCGGGTGGGGGGGGTCGGGCTGGCTGCCGGTCGGGGGTCTCGCGGGGTGGCCTTTGGTGGGTGGTTCGGGAGGTGCTCCGGCCGGCGGCCGCCTCGCGGTGGCCGCCGGCCGGAGTGTGTGGGGAGCCCCTCCGTCCTGCCCCGCTCGGCGCCGGGCGGGGCAGGGGTGTCGCCTCCTTGCGGGGGCGGTGCCCAGCCGCCTCGTCAACGCGGTTGCCGTGACGGCTGGGCGGGGCCGGAGGGGCCTACTCGATCAGGCGCAGCTGATGCCGATGCAGACGGTGTTGAGCAGCGTCAGCAGGCCCACGCAGGCGCAGGTCGCGGCGAAGGGCGCGCCGTCGACGCCGACCGGGTCGGTCTCCGGAAGGGCGTGCAGGTGAGCCAGCAGGTCGAGGTCGCGGTTCTCCATGACTTTCTCCTTCTCTGTGAGGTGGGCGGCAGGGGGTTCCCTGCCGCTCAGCCCGGCTGCTGAACCATCCAGTGCCGGGGGGCTGTGTGGCGGACGCGCAGGAGGAAGGCGAGGATTCCTGCGGATCCGTCGCTCCAGCTCGTCGAGACGTCCCCGTACTCGTTGGGGAAGACGACGTGGCTGTCGCGGTGGGCCCGTTCGGTGACGATGAGGCGGGCCAGGTCCTCGGCCATCGCCCGGTAGGCGGGGTCGCCCGTGGCTTCGGCGAGGTCGAGGAGGAAGTCGCCGTTGCCGGCGAGGCCGTGGCACTGGGTGAGGGCCGCGCGGGGGGCCCGTTCCGTGACGGCCGTCGCGGCGCGCCGGGCGAGTGCGCCGAAGCGGTCGTCGCCGGTGGCCTGCCAGAGCCGTACGAGGAAGGAGCCGATACCGGCGGAGCCGTGGCACCAGTACGGGGCGGTCGGCACGTCCCCGGCCTGGGCGGGCCACTGGGCGGCCCCGCCGACCTGCACGGCTCCGGCCACGAGTTCCTCGCCCGCCGCCACGGCCAGGTCCAGGTACGTCCGGCGGGGGGAGACCGCGGCGGCGGCGAGGAGGAAGCACCCGATACCGGAGGTGCCGTGCGCGAAGCCGAAGTAACGTTTCCCGGCTTCCGTCGGGACTGCTTCCGCCGGGACCGGCCAGCTGACGCCGGACGGTTCGGTCCGCGCGGCGGCGGCCAGCCGGTCGGCGGCTTCGACGACCCGTTCGGCGAAGCGGGGGTCCCCGGTGCGGTGCCACAGGTGGGCGGCGGCGAGTCCGCTGCCGGCGGCGCCGTGCGTGACGTCGTGGCTGGGCGTCTCCTCCTGCGGGGCGAGGGCGAGGGCGAGGGCGTGGTCGGTGAGGGCCCGGTCGTCGACGGCGCGTCCGGCGTCGTACAGCGCCCAGGCGGTTCCGCGGCCGCCGAAGTGCAGGCCGGGGCGGGTGGAGCGGGTGTCCGTGCGGGCGGCGATCCAGTGGCCCGCGGTGGAGATCAGCTCCGGGAGGCGCGGGTCGCCGGTGAGCTCGAAGTACCGCGTCAGGACCGCCAGGACGCCGGCCGCGCCCTGCTGCACGGTGCAGGGGTCGGTTTCCCCGGCCATGATGGACACGGGCCACAGCCGCTGCGGGTCCTGCGGGTTCATCGTGTCGACGAGGTGCTGCACGATGCCGGCCACCGCGGTCGGCGTCTCGTCGCACCAGGAATGCTTGGCCGCCGGATCGGTGGCGGACGGTCCCGGGAGCGCCCCTGCCGTACGGCGGAGGGCCGCACGGGCGCGGGCCGGGTCCCAGCGTTCGGCGGGGTCGTCCTTCATGAGGCCGAGGATCGTCTCGGTCAGGCCGTCGGGGAGGCGCAGGGTGCCGCCGCAGGCGTCGAGCCACTCGGCGAGCCGCTGCGCGGTGTCCCTGGTGCGGGGTTCCTCGGGCAGCAGGTTGGGGACCTTCCCCGCGAGGACGAAACACACGGTGGCGCCGAGGCTGTAGTAGTCGGCCGTCGGCGAGACGGGGGCGCCCACGAGGCGTTCGGGGGCGCTGAAGCCGGGGGTCCCGACCGTCGTCGGGAGGGCGTCGTCGCCTTGGAGGACGGCGAGTTCGAGGTCGATGAGGCGCAGGGCACCGTCCGGCTGGACCATGATGTTGCCGGGGGTGAAGTCCCGCAGGACGCAGCCGTGGGCGTGGGCCGCGGCGACGAGGTCCACGAGGCGCGCGACCTGGGCCAGCGCGTCGACGCGGTACCGCTCGCCGCCGGTGTCCCGGAAGTGTTCGGCGACCCAGGTGCGCAGGGGGACGCCGGGGATCTCCTCCTGGGCGAGGAAGAGGTGGCTGCCGTGCTCGAACACGGCGAGCGGCTCGGGGGCGAGCCCGGTGCCGGACAGCTCGGTCAGCGCCCGGGCCTCGGCGCGCAGCCAGTCGCGGACGTCGCAGCCGGTCGTGTCGGCCTCCACGTGCGGCCGGGCCTCCTTGATCACCACGGGTGCGCCGGTGGTGACGTCCGTGCCGCGGTAGACGCCGCCCTTGTTGGTGTGCCGGATCGCCTCCCGTACGGAGAAGCGGCCGCCGAGCAGCACCGGGCCGCTCGCCTTCCCGGTGCGTGGCGGGGCCGGCACGGAAGCGGGGAAGGGGCTGACCGCCCACGGGGGCGGGGCGTACTGCCCGGTGCGGACGTCCTCCACCGCGTTGCCTTCGGGGTCCTCGATGTAGTAGACGAGCAGGCCCGAGTCGGACAGCCGCCGCCGGCCGACGAAGGCGCCGTAGCGGTAGTGCACGAGGCTGTTCGGGGCGTAGGGCTGGTCGGACAGGATGCGGGGGCCGGGGAGTCCCGCCGTGGCCTGGTGCAGGTCCCGTGCGATCCTCGCCGCGTCGGCGTCGGAGCGCGGGTAGACGGTGAGGAACTTCCCGGAGCTTCCCCTCGGTGTGGCGCGGGAGTTGAGGGCGCTGACCTTCTCCAGGGAGCGGGCGAACTTGAACGCCGACGCGTCGCGGAGGAGCACGTCGAGGGCTTTCGCGAGGACCGCGGGGGCGGAGGCGGCCGTCGCCGACACGTGCAGTTTCCAGCCCTGCGTGCGCTGCTGCGCGGCCCGGGGGGTCAGGCGGCACCACATGTCGTCCGCGGCGACGGTCCACTGATCGCCCGTGCCGGTGGCGTCCACCGCGCGGCGGAGCAGGGCCTCTAGGTCGGTTTCGGTTGCGTGGCTCGTCATGCCTGCCCCTCTCGACGGCGAGACCGCCGGCTGGAATGCACCTTCGGCAAATGGAACGTACAACTGGCTTCCGGTCTGCGTCCTTTGGTGCGACGAGCGCATGGTGTCGACGAGGGACCGGAGGATGTTCACCGGCGCGGAAAGGAAGCGTGGGGAAGCGTGCGCGGTGGCGGTTTCCCCCGGCGCGTCCGGGCGGTGGGTTTTTTTGAGCACTTCGGAGGAGGGAAACCGGAGTTGATCAGCTCCGGTTGCCGCGCAGCACGCGGATTGCCGGTCCGGGCGGGCCACGAGTGCGTTCCGCTCCCGCTTCCGACGGGCTGCTCGTCCTATGGGGCGACGACGTCGCCGCCCCGCGCGTTGCGGTGAGGAATTCGTCAGGCTTGAGAGGCGCGGGATGTGCGCCACGGAACAATGACCGTGGCCACATCAAGAGTCTCCGCGTGGCGCCTCTGCACTACAAGCTTTGCGGCCGGCGGGGCCTTTCGTAAAGAGCCTGTTTTCGCCATGACACCAACCCGCCAGACGACCGGCCCTCCTTTGGCCAGAGATTGTCGACTTGCGCCCCTGACGTGCATGGACCCCGGCCGCGTCAAGCATGAACCACTCGTCGGCCAGCCACCCGCGGTCGACTCAAAATAGGCAACGAGGCTTCCTGGTCACTCGATCGAGTATTCACTTCCCCTGAAACTCGAACCGTCGTGCGATTCTCCTGCTCGCGAATGCCGGTTCGATTCCACCCCCTTACCACCAAGGGCGATCTCCGCACCCCCCTCGCCACCCCTCCCTGGATACAGGCGATTACCGCATCCGGTAAGCCCGGCGGGTCCGAGAAAGCGCGGGGCGCGCCCGCCGAACATTCTGGCGACACGCGCATGCGGCGGCACACCGAAGCACAGGCAGGGCGAAAGCGGGACCGCCCCGGAATCGGGGGCACCTCAGAACAGGGTCGACCCTGGCCACCCATTCGGGCATACGTTTCTCGCACTCGCGTACGAGCGCAGGCGGGGATTGAGGCGCCCCGCACGTCCGTCATGCCGTCGGCTCGGATCGCGGCACACGAATCGCCTCGGCAACCTGCTCGACCCGCGAGTCGCATGCATGCAGGGCCTTGCGCGGCCGTCAACACAGGCGTCCCGCCTCCTCGTGCCGGCGGTGGCGTGCGACGTCCGCACGGAGCGTCCGGCCACCGGCTGTCCGGGGGCGCCCGGACCCGCCGTTTCGCCCGTACGGTCTCGGGTCACCCCAGGCGTGGCGGAGCACAGAGCCCGATTCACCTCTTCACGCCGGGTGCCGCCGGGGCGCGCGGGCCGTGGGAGGCCGACGGGACCACCGGGGGCCGCCCCGACCGGCGCACCGGCCGCTGCGGGCGCTCCACCCGGTCGTCAGCCTGTGAGGCCGTGCTCGTCCAACAGGCGCATCAGGTTGCGCCTGCGCCCGTATGTGGCGCGCAGGGCGGTGACGTGGGCGGTGAAGTCGTCCGGTGTGCCGAGGCGCCGGTGACAGTCGCGCATGCTCAGCAGCAGTTCGACGAGTTGCTCGTAGACGACGTTTCCGGTCCGGCGGGCCAGCGGCTCCGCGAGGCGGAGGTAGACGGCGAGGGCGTCGGCGGGCCGGGTGGCGCGGATCCGGTCGGCGAGGGCGAGCCAGTGGGTGTCGTGCGCCCCGTGCTCCACGGCGGCCCGCCAGGCGCCGTCCACGTCCTCGTCGTCGAGCAGGACCGCGACGAGGACCCGGCCCGCGTCTGTGCCCCGGTGCTCGGCGGCACCGGCTCGCCGGCGGCCGGAGGCTTCTGCGCCATCGTGCTCGGCCGCGGCCCGCAGGAGGTCCAGGGCCTTCTCACGTTCGGCTGGCCAGCATCCGGCCGCCTGGGCCGCGGCCCTCAGGTGCCGGTAGCAGAGCGGCGTGCGGCGGGCCTCGAAATGGCCGCGGCGCAGGGCGAGGGCCTCGGTGAGGCGGCCGGCCTGCGCGTGGCGATCGGCGAGGTGGTCGACGAGTGCCGTGTCGACGGCGGCGAGGTCACCGGCGTCGCGGATGCCGCGCTCGGCCCACTCCCTGGCCTCGGCACGACGCCCGGCGGCTTCCAGCTCGCGGGCGATGACGAGGTGGGTGTGGCCGTCGGGCGTGAGGTCGGCGGCGTGCACGGCGATCACCGTGTCGACGTCCCGCCCCGCCTTCGCGAGGCGCTGCATCAGGGACTTCTCGGACCAGCCGGTGCGGTTCGCCTGCCATGCGGCCACCGCGTGCCTGCGCAGGGCCGCCATCCCGCTGCTCCCGAGGACGTCCTCGTAGTCGACGGGGTCGATGTCGGTGAGGTGGCACGCGTCGTCGAGGGCGTGCCGGACCAGCCAGTGCGCGAGTTCCTCCTGATCGGCAGCGGGGTCCGCGCGGCAGGCGTCGTGGTGGGCGCCCGCGAGTGCGGCGGCGACGGCGGCGAGCCGTCCGTCGGCGTCGTCGACGTGCTCCATCGCGTCGGCCAGCAGCCCGATCGCCTCGCGGGCCAGCGCGGCCGCGTCGGCGGCGCGGCCCGCCGCGGTCAGCGAGCGGAGCGCGGACACCGCCTGTCCGGCCTGGTCGGCGTAGGCGCGGGCGTCGCCGTACTCGACGTATCCGTGCCGGGCGAACGGTCCGGTGTCGAGCAGTTCGCGCACCCGGGAGCGCACGCCCGCCAAGTCGCCCCGCGCGCTCGCAGCCCGCAGTTCGAGGCGGCGCCGCACCTGCGGGTCCCCGGCGGCCTCCTCCCGCACGAGGGCGAGCAGCTCGTCCCGCGACAGGGCGGAGAGCCAGGCGTCGAGGCCGCGCGCCCGGCGCCGGGCCGCCTTCCGCTGCCGCGGGACGTCGGCCCCGCGGGCGATCAGCGTGAGGCCGAGGGCGACCAAGTGCTTGCAGAAGTTGCCCTCCTGGCCGTACGGGCAGTCACACCGGCCCGTCAGGCCGAGGGGTCCGGCCGGCGTGAGTTCCGCCTCGTAGCGTTCCGTGCCGTGGACGGACGCCGTGATCACGTCGTCGCCGATCCGGACGCCGCTCACCGCGTCCAGGTAGGCGAGGCCGCGTTCGTAGGAGCGTGCCCCCGCCAGTTCCCTGAGGTGTCCTTCGGTGAGGCCGTCCACAACTTCCCGTATGCGCGCTCGGTTCCGCTGGCCGGTGCCCACTCTACGAGCTGCGGACCGCCTCGGTGGTCGGTTCCGGTCAGCCCGCGTCCCCGGGGCGGCGTTCGGCGCGGGGGGCTCGGGGAGCACGGCGCTCGGCCGGCGGCTGGGTGCTCCGGGGTGCCGTGTCTGGGTTCCCGGCGGCTCGGCGTGGCTGGACGGGCAGGGGCGCACCCCGGGCGCTTTGAATAGACGCAACGACTCGTCTATTGTTTTTGACGAGACGCAACGACTAGTCTTGTGATGCCGGTGTGCCGCGCTGCTGTGCGCCGGGTACGGGGAGGAGAGTTCGGTGGCACAGACGACCACGGCGGCCGGTGCGCGCACCGCGAAGGGGGCCGGGGGCGGCTTCGCGGTCGCGGCCGTGACCTTCGCGTTCTGGATCACGATGGCGGGCACGACGGCACCCACACCGCTCTACCCGCTGTACGGAGGGGCGTTCGGCTTCTCGCCGTTCACCGTCACGGTGATCTTCGCCGTGTACGCCCTGGGGGTGGTGTGCGGGCTGCTCGTGTTCGGCCGGCTGTCGGACCAGATCGGCCGGCGCCCCACCCTGGTGGCCGCGACGGGCCTCTCCGTGGCCGCGGCCGCGCTGTTCCTGGTCGCGCAGAACGTGGCGGTGCTGCTCCTGGCCCGGGTGGTGTCCGGGTTCTCGGCCGCCCTCGTCACCGGCGCCGCGACCGCCGCACTCACCGAACTGGTCCCCCCGGACGGCCGGGTGCGCCCGGCGACCCTGGCGCTCTTCGCCAACATGGGCGGCCTCGCCGGAGGGACACTGCTGGCGGGTGTCCTGGCGGACATCGCGCCCGCACCCTTGCGCACCCCGTGGGTGGTGATGCTTGCACTGGCCGCCGCCGGGCTCGTCGGCGCGGCCTGCACGCGGGAGAGCGCGGCGCACCGGTCCGGGCTCTCCCTCCAGCTTCAGCCGCTGCACGTGCCCGCGGAGATCCGCTCCGACTTCCTGCGCTCCGCGATGGCCGCCGGCGCCGGGTTCTCGGTGCTCGGCGTGCTGACCGCCGTCACCGGGCTGTTCCTGGGGCAGGTACTGCACCAGCCGAGCCACACCCTCGCCGGGTTCGCGGTGTTCCTCGCCTTCGCCTGTACGGCGCTCGGCCAGCTGCTGAACCGCTTCGTCTCCGCCGCGGCCGCCCTGCCCGCCGCCTGCGCCGGGCTCGTCCTGGCCGGGGCGCTGATCATCGCGGCGATGGCCACCGGGTCCCTCGCCCCGCTGCTCGCGGCGGCCGTGGCGAACGGGCTGGCGACGGGCGTCGCCATCAGCCACGGCATCGGCGGCATCACGACGCGCAGCGCCCCGCAGCACCGCGGAGCGTCGGTGTCCACGTTCTTCGCCATCCTGTACTCGATGCTCGCGGTGCCCGCGATCGGCGTCGGCGTGCTGATCCAGCAGTCGAGCCTGCGCCCCGCGGGCGAGGTCTTCGGCGGCCTGGTCGCCCTGCTCGCACTCGCCGTGCTGCTCAGCCTGGTCCGCACGGGTAAGCCCCGCTGAGCTGTGCCAGAATCGCCCCATCCGCACCAGCCGAAAGGTGAAGGACCATCAGCGCCGCCGCCCGCACCCCGCAGGACCCCCGCAGCACCTCCGCCGTCACCAGCAGGACCGGGCCCCGGCGCAGCGAGAGCGTACGGCTCGCCGTGCTGCACGCAGCGGACGACCTGCTCGTGGAGCGCGGGTTCGCGGGCCTGACGATCGAGGGGATCGCGAACCGGGCCGGCGTGGCCAAGCAGACCATCTACCGCTGGTGGAAGTCGAAGGTCGAGATCCTGCTCGACACGCTCGCCGACGACGCGCACGAGGCACTCGCCTGGCACGAGGGCGAGGACCTGGCCACGCATCTGCGCCGGCTGGCCGACTTCTTCCAGGAGCCGTCCGGCCACGTGCTGCGGTCGCTCCTCGGCCATGCCCAACTCGACGCGGAAGCCGCCGAGTCGCTCCGCGAGGGCTTCCTGCGCGAACAGCGGCGCCGCGACGTCGCCGGACTGCGCGCCACCCTGGAGCGGCAGCTCGGAACGCCCGTGGACGAGGCCGCCGCGGAGTCGTACGTCGACCTGCTGCTGGGGCCGCTCTACTACCGCGTCCTGGTGCTCGGCCGGCCCGCCGACAAGCAGGTCACGGAAACCGCGGCGCGCCGGGTCCTGGATCTGGCCCGCGCCGAACTCGGGGCTCCGTAACCCCGCGCACACGAAGGGCGCCCCCGGTGCACGTCACCGGGGGCGCCCTTCGTGTGCGCGGCGGCCGTCAGATGCTGATGCATCCCCGTCTGATGCCCTGCACCACGGCCTCCGTGCGGGAGGCCGCACCGAGCTTGAGGAAGATGGACCGCACATGGACCTTCACGGTCCGCTCCGAAATCCCCAGGCTTCGGCCGACCCTCCGGTTCGACAGTCCCTCGCGCATTCCGTTCAGCACCTGCCGCTCCCTCGGGGTGAGGCGTGGTGGGGTTCGCCGGTAGGTGTCCTCGTCGGTCGGCGCACCCGGTTCCGCGCGCAGCACGGCACCCGGCGCACGAGGAACACCGCGGTCGACTTCGCCATTCCCCTCAAAGGGCATAACTTCCCCCTTCACTTTCTCCCGGCAGCATTTCGCCGGACGCAATGACTCTATACCGGGAGACGAATCGTCAACGCACAACGTGAGTCACTTCACAGGCGGTAATTCACGGTTACGTGCTAATGAGCCCCAGGTGTTCCGGCCGGTCAAACCCGCATTCCTTCAAGATCTCGGCAAGCTCCCCCCAAGAGACCCTAAAGCCCACCCGGCACCCTCGCGGATTCCAGCTGATGCAATCCCTCCTTGCATCACGGTCAGTGGAGGCAATCAACGCCCGCCGATAAAGTGCCGACAGGGTCGACCGAATGACCCCGAAACACCTGGACCACCTCCGAGGGGCTTGTCAATGCCCATCAAGAAAAAAGCCCGCAAAGGCTACGTCTCCTACCCGGTCGGCTGCCTGGTCTTCTCCTGCGGGGCGTTCCTCTTCATCCGGTCCGCGCTCGGCACGGACCCGCTGGACGTCTTCGCGCTGGGGCTGGGACGGTACGTGCCCGTGACCGTGGGCGTCGCACAACTGGCCGTCGCCGTGCTCTGCCTCGGCGCGGTGGCGGTGTGGACGCGGGAGCGCCCGGCGCTTTCGCCGCTGTTCACCTTCTTCTTCTGCGGTTCCGTCGTCGACGTCTTGACCTGGGCGGATGCCGGGCGATCCGTGCACCTGCACCCCGCCGCCCTGCTGGTGCCGGCCACGCTGCTCTGCGCCTACGGCTCCGCGCTCATCATCATGAGCGGCTTCGGGATCCGGGCCGTCGACCTGCTCGCCCTGACCGTGACGAGCCGCCTGCGGTGGCCGTTCTGGGCGGCGAAAGGCGCGATCGAGACCGCCCTGATGGTGGCGGGGTTCCTCATGGGAGGTCCGCTCGGCGTCGGCACGGTCGTGTTCCTCGCCGGTGTCGACCTGCTCGTCCAGCCCCTCATGGCGGCGAATTCCCGGATTCTACGCCTACCGAACCGGGGATTCCCGGAGACGCCGGCCGGAATTCCCTCCACCATCGGCTGAACTTTCTTGCACCGGCCCGTTCCGGACGCTGCCGACGGGCGTCCAGAGCTTTCACACACCTCGATTCACCCAGCACTGAACAAGGAGAGAGAAGATGACTCACGCCGGCTTGCATGACTCCGCGACGCGCACCGTGCTCGACAGGATCGCCGCCGAGCAGGCCCGCGTCGACGCGGTGGAGCAGCCCAAGCTGCTGGAGAAGGTGCGCAGCCGTACGAGTCCGTGGACACCGGAGGAACTCGTCGACGCCTGTGCGAGCGGATACTACGCCGCACCGCCCTCCATAGGACGGCTGCTGTACGCCACCGTGCGGGCGATGCGGCCCGGTGTCGTCGTCGAGTTCGGCACGTCGTACGGATTCACCGCCATTCATGTGGCGGCCGCTCTGCGCGACAACGGATTCGGTCGGCTCTACACCGTGGACATGCATGCGAAGAAGTGCGCCGAAGCGCGGAGGAACATCGAGGAGGCGGGTCTCTCGGCCTATGCCGAAGTAATCGAGGGCGAGGCGTCGGACGTGCTGTCGGGATTTCCGCAGCGCATCGACCTGCTCTACCTGGACGGGTGGGCCGAGTTCTATCTCGACGTGCTGAGGGCCGCCGAGCCGTCGCTGCGTCCCGGTGCGCTGGTCCACGCCGACGACACGGGGAAGTTCGCCGCGGGAGCCCGCGCCTACCTCGCCCACGTCCGTGATCCGGCCAACGGGTACGTGTCGGTCGGCTTCGCGGACGGCCAGGGACTCGAACTGTCCACGTTCGGCGGGCCGCAGCGCGGGCAGGGCCGGTGGTGACGCCCCCGAGGGCCGACGGACGTCCCGGCGGGCTGCGGGAGCCCAACCGCCCGGAAGGGACCGGCGGGGCGCGGCGTCCCGACGGTGGTGGTCCGGCCGGGGGCCGGTCCACCGGAGCGCGCGGCACGAGACGTGCCGTGGCGTCCGTCGGGCTGTGCGTCACGCTGGTCTTCGGCCTCGGCGCGGGCGTGAACCTGGCGGTCGGTCGGCTGGCGACGGGCGCCCTGCACCCGACGGCCACGCAGGTGCTGTGGATCGTCGACACGTACCTCGTCGTCTTCGGCTGCCTGCTGATTCCGAGCGGCGCCGTCGGTGACCGCTTCGGCCGCAAGGGGGTGCTGCTCACCGGCCTGGCCGTGATGGCGGCCGGGTCGGTGGCCTCCGCGGCGGCGCCCACCGTGCCCGTGCTCCTCGCGGCCCGTGCCGTGACGGGCGCGGGCGCGGCGCTCGTCCTGCCCAACAGCCTGCCGCTGATGCTCTCCTGCTACCCGGAGGAGCGCCGGGGCCACGCCGTCGCGGTGTGGACCGCGCTGAGCGGCGGGGGCGGCGTGCTCGGCAACATCGCCGGCGGCGCGGTCCTGCAGTTCGCCGACTGGCAGGCGCTCTTCGCCGTCGCCGCTCCCCTCGCCGCGGCGGGCCTCCTGCTGGTGGCCGTGTCCGTGCCCCGTGCGGAGCGCCTGCCCCGCCCGCTCGACCCGGGCGCCGTCGCCCTCCTCGTCCTGGCGGTGTTCGGCGTGCTGTTCGGCATCATCGAGGGGCCCGAGCTGGGCTGGGCCTCGGCGCCGGTGCTCGTGGCGTTCGGGTGCGGCGCCGCGCTGCTCGCCCTCTTCGCGGTGTACGAGCTGCGCAGGGAGCACCCCCTGCTCGACCCGCGGGCGTTCCGTGCGCCCGGTCTGCGGGCGGGCACGCTCGGCATCATCGCGTCCTTCGTCGCGATGTACGCGGTCTTCTACCTCAACGGCCAGTACCTGATGGACGTGAAGGGGTATCCGCCGGTGCTCGCCGGGCTCGGCACCGCGCCGCTGGCCGTCGTCATCTTCGCCGTGTCGCCGCGCTCGGTACGCCTCGCCGAGCGCCACGGGACCTGGCGGGTGGTCGCGGCGGGGCTGCTGGTCGTGGTCGCGGGCCTGGGCCTGTTCTCGCTGTGCGGACCGGACACGCCGTACGCGCTGTACGCCGTCTGCATCGTCGTGGTCGGCGTCGGCTCGGGGCTGTCCAACCCGCCGCTGTCGCAGGCGATCGTGGCGTCCCTGCCGGCGGCCCAGGCGGGCGTCGGGTCGGGCGTCAACAGCTTCAGCCGGGAGATCGGTGGCTCGCTCGGCTTCGCCCTCTTCGGCACGCTGCTGGGTTCCGGTTTCTCCGGTGCGCTGCCGGAGGGGCTGCGCGAGCAGCAGGGCGCCGCCGGAGGGCGGGCGCTGGGCGCGCTGCTGGACGGCGTCCACCGGACGGGCGGCGCCGCCGCCGACCGCCTCGCCGAGCAGGTGCGGGTGGCGTTCACCACCGGGATGTCCGAAGCACTGCGCCTGGTGGGCTTGTTGTTGCTGCTGGTCAGCGCGCTAGTCGTAGGGTGGCTGCGCTTCGGTGGACCACGGCACGGACAGCAGGAGAAGCGTTGAGCGACGAAGGTGCAGCCCGCCCCGGGCCCGCGGACGAGGCGTACGGGCCGCCGTCGCCCTGTGTGGACATGCGGCTCCTCCCGGCCCTGGACGCCCTGCTGCAGGAGAGCAGCGTCACGGGCGCGGCCGAGCGGCTCGCGGTGTCCACGCCCGCGATGAGCCGCACCCTGTCGAAGCTGCGCACGGCGCTCGGCGACCCCGTGCTCGTACGGGCGGGCCGCGGGCTCGTGCCGACGCCGCGGGCCCTGGAACTGCGGGCCCGGGTGCACGCGCTCGTGCGGGAGGCGGAGGCGCTGCTCGCGCCGAGGCCCGCGACGGACCTGGCGGAGGTCCGCAGGACGCTCACCGTCGTCGCCGACGACGCGTACGCGGCGGTCCTCGCCCCGGCGCTGACCGCGCGGGCCCGCGCCCAGGTGCCGCACGCCCGGCTGCGGTTCCTCGCGGAGAGCAACGAGCGCACCGCCCCCTTGCGGGAGGGCGCGGTGGACATCGAGGTCGGCGTCATCGACGAGCCGTCGCCCGAGCTCCACATCGAGCCGCTGTTCGAGGACCGCTTCATGGGGGTGGCCCGCACGGGCCACCCCCTGCTCGCCGGGGGCCCGGTGACGCCGGAGCAGTACGCGCGGGCCCCGCACATCAGCGTCTCCCGCCGCGGCCGGATGGGCGGACCCATCGACGCCTCGCTGGCCGCGGCCGGGCTGCACCGCCAGGTCGTCGCGTCCGTACCGAACTACGCTTCGGCGCTGCTGATGCTGCCGCTGACCGACCTGGTCGCGGCCATGCCGCTGTCGTTGGCGACGAGCGCGGAGGCGCCCTTCGGGATCGAGGTGTTCGAGCTGCCCGTGCGGACGGATCCGATCAGCATCTGCCAGGCGTGGCACCCGCGGCACGAGGCGGAACCGGTGCACGTCTGGCTGAGGGAGGCGGTACGGGCCGTGCTGGCCGACCCGGCGCCCGGTCCCGGGTCGGGGCCGGCGGGGACGGGGAGCGGCGCGGCGGGCGCAGGCCGCTGAGCAGCAGTTCGACGACGCGCCCCGCCGGGAGGTCCGGGCCGTCCTGGGGGCCTGCGGTGCGGGCGGCTCCGGCGGCCAGGGAACCGACGGCCCCGAGGAGCAGACGGGCGCCCCACCGCGGGTCGGGGCCGGACCGCAGGGCGCCCTCCGCCCGCGCGTCCGCCAGGAGGCCGGCCACGCGGACGTACACCGCCTCCCGGCAGTCGGCGAGCGGATCGCTGCGGTCCGGGCCCGTGCGGGGTGCGGGAGGCCCCCAGACGAGGGCCGATCCGGAGGGATCGGTTTCGGACAGTTCCAGCACACCGCGCAGCAGGCGGCCGAGCCGCTCCAGGGCGGGTGCCCCGGGCGGCCCGGCGGACTCGGCGGAGAGGGCCAGCAGCGCGACGCGCGTGCCCCGTGTGACGGCGTCGAGCAGGGCGGTCTTGCCCGGTACGTGGCGGTACAGCGCCGCCTTGGTGACGCCGAGCCGGTCGGCGATGTCGCTCATGCTCGTCGCGTCGTAGCCGTGTGCGGCGAAGAGCGCGGACGCGGCCGCGAGGACGGCGCCCCGGCCGCGGGGCGCGTCCCGCACGGCCGTCGCCGTGCCGGTCACCGGAGCGCGGCGCCCCGGCACAGCCGCAGCACGGCCGCGGCGATCTCGTCCCCGCCGGGGCCGAAGGCGTCCGCGTAGCGTCCGCGGACCCGCTCCTCGCGGCGGGGGTCGAGGCGGCTGCCGCCCCCGTCGGTGCGGATCCGCTGGATCTCCTCGGAGGCGGTGAGGCGCTGCCGGAGGATCTCGATGAGCCGGGTGTCGAGGGTGTCGACACGGGCGCGGAGGGCGGTGACGGGGTCTGCTGCCGGTCGGGCGTGCGCGGGATCGGGGCGCATGGGCGT
>NZ_MKXB01000139.1:34022-43133 GCF_001865245.1 Streptomyces sp. CC53 | reverse complement strand
CCGCAGCCCGGGGCCTTCGGCTACTTGATGCCGGCGGCGTCGCAGGCGGCCTTGTACTCGGCCGTGCAGATGTCGGCGGCCGTGTAGACCTTGTCGAGGATGATCGTGTCGGCGATGTTGTCCTTGGTGACGACCTGCGCGTCGTACAGCTTCGCCGGGATGCCCTTGAACTCGCCCGTCAGGCTGGTGACCGTGGTCGGGGTCAGGTGCTCCCACTTCTCGCCCTTGAGCAGGGCGACGGCGATCTCGGCGGTCGTCTCGGCCTCGGGGCGGATCTGCTTGTAGATCGTGAAGGACTGGTCGCCCTTCAGGATCCGCTGGAGACCGGCGAGCTCGGCGTCCTGGCCGCCGACCGGGACCTTGACGCCCTGCTTGCTGAGGGCGGTGATGATGCCGCCGGCCATGCCGTCGTTGGCGGAGTAGACGCCGTCGAAGCCGTCCTTGCCGAGCGAGTCGATGGCGGCGCCCATCTTCTTGCTGGCCTCGTCCGGGGACCAGTCCGGGATGTCCTGCTCGTAGACGATCTTCCCGACCTGCTGGTCGAGGACGCTGTGGGCGCCCTTCTTGAACAGCGGGGCGTTCGGGTCGGTCGGCGAGCCGTTGATCATGACGACGTTGGCGTCCTTGGCCTTGTCGCCGAGCGCCTTCACGAGGCCCTCGCCCTGGAGGCGGCCGATCTTCTCGTTGTCGTACGAGACGTAGGCGGCGATCGGGCCCTCGGCGAGGCGGTCGTACGCGACGACCTTCACGCCCTTCTTGTCGGCCTGCTCCACCCAGGACTTCGTCGCCTTGTAGTCGACCGCGTCGAGGATGATCACCTTGACGCCCTGCGTGACGAGCGCGTCGAACTGCTTCTTCTGCGTCTCGGTGTCCTGCGCGGCGTTGTTGTACTTGACCTCGCAGTCCTCGCAGAGCTCCTTGATCTTCGCCTCGATGATCGGGCGGTCGAAGGTCTCGTAGCGCGTGGTCTTGTTCTCGGGGAGCAGCAGGCCGATGGTCTTGCCGTCGCCCTTGTCGCCGGCGCTGTCGCCGCCGGCCTGGCCGCACGCGGCGAGGGAAAGGGCCATGGAGACCGCGGCCGTGCCTATGACGACGCGACGCGTCATTGCGTTCATGTGGGTTACCTCCCTGACGAGGCCGCGTCACTGCGGCCGAGGTGGCTGTGAGTCAACTCGGCCGCTCCCCCTACCGTCAAGGAGTAAATGTTTAACGAGATGACAACGGTGCCATGCGTTATCTAAATGAACGCACCCGTAGTCGCCTCCGCGGCGGCCCGGGACGCGCTGCGGGGCCCGGACGGGCGGCCGGCGGAGGCGGAGGTGTCCAGCAGCGTCGAGTCGCCCATCTCGCTGAGCACGAGCGCGAGGGCACCCAGCACCTCCGCGCGGCCCCCGAGGGCCCCGGGCGCCACGGAGAGCTGACGGGCGGCGCTGGGGATGGCGTAGCGCGACACGGACTCCCTGATGGGCACCAGAACCAGCTCGCCGGCCTCCGCGAGGTCCCCGCCGAGGACCACCCGGCTCGGGTTGAGCAGGTTGCAGAGGTTGGCGACGCCGCTGCCGACGTGCCGCCCCACGTCGGCGATCACCCGGCGGCAGCCCGGGTCGCCCTCCCGGGCCAGCTGGACGACCCGCTCCATGGTGAGGTCGGGGCCGTGGCTCGGCTGGAGCAGCGGCAGGACGTACCGGGCCGCCGCGAAGGTCTCCAGGCAGCCGCGGTTGCCGCAGCGGCAGACCGGCCCGGACTCGTCGAGCGTGATGTGGCCGATCTCCCCCGCCGTGCCCCCGGGGCCGCGGTAGATCTGCCCGTCGATGACGAGTCCCGCGCCGACGCCGCTCGCGACCTTGATGTACGCGAGGTCGCGCACGCCCCGGCCGCCGCCCCACACCAGCTCGCCGAGCGCGCCGAGGTTGGCGTCGTTGTCGACGTACACGGGCACCCCGAGGCGGGCGGAGAGCTCCTGGCCGGGGTTGATGCCGCTCCAGCCCGGGAGGATCGAGGTGGAACCGAGCGTTCCGGACGAGACGTCGATGGGCCCGGGGACGCCGAGGCCGACCCCGACCACCTTGTCCTGGCCGATTCCGGTGGTCGCGATGAGCCGCTTGACCAGCTGCTCCGCGCGGTCGAAGCCGTCCGCGGCGGAGGCGTCCACGTCGAGCGGCTCGGCCTCCTCGGCAAGCACCTGGTGGGCGAGGTTGCCGACGGCGACCCTCAGGTGGGTGTGGCCGAAGTCGACGCCGATCACGATGCCGGCGTCACCGCTGAGCGAGACGCTGCGGGCCCGGCGGCCGCCCGCCGAGGTGGGCGTGACCTCGACCGTGCCGCCCTCCTTGAGCTCCCGCACGATGTTGGAGACCGTCGCTGCGGACAGCCCGGTGGCCCGGGCGATCTCCGCCTGGGTGAGGGAACCGGCCATCCTCACGGCCCGTACGACCCGCTCAAGATTGGCCCGATGCAGCGACGTCTGCGACCCGGGAGTCTCCATCGACCCACTCACTCCTGCCGTTTTCTCCAACATGTGAACTCTAAGCTGAGCGTTTACGGTTGCCCCCCGTCAAGGCCTTGAGCATCACGAAGCTCCTATGAGCGGGTAATGTCACGAGAAAACCGATATGTCGGGAAACACCCATACAGAAACCGCCAGCCCGGTGGCCGAGACCACGGGGCGGCGGTTCACGGTTCGTACGGTCGCCGGGGCCGACGACTCCGGCGCCGGGCGGCGCGGGCGGTCGGACGGGCGGCGGCGGCAGGGGGGTGGGCAATGGGGTGGGATGCGGGTGGCAGGAGGAGCGGCAGGCGGGAGGTGGCCGGCCTCAGGGGCAGGCGCGCGGTGGCCGGGCGGCCGTCCGCGCTACTTCAGGGCACCCGCGGTGAGCCCCGCCTGGACCTGCCGCTGGAAGGCCGCGTACACGACGAGCACCGGCAGCATGGCGATCATCATGCCCGCCATCAGCGCGCCCCAGTCGTTCTCGTAGCCGTTCTGCAGGGCGATCATGGCGAGGCCCTGCGTGAGGACGTACGTGTCCTCCTCCTGGTTCAGCACCATCGGCAGCAGGTACTGGTTCCACTGCCCCAGGAAGTTGAAGATCCCGATGCTGATCAGGCCGGGCTTCGCCATCGGCAGCATGACCTGGAAGAACGTCCGGGTGTGGGACGCCCCGTCGATCAGCGCCGCCTCCGCCACCGACGTCGGCAGCGTCCGGAAGAACGCGGTCATGAAGAAGACCGTGAACGGCAGCGAGTACGCGATGTACACCAGGATCAGCCCGTGGTGCGTCGCCAGCAGGGAGCCGCCGGGGAAGTCCCGCAGGACGAAGAAGAGCGGGATCACCAGCATGAAGACCGGGAAGGACATGCCGGCCACGAACAGGTAGTAGACGAACCGGTTGCCGGGGAAGGTGAAGCGGGCCAGCACGTACGCGGCCATCGAGCCCAGCACCATCGTGCCGACCACGGAACCGCCCACGATGATCGCCGTGTTGAGGAAGTAGCGGCCCATGTTCGCCTGGTTCCAGGCGTTCGCCCAGTTCTCCCAGCGGAGCACCGTGGGCAGTCCCCAGGGGTCGCTCAGGATGCCGTTGCTGTCCTTGAAGGAGCTCCACAGCACCCAGAGCAGCGGTACGCCCACCATGAGCGCCCACAGCACGAGGATGCCGTGCGAGAAGACGTTCAGCGTCCGGCCCTCGGCGAGCCGCCCGGGGGCGGGCCCGAGCGCCCCGGTCACGCCCGCCGTCCCGCGGGGCCGGGCCGCGGTCCCGCGGGTTCCGTCGGTCTTCTGGATCTCTTCTGTCGCCATCGGCGTCGTCGTCCCCTCAGTACTCGATCCGCTCGCGGCGCCCAAGGCGCAGCGCGAGGACGGCGAACGTCATGGTCACGACCAGCATGGCGACGCCCATGGCGGCGGCGTAGCCGTACTGGCTGTCGCGGAACGCCGTCTGGTAGAGCCGCAGCGGCATGACGTCGGTGGCGCCGTCCGGGCCGCCCATGTTCACCGACATGATCTGCACCAGGGCGAAGGCGTCCAGGGCGATGATGCCCATGTAGACCCAGCCGGTCTGGACGGTGTCCCAGAGCAGCGGCAGGGTGATGCGGAAGAAGGTGTGGAAGCGCCCCGCGCCGTCCAGCAGTGCCGCCTCGTAGACGTCGCGCGGGATGGAGGCCATCGCGGCGGAGAACAGCACGACGTAGAAGCCGACGTGACCCCAGACCATGACGGCGCTGATGCACCAGAGGGCGATGCTCTTCTCCCCCAGCCACGCGTTCTGCAGCCCCTCCAGGCCGAGGGCGCCGAGCAGGGCGTTGAGCATGCCGTCGTCGGGGTCGGGATTGTAGATGTTGAACCAGATGACGGCGATGATGGTGATGGAGATGACCTGCGGGAAGAAGAAGACGAACTTGTAGAACCGGGAGCCCGCCACCCCGGTGACGAGGTCTCCACGGCGCCGCCGGCCGCCCACGTTCAGCATGAACGCGAAGACCAGGCCGAGCCCCAGGGTGACCACGGGCACGAGGGCCAGCATGGAGACGTTGTGGCGCAGGGCGTTCCAGAAGTCGTCGCTGCCCCAGAGGCGCACGAAGTTGTCGAAGCCGACGAAGCGCGCACTGCCGACCAGTCCGGACCAGTCGGTCATGGAGATCTGGAACGCCTGGACGAAGGGCGAGACGACGAAGACGCCGTAGACGAGCAGGGGCAGGGCCAGGAAGCCCACGATGATCCGGTACTTGCCGTGTTGCATGGGCTCCCCGGTCCTCCTCTTCGGACCCGTTTCCGGTGCTGCCGCCGCGCCGCGGTGCGACGGTGCTGCCGCTCGCACCGCCGCGCGGCCGTTCGGACCTGCGCCGCCGGGTGGCCGCCGCCAGGGCGGCACGGGCGGGTGGCACTGCCGACGGCGGCGGACGCGACGGTGCGGCTGGTGGCGGTGGCCGTGGTGGATGCGGCGGTACGGCTCGGTGGTGGCGTCAGGCGGTGCGGGTGAACTTGGTGACGGAGCTGTCCTTGGCCACCTTGTCGGCTTCCGCCTGCGCTCGTCTGATCCAGTCGGCGGCCTTCAGTTCCCCGGCGAGGAGCTGCCCGGTGAGGCCGCCGATCTTGTCGTCGGTGAGCGCCGGGTACCACTCCTGGAGGTGGAGGCTGACGACGTCGTCGCCGGCCGCCTCGAACACCCGGCTCGCCGACGCCAGGCCCGGGGACAGGCTCATGCCCTCGGTCGCGCCGACGACGCACGTCAGGGACTTCACCTTGGTGGCGAAGTTCTGGGCGTGCTTGCGGGAGAGCATGATGCGCAGCATCTCCATGCCGCCGACGGGGTTCTTCCCCTTCGCGGCGACGATGTACGGCTCGCTCGGCTCGGCCCGCAGGGTGCCGTGCGGCATCGCGTCCCCGGCGCCGCCGTCGAAGAGGGCGCCCACGGCCATGCGGAAGTCCGCGGGGGTGGTGGGTGCCGCCTCGTTCTCGACCCATGAGCCGTTGGGCAGGAAGACGGCCTTCCCCTTGTTCCAGGCGGTCTGCGACTGGATGTGCGTCAGCCCCTTGCTGCCCTCCAGGAAGTAGCCCTTCGCGGCGAGCTCCTCGTAGTGCTCGACGGTCTGCCGCACCGCGTCGTTCGACGTCCAGGCGTTCGGCTCCAGGTTGTCGATGGCGATCCACTTCTCCATGCCGCCGATCTTGGCGATCTGCGCGAACAGGTTGAAGTGGACGTAGTAGGGGTACTTCCCGGCGTACGTCCAGGGCGCGAGCCCCGCCTTCTTGATCTCGCCGCACAGCGCGACCATCTCGTCGAAGCTCTTCGGGTACGCCCAGCCGCGGTCCTCCAGCAGCTTGTCGGAATACCACGTCCCGTAGACGGTGAAGGCGTAGTACAGCACGTCGAAGGCGGAGCCGTGCCGGCCCTTCTCCACGGTGCTGGGGTGGATGGTGTCGCGGACCTTCTTCGCCGGGTCGTCGATCGACGGCGCGTCGAGGAGGGCGGTGAGGTCCTGGAGCTGGCCCTGGGAGGACAGCTTGTTCATGTCGAGGTGGTCGGCGCCGGAGTTGTCGATGACGTCCGGCGGGTTGCCGCCGGCGAAGCGCGGGGTGAGCTTGGGTCCGATCTGCTGCGTGCCGGTGTGCTTGACCTCGGCCTTGTAGACGGCCTTGAAGTCGGCCTCGGCGTCCTTGGCGTACTCGTCCCCGAGACCGCCCTTGAAGATGAACGCCTCCAGCGGCACGCCCTCCTTGACGCCCAGCGGGTTCTTCTCGGTCTTCTCGCCGGCGGGCGCCTGGCCCCGGCCGCCCTCGCCGCCGCCCCCGCCGGTGGCGCAGGCGGACAGGAAGCCCAGGGCGGGGACGGAGACGAGGCCGAGTGCGGCGGCCCGCTTGATCAGGTCGCGCCGGTCGGGTGCGTCACGGTGGTCGGAGGGGGATCCCATGCTCACGTCCTCGCCTTCTCCAGGACTCGGGCGGTGCGCCGGTCGCCCGATACGGCCTGCCTGGGCGAACGGCCGCGCCACCGCGGTCTGCTGCAACTGGGTCGTGCCGAGTCGTACAGGTCTGTGCAGGGTGGTGCGCCGTCGTACCGGAGCCGCGTCCGCGGACGCGACGGGTGCCGACAGGTATAGTCCACTGGACGTCAGCGGGGCAAGATCGACAACAGTTTTCGGCGCGAGTCTTTCCCCGGACCGGTCACCGCGCCCCGAGCGGACGCGTCCGTTCCGCCCTCCGTCCCGGGTGCGCCGCCCCGACCGTACGCTCCCTCGAAGGGCCTCACCGCACCCCGCCCACCGGCCCCGCGGCCCGTCCGGGACACCCGCGGGTCCGCCCCGCGCACCCCGCGGCGCGGGCGGCACCGGGCGCGGGCCGCCGGTGTGCGCGTCCCGCCCAGGCACCGGAAATCCGGTGGCCCGGGACGGGGAGGCCGGTCCACCCTGAGGCGCATGAGCGAGCCGTACCGCCGCATCCGGGCGGTCCACACCGACGCCACGGTCACCGTCTACCAGGCGTACTCTCCCGCCCTCGGACTGACCGCCGCCCGCGACGGCCGGTTCCCACCGGCCTGGAAGCGCGACCGGATGACCTGGATCAAGCCATCGTTCCTGTGGATGATGTACCGCTGCGGCTGGGGGCTGAAGGAGGGGCAGCAGACGGTCCTGGCGGTGGAGATCCGCCGCGAGGGCTTCGACTGGGCGCTGCGCCACGCCTGCCTGTCCCACTACGCGCGCGGCCTGCACACCGACCGGGCCGCCTGGCGACGGGAGTTGCGGCGCGCCCCCGCACGGGTGCAGTGGGACCCGGAGCGGGACCTGCGGCTGCAGCCGCTGCCGTACCGCTCCCTGCAGCTGGGGCTCACCGGCGAGGCGGCCCGGCGGTACGCCGACGAGTGGACGGTGTCCATACGGGACGTCACCCCGCTCGCCCGCGAGGTGCACGCGCTGGTGCGCGGGGGCGACCTGGCCGCCGCAGGGCGGCTCCTCCCGGTGGAGGAGCCCTATCCGGCGGACGGCGGGCTGCTCCACCGGCCGGCGCCGGGCGGAACGTGACCCCGCCGGGGGGTCAGCCGGCAGTGCCGGGCTTCGTGCCCCAGACGTACACCAGGTCCTCCAGCGACAGCAGATCCCACAGGGCGGCCGCGTCGTCCATCGCCAGGTTCACGCAGCCGGCGGAGCCGCCGCCGTCGAAGAGCCCTTCCGGGCGCCCGTGCAGCGCCTGGCCGCCGTCGAAGAACTGGGCGTACGGCATGGGCACGTCGTACAGGGTCGACACGTGGTCCTTGCTGCGCCAGTAGACGGAGTGCAGGCCGGGCCGGGTCTCCTCGCTGTCGCGGCCGCTGCGGATGGGCACCGGTGCAAAGACCACCGTGCCGGACTCCTGCACCCACAGGATCTGACGGTCGAGGTCGACGCACGTGACGAGCCGGTCGCGTTCCGGGCAGCGGCCTTCGGCGTTGGGGTCGGTGCGGGCCCGCACGGCCACGAGGTGGCGGTACGTGGCGAGGCCGGCGTAGCCGTCGGCCGGCTCGACGCCGTTGTCCTGCTGGAACCGCCGGACGGCCACGCAGTCCCCCGGGGACTGGACGCCGTCGACGGGCCTGCCCAGGGCCTCCTCCATCGGCCGCTGGTAGGGGCCGGTGGGGGCGGTGCAGTCCGGTTCCGCCCCGGCGGCGGCGCCGCTCCCGGCGGGCCCGAGGGCCAGGACGAGAGCCAGTGCGCCGAGGAAACCCGTCCTGGTCATGTCTGCCCGCCTTCCGATGCCCGTCCGCCGCAGTCGCCGCGTGTGGATCCACCCTTACCAGCGGGCCGGTCCGGCCGCCCAGGGATGAGCGGCCGGACCGGTGACACCGGGTCGGGTGCGTCAGCGGGACCCTGCCGGACCCGCCGCACCCCGGGGGTGGAGTCCCCGGCGAGTGTCCGTCACAGGGTGCGGTCCCTGCCCTTGCCGCCCTTGCCGGGCTCGCCGCGCTGGTTGGCGACCTCCACGACGACCTCCTCGCCGAGGTTCTCCTCCGTGAGGACGTACGGGCCGGTCACGGGGTCCTCCGGCAGCACGTAGCCCTCGGGCACGGCGGTCTCCCGGAGGTAGTACGTGCCCGCGGGGAGCTCCGTGAAGGAGCAGACGCCGATCTCGTCGGTGGAGCAGCCGGCTCCCTGCCGGGTGTCGGGCCGAGCGCCGCCCGTCTGGAGGCCGGCGACGCCGTTGGTCTCCCGCCACAGCTCGAACACGGCGCCGGGGAGCGGTTCACCGTTCTTGGCGTCGGTCTTGTGGATCCAGAGGCTGCCGCGTGCGGGCTGCGGGGTGCGCGCGTTGGAAGCGGTGACCTGCACGCCCCGCTCCGCGTTCGACGCGTTCAGCTCCAGCGGACCGAACACCGCAGGATCCGGCAGCTCGTACCCCTCCGGCGCCCCCACCTCACGCCAGTAGTACGCACCCTCCTCGACCGTCCGCGCACACACACCCTGCGCGTCCGTCGTACACACACCACCCACCCGCGTGTCCGCACCCGCCCCCGACACCTGCAGACCCGCGACCCCGTTCGTCTCCTCCCACAACTCGAACCGCGCCCCCGGCAACACCGCACCACTGTCCGCATCCCGCTTCACCACCCGCACCTCACCCCGCACAGGCTCAGGCGTGCGCGT
>NZ_MKXB01000139.1:0-34012 GCF_001865245.1 Streptomyces sp. CC53 | reverse complement strand
AACACCGCACCACTGTCCGCATCCCGCTTCACCACCCGCACCTCACCCCGCACAGGCTGCGGGGTGGAGCCGCAGTCCGGCAGGTCGCCGGTGAAGGGGTAGGCGTGGAACTCCTGGCCGCCGCCGCCCGTGGCGGCGCTGGTGTGGACGAGGGAGCCGGTGGTGAAGAAGCGGCCGTTGATGCCGGGGAGGGTCACCGTGGTGCGGGACTCCTGGGCGCCGACCAGCACGCTGCCCTGGAACTGGCCCGTGCCGGCCAGGGAGAGCGCGGTGCTGTCGGGGAAGTTCCACAGGAGCCGCTCCCGGTACCCGTTCAGCGGGTCCGTGGCGTCGTCGATGCCGCCGCTGTAGGTGCTCAGCACGCGGTTCGCGCCGAAGATGTTGACGAGGATCGTGGCGCCCGCGGGGATGTTCCTGAAGACCAGGCCCTGCTGCCCGCCACCGGCCGTCGTGAGGTCGAAGTCGACGTTGAAGACCTGGAGCGCCGAGGTGCCGTCACCGGTGAAGAGGGTCTGGCCGCCCTGGTTGACGGCCGTGCCGGTGGCGGGCCTGGGGCTGCCGTCCACGCGGGCGTAGCACTGGCTCGCGTCGGTGAGCTGGTCGCGGAGCGCCCGGTAGGAGGCGGTGGCCCGCGGGTCCCGGACGGTGGTGCCCTCGATCGTGCCCGTGGCGGTGCCGGCGTGCCGGACGACGCCGCCTTCGGCGATGAGCCGCTGGCCGGTGGCCACGGTGACGTCGCCGCCGGTGACGAGGAAGTCGGAGCCGGCGGGCGGCGGGACCCGGGAGCCGACGCCCACCACACCGACGTTGTACACGGCGCTCGCGCCGGTGTCCTTGGCCATGTCGAAGTCGTCGAGGACCACGACCCGGCCCTCCGCCTCGGCGGCCCGGCCGCGCACGAGGAAGTCCGCGCCTACGAAGATGTTGACGCCGTCGTCCCGGTGGGTGATGGGGCCGTTGTTGATGCCCGGGTGGCGGTCCGGGCAGCTGTCCCCCACGCAGGGGCCGAGGCCCCCCGGGAGCGGGGCCGCCGCCGCCTCCTGGGCGGCGGGGCCGAGAAGCACGGCGGGTACGGTGGCTGCGGCGACCGCGCAGGTGACGCCGGCCGACCTGGCTCGGGCTCGCAGACCTGCGAGCCGGCGACTGATCGTTTTCATGCGGCCCAGCGTCGGGGACGCGCGGTGCCCCCGCGCGCGGCAACACTCCCCGGTCCCACCGTCGCCGCACCAGTTCATTCCGCCGGATCTCCCGGGTGGCGGCGGGGCCCGTTCCGTGCCGGGGTGGCCGCGGCCACCGGGAAGGCGGAAGGGCCGCACCCCGTACGGAACGGGGTGCGGCCCTCAGCCGCGGGGGCCTGCCGGGATTCAGCCGCGGATCAGGTTGCGCAGCACGTACTGCATGATGCCGCCGTTGCGGTAGTAGTCGGCCTCACCGGGGGTGTCGATGCGGACGACCGCGTCGAAGTCGACGCCCGTGTCGGTGGTGACCTTCACCGTGCGCGGGGTGCGGCCCTCGTTCAGCTCGGTGACGCCCGCGATGGAGAAGGTCTCCTCGCCGGTCAGGCCGAGGGACTCGGCCGTGGCGCCCTCCGGGAACTGGAGCGGGAGCACGCCCATGCCGATGAGGTTCGAGCGGTGGATGCGCTCGTAGGACTCGGCGATGACGGCCTTGACGCCGAGCAGGGCCGTGCCCTTGGCGGCCCAGTCGCGGGACGAGCCGGAGCCGTACTCCTTGCCCGCCAGGACGACCAGCGGGATGCCGGCGGCCTGGTAGTTCTGGGAGGCGTCGTAGATGAACGAGACCGGGGCGTCGTCCTGCGTGAAGTCGCGGGTGTAGCCGCCCTCGGTGCCCGGCGCGATCTGGTTGCGCAGGCGGATGTTGGCGAACGTACCGCGGATCATGACCTCGTGGTTGCCGCGGCGCGAGCCGTAGCTGTTGAAGTCGCGGCGCTCCACACCGTGCTCGGTGAGGTACTTGCCGGCCGGGGTGTCGGCCTTGATGGCGCCGGCCGGGGAGATGTGGTCGGTGGTGACCGAGTCGCCCAGCTTGGCCAGGACGCGGGCGCCGGAGATGTCCTCGACCGGGGCCGGGTCCATGGTCATGCCCTCGAAGTACGGGGGCTTGCGAACGTAGGTGGACTGCGGGTCCCACTCGAAGGTGTTGCCGGTCGGGATCGGCAGCGCCTGCCACTGGGCGTCGCCGGCGAAGACGTCCGCGTAGGACTTCGAGAACATGTCCTCGCCGATGGCGTTGGCGACGACGTCGTTGACCTCGGCCTCGGTCGGCCAGATGTCCTTCAGGAAGACCGGGTTGCCGTCCTGGTCGGTGCCCAGGGCGTCCTTGGTGATGTCCACCTTCATGGAGCCGGCGAGGGCGTAGGCGACCACCAGCGGCGGGGACGCCAGGTAGTTCATCTTGACGTCGGGGTTGATGCGGCCCTCGAAGTTGCGGTTGCCGGAGAGGACCGAGGTGACGGCGAGGTCGTGGTCGTTGACGGCCTTGGAGACCTCCTCCGGCAGCGGGCCGGAGTTGCCGATGCAGGTGGTGCAGCCGTAGCCGACGAGGTTGAAGCCGACCTTGTCGAGGTACGGGGTGAGACCCGCCTTGTCGAAGTAGTCGGTGACGACCTTCGAGCCCGGGGCGAGGGTGGTCTTGACCCACGGCTTGCGGGTCAGGCCCTTCTCGACCGCCTTCTTCGCCACGAGCGCCGCGGCGACCATGACGTACGGGTTCGAGGTGTTGGTGCACGAGGTGATGGCGGCGACCGTCACGGCGCCGTGGTCGATCTCGTACGTCGACCCGTCGGGCGCGGTGACCGGGACCGGCTTCGACGGCGCGCCGTTCGGCGTGTTGGCAGGGGCGTCGGACGCAGGGAAGGACTCCTTGCCCGCCTCGTCCACGTCGTCGACGTAGTTGCGGACGTCCTGGGCGAACTGCTCGGCGGCGTTCGCGAGGATGATGCGGTCCTGCGGGCGCTTCGGGCCGGCGATCGACGGGACGACCGTCGACAGGTCCAGCTCCAGCTTCTCCGAGAAGTCGGGCTCGGCGGACGGGTCCAGCCAGAGGCCCTGCTCCTTGGCGTACGCCTCGACGAGGGCGACCTGCTGCTCGGAGCGGCCGGTGAGGCGCAGGTAGTTCAGGGTCTCGCCGTCGATCGGGAAGATCGCGGCGGTGGAACCGAACTCCGGCGACATGTTGCCGATGGTGGCGCGGTTGGCGAGGGAGGTGGCGGCGACGCCCTCACCGTAGAACTCGACGAACTTGCCGACGACACCGTGCTTGCGGAGCATCTCGGTGATGGTCAGCACCAGGTCGGTGGCGGTGGTGCCGGTGGGCAGCTCGCCGGTCAGCTTGAAGCCGACGACGCGCGGGATCAGCATGGAGACCGGCTGGCCGAGCATGGCGGCCTCGGCCTCGATGCCGCCGACGCCCCAGCCGAGCACACCGAGGCCGTTGACCATGGTGGTGTGCGAGTCGGTGCCGACGAGGGTGTCGGGGTACGCCTGGCCGTTGCGGACCATGACGGTGCGGGCCAGGTGCTCGATGTTCACCTGGTGGACGATGCCGGTGCCGGGCGGGACGACCTTGAACTCGTCGAACGCGGTCTGGCCCCAGCGCAGGAACTGGTAGCGCTCCTTGTTGCGGCCGTACTCCAGCTCGACGTTCTGGCCGAAGGCGTCCTTCGTGCCGAACTTGTCGGCGATGACGGAGTGGTCGATGACCAGCTCGGCCGGCGCCAGCGGGTTGATCTTCGACGGGTCGCCGCCGAGCTCCTTGACGGCCTCGCGCATGGTGGCGAGGTCCACGACGCACGGGACACCGGTGAAGTCCTGCATGATCACGCGGGCAGGCGTGAACTGGATCTCCTGGCTCGGCTGGGCCTGGGAGTCCCAGCTGCCGAGCGCGCGGATGTGGTCGGCGGTGATGTTCGCGCCGTCCTCGGTGCGGAGCAGGTTCTCCAGCAGGACCTTGAGGCTGTAGGGCAGGCGAGCCGAGCCCTCAACCTTGTCCAGCCGGAAGATCTCGTACGACTCGTCGCCCACGCGCAGCGTGCTGCGGGCGTCGAAGCTGTTCGCCGACACGACAGTCTCCTTCATCAATGTGCGCGTTCAACCGCATCCTGCCGCCACAGGCTTGTCACCGATCCGCTAAGGTAAGGCTTAGTTAGGTGACCCTTACCCAGGCGGGCGGCCGCGGTGCGTCGTCAGCAGATATCTCGATGTCGAGATAACACTAGTACATCACCGCGGCAAGGTCATGCCCGGGAGGCTTGATCTCTCGCAGCGAAGGTCGAGCCTCCCCAGCTAAGGCTGGCGGCCGCCCGGCGCTCCCGGCCCAGGTCGGGTGGCCGCTCGGCCCGGCCGCCCGGGGAGACGGCGGGGGAAGCGTCACACGCGTACGGCGATCCCGCACTCAGCGCCCTCGACCTGGACCTCTTCGAAGCCCGCCGATGTCGGCGTGTCACGTCGGGTGCCGGGGGGAGCGTCCGGTTCGAGGGTGTGGCGCCGGTACGCGGGCTCCGGCGGACCAAGGGTGCCCGCGGCTTGCCGGGCCGGTACCACGGGGTGACGCCCGGCGGCCATGTGGGCTACGAGTCGTGGAGTCGCGGTCGAGCACCACCTCACCAGTCACTCCGGCTGCCCGGCGGACATGCGAGCCACGAGTCGCGGCTGGAGCGGGGCCGGCTGATTCTGCCGGACTTCGCCCCGCAGGTGGCGGGGCTCGCCTCCCGGCCGTTCTGGCTGCTATTCCTCACACGGCACCCGGCGGAGAGCCGTTCCCCAGCCGGGCCGTCCCGGTCCGGCTTTCACCGGCTCGTCAGTCGAAGAGGTCCTGGAAGTCCGGCCCGGAGCTGCCGGCGCGGGCGGAGCGTGCCCGCATGGGGCGCGGCTCCGGGTACGTCGCCGCCGCGGCCTTCTCGCGTACGGCGTCCGGCCCGCCGCACGCCGCGACGGCGAAGGCACCGAAGGTGCCCGCGAAGGCGGCGGGGTCCTGGAACTCCAGGCCGTACGCCCGGCCGTCGCGCAGCGGTATCCACACCACCCGCACGGAGCGCGGCCATTGCGAGACCGGCCGGCCGTCCGCGGTCGACCGCCCTTCCAGCCACAGCCGCGCCACGTGCAGCAGGTTCACGTCTTCCATCTGCAGCCGCCTGCGCCGGATGCGCAGCCCGGAGGGCGTCAGCGTGACCCGCTGGTCCTTCTTCGGGTACCAGACGACGCCGATCCCGACCGGCGCGTACAACACGACACCGATCAGGGGCCAGACCAGGGCGTCACCCCACGAGCGGAGCAGCCCACCGTCCACCAGGTACAGGCCGCCGAGGACCAGGACCCACTTCGCCGTCATCTGCCAGAACCCGGCGCCCTGCCGATACAGGACCTGCCGCTTCCCCGTTGCTCCCATGTCCGCACGCTACCCGCGCCCCTCGGACCCCCGCCGGGCAGGCCGCCCATCGTGCCGGCTACCGATCACGCCGGCTCCGGCTTCGCGGCGGCCCGGCTTCCGTGTGGGCGAACCGATACACGGTGCGCCGGGACGCGGGGCTGTCGGCGCCGCGGCCCGGACACGCGCACACCGCACACGGGATGCCTCGGGCTTCGGGCGGCGTCGCCGGTACCACCGTCCCCGACATCCGGGCCGTGCGACGCTTCGAGCACGGACACGCAAGCCACGGCGCGATCCGGGCACTGAGCCGCCGCCCCTCGGCGGCCGGGTGGTTCACGGCGTCACCCTTCGGCTGCCCGCTCTGGAGGCGGAGCCTGCCCCACATCCGGTTTGACCGACATGAAGCTTTTCGCGGGGAATCTCCTGGATGTGGTGTATCCCGAGCTCCGTCGCGGGAACATGACTCTTTGTCGGATGTGCGAGGGCAGAACTGGCGTATGGTCGACGAGGGTTCACCCGATCGGCTCACCCAGATCCCAATCTCATCTCATATATGAGATAGCCTGCCGTCATGGCAGACGACTACCTCGTACGCATCGGCAGGCTCATCCGTGACGCCCGCCAGCACCGCGGCTGGACACAGACGCAGCTCGCCGAGGCGCTGGCCACCAGCCAGAGCGCCGTCAACCGTATCGAACGCGGGAACCAGAACATCAGCCTTGAGATGATCGCCCGCATCGGTGAGGCGCTGGACAGCGAGATCGTGTCGCTCGGCTACTCCGGGCCCATGCACCTGCGGGTCGTCGGCGGCCGCCGCCTCTCCGGTGCCATCGACGTGAAGACCAGCAAGAACGCCTGCGTCGCCCTGCTGTGCGCCTCCCTGCTGAACAAGGGCCGGACGGTGCTGCGCCGGGTCGCGCGCATCGAGGAGGTCTACCGGCTGCTGGAGGTGCTGAACTCCATCGGCGTCCGCACCCGCTGGATCAACGACGGCACGGACCTGGAGATCGTCCCGCCCGCCGAGCTCACGATGGAGGCCATCGACGCGGACGCGGCCCGCCGCACCCGCTCGATCATCATGTTCCTCGGCCCGCTCCTGCACCGCATGCGGTCCTTCAAGCTGCCGTACGCCGGCGGCTGCGACCTGGGCACGCGGACGGTCGAACCGCACATGATCGCCCTGCGCCGGTTCGGCCTGGACATCACCGCGACCGAGGGCCTCTACCACGCGGAGGTCGACCCGGGCGTCACGCCGGACCGCCCCATCGTGCTGACCGAGCGCGGCGACACCGTGACCGAGAACGCGCTGCTGGCCGCGGCCCGCCATGACGGCGCCACCGTCATCCGCAACGCCTCCTCCAACTACATGGTCCAGGACCTCTGCTTCTTCCTGGAGGCCCTGGGCGTACGGGTCGAGGGCATCGGCACGACGACCCTCACCGTCCACGGAGTGCCGCACATCGACGTGGACGTCGACTACTCGCCTTCCGAGGACCCCGTCGAGGCGATGAGCCTGCTGGCGGCGGCCGTCGTCACCGAGTCGGAGCTGACGATCCGCCGGGTGCCCATCGAGTTCCTGGAGATCGAGCTGGCGGTCCTGGAGGAGATGGGGCTGGACCACGACCGCTCGACCGAGTACACCGCGGACAACGGCCGCACCCGCCTGGTCGACCTGACCGTGCGCCCCTCCAAGCTGGAGGCGCCCATCGACAAGATCCACCCCATGCCGTTCCCCGGCCTGAACATCGACAACGTGCCGTTCTTCGCGGCCATCGCCGCGTCCGCGCAGGGCCAGACCCTCATCCACGACTGGGTCTACGACAACCGCGCCATCTACCTGACGGACCTCAACCGACTCGGCGGCCGTCTCCAGCTCCTCGACCCGCACCGCGTCCTGGTCGAGGGCCCGACCCGCTGGCGCGCCGCCGAGATGATGTGCCCGCCCGCCCTCCGCCCCGCCGTGGTGGTCCTCCTCGCCATGATGGCCGCGGACGGCACATCGGTCCTGCGCAACGTGTACGTCATCAACCGCGGCTACGAGGACTTCGCGGAGCGCCTCAACTCGGTCGGCGCGCAGATCGAGATCTTCCGCGACATCTGATGCGAGGATGCCGCCGCGCCCCGTCTGACCCGCTGGATGGCGGCTCAGAAAGTGTTGGGTAATCGGGTGATTACACGTCCTTGAGGTCGTCGGCGAGGCGGCGGGCTGCTTCGGTCTCGATGGGGCCGCGTGGTTCGATCTCTTCGCCGGCGAGGCGGGCGGCCATGAGCCTGATCATGGCAACCTTGATCATCGCTTCGGCGTGCGCGGTCTTGCGCTCGTAGTCCCGTGCCAACCGCCTGCACCGTCCCAGCCAGGAGAATGTCCGCTCGACCACCCACCTGCGGGGCAGCACCTGGAACCCTTTCACATCCGCGTTGCGCGGCACCGCGACGATCTCCAGGCTCTCGCGCTCGACCGCCCAGCCGACCAGGCCCGCATCGACCACGTTGACGTAGCCGCCGTCGACCCAGACCAGCCCGACCTGCGGAAACTCCTCCCTGACCCCGGCAAGGACCAGCTTCGCGCCCGCCCGGTCCTGCACCGACGCCGAGTGCACGACCGCCCGCAGCACCAGCCCGCACGTGTCCACGAGCAGGTGCCGCTTACGACCCCGGACACGCTTGCCGGCGTCGTAGCCGATCGCCTGCCCGCCCTGGTGACTGCGGGCCGACTGCGAGTCCAGCACCGCCGCCGAAGGCTGGGGATCCCGGCCGTCCTCCACCCGGACCCGATCACGCAACGCGTCGTGGACCCGGTCCCAGGTGCCGTCCGCCGTCCACGCCCTGAACCACCGGTAGGCCACGTCCCACGGGGCCAGATCGTGCGGCACCAGCCGCCACGCACACCCGCTGACCAGCACATACAACACGGTGTCCACGACCATCCGACGCGGAAACTCCAGCCGGCGGCCCGCCCGGCGGGGGTCTCGCACCGGCAGCAGCGGCTCGATCACCGCCCACTGAGCATCCGTCAACGACGAGTCATAGGAAGGCTTGCACACGCAGACACACATGGCGGTGATCGTCCCGGAACACCAGCCCGCAACGATCACCACCAGCCGACCACGCCCTGCAGTTGATCAATTACCCAACACTTTCTCAGTCGGGGCGCGGCGGTATCCGTGGGATTTCTCTGGGACTTTGGGCCTGTGACGGGCTCCCACGAGCCACTTCCTGACCTGTTCGCCTTCGCGCCGGTGCGGGGACGCCCGGGCCGCCGGAGACCTCGGCAATGTACCCCTGGGACTACCCCCGCGGGTGCGGGGACGACACACGCCTGTCCGCACTCATGCCGGGGCGGGAGGGACTACCCCCGCGGGTGCGGGGACGACCGCCGGTGAGGGTTCGGATGCGGGGGATACCGAGGACTACCCCCGCGGGTGCGGGGACGACGTGGTGCGTGGTGCTCTCCCCGGTAGCCGTCGGGGACTACCCCCGCGGGTGCGGGGACGACTCCGGCGCGGGCGGCGCCACCGTGCCGACGAGCGGACTACCCCCGCGGGTGCGGGGACGACCCCGTTGGACATGTCGCTCTTGGCCCACACGGCGGACTACCCCCGCGGGTGCGGGGACGACGTTCTGGAAGGAGAAGACGGGCCCCCTCCCCAAGGACTACCCCCGCGGGTGCGGGGACGACGCAGGTCAGTCGCCCTGCCCGGTGAGCGAAGAGGGACTACCCCCGCGGGTGCGGGGACGACGCTTGCTCACCTTGGGTTTTGCTACGTGGTCATGCCGTTTTCCTTCACTAGGTTCGCCGGGGCCCATGGGCGTCCAGCGCTCCCCCTGGGTCTGGACATGAGGGTGAGTCCATCGAAGTCGGTCGGAGTCCAGCGGTCTTGACCGGCAGTGCGGACGGTCCATCCTTGTTCAGTCCGGGCAGGTTCGATCATTACTGCCTGTCCGTCGTGGATGCGTTCGGCAAGGACCTTCCACAGCCCGTCGCGGATGCGTGCGCTGGGGCTTCCGACGAAGACACCCGGGGCGACTTCGATGAACCAGCGGGTCAAGTGGCCTCGCAGGCCCGGAGGGGAGGCGATGAGGACCACGATCGTCGTCGCGGCACTCATGAAGGGGCGCTCCCGTCCGTGTCCGGGATGACGTTCAAGTGGCTGCCGGGGTCGAAGGGGTCCGATCCCCAGTTGCGGCCTCCGCTGACGATGCCTTCCTCCTCGTCCCACAGTCCGGCCAGGTCTTCTTCCGGCAGGACGGTGCCTTCGGGGACCAACAGGTTCTTGACGTCCGTGACGATGCGGGGCAGGAGCTTCTGCTGCACTACGGCGTCGCGGAGTGCTGTGCGCGCGTCGCGCTCCGAGGTCAGTCCCTTGGCCGCAAGGTCGAAGGCCAGGGGGATGGTGAGCTCCGCCTTGTAGAGGTCGGCGATGTCCAGGACGAAGGACAGGGCGGATCCCGTGTGGACGAAGCCGAGGCCAGGGCTGGCGCCGATGCCGGTGATGACGGCGTGGCAGATGCCGTACAGAGCGGAGTTCGCCGCGGACAGCAGCCGGTTGACGTCGTCGCCTGCCGCGAAGGCGTCTCCGGGTTTGTAGTCCCGCTTGGTCCAGGGCACCTTGGTGCGCTCGGAGTGTTGGGCGTAGAGGCGGCGGACGCGGGTGCCCTCCCGCCCTCGTAGTTGCTGGAGGGTGAGGCCGGAGGTCTTCTCACCTGGGAAGCGGATGTCGTACATGCGGCGGGCGACTGCGACGCGTTCTTTGGGGCGGGTGACCAGCCACGCCTGGCGCAGTTGGAGGTGGGAGCCGCGCGCGACGCCGTGACCGGAGGCGTACAGCCGGACGCCGTGCTCGCCGACCCAGCACAGGGAGGTGCCGGAGTCGGCGAGCAGGGTGACGGCTGCGTGGGTGATGCGGCTTCCGGGCCCGATGAGGAGGACGGCGAGCCAGGCCGCCGGTACGTGGACGACGCGTGCCTTGTTGACCAGGACGACGGCGTTGTCGTCGCGGTCGATGTGGCAGCGTTCGACGTACAGGCTGGAGACGCGGTCCTCCAGCCTGTGTACTTCCTGCGGGCCCGCCCGCCACCACGGCTCAGGCATGCGTCGCCTCTGCCATCGCCTCTGCCGGGGCCAGGGTGAGCAGGCCCTGCCCGTACCCCTTGGCGGGCCCGATGCCGGTCAGCAGTGCCACGCGCAGCGCGTCGGGGTCGGTGACTCTCAGCCGCCCTTCGAAGGTGGCCGTGGAGAGGGTGACCCGCGGCCCGCCCCGGTGCTTGGTGAAGCGCAGGATGTCGCGGCTGACGATCGACACGGCGGGCCCAGGGGTGATCGGGCCGTCGGCTTCGACTCCCGGGGCCGGCGGGTCGAGGGAGGCGTCGGGGATGGTGAAGCCGTGGCGTTCGGCACGGGCGAGGAGCCAGCTGAGTTGCTGGGCCGCGGTCCGGTGGGCCACGCGGAAGCCGCGTGGGCGGCGGTCGGTGGCGTCGGGCCGGTGTGCGTGGGCCTTGAGCCGGGCGTCTTGCTGCTCGCTCGGCTTGGTGGGGCGTGGCACGGTCTGGACTGGGTTGGCGGTGAGGCGGAAGCCGAACTCCTTGCCGAGGGTGATGCGCTCGAGGAGGGGCGTGTAGTCGGCGATGAGCGGTGTACCGCCGTCGGCGCCGGGCCATCCTGCTTCGTCGACGAGGTGCTGCCAGGAGGGGCGGCTTTCGGTGAGCGCGAGGATCTCGGCACGGTGTGGGGTGTCGTGTTCGACCCGCCACAGGACCCGTTCGGTGACCGGCTGTACGGCGAGTCCGGCAAGGACCGCCGCGTGCAGGCGGTGGGGGCTGGACAGCAGGGAGGCCGCCGTACGGCGCCGGGGGTTCAGGGGGATCTTTGACAGGTAGGACATCAGGGTCACCAGCCCAGGAGAGCGAACGGGTCGTGGCCGGGGTTGGCCGGCAGGGACTTCCCGCCGGCGGGTTCTTTGGCTTGCCGGCCGGTGGGGACGGTGACCCACAGGTGCCGGACGTCCCGGCGTCCGAACAGGGTGCCGGTCTTGAGGTCGTAGGTGTCGGGGACGTCGACGGCTACTTGGTCGCCTGCGGGATCTTCAACCGTGGCTTCCAGGTGCACTTCCGTCGTCCGAGTTTGTTTGCGGCGGTGGGCGGATGCCTGCCAGGGCACGGCCGCCAGCGCGTCGGGGAGCTCAGCGTCGTCCCGCAGGCCGAGGCTGACCGGTCCGGTGGGGGGACAGGAGCGGCGGCCGAGGGAGAGCGGGTAGCAGGGGTGGCGTACGGCGTGCTCCAGGCGCTCCAGGAGGGGCGCGGGCCCGCGTAGCGCGGCGACGAAGACGGCATCCTGGAGATAGAAGCGCTGGGTGACGCTGGTGTACTTGGCGGGGCTGGTCTTCGTCTGCACGCCCTTGGCGTTCACCTTGGCGGAGGGCAGCGGCAGGCCGCGGGGGTCGCTGGCCGTGTGGTAGTCGCGCAGGAGCGAGCCCGGCTGATCAACCCGCACGCCGAGCCGGAGGCCGACCAGGTCGGTGATCGACGCTTCGCGGGTGCGGCCTTCGGCTGCCGCGAGGAGGCCGAGGACGCCGGACTTGGTGGGCTGGGGCCGGGTCTCGCGCCGGTTGTAGCGGGAGGGACCGCCCCACGACTGCAGCGGGGCGGCCAGCCTCAGGACGAGGACGGCGTGGTCGGTCATCAGGCGTCGGCCTTCGTGATCTCGCGGCCTGTCAGCCACTGCCGGACCAGGTCGCCGAGCGAGTCGAGCAGTGTCGGGAACGCGACGGACGGGCCGAACACCTCGGTGATCTTGTCGGCCTCGACGTTGTAGGCGGCCAGGGTCCTGACCGGTTCGGCGCCCCAGGTAGCGGCGACGGACTGCAGCTCGCCCGCCAGGCGGACGGCGGACTCGGTGGCCAGGCCGGTGACGCCGACGACGGGCTCCTCGTAGGCGGAGACCAGGTTCACCGGCTGGTCGGTGCGCACGGTGAGGAGCACCAGGTGGGGCAGGGTGCGGTGGGCGAAGGAGTTCTGGTGGCCGGTGGGCATGGACCGGGTGAAGGCGTCGACGAACCGGACGGCCGCCTCGCGCGTGGCGTCCGGGGAGCTGAGGTTGTCGCGCAGCTGGTGGACGCCGAGCACCGCGTAGCGGTAGAGGGTGGAGGAGTTGAACTCGACGGTGCCGATCATGCCCGCGCCGTGGTCGTCGGTGTTCTCGTCGTCGACAGCGGTGTAGTAGTCGAACTCGGTGCGCACGGCATGGGTGGACAGGGCGTGGGCGACCTGGACGGCGGCGTCCACGTTGAGGGCGGGCAGGTCGGCGACCATGCGTCCGAACAGTGCGACCTCCGCCGGGTGGCCGGTGGTGAGGGTGGCGACCACCGGGAGCTTGCCCACTTCGGCCTTGAGGTCCGCGTCGGGCAGGGCGGCCAGTTCCTCGGCGCGACCTTTGAGGAGCTCGACGATCGCGTCGAGTTGGCGCTTGCCGAAGAAGAGCAGGTAGGCGGACTGCTCTTCCTTCCTGGACGACTTGGTGATCCCCAGGGGTTCCAGCAGGGCGGCTGACAGGCGGTCGGCCTGGGCGTCATCCAGCCCCGCGCCGCCCTCCGCGGCCGGACGGGCGAGCCGCTCGGCAAGCAGGGCGGCGATGCGCTTGGTCCTGGTCGCGCGGTCGGCCGGCTCGACGGCCTTGGCGAACTCGGTGCGGGTGGCCCGCTTCCATGCCTGGGAGGAGACGCGGGCCCGGCGGGCGCCGCCGTAGAGCGCCTGCTTCGGGGTGCCGGAGTCGTCGCGGTTGGCGTTGGAGGGGGGCAGGCTCTGCAGGATGTGAACCTCGACGAACAGGGTGGGCTGAGGCATCAGCGGGCTCCTTGGAGACATGGGGCATCACTACAGGGCGATGCGGAACCGAGACAGAGGAAGGGAGAAGTCGGTGCCGGACGGCACCGCCGTCAGGACTTGTTCGGCTTGGGCTCGACGCGGAAGCCGCGGTCCCAGCCATTGCGCAGACGGCTTTGGACATCCGGCTGCTTGGGGTCGTCCCAGGTGCGCAGCGCCGTGCGCACCTGGTCGTAGTCGAGACCGATCCCGGCGCGGGCCAGGAGGGTGACGAAACCCCGCAGGTGCATCGCCAGCTCGCCGGTGTCAATCGAGGTGAGGAGGGCCCCGAACCGGCGTTCCAGCGCCTCTGCTCCGCTGCCGTTCTTCGCCAGGAGAAGGCGTGCGGCGATGCCGGGGCTGGTGCCGGGGATGTGCATCTGCCGCCGCTGGCCTTGCTGGTGAAGCCCGAAAAGAGTGAGCGTCACGTGCTCGGCGATCAGGTCCCTGGTCAGGGCCCCGGTGTCGCGGAGGCTCTCGGGCATGCGGGGCCGGTAGTACGGCCACATCGCGGGGACGGTACCCGCCTCACGGCCTGTGCCGGACCTCAGGGCCGCGAGCTGCGCGCCGTTGTCCGCCTGGTCCGGTGTGAAACGGACCCAGTACGGGGCTGCCTCGATGCCGTTGCGCGCTGCGGCCGGTTCGGTGTACTGCAGCCCCCAGGCCCGAAGGACCCTGTCCCGGCCCGGCCCCTCCCAGCGGGTGAGGTCGCACAGCAGCCGGGTGTAGTCGAGGCCGATGCCCGCCTGCCTCAGCAACGGAACGAGCCGGTACAGGTGCTGGACGAGATCGTGGAGGTCCTGGGCGCCGGCGGCGGCCATCAGCCGCCGCTCCACGGCGCTGTCCGCGAGTGTGTCGGCGAGGCGCAGTTCCCGGCATGCCCTGCCCAGGCCGGTGCCTGGGCGGTGGGCGGGTTCGGCGGCTGCCTGCTGGTGTCGTCCGAAGAGGGCGAGCGCGGCGTGCTCGGCGATGTAGGAGTCCGGGAGCCGGTCCGATTCGAGGGCGGCGTCCGTCAGCCGCACCCGGTGGGCGTCCCGCATCGCCGGGACGGTGCCCGGCTCTCCGCTGATGCCGTCGCGCAGGCCGCGCAGCTTGCGCGTGATGTGCTCCGAGAACCCGGGGCGGTTCTCACGGGCGTGGGCGTGCCAGTCACTGACGGCCTCCTCCCAGAAGTAGGCGCGCCGGCTGTCACCTGCTTTGCCGATGGTGGTGGTCATGCCGCCGCCTCCCCACCGGTGGAGTTGTCCTCGGAGAGCCGGGGCAGGATCCCGGCGAGCTTCTTGTGGAAGAGGCCGACGGCTTTGCCGCTGCGGTACACATTCTCCTTGCCGTTGCTCTTCTCGACCCGCCCCGTGACGGCGCGCGGCGGCGCGGCGGCAAGCAGCGTCTCGGCCTCACGGATGGCCACCGCCCGCACGGACTGCTCCCAGGCGAGCTGGGCCCGTTCCAGCAAGTCGTGGTCATCACCGACCGTACGTAGCCCTGCCAACAGGCGGCGCATCGTGCCGTCGAGGCTGTGCAGGAGCCGGGAGGAGGGGTGCTGGCCCTTGTCCCACGGCACCGGCTCACCGCCGGAAGCCCGCCGCAGATCGCTGTGCAGGATGTCCAGGGCGCGACCGGCCTGGTCGGCCTGGCCGACGCATTCCAGGATCGCGGCGCGCAGCCAGTCGTCCTCGGCGAGCAGGGACGCCACCGGGAGCGGCAGGGTGTCACCGATGGCGTTCTCGACGACGGTGAACTTATTGCCGTACTCGAGGCCGCAGATCTCCACACCGAGTGGACAGTTGGCGGGCAGGAACCCGTCTGCGTGCAGATCGGCGAGCTGCCGGAGCAGGACGGAGGTGTAGGGGCCGTCACCCTCGACGGGCACGGCCAAGGCGAGCAGTGTGCTCAGGCCCTGCCAGGCAGAGCGGCCGGAGGTGTGGCGGCGGGGACGCCGCTGGGGCTGAGCGGCCTTCGGCTTCGCGACGTGCGACCAGGCGGTGTGCGGTTCGAGCTCCGGAGTCTGCGCGAGTCGGTCGCCGGCGCAGACGATCACACGCTGCACGTGCAGCCCGAACTCCGTCTCACACGGGACCAGCCGGATACGGCGGGCCTGGAACGTCAGCAGGTCCAGCAGCCCTCCTGCCGGGCGCGACGACCATTCGGGGCCGGCCGGTGACTTCCAGTGGGACGAGCGCTCGTCCCACGCCCACTGTGGACGGTCCGCCGGATCCAGCCCGTCGGGCAGGACCGGCGTGTTCAGCATCAGCGTCTCGTACAGGGTCCCACCCGTCGGTACGACCACGCCGAACTGGCCGAGCGGACCAGTCGGGTTCCCGGTCGTCTTGCCGTTCTTGGCCTGCGGATCGCCGACGGCCCCGGTCTTGATGGCGGCCGTGTCCCAGCACTGCGTGTGCAGCAGCCACAGCAGCGCCTGGCCGGGCGACAACAGCAGGTCGTCGCCCTCGGTGAGCGAGCTGAACAGCGGTACGTTGTTGCCGGACGCGATGGACGGTACGAGCTGCGCGGCCGACTTCGTCTCCCCGTTGAGTGCCTCCAGCCCGGCAACCTGAGCGAAGGGACGCTTGTCATCGAACAGTTGGAAACGGTTGCCGTAGCGGGGGCCGAGGTAGTCCGTCAGGCACGCCACCTCGTTATCCGAGAATCGGCCGCGCTCGAACCGCTCCGCCCACTCACTCCGCGTGCGCGGCACCCCGATGGCATCCCACATCACCGGCAACAACAGCTGACGCAGCAACGCGGGCAGCATCGTCGGCACCGGCACCTCCAGCCGCCGCACCGCGTACGCACTGGTCAGCACACCTAACAGACCGGTCGTGCTCACCGCGCCGTCGGTATCGACCGCGGTGAGCAAGCCGTCGTGGACAATGTCCGCACCCATGGTGCACCACCTTCAGAAATATTCATGGCGCGCATCGCCGGGACGCACAGGAGGACGAAGTAACTCGCCTTCAAAGCAGGACACTTGGCTTCTCAGCCACCCATCGGGAAGCTTGCACACAAGGTCTACTGCTTGCAACCGAATCAACGAGATTCGAGGGCTCCACACCGATACGTGTCCGGCGCAAGCGGCGACCCTGTACCCTGCCCGACGGCGCGGGGAGCCGCCCCTCCCCGAGGTCGGGGGTGTTCCCGTCTAGTGCTTCACGTCGTCCCCGCAGCTGCGGGGGTTACGGGACTCCGGGCCGGCTCCGCGCGCCGTTCACCCTCGTTCGACGACCAGTCCCAAGACACCGTCGTAGGAGACCCGGTCCGCACCCAGCAGGGCCGTCCCGTCCTCTTCCAGGACCAGTGCCCGCGCATACCGGAGCCAGGGGTGACCAGCCCACCCCGGCAACGGCGCGAGTCCGGTCTGCTCGGACTCTGCCGCCTCCGTGAGCCGGGCCGGCAGTCTCACCGTGCCCCCCAGAAGCCGGCCGACCGCGCTCTCGTCGTCCACCTCGCCGTGCACACCGATCCAGGTCCCGTCGAGCGCCCGGTACCCGCCGGCCGAACGCCGGACAATGACGGCCTCCACCGACCGCTCACCGTCCCGCACCACAGCGTCGAGATCCTCTGCGGACGCGGCCCGGCTTCCCGCATAGTGGAGCCCCTCCAATGTCGGCGCCCCCCATTCGCGGGGACGCGTCAGCAAGAACCCCTCCGCGTTCTTCTCCCGCTTCTCCTCCTGGACACGCCACACCTCCCGGGCGGCGCCCTCCCCCCATTCCGGCGGGCACGCCTCCGCCTCCCCATAGGCTCTGGCGACCAGCTCCGGCACATCGGCAGGGATGCTCCACCCCGTGCCGGGTGCTCCCCCGCCCAACGGCCCCGCGGCCTCAGCGACCAGGGCGGCAGCCCTCAGCAGCGGCCACTCCCCGTAGATCTTCTTCGAGGTGGGCAGGAGGCGAGGACACCCTCCCGCACCGGCCACCACACCGGTCACCAGGACGCGCGGCTCGGCGACCGCGGACGGCCTCCGAGTCCCGCTGTGCCGGTGGAGCCGCCCGATACGCTGCAACAGCAGATCGACGGGGGCGAGGTCCGTGATCAGCAGGTCCGCGTCCACATCGAAGGACTGCTCGGCCAGCTGTGTCGCGACCACCACCATCCGCTCGGGCCGGCCCTCGCCAGCCTCTGGCCCGAGCAACCGCAGGCACTCCTCGGTCCGCTCCGCCCGATGAGCCGAGCAAAGACGCCCGTGCAGCAGCCGCACCTGCCCCTCGAAGCCGCCCTCCACCAGGGCACGATAGATGGCCTGGGCCCGGTCGACCTGGTTGACGACCACCAGCGCCACACCGCCCTCGGCCACCTCCCTCCCCACCACCGAGGCGATCATCTTCCCGTCCCCGGCGACGTCGGGAAGCCACTCGACCCGCGTCTGCACCGACGCGCGCCAAGGCGGCACCACACGCTGGGACGACTCCGCCACCCCCGCCCCGTCCAACGCATAGGCCACGGTGACACACGGGTAGCCGACGGGCTCCGGCACCGGGCACGACACATCAGCCGCACTCAGCGCACCCGACAAGTACGCGTCGACGAACGTCTGCCGCTGCGCCCGTGGAAGCGTCGCCGACAACAGGGCCACCGGAACCCTGGCCTGCCCGAGCCAGCGCAACGCCTCCAGCAGGAACTGCCGCATGTAGACGTCCGCGGCATGCACCTCGTCCACCACCACGACCTTGCCGACCAGCCCCGCGAAACGCAGCATCACGTGCCGCGTACGGGTCGCCGCGTGCAGGAGATGATCAACGGTACCGACTGCGAACGCCGTCAGAAGCCCCCGCTTGTTGCCCAGGAACCACCGAGCCGGGCCGTCCCGCTCCTCCCGCGCCCCGAGGCTGCCAGCCGACGACCAGGACGGCATACCGTATTCGGCATCCTCTTCAGTCGCTCCGTAGACATCGAACGGATCCGCGGACCACTCGTCCTCCGCGGCACACTGCCCGTCGGAGACCCCCCGGTCCCCGTCCCAGATCCGCCGCCACGTCGGATGGAAACGACGCTTGCCGTGCAACAGCGCGACCTGCGCCTCCAGGCCCGGATCGAACGACCGGACCCACTCCAGCACCTGCTCGTACATCGGATCACTCGTCGCCTGCGTCGGCATGGCCACGAAAACACCGTCCAGCCCGAACCGCGCTGCCAGCACCTCGGCTGCCGCCAGCGCAGCCTTCGTCTTGCCCTCCCCCATGGGAGCCTCGGCCACCATCAGACCCGGGACCGGCATCGACCAAGCCCGCTCCACCAGCTCCCGCTGCGAAGCCCTCGGACGGACCCCCAGCCGTCCGGTCAGGGGAGCGAAAGGATCCTCCGACGCGGCCAGCTCACTCCACCCGCCCCGTAGGCCGAGCCGTTCCCACGCCGCCTCGGCCCGCCGCCGGGACCCGGCAAGAGACACCTGCCGCGCCTCCGCGATCCCCGCGAACTGCTCGCTGTCACTGGCAATCCAGTCCGCCATGACGATCAACCCGGACAACGCCAGCTGCTCCGCCTTGTTCAAAGCACCCACCGGACGCACATCCGCCAGACCCGCAAATCCAACCGCCCGGGTGAACACATCCACGACCGCCCGCTGCACCTCCTCCCACGCAGCTCCGCGCCCCTGCACCTCCCGGTGCTGCGGCTTCAGCCCCCGGGCGGACGGAAACGTCCCGTGGTGACCGGCCACCAACGGCCACACCCACGCCGCGCTCTCCGCACTACCCCACTCCGCGACCAGCCTCGGACGCAGCAACGCGGCACCCGCCACGTCATGCCGCCACCGCTGCCGCCGATCCGCCGGCAATCGCCCCCACGTCAACCCCGCAGCCCTGACCGGAGCCGCCTCCACCTCATCCACAGCCTGAAAAGCCGGACACGCCTTCCCACAGTCATGAATCCCGCAGATCCACATGAGCCACAACCGCCCGCGCCCACCGCTGACATCCTCCAGCCGACGCCGCAACGCAGCGGACACGTACCGGTCCCACATCACCTCCGCCACGGCGGCGGTGTCCAGCAAGTGCCCGAGCAGCAGGTGCGTGCGCCCCCCGTTACGCGCCGCGGACTTCCCCCATAACCGCGACGCCCTGACGATGGTCTCCTCCGACCAGCCCATCGCCCGCATCAGGTCGACGATCGACCGCATGTGCTCCACCGGCGCAGCCTCCCTCGTACAGTGGACCCGCACCATAGGCCCACCCACTGACAACGCCCCTGAACCTCATGCCACAGCTCCCGACGCTCCTCAATGAAAAACACCCCACCTGCTAGCATCCGCGCAGGTCAAGAAGTGTCGTCCCCGCACCCGCGGGGGTTGTCCGGCCGGCGAGGTCTCCGGGTCGACGGGCGTCGCGTCGTCCCCGCACCCGCGGGGGTTGTCCTCGCGCCGAGCACTTCGGCGGCAGTCTCCTGGAGTCGTCCCCGCACCCGCGGGGGTTGTCCGAGGCGCGGGCGGTTCCAGTAGACCGCCTTGATGTCGTCCCCGCACCCGCGGGGGTTGTCCGCGGGGGTCCGAGGTGTCGAAGTCGCGGAGGCAGTCGTCCCCGCACCCGCGGGGGTTGTCCCCTGTTCACGCTCAGGGTGCCGACGCTGTGCACGTCGTCCCCGCACCCGCGGGGGTTGTCCCGGCAGCGTGAAGAGGCCGTAGTCCCTGCCGCCGTCGTCCCCGCACCCGCGGGGGTTGTCCCTGGTGTTGCGGCGGCCGGTCCACGAGTCGACGGTCGTCCCCGCACCCGCGGGGGTTGTCCGTGCAGCGCCCTGTACGAGCCCTCCTGCTGGGAGTCGTCCCCGCACCCGCGGGGGTTGTCCGGCGAATGGCGCGGCCTCCTCATCGCCTCCATGGTCGTCCCCGCACCCGCGGGGGTTGTCCGTCGTTCTGCTCGTCGGTGAGCTTCACGGCGCTGTCGTCCCCGCACCCGCGGGGGTTGTCCGTGGGCATATCAGGCACATCATCTGTTTCTGGGGTCGTCCCCGCAGCCGCGGGGATTGTCCCTGGCTGATGCAGCCCGTGCGGGACGCGATCGCGTTGTCCCCGCACCCGCGGGGGTAGCTCGGAGCGGGAGAGAGTCGTCGTCACGCCTGCCTCGTCGTCCTCCGGGAGTAGAGCCGAGCTGTGCGAGAGTCCGCGGTCACAGCCGTGGGAGCCCTCTGGGGTTCCCTGCCGCGGCAAGGGGCGTGACCCCGTCGGTCGAGACGCCGACGTCCACGGCCCTCACTCGCGCAGGCAGGCGCCGTCGCCGGTGCGGGCGGAGCCGTACCGGCCAGTGCGGTCCGGCCCGCCCCGGCTCCCCACCGCGGGGAACCCGCGATGGGACTGCGGGCCTCTGCGTTCGCGGGGGTCCGCAACACGGCTACTGTGAAAGGGTGTTGGCCCGCACGGAGGCGGCACGGTCCGTACGGAATCAGCCGCATCAACCTCCGTTTCCCGGGCATCATCCGTGCGTGGAGGACACGCGCATGCGGACCCGCGGTGCGGGACGCCCGTCCGCCGTCCGCAGGCCGGCCGCCGTAGCGGTGGCGCGGCGCCGTGTCCGCCCGAGTCGTCGTCCGCGGGACCGTCGGCTGTGCGAGGACGCCCTCACGTACGGTTGAAACGCCGCGCAGCCTTGTTCCGCAGAGCATCCACGCATTGACGCACAGAGCTGTGAGGGGCCGTGAAGAGTATGAGCAGTCACGACCGTTCCGACCGTGCGGACGAGTCGGGGGGCGGCAGACGCGCGGTGGCGCCGGCCGTGTCCGGCGGCAGTCCGTCCGCCCCGCGGTCGGCGCACACCATCCTCATCGGCGCGCTGCTGGGTTTCGCGGTGCTGACCGCAGCCGACATCCTGAACGCCGGGCTCGCCCCGGCCGTCGAGGCGACGTGCCTGCTGGTGCTGCTGGCGGTGCTCGCCCTGCAACTCCTGCACTCCGTGCCGGGCGGCGCCCAGGCGCCCCTGCCCCGCAGGTGCCTGACCCTCGCCGGCCAGGCGGCACTCACCTGCCTGCCGTTCCTGCTGTTCCACACGTACTGGGCGACGATGGCCGGCTACCTCGCGGCGTCGCTGCTGCTGCTGCTTCCGGCCCCGGCGGGCTGGCCGCTCTACGGGGCCGTGGGGCTCGGCCCGCTGGTCCTGCCGGTGCTCGACGGTCGGCCGCCCGCCGAGGGTCTCGACTCCGCCCGGACGCTGCTGCTGACCGGGTTCGTGCTCTACGGGCTGACGCGGCTCACCGAATCGGTCACCCGGCTGCACGCCACCCGTGGGGAACTGGCCCGGCAGGCGGTGACCGGGGAGCGGCTGCGCTTCGCGCGGGACCTGCACGACCTGCTGGGGCACAGCCTGTCCGCGATCACGCTGAAGAGCGAACTGGCCCACCGGCTCATCCCCGTACACCCGGCGCGCGCGCTGCAGGAGGTGGGCGAGGTGCTGTCCATCGCCGAGCAGTCCCTCGCCGACGTGCGGAAGGTCGTCAGCGGGTTCCGGGACCTGTCGCTGCGGCAGGAGATCAACACGGCGCGGTCGATGCTCGACGCCGCCGGGATCGACGTGCGGGCCGAGGTCGCGCTCGGCTCGCTCTCCCCGCACGTGGACACCGCGCTGGCCACCACGCTGCGGGAGGCCGTCACCAATCTGCTGCGCCACAGCAACGCCTCCCGCTGCTGCATCGAGGCCGTGCAGCTCGACTGTCTCGTACGGCTGGTGATCATGAACGACGGGGTGGACTCCGCCCGTCGCGCTCCCTCCCCGTACGGCGGGAACGGCCTGGGCAACCTGCACGCGCGGGTGACGGCGCTGGGCGGCCGGCTGGAGTCGGGCCCCTGGCGGGAGGGGACCTTCCGGCTGTTGGCCGAGGTGCCCGCGCAGCGGTCGTGTCCCACGGCGCGCACGGGCGGCTGACCGGGTCGGGACGCGGACGGCCGGTACGGGGGCGGCCGGCCGGCGGGGGCGCCGCCGCGGCGGGTCAGGAGGCGGCGGGGTCGGCCGCCGCGCCCGGGGCGGGCAGGGAAGCGGGCTCGGGGTCCGGTGGGGTGCGGACGGCCGCCAGGTCGTGTTCGGTGATCCCGAGGGAGGCCAGCGACTGCCACGGCCGGACGGCGGCCACGGGCCCGGCCGCCGCGTCCCGCACGTCCCCCGGCGCGCTCAAGAGGCCCTCCGGCCGAGGGCTGCCCGGGGCTCCGGCCGCTGCGCGCTGCGGGCGAGGCGCAGCCACAGCAGCTGCGCGAACAGCCAGCGCCGCACCGCGCCGAGGTGGGCGGGCGACCCGTGCACGTCGTCGAACGTCCGGATCCGCACGTCCTCCAGCGTGGAGTGCAGCAGCGCCTGGTCGGCGGGCGGGATGATCTCGTCGCGGCTGCTGGCGACGTACCGGACGGGGATCCTCACCCGGCGGAGCTGCTCCGGGGTGAGGGCGCACCGCCGCAGCAGGTCGCGGAGTGCGGGGAGGTCCTCGCTGCCGGTGAGGCGGCGCAGGGTGCCGGTGGTGACGCCGGGCACCCGGGGCCACCAGGAGTGGTCCGTGAAGAAGCCGGCGACGGGCGCGCCGACGGTGAGGACGCGGCGGATGCGGGGGTCCTCCGCGGCGGCGCGCAGGGCGAGGTGGCCGCCGAAGCTGAGGGCGAGCAGGGAGGTGTCGGCGACGCGGGCGCGGTCGGCGAGGGCGTCGAGCAGGCGGCCGAGGAGGTGCCAGGAGCCGGGGCCGTAGGGGCAGGTGTTCTCGCCGACGCCGGGCAGTTCGGTGACGACGGCCGCGAAGCCGAGGCGGCGCAGCAGGGGCAGCAGGGGCGCCCACTGCTCCTTCACGCTGACGATGCCGCCCATGACGACCAGGAGCGGGCGGTTCCGGTCGAGTCCGGCGGCCCAGCAGGCGAGGGTGCCGTCCGGCTGTGTGAACTCCAGCCGTTCGAGGCCCTCCTGGGTGCGGCGCCACTGGTCGAAGGTGTCGACGCAGAGGCGCTGGGCGTGCAGGCGCGGCGCGTCGGCGGGGTACGGGAACCGGGCGAGGGCGAAGTGCCGGCACGCGTCGAGAAGGTCCCCCCGGTCGGCGGCGGCTCCGCCCTCGGTGGTCCAGACCGCGGCCCACGACCGGGGGTCGCCCGCGGTGTCGTTGGTGACGCGGGTGAGGACCCGGGCGGTGTGCCGGGGGGTCATGCCCTGGCCGCGGGCGTGCAGTCGGGCGAAGTCCTTGAGTTCTTCCAGGTAGCCCATCGGTCTCCTCAGAGCGGGGCCGCCGGCCGTGCGGCGCCGGCGGCAACGTCGGGGCGGCGGGGCCGCCGGGGGCCGGGGGCTCGTGCCCGCCCGGTCCGGCTGGGGCGGTTCCCCGCCGTCGAGTGTCCCGGTCCCCGCTTGCGCGGGGCTTGTACGCGCCGTACGCGCTCCCCGGCGGGGCCGGGGGCCGCAGGAGGGCGGTGCGGTGGCGCACGGGTCCTGCCGCCGGTCACCCGGGAGTGTCGGATGCGGCGCTCCGCCGTACCCGGTCGAGGAGTTCGGCCTGGCGGAGGGTGTCGCCGTCGTCCGTGCGGGTTCCGGAGCGGACGGCTGCGGCGAAGTCCTGGACGGCGGCCGCCACCTGGTCGTGCGGGGGCAGGTGGATCTCCTCCGTCTTCCCGTCCCGGTGGAGGCGGACGACGGGGACGTGGTCGGCGGGCGGTGTGAACGCCCTGTCCAGTGTGATGCCGCCTTCACTGCCCCACAGGGCGTATGTGGAGCGGTAGGCGTGCTCCATGCCGAAGGTGAGCTGGGCCGTGAGGGAGCCGGGCGCGCTCAGCAGGACGGCGCCGGAGGTCTCGACCCGCCGCCCCGCGGTCCGGGTGAGGCGGGCCCCTACGACGTCGAGGCCGGGGCCCAGGAGGTGCAGGGCCGCGCGGAGGGGGTAGATCCCGACGTCCGCGAGGGCTCCGCCGCCCAGCTCCGGGTCGTAGCGGATGTCGCCGTCCGGGCGGGCGGGGATGGTGAACGCGCCGTGGAAGGAGCGGGGTTCGCCGATGGCGCCGCCGGCGACCAGGCGCTCCACGGTCCGGTGCTGGTGGTGGTGGACGAACATCACGTTCTCCCGCAGCACCAGGCCGCGGGTCCGGGCGAGGGCGAGGAGCCGCGCGGTGCGGCCGGCGTCGGTGGTCAGGGGCTTCTCGGTGAGGACGTGCCGGTCCGCCCGCAGCGCCGCCTCGGTCCACCGGGCGTGCAGCGCGGCGGGCAGCGGCACGTACACGGCCTGGACGTCGTCGCGTTCGAGGAGCGCGGCGTAGCCGTGCACGGGACGGCAGCCGAAGCGGTCGGCGGTCCTCCGGGCGGTGTCCGGGTCACGGCTGGCCACGGCGGCGATCTCGGTGCCGGGGCAGGCCGCGAAGGCGGGGAGCATGCGGCGGACCGCGATGTCCGCGCATCCCATCACCCCGATCCGCAGGGGCCCGGTCATCGGCTGCTCACCGGGGCCGCGCGGAGGCAGGCGAGCAGGGTGCGCGCCTGCACGTTGAGGTAGTGCCCGTGCCGGACCAGGGAGGTGAGCTGGGCGGGGGTCACCCAGGCGTAGCCGGGCGGCGGGATCCGGGGTGCCTCGGCCCCGGTCGCCGCGACGAGGAGGCAGCGGCTCTCCGCCCGCAGGAAGCGGCCGCCCTCCTCGGAGTGGACCGCCTCGTAGCGGATGCGGTCCGGGGCGGCGCGCAGCACCGTGTCGAGGAACAGGGGGCGCCGCGAGGGCGGCAGGTGGGCGTAGTTGTCGGGCGTGTACTGCACGGTCGGGCCGAGTTCGACCGTGTCGAGGAAGCCGGCTTCCACGCGGGCGTGCACGAGGACGTGCGGGACGCCGTCGAACTCGCGGACCAGGAAGGCGGTGACACCGCGGCCGACCGGCTCGAAGAGGGGCTGAGTCCAGCTGCGCACCTCGCGGTTCCCGGCCTGCACGGACACGGCGACGACACGGAAGTAGCGGCCGGCCTCGTGCGCGATGCTGCTCCCGGTGCGCTTCCAGCCGGGCAGGTCCTTCAGCGGGACGAGGTCGGCGCGCACGCTGTGGCGGGCCCGCTCGCCGGTGATCCAGGACAGCAGCCCGGTGTCGGAGAGCAGGGCGCCGTCCTGGCCGCCGCCGAGCGGCAGGCAGGACAGCACCGTGCGCGCGTCCATGTTGACGACGTTGTCCCGGTGCAGGAGTGCGGCGATCTGGCCGAGGGTGAGCCAGCAGAAGTCGTCCCGGAGGGGGACGTCGCCCACGGCCTCGACCACCATGTTGCGGTTGGACTTCCGGTGGAACCACGAGCCGTGCTCGGACTGGAGCACGTCGGCGAGGATCCGGCCCCGGCCGGGCCCGGCGAAGTGCTCGACGTACGCGACGGCGCCGCCGCGGTGGGCCCCGGTGTAGTTGCTGCGGGTCGCCTGGACGGTGGGTGAGAGCTGGAGCAGGTTGGTGTTGCCGGGCTCCATCTTGGCCTGCATGAGGAAGTGCAGGACCCCGTCGATCTCCTTGGCGAGGATGCCGAGAATGCCGACTTCGGGCTGTCTGATGACGGGCTGGTACCAGTCGGCGGGCGGGCCGTCGCCGTGCGGTGGGCCCTCCTCGGTGACGTGCAGGCCCTCGACGGTGAAGAACCGTCCGGTGCGGTGCGCCAGGTTCCCGGTGGGCTCGTGGAAGGACCAGCCGTCCAGTTCGGCGAACGGTATGCGCTCGACGCGGAAGGCGTGGGCCCTGCCCCGGGCGGCCAGCCAGTCGGCGAAGTCGTCGGTGCGCAGGTGGGAGCCCTCGGTGGCGGCCTGGGAGAGGGCGAGGCGGTCCGCCAGGCCGGTGCTCTCGCGCGGCTGGAGGGTGCGGGTCTGCGTCGGCGGCATGGGGAGGCGCCCTGCCTTTCTGGTGAGGGGGTCGAGCACGGGTCGGGGGCGGTCGCCCGCTGCGGTGGCCCCGGGTTTACGGAGCCGGAGGCGGCCCCGCCCCGGGTGCGGCGCCGATGGAGCGGTGGGTCGCCGGTCCGCGGAGCCGGCCGTCGAAGGCGCCCGGCCCGCGCACTCGGGGGCGGGTCACCGGTCCTGCGGCCGCCCGGGGCGGGTGGCGGCCAGGCGGTCCGGTCGTCCGGGGCCGGGCCGCGGGCAGCCGGGGCGACGGCCTTCAGTGGGCCGGGCCGCGGGCAGCCGGGGCGGTGCGTCGGCCCCGGGTGCCCGGCGCTCAGCCGTGCCGGGCGGCGAACTCCTTGATCGTGGCCGTCATGTAGTCGAGCATCTCGTCGGTGAGCCCCGGATAGACGCCGATCCAGAACGTGTGCTCGGTGATGGTGTCGCTGTTGGCGAGGTCGCCGACGACGCGGTGGGGACGGCCGAGGTAGGCGGGCTGGCGGGTGAGGTTCCCGGCGAACAGCCGCCGGGTGCCGATCCGGTGCTCCTCCAGGTGGTGGACCAGCTCGGCGCGCGTGTAGCGCGCTGCGGGGTCGACGGTGAGGACGAACCCGAACCAGCTGGGTTCGGAGTTCGGGGTGGGCTCGGGGAGCAGCAGCCCCGGAACGCCGTCCAGTCCTTCGCGCAGCCGCCGCCAGTTGCGCCGGCGGGCCTCGATGAAGCCGTCCAGCCGGTCGAGTTGGGCGAGCCCCAGGGCGGCCTGGATGTCGGTGCCCTTCAGGTTGTAGCCGACGTGGGAGAAGATGTACTTGTGGTCGTAGCCGGCCGGCAGGGCGCCCATCCGGTAGTCGAACCGCTTGAAGCAGGTGTTGCTCTTGCCGGGTTCGCACCAGCAGTCCCTGCCCCAGTCCCGCAGCGACTCCGCGATGCGGGCGAGCCGCAGGTCCGAGGTGAGCAGGCAGCCGCCCTCGCCGGTGGTGAGGTGGTGGGCGGGGTAGAAGCTGACGGTGGTCATGTGCCCGAACGTGCCGGTGAGCCGGCCGCCGTAGGTGGCGCCGACGGCGTCGCAGTTGTCCTCGACGAGGTACAGGTCGTGCTCCTGCGCGAGGCGGGCCACCTCGGCAGCCTCGAAGGGGTTGCCGAGGGCGTGCGCGATGACGATGGCCCGGGTCCTGGGGCCGATGGCCTGGGCGACCCGCTCGGCCGTCGTGTTGTACGTCCCGAGTTCCACGTCCACGAAGACGGGGAGGAGCCCGTTCTGCAGGATGGGGTTGACGGTGGTGGGGAATCCCGCCGCGACGGTGACGACCTCGTCGCCCGGTTGCAGGCGCCGTTCGCCGAGGTCGGGTGAGGTGAGGGCCGAGACGGCCAGGAGGTTCGCGGACGAGCCGGAGTTCGTCAGGTGGGCCTTGCGCCGCTGGAGGCGTTTCGCGAACGCGGACTCGAACTTCCGGGAGCTGGGTCCGGCGGCGATGCGCAGGGTCAGGGCCGCCTCGACGAGGGCGACGCGGTCCTCCTCGTCCAGGACCGCGCCGGACGGCCAGATCTCGGTCACGCCGGGGACGAACTCCCGGTCGGGCGCGGTGGCGCGGTGGTACCGGCGGACGGCGGCCAGCACGCTGTCCTTGGGGTCGGCGGGGTCGGCGGGGTCGGCGGGGCTCATCGTCGTGTCCTTCCGTCGGCTGGTGCCGGTACCGCGGCGGCGAGCAGGTCGCGCACGGAGTCGTCGAGGGTGCGGCGCGGCTGCCAGCCCAGGAGCCGGGCCGCGCGGGAGACGTCGAGCCGCTGCCAGGGCACGTCGGTGCGCGGGGTGGCTGCGGGGGCGGACTCGACGACGGGGAGGTCCAGGCCGCTGAGGCGGACCATGCGGTCGACCAGCGCGCGCACCGGGACGGCCTCGCCCCGGCCGACGTTGATCACCCGGCCGCTCACGTCGGCGCCCGGGGCGGACGCGGCGGCCAGCACGGCGTCGACGGCGTCGTGCACGTCGACGACATCGCGGCGGGCGCGCAGCGGCGGAAGCGTGAGCGGGGCCGGGCTCCCGCCGCGCGACCGGGCTCGGGCGGCTTCGGCGAGGTGCGCGGCGACCCGGCCGAAGAGGCTGCCGGCCGGCATGCCGGCGCCGATGACGTTGGCGAGGCGGAGGACCACGCCGTCCACGCCGTCGTGGGCGGCGGCCGCGAGGACGGCCCGGGTGCCGAGGAGTTTGGTGCGCCCGTACGGGGTGACGGGGGCGGGCTGCCGTTCCTCGCCGGCGGCGGTGCCGGGCGTCTGCGCGCCGTACTCGTGGACGGTGCCCAGCTGGATCAGGCGCGGCGGGCGGGGCAGTGCGGCGAGTGCCCGGGTGACGCGGACGACGAGGTCCGCGTTGCCCGCGGCCATCTCGGCCTCGTCGCCCTGCCAGGCCCGCCCGGCGGCGTTGACGACGATGTCGGGCCGCGTCGCGGCGAACAGGCCGGTGAGGCACCGGACGTCGGCGGCGAGGAGGTCCACGGCGACGTGGGGCGCGTCGGCGGGTCCGTGGGCCGCCGGGTGGCGGGAGACCAGGTGCACCCGGGCGCCGGTGGCGCGGAACGCCTCGCCGGCGCGGCGGCCCAGGAAGCCGGTGCCCCCGAGCACCACGACGCACGGTGCGGCGCCCGCGCGGCGCTCAGCCGCGTGCACGGCCCGCCCCGTACTTGGCGGCCTTCCACCAGTCCGGGTGGTCGCGGTACCAGGCCACGGTGGCGGCCAGGCCCTCCTCGAACCCGGTCCGCGGCGCGTAGCCCAGCTCGTCGCGGATCTTGGACTCGTCGACGGAGTACCGCAGGTCGTGCGCCTTCCTGTCGGCGACGTGGCGGACCATCTCCGGTCCGCTGCCGGTCAGTTCGAGGAGCCGTTCGGTGACGGCGCGGTTGGTGCGCTCGTTGCCGCCGCCGACGTTGTAGACCTCCCCGGCCCGGCCGCGGTCGAGGACGAGATGGACGGCCCGGCAGTGGTCGTCCACGTGCAGCCATTCCCGGATGTGGCGCCCGTCGCCGTACAGCGGCACCTGGCGGCCCTCCAGGAGGTGGGTGACGAACAGGGGGATGAGCTTCTCGGGGTGCTGGTAGGGGCCGTAGTTGTTGGAGCAGCGGGTGACGGAGACGTCCAGTCCGTGGGTGCGCCAGTAGGTGCGGGCGACGAGGTCGGAGCAGGCTTTGGACGCGGCGTAGGGGGTGTTGGGCAGCAGCGGCCGGTCCTCCGTCCAGGAGCCCTCGGTGATCGAGCCGTACACCTCGTCGGTGGACACGTGGACGACGCGCGGGACGCCGCTGTCCAGTACGGCGTCGAGGAGTGTCTGGGTGCCGAGGACGTTGGTGCGGAAGAACGGTGCGGCGCCCGCCAGCGAGCGGTCCACGTGGGACTCCGCGGCGAAGTGGACGACGGCGTCGTGCCCTGGCAGGAGTTCCCGCAGCAGGCCGAGGTCGCAGACGTCGCCACGGACGAACTCCAGGCGGGGGTCCGCGGCGGGCAGGTTGGCGCGGTTGCCCGCGTAGGTCAGTTTGTCCAGGGCGGTGACGCGTGCGCCCTCCCAGCCCGCGTACGCGTCCGCCAGGAGGTTGCGGACGAAGGCGGAGCCGATGAAGCCGGCTGCTCCGGTGACGAGGATCCTCATGCCGCGACTTCCACTCGGGTGTGGTCGCCGACGACCAGGCGGTAGCGGTCCGCGCTCTGCCCGCTGGTGCCGACGGAGGCGGAGCGGCCGATCACGGAGCTGCGCAGGCCGCGGACACCGGTGACGGACGCGCCGTCCAGGGCGATGGAGTGCTCCAGCCGGCTGCCCACGACGGTGCACGCGCGCCCGATGGAGGTGTGCGGGCCGATGTGGCTGTCCTGGACCACGGTCCCCTCGCCGATGATCGCCGGCCCCTCGATGCGGGACCCCGCGACGCGTGCGCCCCGTTCCACGACGACGGGCCCCACCAGCGTGCTGGCGGCGTCGACGCCGCCGTCCACGCGGGGCCGCAGGCCGTGCAGGACGTGCCGGTTGCAGTCGAGGAGGTCCTCGACGTTCCCGGTGTCCTTCCAGTAGCCCTCGTACCGCCCGGCCCGCACGTGCGCGCCCGCCGACACCAGCCACTGGAGCGCGTCGGTGATCTCCAGTTCGCCGCGGGCGCTGGGCCCGATGGACCGCACGGCCTCGTGGACGGCGGCGGTGAAGAAGTAGACGCCCATCAGGGCCAGATCGCTGCGCGGTGCCTGCGGCTTCTCCACCAGGCGCAGCACCTCGCCCCCGGGGCCGAGTTCGGCCACGCCGAAGGCGCGCGGGTCGGGCACCTTGTACACCGCGACGTGGGCGGCGGGGCGGTGCTCGGCGAACTCCGCGGCGATCGGGGCGATCCCGTCCGGCAGCATGTTGTCGCCGAGGTACATCACGAAGTCCTCGTCGCCGAGGAAGTCGCGGGCGATGACGACGGCGTGGGCGAGGCCGAGCGGTGCTTCCTGCCGGATGTAGGTCAGCCGCGCCCCGAGTCGTGAGCCGTCCCCGAGGGCCTGCCGGATCTCGTCGGCGCGGTCCCCGACGATGACGCCGACCTCGGTCACGCCGAGGTCCACGATGGTGCCGAGGACGTAGTCCAGGACCGGTCTGTTCGCGACGGGGATGAGCTGTTTGGGCATGGAGTAGCTGAAGGGCCGCAGGCGGGTGCCCGATCCGCCGGCCAGCACCAGAGCCTTCATGGGAGGTCCTCTCGGTTCATGGGTGGATGCCTCGTTCCGGTGCGCGGCCCCCGGCCGCCCGGCCGGGCGTTCCCCGCCCCGGCGCGCCGCCGGCGTCTTCGCGGGCGTCTCCGCGGGCGCGGGGTCAGCCGGCGGCGTAGGCCGGCAGCGCTCCCGCGGCCAGGGCCTCGGCCAGCGTGGGTGCCTTCGCGTCCTTGTCCGAGATCAGCGGTGTCCCGGCGCACTCCCAGGGAAGGTCCAGGTCGGGGTCGAGGGGATGAATGTCGATCTGCGTCCCGGGGACGTACGGGGTGGACACGGCGTAGCAGACGCAGGTGTCGTCGGTGAGCGCCAGGAATCCGTGGCCGACGCCCTCCGGGACGTACAGGGAGCGGCCGGACGCGGCGTCGAGCGCGGTGACCCGGTGCCGGCCGAAGGCGGGCGAGCCGACCCGCAGGTCGACGACGATGTCGCGCAGCGCGCCCCGGACGCAGGTGACGAACTTCGCCTGTCCCGGGGGGATGTGCACGCTGTGGATGCCGCGCAGGGTGTGGCGCCGGGACACCGAGTAGTTGATCTGGCGCGGCCGGAAGGAGATCCCCGCGGCCCGCTCCAGGTCGTCGGTGCGCAGCGCCTCGTAGAACACTCCCCGGCTGTCGGACAGCTGCTCCGGGTCGATCCGGAACGTGCCGGGGATGCCGGTCTCCTCGACGCGCACGCGCGCCCTCCCTTCGTCCGGTGGGTCCGGCCGGGCCGGCCCGGGTGGTGCCGCACGGCGGGGTCGGCTGCTCAGCCGCGGTGCTCCGCCGTCAGCCGTTCCAGGACCGGCACCACGTCCGCGGGGGCGGGGGCGGCCAGCATGTCGTCGTGGAGGGCGCGGGCGCCCAGCCGGAAGGACGGCTCCTCGATCAGCCGGAGCAGGTCCTTCTGCAGGCTGTCGGCGTCGACCTGCGCGGGGTCGGCGACGAGGCCGGCGCCCCGGCGGGCGACGTACCGCGCGGTGACCGCCTCGTCCCACATCGGCAGCGGCACGACGAGCTGCGGCACGGTGAACGCGACCGCCGCGGCGAAGGTGCCGCCGCCTCCGTGGTGGATGATCGCCGAGCTGGTGGGGAGCACCTGGTCGAGGGGGAGGTACGGGAGGGCGCGGACGTTGCCGGGGAGCGGGCCGGCCGCTTCGAGCTGCTCGCTGTTCAGCGTCGCGACCAGTTCGAGGTCGAGGCCCGACACGGACGCGAAGAACTCCCGCATCGGGAAGCCGCTGTGCCGACCGGCGAGCAGCCGGCGGCTCACGCCCAGGGTGAGTACGGCGCGGGGCCGCTCGGGCCGGGCGCGCAGCCAGTCGGGAAGGGCGGCGGCCCCGCCGTACGGCACGCGGCGGACCGGGACGTACGTGAGGTCCAGGGGGGTGGTGCGCATGCGGGGCGGGGTCAGGTCCAGGGTCCACTGCCCGGTCAGGGTCTCCTCGGTGAAGTCGAGGCCGTACCGCTCCAGCACCGGGCGCAGCCACGGCATCCACGGGTCCTCCGTCAGGCCCGACGCCGGGTCCGCGAGCTCCTCGCGCGTCCTGGCACGGATCAGGCCGACGTTGTCGCTGCCGAACAGCAGCCGGGCGTGCGCGGCGCCGCTGGTCCGTGCCGCCACCGCGCCGGTGGGTGCCAGCGGGTCCCACAGCACCAGGTCGGGGCGCCAGGCCGCGGCGAACTCCACCAGCGCGTCGAGGACGGGCCGGCGGCCGCCCTCGGCCGTCTCCGGCGGGTAGTAGGCGTGGAGCATGCGTCCGAGGACGGCCCTGGCGGTGCGCCAGGCGTCGGGGTCGTCGGGGTCGAGCGCCAGGGTGGGCCGGTCGGGTCCCGCGGCGGCGAGGAGGGGGGCGAGCGAGGCGGTGAGCTCCTCCCGGCCGCCCAGCGGGAGCGCGGTGAGGCCGGCCGCGGTGATGGCGTCGACGACCTTCCGGTCGACGACCCCGTCGGGGCACGCCACCACGACCTCGTGGCCGGCGCTCCGCAGCGCCCAGGCCAGCGGGATGGCCGGATAGAGATGTGCCGATGCCGGAAAGATGGTGAAAAGAACGCGCATCGATGACCTCTCCGAGACTGTGGGCGCCGGGCCGACGCGTACGGTTCCCAGGCATCCTGCGGCCGTGCTCTAAAGAGGCGCTTGTGCACCGTGGAGCGGTGCGGGCACGGGACACCTCGTGGCACGGCCCGCTTGCCCCCCGTCGGCCGGGGGTTCACCGGAAATGACGTCACGGTTCGCTTTTCCTTCGAGTTCCGGCCAGCTGCACGTTTGTTTGTCCTGGGGAGTTGAAAGTCGCACGATTTTGCGGAAACTGACTTACGATCTCCGCAAGACGGAGGCCGTGAAGATGACGGGACATCCCGACCGTTCCGGCAGTGCGGGCCCTGCGAACCGTGCGGACGTCCCCCGGGGAGCTCAGTGATACGGATCCTGATCGCCGAGGACATGAACATGGTCCGCGGTGCCCTGGTCGCCCTGCTGAATCTCCAGGACGATTTCGACGTGGTCTGCGAGGTGGCCCGCGGCGACGAGATCGTCAACATGGCGCTCAAGCACCGCCCCGACGTCGCCATCGTCGACATCGACCTGCCGGGCGTGGACGGGCTGTCCGCCGCCGGGCGGCTCCGGGAGCGGCTGCCCCAGTGCCGGGTCCTCATCCTCACCAGCCTGGCCCGCCCCGGCGCCCTGCGCCGGGCCCTCGAAGCGCGGGTGTCCGGCTACCTCCGCAAGGACGCGCCGTCCTCCGAACTGGCCATCGCGGTGCGGCGGGTGGCCGCGGGACACCGGGTCGTCGACCCGGAACTGGCGCTGGCCGCGTGGGGCGGCTACGAGAGCCCCCTGACCGACAGGGAGACGGAGGTCCTGCGGCTCGCGGCGGATGGAGCCGAACCGCGGGAGATCGCCTCCGCGCTGCGCCTGTCGGCGGGAACGGTGCGCAACTACCTGACGACCATCGTGGCGAAGCTCAACGCCCGCAACCGCGTCGACGCCATCCGTATCGCGCGGGACGCGGACTGGCTGGTCTGAGCGCGCACCGGCCCTGCCGGGGACGCGGCCGGGTACCGCCAGGGCAGCCGCGCCGGGAGCGCCCGGGGCCCCTCGGGCATCCGGGCACGGGGGCGCGCAGGGCTTGAAGGGTGCCCGGGCGCGGAAGGCCCCGGGCACCCGCAATGGCCCCGGCACGCAGGCACGGAGGCTCGCAGCAGGTCCCGACACGAAAGCACCCGCGCACCCGCACAAGCCCCCGCCACCACGCACCCAGGCTCGCAGCAGGTCCCGACACGAAAGCGGGCGGGGGACGCCGGCCG
>NZ_MKXB01000138.1 GCF_001865245.1 Streptomyces sp. CC53 | reverse complement strand
GTCGCCCGGGCCGACGGGGAGCACACCCGCCGCGGCTCCCGCCCCGGGCGGCACGGCGCCGGAGCCGCCGGTGCGTGCCGCCGCCGAGCCGGTGCCCGCCCCGCACGCCCGGACGCGCCTGCGGATCGCGGCGACGGGCCGCTGCGTGGAGATTCCCGACGCGGAGCCCGCGTACGGGGTTCAGGCGCGTGAGGCGGCCTGCGACGGCAGCGCCGGACAGCAGTGGGACGTGCTGATGCCGTACGAGGGTGACCGGGGCAGGCTCCAGGTGCGGAACACGGCGACGGGGCTGTGCCTGCGGAACTCCGGTACGACGAAGGACCGGGAGCCGGTCGTCCAGCACCGCTGCGACGCCGGTGACCGGCGCCAGCTCTGGTGGCTCTACACCGAGGACGGCACGGTCGGGAGCCTCTGGGACCAGGACGTGGTGATGATCCTCGGGCTCGCCGACTGGTACGAGGGCGAGAAGGGCCTCCCGCACAGTCCCCGGCTCGCCACGAACCACAACTACTACAACTCGTCGTCCTTCCGCCTGCTCTTCGACGGGGTCCTGTTCGACGGCCGGATGGCGGAGGCTGCCGAGCGGCCGTCCTGACCGAGCGGCCCGGCCCCGCTCCTTGGGTAAAGGATCGGTCAAGTGGCGGGACACCGGGTGCCGTTCCTCCTCTGTCCACGGGACAGCGTCACATCACGAAGGAGAACGATGAAGCCACGCGTCAGGCGCCTCGCCACCGTCGGTGCCGCCCTGGGCCTCGCCACCGGAAGCGCGGCGGCGCCCGCGTGGGCCGATGAGGGTGTCGAGGTGCGCCGGGTCCTCACGGTGATGGTGAACTTCCAGGACAGCCGGCTCGACGACCCCGACGCGCAGCGGGCCCTCGCCGAGAGGACCTACTTCGGCAAGTCCGGTTCCATGTCCGCCTACTACGCACAGGTGTCCCTCGGCAGGGCCCGCTTCGTCCCGGCCACCGACACGCCCGTCCTCGGACCGTTCGACCTCCCGATGAACGGGGCGGGCTGCAAGAATGCCGAGATCCACGACCGCACGGCGGAGGCCCTGAAGGCGCGGGGGATCGGCCCGGACGACTACGAGCACCTCTCGATCGTGTTCCCCGACCAGGTGTCCAAGTGCCCCTGGGCGGGCCTCGGCACCGTCGGCGGCGGCAAGACCTGGATGCCGCACTGGGCGCTGGACACCCCGGACGCCCTGATCCACGAAATCGGGCACAACCTCGGTTTCCCCCACCACGCCCGGCTGCGCTGCACGCCGGGCAAGGGCCTGTCGGCGTGTGCGCAGGACGGGCACAGCGGCAAGACGCCCATGGGCGCGGGCGGCGCCAAGGCCGGGATGACCGCCGCCGAGCTGCTGCACCGGGGGTGGGTGACCGCGGCGGAGCGCGCCACGGTCACCGAGCCGGGCGTCTTCACCCTGCGCACCCTGTACTCCCGCGGGCCGGGGCTGCGGGTGCTGGAGGTGCCGCTCGCGGACGGCGAACGGGCCCTGGTGGAGCTGCGCGGGCCGTCCGGCGCCCTGGACACCGCGGTCGCCGGAGTGCACCTGTACCGCGTCACGGACGGCCGGTACGAGAAGTCGGCCCTGGTCGACTTCACGGAGCAGGACGCGTCGAAGTCCGCGCCGTCCGCGGACGCGCTCCCCGCCGGTGCGGTCGTGCTCGATCCCGGGCGGGGCATCAGCCTCCAGGTGGAGGAGCGGGACGCGACCACCGCGACGGTGACGGTCCGCTTCGCCGGGAAGCCGGAGCCGACCGGGCGCGAGGCGGCCGGCGGCGGCCACGCCCCGGGGACGGCCGCCCCCAGCACGAAGGCGGCCGCCACCGGAGGGGAGCCGACCGCCGGACCGCAGGCCGCCTCCGCCCCGGCGGCGGGCCCCGGCGTCGCCGGGGCCGGGGAGCCGTCGCAGCCGCTGCTCGCCGACAGCGGGGCGGGCGACGGGAAGGGACTGCTGGCCGCCCTGGGCGCCGGTCTGCTCGCGGTGGGCGGCGGCGTCCTCTTCGCCGTCCGGCGGCGGCGCGCAGCGGCCACCGGCGCCGCCGGCACCGGCCGGGGCTGAGTCGGCAGTCGCGTGCCCGGGCCCGCTGGGGACCCGGGCGGGCGCGCGTGGGGCGCGCCCACCGGACCTCCCCCTGCGGGCCGGGGCGGCTGGCGCACACCGGCCGTGGGCGGCGGCGCCTACGGGCCGGTTCCCCGGCTGCCCGGCGCGCCCGTGGGTTCGCCGGGCGGTCGGACCGTGTCGGGACGGTGCGGACGGGTTCCCCGCCCACGGGGTGCACACCGCGCGGACCGGCGGGGTGCGGGCGCGTCCGTGGGGTCCCGCGGCAGCCGGTGGTGCCCGCGCCGGTCGCGGGAGGCGCCGTTACCGGTGATCACCTCCTGCGTGCTGCGGGCACAGGACGAGCCGTACCGGTCGCGGCGGTCGTCCCGGCCGGGCCCGCCGTACCGCGCGCGCCTGCGGTACGGGCCGTTCCGGTCGTACGGGCCGTTCTGGTTGTGCGGGCCGGTTCCGTGGAGGCGGTGCGGCGGCTCGACAGCACCGCGTGCAGGAACCGGACGACGCGCCGCCGGAGCAGGCTGCCGAGGGGCACCGGGCCGTCCATCAGAACACCGCCTCGGCCGCCGTCGGCACCGGCCTGCCGAGCGCCGACACCACGTGGAACGCCAGCGCGTCGAGCCGCCAGCCGTCCGCGGTGCGCAGGGCACGCGCGTCGTAGTAGCCGCTGACCACGTAGGGGTCGTCCTGGTGGTCCGGGCCGCAGCGGCGGTGGCTGGCCACCTGGTGGGCGCGCGCCCTGGCGCGGTCGCCGTCCAGGTCCACGAGCAGGGTGCCGCCGAGGCGCCCGGTGCGGCCCCAGCGGGCCTTCGCCGTCCGCCGGAAGTCCGCGAAGCCGCGGACGCCGCGGTGGGTGCCCGCCGGGACGGCCAGTCGGGCGTCCTCGGTGAAGACGGTGCGGTACCAGTCGTCGTCGTACGCGGGCTCGTCGGCCCGGTCCAGGGCCTCGACGTACCGGTCGAAGAGGTCCTTGATCGCCAGGCGGTCGGCCAGCGCCCCGAGCGGGGCGCCGAGCGGCGCGACCTGGCCGTCGGTCGTGGGTGGTGCCGGCATGGGAGTGCTCCTGGGTCCTTCGTGGGTGCTTGCGGTGAGGGAGGGTGCGCGGGGGTGCGGTCGGCCCGGGGCGCGGGACGCCGAGGGCAACGTCTGGAGCTTCGGGACGTACGCCCCCGGCGCGACG
>NZ_MKXB01000137.1:152981-157637 GCF_001865245.1 Streptomyces sp. CC53 | reverse complement strand
CGCCGAACTATTGTTGGGGGAGCCCCGCACCGTATGGTGCGGGGCTTTCCGCATTTCACGAACATTCCTGGCACTGTCCCGTGGTCGCGCGGGGCTCCCTCACCGGACCCGTGCTGAGGCGCTGAGGCCGACGGAGGGCTCACCGGCCGGCGGCCCGGGTCGCTCACAACCCCATGCCACCGCTCCCACGGACGCTGCACCGGACACCACCAGGCCGCCCCCACCGCGCCCGGGGCGTATCCACGTCACCAGCGGCGTGACAGCCGTCACTTTCGGCGTCCAGGGCGGTGGATTGGTGCGGAGGGCGTCAGCTTTCGGGGTATGATCTATTCCGTTGCCGCGAGGGAAACCCCGCGAACGACAAGCCCCTATAGCTCAGTCGGCAGAGCGTCTCCATGGTAAGGAGAAGGTCAACGGTTCGATTCCGTTTGGGGGCTCAGAACAGAAGGCCCCCCGCCATCAGGCGGGGGGCCTTCGTCATGTCCGGGCGCGAGCCGACAGGCGGACTACTGGTGGTGTGGCTCCGGCACGCGCATGGTGAGGATCGCCATGTCGTCGGAGGCCGGCTCCGCCGCGAAACGCTCCACGGCACGCAGGACGCGGGCGGCCACCGCGCCGGCCGTGAGGCCCGTACACGTGCGCAGCACGTCCGCCAAGCCGTCGTCACCCAGCATGCGGGCCCCTTCGCGGCGCTCCGTCACCCCGTCCGTGACGCACAGCAGGACGTCACCCGGGTCCAGCACGACCATCTGCTCGTACAGTTCCAGGTCGTCCATCACGCCGAGCAGCGGCTGAGGTTCCGCGGCCGGCTCCACCGTGCCGTCCTGGCGCAGGCGCAGCGGCAGCGGGTGCCCGGCGCACACCACCTTCAGCAGGGCACTGCCGTCCTCCTGCGGCCACAGCTCGCCGTACAGGAGGGTCAGGAAGCGGCTGCGGGCGCCCTCGTCGAGGATGGCCGCGTTCAGGCGCTCCAGCACCGCGGGGCCGCCGAAGCCCTCGCGGGCCAGCAGCCGCAGCGCGTGCCGGGCCAGCCCCGTCACGGCGGCCGCCTCCGGACCCGTGCCGCACACGTCGCCGATCGCGAAACCGTACGCCTGGTCGCGGATGGGGAAGACGTCGTAGAAGTCGCCGCCCACCTCGTTGCCCTCGCCGGCCGCGCGGTAGATGACGTCGACCTCGACGCCCGGGATCTGCGGCAGCCCCGGCGGGAGGAGGCTGCGCTGAAGCGACTGGCTGATGGACACGCGCTCGCTGTAGAGCCGGGCGTTGTCCAGGGCCAGTGCCGCACGGCGAGACAGGTCCTCGGCGAGCTCCAGGATCTCCTGGCGGAAATGATCGTCCGCGGGCTTGCCCAGCGTCAGCATGCCGATCACGCGGTTGCGGGCCACCAGGGGCAGCACGACCGTCTCCCCGCCTACCGCGGTCGCCGTGTGCAGCGTCGTGGCGATGCCGGAGGACAGCGGGGCCGACGCCTCCTGGCCCAGCTCCTGCACCGACGCCCGCAGGGCCGCCCGGTGGGCGGCCTCCGCGGGGGCGTTCCACACGCGGGCGCCGGGGGTCGGCACCGGCTCCGGGGGCGCGATGGAGGACAGAAGCTCCTTCAGGCCGTCGATGCGCTCCTCGTCCTCGTGCAGCACGTACGACAGGTACGGATCGGAGGACTGGTCGGCGATCGTATAGACGGCGCACCAGGTCGCCAGGGTGGGGACCGTCATCTGCGCCATGAGGGCGAGGGTCTGGTCCCGGTCGAGCGTGCCCGCCAGCAGGTCGGACGCCTCGACGAGGAAGCTGAGGGAGCCGCGGCGCAGCCGCTCCAGCTCGCCGAGCCGTGCCGACTCGACGGCCAGGGCGATGCGGTCGGCGGCGAACTGGAGGCGCAGCGCCTCCTTGTTCGCGTAGCGGCGGGGGGCTTCCGCGGCGACCCCCAGGGAGCCCGTGAGCCGGCCCTCCACCTTCAGCGGCACGGTGACGACGGACCGCATGCCGGTGCCGCTGAGGAGCGGTACCGCTCCGGGGACGGCCGTCAGGTCCTCGTGGACGGCCGGCATGCGCGCGGAGGCGTACCTGCTGGTGCCCGCCTCGACGGGGACGCGGGCGAAGCGCTGGCGGGCCGAGGGCAGGCCCGTGGAGGCGCGGACCTCCAGCTCGGTCTCGTCGTCCGTGGCGAGGAGCAGGAACGCGGCGTCGCCGTCGAGCATGTCCCGGGCGCGCTCCACCGTGCGCTGCAGCAGCCCGTCCAGGTCGTCGGGCGCGGGGGAGCCGATGAAGACCTCGAACGGATCGGCGCTGCCGCCCTCACCGGAGCTGTCCCCGCCGGCGGAGGCGGTGACCCTGGCGGGGGTCTGCAGGACGGCCCGCTCGTCGTCGCGGACGAGCAGGCACACCGTCGACGGCTCGCCCTGGGTGTCGCGGACCCGCAGGTGGGAGGCGTACACGGGGATCACGCGTCCGTCGGCGCCGCGCAGGCCGTAGCTGCCCTCCCAGCGGGACAGCAGCAGTGCCTCGGCCAGGCCGGTGCTGGTGCCGGGGGTGTGCGGCCAGGCCGCGAAGTCGCCGAGCTGTTTGCCGACGACCTGGTCCGCCGCGTAGCCGAAGAGGCTCTCCGCGTCGTCGTTCCACGCGGTGATCGCGCCGGACGGCTCGACCTGGAGGACGGCGACGCGGACCCGCTCGTCGGCCACGGGCAGCAGGGCGGTGGGCACGGCGGGGCCCGCGTGGCGGGTGCCGACGGGGCGCTCCGGCAGGTTGAGCTGGAACCAGACGTTCTTGCTGGTGGGGGAGTAGTCGACGCCCCACCGGGAAGCGAGGGCGGAGCACAGCAGCAGGCCGCGGCCGTTCTCGCGGTCCAGGGCGGCGACGGGGCGGCCCGCGCCCTGGAGCGGCACCTCGCGCTCGGGGTAGTGGTCGGCGACCTCGACCCGTACGCCCTGCTCGGTGCGCAGGCACAGGACGTCGGCCGCGGTGCCGGCGTGGATCACGGCATTGGTGACGAGTTCGCTGGTCAGGACGACGGCGTCGTCCACCACGTCGCCGTGCCCCCAGCCTTGGAGGGTGTCCCGGACGAAGGCCCGGGCGGCGGCGACCGACCGCCCCACAGGTTCGAAGCTGGCAGCCGCCCGCGCGGTGATCACAGAACTCCTCGTACGCGTCTCGACGCCCGGCTCCGCCATGATCGGCCTGCCCCTCCCGGTACCCGGTGGTGGTGTTGCGCCGTGCCCGCCCCCGCCGGGCGGACCGGGGCGGTTGGACAGCCGCATGCCAGGTTACTTACCTTCGCAGTCCGGGCGGATGGTGGTTACCGCTGTTTCCGTCCCCCGGGTGCGGGGACGTTATGCGAAGCTGCCGAACTGTTATGGCCTGGTTGGGTTGCAGTGAAACACTGGGAAGGCTTCCAGCTACAGCCGGAGCAGCGGCCCGGCGGCGGGCGTCCGTTGGCGGTTGCGGAGCGCGAGCATCCGAGTACGAACCAGAGCAGTACGGTCGACCCTTGCGGGAGGGACACGGTGGAGTCTGGCGTGGCGGCGCGAGGCGGCAGCACGCGCGCGAAGGGCGGACGGTCCCGGAGCAGCAGCGGAACCGTCGAGGTGGACGCCGCTGCACTGGAGCGGCTGCTGGCGGCGCTGGTGTCGATGCGCGACGGCAATTTCCGCAGGCGGCTCACCGTGACCGGCGAGGGGACGATGGCGGAGATCGCCGCCGTCTTCAACGAGGTCGCGGACCGCAAACTGCATCTGACCGGTGAGATCCAGCGGGTGCGGCGCGTGGTCGGCCGCGAGGGCAAGCTCGCCGAGCGGCTGGAGGTGGGCGCCAGCGAAGGGGCCTGGGCGACGGCGATCGAGGCGGCGAACGCCCTGGTCGACGACCTGACCCGGCCGGTGTCCGAGGTGGGCCGGGTGCTGGCCGCCGTCGCGGACGGCGACCTGCAGCAGCGGATGGAGCTGCGCTCCGACGGACAGGACCAGGCGGGGCGGCCGCTGCGCGGCGAGTTCCTGAAGGTCGCGAGGACCGTCAACAACCTGGTCGACCAGTTGTCCACGTTCACGGACGAGGTCACGCGGGTCGCCCTCGAAGTGGGCACGGAGGGCAAGCTCGGCGGGCAGGCGCAGGTGCGCGGCGTGTCCGGGTCGTGGAAGGACCTCACGGACTCCGTCAACACGATGGCGTACCGGCTCACCGCACAGGTCCGCGACATCGCCCTGGTGACCACGGCCGTCGCCAAGGGCGACCTCTCCCGCAAGGTCACCGTGCACGTGGCCGGGGAGATGCTGGAGCTGAAGAACACCGTCAACACGATGGTGGACCAGCTGTCCTCGTTCTCCTCCGAGGTGACGCGGGTCGCCCGGGAGGTCGGTACGGAGGGCGAACTCGGCGGTCAGGCCGAGGTGCCCGGTGTCGCGGGCGTGTGGAAGGACCTCACGGACTCCGTCAACACGATGGCGGGCAACCTCACCTCGCAGGTGCGCGGCATCGCCGAGGTGACGACGGCGGTCGCGAACGGCGACCTGTCGCAGAAGGTCACGGTCAGCGCGCGGGGCGAGGTCGCGCAGCTCGCGGACACCATCAACCAGATGACCGAGACGCTCCGCACGTTCGCCGACGAGGTGACCCGCGTCGCGCGGGAGGTCGGCGTCGAGGGGCTGCTGGGCGGTCAGGCGC
>NZ_MKXB01000137.1:132538-152971 GCF_001865245.1 Streptomyces sp. CC53 | reverse complement strand
GGGACATCGCGCAGGTGACGACGGCGGTCGCGAACGGTGACCTGTCGCAGAAGGTCACGGTCGATGTCGCGGGCGAGATGCTGGAGTTGAAGAACACCGTCAACACGATGGTGGACCAACTGTCCGCGTTCGGCTCCGAAGTGACGCGTGTGGCGCGCGAGGTGGGTGTCGAGGGCCGGCTCGGTGGTCAGGCCGAGGTGCCGGGTGCGGCGGGTACGTGGAAGGACCTGACGGATTCGGTCAACACGGCGTTCCGGAACCTGACGGGTCAGGTGAGGGACATCGCGCAGGTGACGACGGCGGTCGCGAACGGTGACCTGTCGCAGAAGGTCACCGTCGACGTGGCCGGGGAGATGCTGGAGCTGAAGAACACCGTCAACACGATGGTGGCGCAGCTCTCGTCGTTCGCCGACCAGGTGACGCGGATGGCGCGGGACGTGGGCACCGAGGGCCGGCTCGGCGGCCAGGCCCGCGTCGACGGTGTGTCCGGCACCTGGAAGGAGCTCACCGACTCCGTCAACTTCATGGCCGGGAACCTCACCTCCCAGGTGCGGCAGATCGCCCAGGTGACCACGGCGGTGGCGCGGGGTGACCTGTCGCAGAAGATCGACGTGGACGCGCGCGGCGAGATCCTGGAGCTGAAGAACACCCTCAACACCATGGTCGACCAGCTGTCCTCCTTCGCGGAGGAGGTCACCCGCGTGGCCCGTGAGGTGGGTACGGAGGGCATCCTCGGCGGCCAGGCCGAGGTGCAGGGCGTCTCCGGCACCTGGAAGGACCTCACCCAGTCCGTCAACTCGATGGCGAACAACCTCACGTCGCAGGTGCGCAACATCGCCGAGGTGACGACGGCGGTGGCGCGCGGCGACCTGTCGAAGAAGATCACCGTCGACGCGCGCGGGGAGATCCTCGATCTGGTCACCACCGTGAACACGATGGTCGACCAGCTGTCGAACTTCGCGGACGAGGTGACGCGGGTCGCCCGCGAGGTGGGCACCGAGGGCATCCTCGGCGGTCAGGCCCGGGTGCGCGGCGTCACGGGCATCTGGAAGGACCTCAGCGACAACGTCAACGTGATGGCCAACAACCTCACTTCGCAGGTGCGCAACATCTCCCGGGTGTCGTCGGCCGTCGCGAACGGCGACCTGACGAAGAAGGTCACCGTCGAGGCGCGCGGCGAGGTCGCCGAGCTCGCGGACACCGTCAACACGATGGTGACCACGCTGTCGTCGTTCGCGGACGAGGTGACCCGGGTGGCCCGCGAGGTGGGCACCGAGGGCGAGCTGGGCGGGCAGGCCCGGGTGCCCGGGGTGTCCGGCACCTGGAAGGACCTCACCGAGTCGGTGAACTCCATGGCGTCCAACCTCACCGGCCAGGTGCGCCAGATCGCCGCCGTGACCACCGCCATCGCGAAGGGCGACCTCACCAAGAAGATCGACATCGACGCCCGCGGGGAGATCCTCCAGCTGAAGAACACCATCAACACGATGGTCGACCAGCTGTCCTCGTTCGCCGAGGAGGTGACCCGGGTGGCCCGCGAGGTGGGCACCGAAGGCATCCTCGGCGGTCAGGCCCGCGTCCGGGACGTCGACGGGACGTGGCGCGACCTGACCGAGTCCGTGAACGAGATGGCCGGCAACCTCACCCGGCAGGTGCGCGCCATCGCGGCCGTCGCCACCGCGGTGACCCGCGGCGACCTCAACCTGAAGATCGACGTCGACGCGTCCGGGGAGATCCAGGTCCTCCAGGACAACATCAACACCATGATCGCCAACCTGCGCGACACCACCCTCGCCAACGAGGAGCAGGACTGGCTGAAGGGCAACCTGGCGCGGATCTCCGGCCTCATGCAGGGCCGCCGCGACCTGGACGACGTGGCCTCGCTGATCATGAGCGAGCTGACGCCGGTGGTCTCGGCCCAGCACGGGGCGTTCTTCCTGGCCGTCCCCACCGGCGGCGGCACCGAGCCCGGTGGCGACGAGGACGGCGCCTACGAGCTGCGCATGCGGGCCAGCTACGGCTACTCGGCCGGGGCCATGCCCACCGCGTTCCGGCCCGGCGAGACCCTCATCGGCACGGCGGCCGAGGAGAAACGCACCATCCAGGTCAACGTGCCCCCGGGCTACCTGAAGATCGCCTCCGGACTCGGGGAGGCCGCGCCCGCGCACGTCATCGTGCTCCCGGTGCTGTTCGAGGGCAAGGTCCTCGGGGTGATCGAGCTGGCGTCCTTCCAGCCGTTCACCCAGATCCAGCGGGACTTCCTCAACCAGATCGCCGAGATGATCGCCACGAGCGTCAACACCATCAGCGTCAACAGCAAGACCGAGGTGCTGCTGCAGCAGTCGCAGGAGCTCACCGAGCAGCTCAAGGAGCGGTCCGCGGAGCTGGAGAGCCGGCAGAAGGCGCTGCAGGAGTCCAACGCCGAGCTGGAGGAGAAGGCCGAGCTGCTGGCCCGTCAGAACCGCGACATCGAGGTGAAGAACACCGAGATCGAGGAGGCCCGGCAGGTGCTGGAGGAGCGGGCGGAGCAGCTCGCGGTGTCCATGCGCTACAAGTCGGAGTTCCTCGCCAACATGTCGCACGAGCTGCGCACGCCGCTCAACTCGCTGCTCATCCTGGCGAAGCTGCTCGCGGACAACGCGGACGCCAACCTCTCGCCGAAGCAGGTCGAGTTCGCCGAGACGATCCACGGCGCGGGCTCCGACCTGCTCCAGCTGATCAACGACATCCTCGACCTGTCGAAGGTCGAGGCGGGCAAGATGGACGTCAGCCCGACGCGGATCGCGCTGGTCCAGCTCGTCGACTACGTGGAGGCCACCTTCCGGCCCCTCACCGCGGAGAAGGGCCTCGACTTCTCCGTACGGGTCTCACCGGAGCTGCCGGCGACCCTGCACACCGACGAGCAGCGGCTGCTGCAGGTGCTGCGCAACCTGCTGTCGAACGCGGTCAAGTTCACCGACACGGGCGCCGTGGAGCTGGTGATCCGGCCGGCGAAGGCGGATGTGCCGGCGTCGATCCGGGAGCAGCTGCTGGAGGCCGGCTCGCTCAGCGACCCGGACGCCGACCTGATCGCCTTCTCCGTGACGGACACCGGCATCGGTATCGCGGCCAGCAAGATGCGGGTGATCTTCGAGGCGTTCAAGCAGGCCGACGGTACGACCAGCCGCAAGTACGGCGGGACGGGGCTCGGCCTGTCGATCAGCCGGGAGATCGCCCGTCTGCTCGGCGGCGAGATCCACGCGCAGAGCGAGCCGGGCCGCGGCTCGACGTTCACGCTGTACCTGCCGCTGCACGCCAACGAGCTGCCGCCGCACGGCTACGGGCCCAGGGATCACGCCCCGCGGGAGCCGCTGCCCGGAGGGGTGGAGGAGCCGGGTGCCGCGGCGGCCCCGCAGCAGCAGGCCCCCGGCCGGCCGGCGGCGGAGCCCGCGCTCCCGGCCGAAGCCCCGGGTGCCCGCCCCGCAGGTGCGGGCGGGGGGCTGGCGCGACACCGCCGACGGGCGGCGGGCACCACGGAGCGGCGGCCCTCGCTGCCCGGGCAGGGAGTGCCGGGATCCGACCGGAACGGCGGTCAGGAGGCCGGGTCGGCCGGCCGGGAGGCCCCGGAGCCGAGGCGCAGCTTCCAGTTCGGGGGTGAGAAGGTGCTGATCGTCGACGACGACATCCGCAACGTCTTCGCGCTCACGAGCGTGCTGGAGCAGCACGGCCTGACGGTGTTGTACGCGGAGAACGGCCGGGAGGGCATCGAGGTCCTGGAGCAGCACGACGACGTGGCGGTCGTGCTCATGGACATCATGATGCCGGAGATGGACGGGTACGCGACGACGACGGCGATCCGGCGCATGCCGCAGTTCGCCGGCCTGCCGATCATCGCGCTCACGGCGAAGGCGATGAAGGGCGACCGGGAGAAGGCCATCGACTCCGGCGCCTCCGACTACGTCACGAAGCCCGTCGACCCGGACCACCTGCTCTCCGTCATGGACCAGTGGATGCGCGGAGCGTGACCGGCCCGCCGCGGGCGGAAGCGGGGAGTCCGCCCGCGCGGGGCGAGCGGGGCCGGTACCACCGGCCCCGCTGTGGCTGACGACGTGTGAGACCCCGTCATCCGGGGAACCTTCTGGTCTCGCACCGCGTTTCCGGTACGTGCACAGTGACATCGCGGTGACAGGGTGTGGCGACAGGTGGGGTGCGGCTACCATGACCGGCACAAGGACGGACGGCGGAAGGGAGTCGTCCCCTGGGGCGGCACCCGGCCAACTGCCGGGGCGAGGAGGACGGGCCATGGTGCAGAAGGCCAAGATCCTCCTGGTCGATGACCGGCCGGAGAATCTGCTGGCGCTGGAGGCGATCCTCTCCGCGCTCGATCAGACGCTGGTCCGGGCATCGTCAGGGGAGGAGGCGCTCAAGGCGCTGTTGACGGACGACTTCGCGGTCATCCTGCTGGACGTCCAGATGCCGGGGATGGACGGCTTCGAGACGGCCGCGCACATCAAGCGGCGTGAGCGGACCCGGGACATCCCGATCATCTTCCTCACCGCGATCAACCACGGCCCCCACCACACCTTCCGCGGCTACGCGGCGGGCGCAGTCGACTACATTTCGAAGCCCTTCGACCCGTGGGTGCTGCGCGCCAAGGTCTCCGTCTTCGTCGAGCTGTACATGAAGAACTGTCAGCTCCGCGAGCAGGCCGCCCTGCTGCGGCTGCAGCTGGAGGGCGCGGGCGGCGCTCAGAGCCCCTCGGCCGCCAAGGAGTCGGCGGGGATCCTCGCCGAGCTGTCCGCGCGGCTCGCAGCGGTCGAGGAGCAGGCCGAGGCGCTGTCGAAGCAACTGGAGGGGGAGAGCGCCGACGCGGCGGCCGTCGCCACCGCCGCCCACCTGGAGCGCAAGCTGACCGGGCTGCGGCGGGCGCTGGACGCCCTGGAGCCGGGCACCGGGAACGGCGGCGGCCCGCAGCCCGACTGAGCACCGCGTCAGACGGCCACTTCCGTCCCTCTCCTGAACGGCTGTCAGGAGACACGTCACCCTCCCGTCCCTTGGTGAGCGACACGAACGGGTGAAGCAGGCGGACGCGTGTCCCCCGCCGCTCACACCGGTAACCTCACCCCCATGGCCTCACGTACGTCCGGCAAGGGTTCTCAGGACACGGCGGGCACCGCGAAGCCGCGCGCCGGCCGTACGACCGGCGGCGCCGCGAAGAAGGCGGCCTCCGCGAAACCCCCCGCCAAGAAGTCCGCCGCGCGCCCCGCCCCCGCCAGGAAGCCCGGGGTGAAGAAGGTCCCCGCCAAGAAGGCCGCCGCGGCGAAGCCCGCCCCGTCGCCGACGGGCGGTGTCTACCGGGTGGTCCGGGCCGTGTGGCTCGGTCTCGCCCACGCCCTGGGCGCGATGCTGCGGGGCATAGGGCGCGGAGCCAAGGGCCTCGATCCCGCCCATCGCAAGGACGGTCTGGCCCTGCTGCTGATCGGTCTGGCCCTGATCATCGCCGCCGGCACCTGGGCCAACCTCCAGGGGCCCGTCGGCGACCTCGTCGACATGCTGGTCACCGGCTCCTTCGGACGGCTCGACCTGCTCGTCCCGCTGCTCGTCGGCGCCATGGCCGTCCGGCTGATCCTGCACCCCGAGAAGCCCGAGGCCAACGGCCGCATCGTCGTCGGCCTGTCCGCGCTCGTCGTGGGTGTGCTCGGGCAGGTCCACATCGCCTGCGGCGCCCCGGGGCGGGACGCGGGCGCACAGGCCATGCAGGACGCCGGCGGCCTCATCGGCTGGGCGGCCTCCACACCGCTCGTGTTCCTGATGAGCGAGGTCCTCGCCGTACCGATGCTCGTCCTCCTCACCGTGTTCGGGCTGCTCGTCGTGACCGCGACCCCCGTCAACGCCATTCCGCGGCGGCTGCGCGCCCTCGGGGAACGCCTCGGGATCGTCGAGCCGCGCGGGCGGGCGGCGGGCGACGACGACCTGCGGTACGACGAGCAGTGGCGCGAGGCGCTGCCGGCCCGCTCCCGCGGGCGCGCCGGCGCCCCCTCGGCAGCCGACCGGCACGACCCGGAGCAGGCCGAGGAAGAGGCGCTGTCGCGGCGCCGGCGGTCCCGTACGCGCAGGGCCGACCAGGGCGCGGAGGCACCGGGCTTCGAGCGGTCCCCGGACGCCTTCGACATCGCCGCGGCGGCCGCGGCCGACCTGGACGGCGCCGTCCTCAACGGCATGCCGCCCTCGCCGCTGGTCGCCGACCTGACGCGGGACGTCACCGCCGACCGGGACAGGGCCCGTGGCGGGGCGGCCGAGGGAACCCCCGCGGCCGTACCGCCGGCGCGCGCAGGGGCGCGCAAGGGAGCGCCCGGAGCCGTGCCCCCGGGGGCCGTACCGGACCTGACGAAGCCCGCACCCCTGCGGGACGAGGACCGGCCGCTGCCGGCGCGGGCCGAGCAGCTCCGGCTCTCCGGGGACGTCACCTACGCGCTGCCGGCCCTTGACCTGCTGGAGCGCGGCGGCCCCGGCAAGACCCGCAGCGCCGCGAACGACGCGATCGTGGCGTCCCTGCGGAACGTGTTCACCGAGTTCAAGGTCGACGCCGACGTCACCGGCTTCACCCGCGGCCCGACGGTCACCCGGTACGAGGTGGAGCTGGGTCCGGCCGTGAAGGTGGAGCGCATCACGGCGCTGACGAAGAACATCGCGTACGCCGTGGCCAGCCCGGACGTGCGCATCATCTCGCCGATCCCCGGGAAGTCCGCCGTCGGCATCGAGATCCCGAACACCGACCGCGAGATGGTCAAGCTGGGCGACGTACTGCGGCTGGCCGAGGCCGCCGGGGACGACCACCCCATGCTGGTGGGGCTCGGCAAGGACGTCGAGGGCGGTTACGTGATGGCGAACCTGGCGACCATGCCGCACGTGCTGGTCGCCGGCGCCACCGGCTCGGGAAAGTCCTCCTGCATCAACTGCCTCATCACGTCGATCATGATGCGGGCCACCCCGGAGGACGTGCGGATGGTGCTGGTCGACCCGAAGCGGGTCGAGCTCACCGCGTACGAGGGCATCCCGCACCTGATCACGCCGATCATCACCAACCCCAAGCGCGCCGCCGAGGCCCTCCAGTGGGTGGTGCGCGAGATGGACCTGCGTTACGACGACCTCGCTGCGTTCGGCTACCGCCACATCGACGACTTCAACGCCGCCGTGCGCAGCGGCAAGCTGAAGACCCCCGAGGGCAGCGAGCGCGAGCTCCAGCCGTACCCGTACCTGCTGGTCATCGTGGACGAGCTGGCGGACCTGATGATGGTCGCCCCGCGGGACGTGGAGGACGCGATCGTCCGCATCACCCAGCTCGCGCGGGCCGCCGGCATCCACCTGGTGCTGGCCACCCAGCGGCCGTCCGTCGACGTGGTCACCGGCCTGATCAAGGCGAACGTGCCGTCGCGGCTGGCCTTCGCCACGTCCTCGCTGGCCGACAGCCGCGTCATCCTCGACCAGGCGGGCGCCGAGAAGCTCATCGGCAAGGGCGACGGGCTGTTCCTGCCGATGGGCGCCAACAAGCCCGTGCGGCTCCAGGGCGCCTTCGTGACGGAGGAGGAGGTCGCCGAGGTCGTCCGGCACTGCAAGGACCAGATGGCGCCGGTCTTCCGGGACGACGTCACCACCGGCACCAAGCAGAAGAAGGAGATCGACGAGGAGATCGGCGACGATCTGGACCTGCTGTGCCAGGCGGCCGAACTGGTCGTCACCACCCAGTTCGGCTCCACGTCCATGCTGCAGCGGAAGCTTCGCGTCGGCTTCGCGAAGGCGGGACGGCTGATGGACCTCATGGAGTCACGCAGCATCGTCGGGCCGAGCGAGGGGTCCAAGGCGCGGGACGTGCTCGTCAAGCCGGATGAGCTGGACGGGGTACTGGCGGTCATCCGAGGCGAGAGCGGCGACTGAGGAACGGCCGAAAGGGTGGTTCCGTCACCGTCCGGTGACGGTCGGCCCGACCGTGTCCCACCCGTAAGGGAACTGTGAGCAACCGTTTCCCTTGGCCGATCGTCAAGTTGGACGAAGGAGCGCACAATATGTGTCTCCCCCCGACAGCACCGCGGCCCGCCGGCCATTCCGATGGCGTACAAACGGCGTCCGCCCGGTTGCTCCACCCTTTCGCACCACCCCTAGACTGAACCTCCAGCAGGTGGCTACACGCTCGAAAGGCGCCCTCGTGTCCATCGGCAACTCCCCCGAAGACGACCGGCCTTCGACCCCCGACCCCATCGAGGACGACCGGCCCTCGATCGGCCGCGCGCTCCGGCAGGCCCGCATCGACGCCGGGCTGACCGTCGAGGAGGTCAGCAACTCCACCCGTGTGCGCATCCCCATCGTGCACGCGATCGAGGAGGACGACTTCTCGCGGTGCGGCGGTGACGTGTACGCCCGCGGGCACGTCCGCACGCTCGCCCGCGCCGTGGGCCTCGATCCCGAGGCGCTGGTCGAGCAGTACGACGCGGCGCACGGAGGCCGTCCCGCCCCCACCCCCGCCGCCCCGCTGTTCGAGGCCGAGCGCATCCGGCCCGAGCGGCGCCGGCCCAACTGGACCGCCGCTATGGTCGCCGCGATCGTCGTGGTCATCGGCTTCGTCGGCTTCACGGTGTTCGGCCGGGACGCCGGCGGCGGCGCGAAATCCGTGGCCGAGGGCCCGGCGGTGACGCCCACCGCCTCGCCCAAGACGGTCCGGCCCACCCCGGCCGAGCCGGCTCAGCCCGTCCCGTCCGAGAGCGCGATCGCCGCCGTGCCGCAGGACAAGGTGACGGTCAAGCTCACCGCCATCGACGACAAGAGCTGGATCTCCGCCAAGGCCCGCGACGGCAAGCTGCTCTTCGACGGGCTGCTCCTCAAGGGCGACTCCAAGACCTTCCAGGACGACGAGCGGCTCGACCTCATCCTCGGCAACGCCGGGGCGATCGAGCTCTTCGTCAACGGCAAGAAGGTCGAGGACGAGTTCGCGCCGGGGGCCGTCGAGCGCCTCTCCTACACCAAGGGCGACCCCCAGGCGGGCTGAGTCCGCCTCCTTCCGCGGGCGCCCTCCTCAGGCCCCGCCCGGCCCCCGCCCGATCGGCAGCCGGGCGGGGCCTGAGCGGTGAGAGGGGCGACACACGGGGCCGCGGGGCCGGCAGCCGACCTGTGCGCCGGACGGGCCGCCGGGACGAAGTAGTCTTGAGTCCATGCCCGAACGCCGTACCGTCGCCCTTGTCACCCTTGGCTGCGCCCGTAACGAGGTGGACTCGGAGGAGCTCGCAGGCCGCCTGGCGGCGGACGGCTGGGAGCTCGTCGAGGACGCCTCCGACGCCGATGTCGCCGTCGTCAACACCTGCGGCTTCGTCGAAGCCGCCAAGAAGGACTCCGTCGACGCCCTGCTGGAGGCGAACGACCTCAAGGACCACGGCCGCACCCAGGCCGTCGTCGCCGTCGGCTGCATGGCCGAAAGGTACGGCAAGGAGCTCGCCGAGGCGCTGCCCGAGGCCGACGGCGTGCTGGGCTTCGACGACTACGCCGACATCTCCGACCGCCTCCAGACCATCCTCAGTGGCGGCGGCCACGCCGCGCACACCCCCCGCGACCGGCGCAAGCTGCTCCCGCTGAGCCCCGTGGAGCGCCAGGACGCCGCCGCCTCCGTCGCCCTGCCCGGCCACGGGGCCCCGCAGACCGCCGACGCGCCCGACACTCCCGCGGTGGAGGACCTGCCCGAAGGCGTCGCACCGGCGTCGGGGCCGCGCGCCCCGCTGCGCCGCCGCCTGGACACGAGTCCCGTCGCCTCCGTCAAGCTGGCCTCCGGCTGCGACCGGCGCTGCTCCTTCTGCGCCATCCCGTCCTTCCGCGGCTCCTTCGTCTCCCGCCGCCCCGGTGACGTCCTGAACGAGACGCGCTGGCTCGCGGGGGAGGGCGTGAAGGAGATCATGCTGGTCTCCGAGAACAACACCTCGTACGGCAAGGACCTCGGCGACATCCGCCTGCTGGAGACCCTGCTGCCGGAGCTCGCCGCCGTCGACGGCATCGAGCGCATCCGCGTCAGCTACCTCCAGCCCGCCGAGATGCGCCCCGGCCTCATCGACGTCCTCACGTCGACCGAGAAGGTCGCCCCCTACTTCGACCTGTCCTTCCAGCACTCGGCGCCCGCGGTGCTGCGCGCCATGCGCCGCTTCGGCGACACCGACCGCTTCCTGGAGCTCCTGGACACCGTCCGCGGCAAGGCGCCGCAGGCCGGTGTGCGCTCCAACTTCATCGTCGGGTTCCCCGGGGAGACCGAGGAGGACTTCGCCGAACTCGAACGCTTCCTCACCCATGCGCGGCTGGATGCCATCGGCGTCTTCGGCTACTCGGACGAGGACGGCACCGAGGCCGCCACGTACGAGGCCAAACTGGACCAGGAGGTCGTCGACGCGCGGCTGGCCCACCTGTCGCGGCTCGCCGAGGAGCTCACCGCGCAGCGCGCCGAGGAGCGCCTCGGAGAGACCCTGGAGGTCCTCGTCGAGTCGGTCGAGAGCGACGGCCCGGAGCCGCTCGACGAGGACGAGTACGCAGCCGCCGGCCGCGCAGCCCACCAGGCACCCGAGACCGACGGGCAGGTCCTCTTCCCGGCGGCCGCGGGCCTCGCGGTCGGCCGGATGGTCACGGCGAAGGTGGTGGGCACCGAAGGCGTCGACCTGGTGGCCGAGGTGATCGACGTGGCCGAGGAGGCGGGCAGATGACCGGTGTCCCGGCGTCCGCTGCGGGCGGTACGGGGAGGAGAGCACCCGGAGGCAAGCTCGGCGCGGCCGCGGTCGACCAGGCCAGCCTGTGGAACGTCGCCAACATCCTCACCATGGTCCGGCTGGTCCTCGTGCCCGCCTTCGTGGTGCTGCTGCTCCAGGACGGTGGCTACGACCCCGCCTGGCGGGCCTGGGCGTGGGCCGCCTTCGCCGTCGCCATGATCACGGACGTGTTCGACGGGCACCTGGCCCGCACGTACAACCTGGTCACGGACTTCGGCAAGATCGCGGACCCGATCGCCGACAAGGCGATCATGGCGGCCGGGCTGATCTGCCTGTCCGCACTCGAGGAGCTGCCCTGGTGGGTGACCGGTGTGATCCTCGCCAGGGAGCTCGGCATCACGCTCATGCGGTTCTGGGTCATCCGGCACGGCGTCATCCCGGCCAGCCGCGGCGGCAAACTGAAGACCCTCGCCCAGGGCACCGCGGTGGGCATGTACGTGCTCGCCCTCACCGGCCCGCTCGCCACCCTGCGCTGGTGGGTGATGGCCGTCGCCGTGGTGCTGACCGTGGCCACGGGGCTCGACTACGTCCGTCAGGCGATCGTGCTGCGCCGCAGGGGCCTTTCCGAGGAGAGGGAGCGGCAGAAGGCCGCGGCCGCCCCCGGCACGGGCGCCGACGCGGCCGGGGCCCCCGCGGAGCCGCCGCGGTGAAACGGGGCGAGGAGCTGCTGGGACCGGCCGGCCGCGACGCCGCCGGCCCTGTCGCGGACGGCCCCGGGCCGGCCCCGGGCGGTGGTGCCGCGCAGGACCGGTCGGCTGGCGGGCGAGCGGCCACGGAGCCGCTGTGCACCGGGAGCACCGAACCGGTGGCCGAGCGTGTGCTGCGCCTGCTGGCCGAGCGCGGCGAGACCGTGGCCGTCGCCGAGTCCCTCACTGGCGGCCTGGTGGCCGCGGAGCTCACCTCCGTACCCGGCGCCTCACGCGCCTTCCGCGGCTCCGTCACCGCCTACGCGACCGTGCTGAAGCGCGAGCTGCTGGGGGTGCAGGAGGAACTGCTGGAGCGGCGCGGAGCCGTCGACCCGGACGTCGCGCTGCAGATGGCCCGCGGCGTGCGGGACCGGCTGGGGGCCGAGTGGGGCGTGGCGACCACCGGGGTCGCGGGCCCGGAGCCCCAGGACGGCCGACCGGTGGGCACGGTGTACGTGGCCGTGTGCCGCCCCGCGTCGGCGGACGCGGAAGGCGGCTGCGCGGCAGGGAAGGTGGCCGCGCTGCGGTTGAACGGGGACCGCGCGGAAATCCGTAGAGAGAGTGTGCGGAGCGTGCTCGATCTGCTCGCGAGCGAACTCTCGGATAATGCGCGGGCAAAGGATACGGAACAGAACGGGGGGAATTGATGTTTGCAGCCCTGAGTGAACACGTCATCGCTCCCCGCACGGCCGCAGCGCGAGGCGGTACGGTGGGGCGTGAAGGATGCGGTTACGCGGTCCGAGGAGGGAGCCACCGATGATTCTGCTCCGTCGCCTGCTTGGTGACGTGCTGCGTCGGCAGCGCCAGCGCCAGGGCCGTACTCTGCGCGAAGTCTCCTCGTCCGCCCGAGTATCGCTCGGCTATCTTTCCGAGGTGGAGCGGGGGCAGAAGGAGGCTTCCTCCGAACTGCTCTCCGCGATCTGCGACGCGTTGGACGTACGGATGTCCGAGCTCATGCGAGAGGTCAGTGACGAGCTGTCGCTGGCGGAGCTGGCGGAATCGGCAGCGGCCAGCGAGCCGGTGCCGTCGCCGGTGCGCCCGATGCTCAACTCGGTGTCCGTGACGTCGGTGGCTGGTGTGCCGACGGAGCGGGTCACCATCAAGGCGCCTGCGGAAGCGGTGGACGTCGTCGCTGCCTGACGCGGCGACGTTCGTCGATCGACGTTTGGGGTGTAGCCCCGGTCGGGTACTCGGTGCCGGACCGGGGCTTTCGCTTTGCAGTGAATGCCCGTTTTGTGTGGCATGCGTCACGGTGGACTGCCACGGTGGGCCATGCCCGCGGAAAGGGAGGTACGGATGTCCGTCATCAAGAGCCCGCTTCCTGACGCCGACCTGAAGATCGTCGGCGAGGCCCTCCAGGGAGCACTGGTCGACCTGGTCGACCTGGCCCTCGCATCGAAGCAGGTGCACTGGAACGTGGTCGGGCCGCGTTTCCGCTCCATCCACCTGCAACTCGATGACGTCGTGGCCACGGCCCGCCAGCACTCCGACACCGTCGCCGAGCGTGCCTCGGCCCTCGGGGTCAACCCGGACGGCCGGGCCGCCACCATCGCCTCCGGCAGCGCCATCGGGCGGGTACCGGAAGGCTGGATCAAGGACGCCGACGTCGTACAGATCATGGTGGACGCCCTCGGCGCGGTGATCGGCCGGATGCGTGAACGCATCGGCGCCACCGAGGAGCCGGATCCGGTCACGCAGGACCTGCTGATCGGACTGACCGCGGACCTCGAGAAGCACGCGTGGATGTTCCAGGCGGAGAGCGTCTGACGTGCGTCCGCCGGACCGGGGCCATCGCCGGGACCAGCCGCGGGGCGGCTGCGGTACGGGCGTGGCAAGGGGCGCCGGATGCGCCGTGGGCCGCACCGGTGCGCCCTGCCGCCCGGTGATCGCCCCGGTCTAGCGTCGACCGGAGGAGGCGGCCACATGGTAGGGCGACGAGTCCCGCTGCCGGCGCTGGTGCCGGCGCTCGTACTGGGCGGACTGTGGTGGTGGGCCGTGCTGCGGCTGGCCCTGGTGCCCGAGCGGGCGGGCCTGGTCGAGTACGCGGCCGCCACCGGCGGCTGGGGCCTCAGCCTGCTGCCCGTCCACGTGGCGGCGGCGCCCCGGCCGCGGCGTGGGCATGCGGGGCGGCGCGCCCGGTGGCTGGCTGTGGTGCGGGACTCGTTTCCCGAGGTGGTGCGCAGCGTGGTGTGGGACGTCGTCCGGGCCGTCAGAGGCCGGGGCCGGGGCCCCGCCCCCGGCCCCGAGCCGGAGGAGCCGGGGCCGGGCCGCTCTGGCAGCCGGGACACCAGTACGTGATGCGGTCGTCGGGCAGGTCCTCCGCACCGTGCCGGCGGACCGGGGCGCCGCAGCGGTAGCAGGGCCGGCCGCCGCGGCCGTAGACGTACAGGGGGCGGTCGGGCCGGCTGCCCGGCGGGGTGGTGCGGCGTTCGAAGCGGTGCTTGTTCGCGTCGAGGAGCCGGTGCGCCGTGGCGAGGAGCCTGGCGGGCACGTCCGGCGGGAGGTCACCGACCGGCAGCCAGGGACTGACCCGGGCGAGGAACGCGAGCTCGCACTTGTAGACGTTGCCGATGCCCGCCGCGTTGCGCTGGTCGAGCAGGGCTTCACCGAGCGGACGCGTCGGGTCCGCGCACAGTCGCCGCACGGCTTCGGCCAGGTCCCAGTCGGGGCCCAGCAGGTCCGGTCCTAGGTGGCCGACGATGGTCGCCTCGTCGGTCGTCCGCAGCAGGTCCAGCACGGGGAGGCGGTAACCGACAGCGGTGCGGGCCGCCGTGCCGAGGACGGCGCGGATCTGGTGCCCGGGGCCGCCGCGCCAGCGCTCGTCCGGGGCGTACACCTGCCAGGAGCCGTCCATGCGGAGATGCGAGTGCAGGGTGAGCCCGCCGTCCACACGGGTGAGCAGGTGCTTGCCCCGAGGAGTGACGTCGAGGACGGCCCGGCCCGTCAGGTCTACCGTCGCCAGCCGGGGCACCCGCAGGTCCGACCGGGTCAGGACCTGCCCCGCCAGCGCCTCGTGCAGCCGTCGTGCCGTCAGCCACACCGTGTCTCCTTCGGGCATGGATCCATGATGCGCGAGACCCGCCTTGCGGGGAGGGGACCGGAGGTACGGTGCGGGGCTCGGAATGCCGGAACGTGGGCGATGGCATGGGGTGGGCGGGCCACGAGAGGGTGCCTTGACGCTGCGGTCGGGGGCGTGGACGGCCTTCTGGGGCGGCGCCCCGTGACATGTGAGGGCCGGGAAGCTGCCGTGGACCGGCGGGGCGCCGTGGGGGCGGGGGTGGTGCCCCGCGAGCCGCGAGGGCCGCTGACGCGTGCCGCCTGCACGCCGCGCGGGGTCTGGCGCGGCGGGTTGAGGCGAAGGCCGCGTAGCCGCAAGGCCGCCGTAGTGCGGAGAGGGTGGGCGCGTGCCAGGTCGATCCGGGAGGCTCGGCTGGGGCGCGGCCCGGGCGGCTCGGTCGGTCGTCAGTCGACCCGCACCTCGGTGTTCTGGCAGGCGTGCAGCAGCCAGGCCCCGTCCTCCTGCCTGGTCATGACGTACAGCGGGGCGCTCTCCGTGTCGCCCGCCGCCGAGCGGTAGACCTGCCGGACCTTGACGGCCGCCACATCCGGCCGCAGGAACTGCGTGTGCACCGCCTCGTACGTGACCTCCCCGTCCCAGGTCGCCCCGGGCAGGACGGCGCGGGTGAACTCGGCGATCGCGTCGAAGCCGATGAGGACCTTGCCGTGGGCGGTCGTCCAGAGGGCATCGGGATGGAAGAGCGCGAGGAAGCCCTCGGCGTCCCTGTCGCGCTGCGTGCGCTGCACGGTGGCCACGACCTGCTCGATGGCCTTGATGTCTGCGGTCTCGTCGGTCATGCGGACGACCTTGGTGCCTCAAGTCGACTTGAGGTCAAGGGCCCGGAAAGGGCCCGGAGAGGACCGTCGGGTGTCGGGTGTGGTGCGGGGCGGCGGGGCCGGTTGCCGGGGGCTACGGGCGGAGGCGAAGGCCCCTGGGCGTGGTGTGGAAGCCGGCTGCCTCCAGCGGACGGGCCAGGGGCGACGTGAGGGCCGGGGCGCCGTTGACGCGTTCGACCGTCACCGTGCCGAGGGCACCCGCCCGGGCGGCTTCGGCCAGGGCCACGGCGGCGGCCTGGAAGGCGGGAGAGTCGGGATCGGTGGACCAGCACAGCAGGGTCTTGCCGCCCCGCTCCATGTAGACCGTCAGTTCGCCGTCCACCAGGACGACGAGGGAGCCGGCCTTCCGCCCGGGCTTGTGGCCCGCCTCCGTGGGAGGGTCCGGCCAGGGCAACGCGGCGCCGTACGCGTTGGCCGGGTCGGCGGCGGCCAGCACCACTGCCTGCGGCGCCCCGGTGTCGTCACCCCGCTCCCGAGCCGTGGCCGCCGCGCGCAGCCGGTCCACGGCGCCGTCCATCGCGAACTGCGCAGCACCCAGCCCCTCCACCACGTAGCCGCGGCGGGCCTGGCCGCTGTCCTCGAACGCGGACAGCACCCGGTACATCGCCGAGAAACCGCCCTCGACGCCCTCAGCCGCCACCGCACCGCGGGTCACCACGCCGTGCCGGTCGAGCAGCGTGCGGGCCAAGGCGTGCGCGCGGTGGGTGGGCTCCGGCTCGGGCGGCGGGAGCAGGGCCCATCGGCCCGCCACGGTCGGGGGCCCGGAGCGGGACGCGGTGCGTCCGGGCGCGCGGGCCGACCCGTACGCCGCGCCCAGTGCGGTCGCCGTGAGCGTGCCGTACCGGCCGCGCGGGACCGGGCGTCTGGCCCGGTGGGCGGTCGACCCGGCGGTGCGGCCCGAGCCCAGGAGCGCCCGCAGCGGGGCGAGGGTGTCGTTGGTGAGGCGGCCGCTCCATGCGAGGTCCCACAGGGCGTCGGCGAGCTGAGGGCCCGTCACGTCCGGATGGGTGGTGGCACGCACCTGTTCGGCGATCTGGCGGAAGAAGAGACCGAAGCCCCCGGACAGGGCGGACAGCACCGACTCGTGGAGCGCGGTCAACTCCAGGGGGTGCGGCGCCGGCAGGAGCAGCGGGGCCGCATCCGCCAGGTAGAGGGAGATCCAGCCGTCCTTGCCGGGCAGCGCGCCGGCGCCCGCCCACAGGACTTCGCCGGTCGTGGTGAGCTCATCGAGGAGGGCGGGGCCGTAGTCCCGCACGCGGGACGGCAGCACCAGCTTCTCCAGGGCGGACGCCGGCACGGGGGCGCCCTGGAGCTGCTCGATCGCCCGGGCCAGTCCGTCGACGCCCCGCAGGCGCCCCGCGCCCATGTGCTGCCACTGCGGCAGGAACGTGGCCAGCGCCGCCGGCGGCACCGGCTCCAGTTCCTGGCGGAGAGCGGCCAACGAGCGCCGCCGCAGCCGCCGCAGGACCGCCGCGTCGCACCACTCCTGGCCCATGCCCGACGGGTGGAACTCGCCCTGCACCACCCGGCCGGCCGCAGCGAGCCGGTGCAGGGCGCCGTCCGCGACCGCCGCACCGAGGCCGAACCGGGCGGCCGCCTCGGCGGACGTGAAGGGGCCGCGGGTGCGCGCGTACCGCGCCAGCAGGTCACCCAGCGGGTCCTTCACCGGCTCGGTGAACGCCTCGGGCACACCCACCGGCAGGGCGGTGCCCAGCGCGTCGCGGAGCCGCCCCGCGTCCTCGACGGCCGCCCAGTGGTCGGACCCGCCGATCCGGACCCGGATGGCGCGGCGGGCGGCGGCGAGCTCCTCCGCCCAGGCCGGGCCGGCGCCCCGCTCGGCCAGCTCCCCCTCGGTGAGCGGCCCCAGTACGCGCAGCGCGTCCGCCACGCCTTCGGCGTCCTTCACACGCCGGTCCTCGGTGCGCCACTGCAGCTCCCGCTCCAACTCGACCAGGACCTCCGGGTCCAGCAGCTCCCGCAGTTCCGCCTGGCCCAGCAACTCGGCCAGCAGCCGCGAGTCCAGCGACAGCGCGGCCGCCCGCCGCTCCGCGAGCGGCGAATCACCCTCGTACAGGAACTGTGCGACGTAACCGAAGAGGAGGGACCGGGCGAACGGCGACGGCTCCGAGGTGGTGACCTCGACCAGCCGGACGCGGCGGGCCTCGATGTCGCCCATCAGCTCCCGCAGCCCCGGCACGTCGAAGACGTCCTGGAGGCACTCCCGCACCGCCTCCAGCACGATGGGGAACGAGCCGAACTCGCTTGCCACCTGGAGCAGCTGCGCCGCTCGCTGGCGCTGCTGCCACAGCGGGGTCCGCCGCCCCGGGTTGCGGCGCGGCAGCAGCAGTGCCCGCGCCGCGCACTCCCGGAACCGGGACGCGAACAGCGCGGAGCCGCCCACCTCGTCGGTGACGACCCGGTCGACCTCCCCCTTGTCGAAGAGCACGTCGCCGGCTCCGACCGGGGCCTGTTCGCTGTCGAACTCCGGCCCCGGGGGACCGGCCTGATCCTGGTCGAGCAGGTCGAGGCCCATCAGATCGGCGTCAGGGAGCCGCAGGACGATCCCGTCGTCCGCGTGCATGACCTGCGCGTCCATGCCGTACCGCTCCGCGAGGCGGGCGCCGAGCGCCAGCGCCCACGGGGCGTGCACCTGCGCTCCGAACGGGGAGTGCACCACCACCCGCCAGTCGCCGAGCTCGTCGCGGAACCGCTCCACCAGGATCGTCCGGTCGTCCGGCACGTGGCCGCAGGCGCGGCGCTGCTCCTCCAGGTAGGCCAGCACGTTGTCGGCCGCCCACGCGTCCAGTCCCGCCGAGACGAGCCGAAGCCGTGCGTCGTCCGGCGCCAGCGCCCCGACCTCCCGGAGGAACGCGCCCACCGCCCGGCCCAGTTCGAGCGGGCGGCCCAGCTGGTCGCCCTTCCAGAAGGGCAGCCGCCCCGGCACGCCCGGAGCGGGCGACACGAGCACGCGGTCCCGCGTGATGTCCTCGATCCGCCACGACGACGTGCCCAGGGTGAACACGTCGCCCACCCTGGACTCGTAGACCATCTCCTCGTCGAGCTCGCCGACCCTGCCCCCGCCCTTCTTCGGGTCGGCTCCCGCCAGGAACACCCCGAACAGGCCGCGGTCCGGGATCGTGCCGCCCGACGTGACGGCGAGCCGTTGGGCTCCGGGGCGCCCCGTGACCGCCCCGGTGACCCGGTCCCACACGACGCGCGGCCGCAACTCGGCGAACGCGTCCGACGGGTAGCGGCCGGCCAGCATGTCCAGCACCGCGGCGAACGCCGACTCGGGCAGGGAGGCGAACGGCGCCGCCCGCCGCACCAAGGCCAGCAGGTCGTCGTACTGCCAGGTGTCCAGGGACACCGTGGCGACCAGCTGCTGCGCCAGCACGTCCAGCGGATTGGCGGGCACCCGCAGCGACTCGATCGCGCCCCGCCGCATCCGCTCCGTCACCACCGCCGCCTGCACCAGGTCGCCCCGGTACTTGGGGAACACCACGCCGCGGGACACCGCGCCCACCTGGTGCCCGGCACGCCCCACGCGCTGCAGCCCGGACGCCACCGACGGCGGCGACTCGACCTGCACGACCAGGTCGACCGCGCCCATGTCGATGCCGAGCTCCAGGCTGGACGTCGCCACCACGGCCGGCAGGCGTCCCGCCTTCAGGTCCTCCTCGACCAGGGCCCGCTGCTCCTTGGACACCGAGCCGTGGTGCGCCCTGGCCAGCAGGGGCGGGGCCCCCTTGGCGGCGCCGGACTGCGCCATGATCTCGGCCGGCGGCGCGTCCTCGGGAAGCGGCTCGCCAGTGGCCCGCTCGTACGCGATCTCGTTCAGCCGGTTGCAGAGGCGCTCCGCCAGGCGCCGCGAGTTGGCGAACACGATCGTCGACCGGTGGTCCTGGACGAGGTCCGCGATCCGTTCCTCCACGTGCGGCCAGATCGACGGCCTGTCGCCGCCGTCGGCGCCCGACGCGTCCGCCGCGGGCGAGCCCCCCAGCTCGCCGAGGTCCTCCACGGGTACGACGACCGACAGGTCGAACTCCTTGCCGGACGGCGGCTGCACCACCTCCACCCTCCGCTGAGGCGACAGGAACCTGGCCACCTCGTCCACCGGCCGGACCGTCGCCGACAGGCCGATGCGGCGCGCCGGCCGTGGCAGCAGCTCGTCCAGCCGCTCCAGGGACAGCGCCAGGTGGGCGCCCCGCTTCGTGCCGGCGACGGCGTGCACCTCGTCGAGGATCACCGTCTCCACACCCGTCAGCGCCTCCCTGGTGGCCGACGTGAGCATCAGGAACAGCGATTCGGGCGTCGTGATCAGGATGTCCGGCGGTCGGACGGCCAGCGAACGGCGCTCGGCGGCCGGAGTGTCACCGGAACGGATCCCGACCCGCACCTCGGGCTCCGGCAGGCCCAGGCGCGCCGACTCCTGCCGGATACCCGTCAGGGGGCTGCGCAGGTTGCGCTCCACGTCCACGGCGAGCGCCTTCAGCGGCGACACGTACAGCACCCGGCAGCGCTTCTTCGCGTCAGCCGGGGCAGGCGCGGACGCGAGGCGGTCCAAGGCGGACAGGAACGCCGCCAGCGTCTTGCCCGACCCGGTCGGAGCCACCACCAGCACGTCGGAACCCGCACCGATCGCCCGCCACGCGCCTTCCTGGGCGGCGGTGGGTGCGTGGAACGCCCCCGTGAACCAGTTGCGTGTCGCGGGGGAGAAGTCGTCGAGTGCGGTCCCGGCCATGCCACCCATCGTGCCCCCCGGCACTGACATTGACGCTGATACCCGGGTTCCGGTGGTCGTGGCTCGGGCACCGACTGGCGCCCTGCTGGTCCGTCCGCGTGTTGTCCAACGGCGGTCCGCGCAGTGGACACGCAGGTCAGCGCGGGTGCCGAGGGGGCAGAATGGCTGCATGGCGACCACGTCGGACAAGCGGCGGACGGCGGCGGAGGGGGCGGCCCCCACCCCGGCCGCCGCGCGGGCGCGTCCCTCGTCGGAAGCCGCCGCCCCCGCTCCGGGGCGCTCAGCCGTCGCGGCCGGGGCTGCGGCGGCATCGGTGACGGCGGCGCAGGCGGGAACCGCGGCC